>JBEEJN010000063.1:0-30571 GCA_041169165.1 Pseudomonadota bacterium
GCCCAGCCTGTTCGGCTTCTCGCTGGACGGCAAGCTGGCCTACTACTACTTCGTGCTGGGCGTGACCATCATCCTGGCCACGCTGCTCTACGGCCTGCTGCGCTCGCCCTGGGGCAAGGCCTTCACCGCGCTGCGCGACAACCCCATCCGCGCCGAGAGCCTGGGCATCCACATCCAGCGCTACACGCTGCTCTCGTTCGCCATCGGCGCGGTGTACGCCGGCGTGGCGGGTGCGCTGTTCGCCAGCCTGGTGCAGTTCATCGAGCCGGCGCCGTTTGCGGTCAGCTCGTCCATCATGATGTACCTGATGGTGGTGGTGGGCGGCTCGGGCTACTTCTTCGGCCCCATCGTCGGCGCCGCCGTGGGTGTGCTGCTGCCCGAGTGGCTGCGCTTTGCCCAGGCCTGGTATCTGTTCGTGTTCGGCGGTGCGGTGGTCATCCTCATGCTGTGGCTGCCGGATGGCCTCTTGAGCATTCCCGATCGACTCAAGGCGCGGCGCCAGTCGCGTGAGGCCTCGGCCGCACGCGCCGCGCAGGCCGCCGAAGGTGCGGCTGCAGAAGCCGCTGCCGCCGCCACGCAAGGAGCACAGTCATGATGCAGGGCAGCCATGTCCACCAGGCCGGCGAGTCGCTGCTCGAAGTCAGCGATCTGCACAAGGCCTACGGCGCCATCAAGGCGGTCAACGGCGTGAGCTTCACGGTCCAGGCCGGCGAGATCTTCGGCGTCATCGGGCCCAACGGCTCGGGCAAGACGACCATGTTCAACAGCGTGCTGGGCCAGATCACGCCCGACGCCGGTGCCATCAAGCTCAACGGGCAGGACATCACCGGCCTGTCGCCGCTGGAGCTGAACCACCGCGGCGTGGGCCGCACCTTCCAGAGCCTGCAGGTGTTCGGCAAGATGAGCGTGCGCGACAACCTCATCGTCGCCGCGCAGGAGCACCAGGGCACGATGTGGAGCCGCATGTTCGCGCCCGCCGACTCGGGCCTGGGCGCCAAGGCCGACGAGCTGATCGACCTGTTCCGCATCCGCCACGTGGCGCACAAGAAGGCCGGCGAGCTGAGCTACGGCCAGCAGAAGTTAGTTGACATCGCCATGGCCTTCATGAGCGAGCCCGACCTGGTGCTGCTGGATGAGCCCTGCGCGGGCGTCAACCCCAGCCTGGTGGGCGGCATCAGCACGCTGCTCAAGGACCTCAACAAGACGCGCGGCGCCAATGGCCAGCACGCCAGCTTCGTCGTCATCGAGCACAACATGGACTTCGTGATGGACCTGTGCCACCGCATCATGGTGATGGTCGAAGGCCAGGTGATGGCCATCGGCACGCCCGACGAGATCCGCGCCAACAAGCAGGTGCTCGACGCCTATCTGGGGAACTGACGATGAGTACTGATCACGCGATCGAATTCGAGAACGTGCTCGCCGGCTACGGCGATTTCATGATCCTCAACAACCTCAGCTTCAAGGCCAGGCGCGGTGCCATCACGCTGCTGATCGGCCCCAACGGCGCGGGCAAGAGCACGGTGCTGAAAACCCTTTTCGGCCTGCTCAAGGTGCGCCAGGGGTCCATCAAGCTTGAAGGCCAGGACATCACGGGTGCCAGCGCCAAGGACCTGCTGGTTCAACACGGCATCGCCTTCGTGCCGCAGGGCCGCAACCTGTTCGGTCAGCTCTCGGTCTACGAGAACCTGGAGCTGGGCGGCATCACCCTGGGCATGAAGACCACGCACGAGCGTATCCCCGAGGTGCTGGAGCGTTTCCCGCGCGTCAAGGAGCGCATCAACAGCCCGGCCGCCGCGCTGTCGGGCGGCGAGCAAAAGCAGCTTGAAGTGGGCCGTGCCCTGCTGCTGCGCCCCAAGGTGCTGCTGATCGACGAACCTTCGATCGGCCTGAGCCCGCTGGTGGTGGCCGATGTCTTCAAGCTGCTGCGCCAACTCGCCGACCAGGGCACGACGGTGCTGATGGTCGAGCAGAACGTGAAGAGCGCGCTCAAGATCTCGGACGAAGCCATCGCGCTGGAATCAGGCCGGCGCGTGCTGCAAAAGCCTGCCGGCGAGCTGCTCGCCGATCCGCACATCGAGCGGCTTTTCCTGGGCGGTGCCCACGCTGCGGCGGCGGCTGCGGCAGCCCCGGCGGCCACCTCGGTCTGAGGGGCCGGCGCACGGCGCAGCCGGGGTGCGCCGCAGGGTGCGACGGGCGGGTCTCGTCGCACAATCAGCCCAGGAGAGCCCCGCCGATGACCGACACCTTCATGACCCGCGAGACCGCCGACGCCCAGCCCAACCCCATCGGGCTGGCGGGCATCGAATACATCGAATACGCCACCTCCAAGCCCCAGGCCCTGGGCCATGTGCTGGAGACCCTGGGCTTCAAGCCGGTGGCGCGGCACCGCTCGCGCGAGGTGCTGCTGTACCGCCAGGGCGGCATGAACATCATCGTCAACGCCCACCCCGGCGTGCTGCGCGGCATGCGCGCGCCCGACGAGGCGCCGCGCATCGCCGCAGTTGCCCTGCGGGTGCGCGACGCCCAGAGCGCCTACGAGCGCCTGCTCGAGCGCGGCGCCTGGGCCGTGCCCATGCACGCGCAGGTGATGGAGCTGAACATTCCCGGCATCCACGGCCCGGGTGGCTCGCACATCTACTTCGTCGACCGCTGGCGCGAGTTCAGCATCTACGACGTCGACTTCACCACCATCCCCGGCGTCGACCCCAATCCACCCGCCACCGCCGGCCTGCACTTCTTCGGCGTGGTGCAGTACATCGGCGCCGAGCGCACCGAGGACTGGGTGGCCTTCTACCGCGAGCTGATGGGTTTTGCCGAGCTGCCGCCCGAGCAGCGCTTCGGCATCCTGCCCAAGGGCACGCTGCTGCAAAGCCCCTGCACCACCTTCTTCCTGCAGCTCATCGAGCCTGATCCGCTGGTGCTGGACAACACCGAGAGCTTCCAGCGCATCGGCCTTGGCGCGCCCGACATCACCGCAGCGGTGCAGGCCCTGCGCGGCCGCGGCGTCGAGTTCGTCGAGTCGACGAAAACCCACACCGACGAGCGCGGCGCGCTCACCCGCACCTACCTCGGCACGGTGATGTTCGAGCTGGTGCGCGACCCGCGCCAACCGGTGGCCGGCGGTGCCGGCGAGGCTGTGCAATGAGTGCCCGCCCGCCCACGCCCTACACACCCGCCGCCTCCACCTACGCCACCGGCGCAGGCAGTGCCATCACCAGCTTCGGCATGGACACCATCACCCTGGCCGGCCCGCTGGAAGCCCGCCTGGCCGCCATCAAGGGCGCAGGTTTCGAGCAGGTGATGCTGAGCGCGCGCGACCTGGTCGGCCATCCTGAGGGGCTGGACGCTGCCGTGGCCGCGGTGCGCGCCAGCGGCCTGCGCGTGACGGGCTTCCAGGTGCTGCGCGATTTCGAGGGTCTGTCAGGCCATCTGCATGCCTACAAGGTCGACATTGCCAAAAGCATGATCGAGATGGCCGCCGCGCTGGGCTGCAAGGTGCTGCTGGCGTGTTCGAGCACCTCGACCCACGCCAGCGGCGAGGCTGCCACCCTGGCGGCCGACCTGCGCAAGCTGGCCATGCTGGCGGTGCCGCACAGCATTCGTATCGCCTACGAGGCACTCTCGTGGGGCCGCCATGTCAACGAGTTCCAGCAGGCCTGGCAGCTGGTCGAACAGGCCGACTGCCCCAACCTGGGCATCGGCCTGGACAGCTTCCACATCTTTGCGGCGAAAACCTCGCTCGACGAGCTGGACTTCATCGAGACGCGCAAGATCTACCTCGTGCAGCTGTCCGACTTCATGTGGCAGGAGACGCAGAGCTTCGAGGAGCGCATGGCCACGGCGCGCCACTTCCGCGTCTTCCCCGGCGAAGGTGTGCACAGCGACCAGCTCGCCGAGCTGGTGCGCCGGCTCGATGCCATCGGCTACGACGGCGACTACAGCTTCGAGGTCTTCAACGACGACTACCAGCAGCTGCCGCTGCCGGTGGTGGCCGAGCGCGCGCGCAAGAGCGCACTATGGCTGGCCGAGGACGTGCTGCGCCGCTCCACCCCGTTGCCTGACCGTGTGAGCCTGCGTCGCACCGCCTTGCGCGGCTGACGCGCGCGGCACGAGCGGCCGGTGCCGTCAGCCTGGCCGCCACCCATCGCGAGCGCCGTCGCGACACCTGAGACGCCCATGATCGACCACCTCGACCACCTCGTGCTCACCACCGCGCGCCGCGAGGCCTGCGTGGACTTCTACACCCGCGTCCTGGGCATGCAGCTCGACACCTTCGTCGGCGGCACGCCGCCGGTGGAGCGACTGGCCTTCAAGTTCGGCCGGCAGAAGATCAACCTGCATGTGCAGGGCAGCGAATTCGAGCCCAAGGCTCATCTGCCGGTGCCGGGTGCGCTGGACCTGTGTTTCATCGCCAGCGTTCCGCTCCAGCAGGTGATCGAACGGCTGGATGCCGCCGCCTGGCCCATCGTCGAGGGGCCGGTGCTGCGTACCGGCGCGACCGGCAAGATCCGCTCGGTCTATGTGCGCGACCCGGACTTCAACCTGATCGAACTGTCCGAGCCGGCCTGAACCGCTTGAGCAGGCGGTGGTACGGAACGATCAGCGCACCATGCCGGGACCGATCTGCAGCGTGCCCTGACGTGCCGGCTGCGGGCTCATGCGTCCGTCGATGTCGGCGCCGGCCACCGCCGGCTGACGCTTGAGCGCCGCCTGCCACTGCAGTTCGTAACCTTCGGGCACGCTGATGACCCAGCCGATGGGGGGATCGCCGCCCAGTGCGCGTTCCACCGTCAGACCCAGGCGCAGCATCAAGGCGGCGATTTCGCCGCCTCGCCCGGGCTGCGGGCTGACGAGCAGGCGGCCGGGCGCGTAGCTGCGGCTGGCGCTGTTGCTGCCGTCGCGCGGGTAGGCCACGCCGTCGACCACCAGGGTGTCGCCCTGGTAGCTGGCGGCGGCGTCGGTGCTGGCCATGGCGATCAGGACCGGCGGAATGGTGGCCGCAGCCGGGCGCTGGGCGTGCACGATGAGGGCCGGTGGGTCGGCTGGCGGCAGGGTGGGCAGGGTGTCGAGCAGGGCCATGATGCAGGGCTCCGGTGACGCGGCCGGCCTTGAACGACCTGGAGCCGTCCGGCGGGCGAGCGATTGAGGGGTCGATGCGCTGATGATGCCCCTAATCAACGCGCGACACCCCGCCGTGGTTCACCGACGCTGCGCATGCGACACCCGGGGGGGGGGGCGCCGCGCCCGTCCACTCAGGCCGTGGCTTCCATCAACATCAGGCCGGCTGCCGTGTTGGAGATGGGAATGTGATAGTTCTGGTGCGTCAGCTTGGCATGGGCGCCCAGGGCGGCGCGGCTGGCCAGCCACATCAGCAGCTCAACGCCCTGGGTGCCGGCCTTTTCCACCAGCTGCTCGCTGTTGAACTGGGTGGCCCACTTGGGGTTGTGAATCAGGCTTTCCATGAACGCCAGGTCGAAGTCGCGGTTGATGAAGCCGGCGCGTTCACCGTCCAGCTGATGGCTCAGGCCGCCGGTGCCCAGCACCACCACCTTGGCGTCGCTTTGCCAGCTGTTGATGGCGCGGCCCACCGCCTCGCCCAGCTTGTAGCAACGCGCCGCGCTGGGGATGGGGAACTGCACGGTGTTGATGCAGATGGGCACCACCTTCACCGGCCACTTCTGATCGGGCCAGCACAGTGCCATCGGCAGGGTGAAGGCGTGGTCGACGGTCATCTCCTGGCAGGTGGTGAGGTCGAACTCCTCGGCCACCAGGCTGTTGACCAGGTGCCACGAAAGATCTTCGGCGCCGGTGAAGGCCGGCACCTGCGGGATGCCCCAGCCTTCGTCGGCATTGGTATAGCTCGGGCCGGTGCCGATGGCGAAGGTGGGCAGCTTGTCGAGAAAGAAGTTCAGGCCGTGGTCGTTATAGAAGACGACGGCGACGTCGGGCTGCTGTTCCTGCAGCCAGCGCTGCACGGGCGGAAAGCCGTCGAAGAAGGGCTTCCAGTACGGGTCGCCCTGTTGTTCCTTGGCGATGGCACGGCCGATGGCCGGGACGTGGGAGGTGGTGACGGCGCCGATGAGCTTGGCCATGATGGGTCGTGTCCTGTCTGTGGAAGTCGTGAGGAGCGTCGATCGGCGATCAGCCGCGTGCGGCCAGCAGCTTGGCCTTGAACTCGTCCTTGCTCATGCCGGTCTGCTGCGCGCCGATGTCCTGCACGTCCAGGCCGAAGATGCCGGCGAACTTGGCCAGGTAATACACGTTGCCGCCGGCACCGATGAGCTGCAGCACGTTCTTGGCGCGGATGGCGGCGGCCTGTTCCTCGTTCAGCCCGTAGCGGCGCATATAGCCCTCCTCGTCGGCCAGGAAAGCCTGGCGGTTGGCCGCCTCGTTGAAGGAGTAGCACATCTTGTTCAAGGCGTAACCCTTGCGGGCCTGGCTGCCGTCGAACAAGGTCGTGCCTGGGATGCCGGCGAAATCGAAAGTCATGGAAAAGTCTCCTGCGCGATGGGGTGGGCGGGGTGCCGTGGGCTGGCCGGTGTCGATGGACCGAAGTATTCGTGGGCGCCGCCGGGCGATCAACGCAGGGATACTCATGCGAACCATGAGCCAAATCGATCGATCCGCCGGCAACCCCATGGACCTCGATGGCCGCCTGCTGCAGCTGCTGCTGGCCGTGATGGAGGAGGGCTCGGTCACCGCTGCCGCCCAGCGCCTGGGCGTGACGCAGTCGGCCGTCAGCCATCTGCTGGACAAGCTGCGCGCCATCGTGGGCGACCCGCTGTTCGTCAAGTCCGGCCGCGGCATCGTGCCCACGGCGCATGCCCAGGCGCTGGCCGGGCCGGCGCGCGAGTTGATCGACCAGCTGCGTGCCTTTGCCGCCGCCGGCAGCTTCGACCCCAGCCAGGCCCAGGGTCAGATCACCATCGCCGCCAACGATCTGCAAAGCCAGCTGCTGCTGCCGGCGCTACTGCGCCGGCTGCGCGCGCAGGCGCCGCGCCTGACCCTGCGCGTCATCCCCTCGGGGGTGCCGACCGCGCTGATGTTGCGCGAGGAACGCTGCCAGCTCGTCATCAGCCCGCGCCCGCCGGAGGCCAGTGACGTGTTGCAAAAGCGTCTGTTCGCCGACCGCTACCGCGTCTTCTACGACGCCGCGGTGCGCACTGCGCCGGCCGACCTGGCGGACTACCTGGCCAGCGACCACATCACCGTGCTCTACGAGCCGCGGCGCATGCTTGACGTCGACGAGTGGCTGCTCGCCCAGGGCGTGCAGCGCCGCATCGTTGCCCAGGTGCCGGGCTTTGCCGGCATCGCGCCCTTTCTGCGCGGCAGCCCGCTGCTGGCCAGCGTGCCCAGCCTGCTGGCGGCCGAGCTGCTGCGCGGATTCGCCAGCACCGAGCTGCCCCTGGCCGGGCCCGAGATGCCCATGTACATGGTCTGGCATCTGCGCCACCAGGGCGACCCGCTGCAGCGCTGGCTGCGCGGCGAGCTGGAGGGGGTGGCGCGCGAGGTGGTCCGCATCGAGCCGCAGCCCGCCGGCTGAGCGCAGCTCCAGGCGCGACGCTTGGTTCACCGCCAGCGCCATGCATCAAGGCCGATGGTGCCGAGTAGGGCCAGCGTTCGCCTGGACGCGCGTTAGAGTGGCGCGCCGTCGGGTTGGCACGTCCCGATCTGCGCTCGATCCACACATCTTCCTGCACGCTTGATGCACGCCATGGCGACTGCTGCCCCGCTTCCGGCTCACGACGAAATCGTGCGTGCCATCGAGTCGATCGAAAGTCATCGCGGCTTGCTCGGTGATGCAGTGACGCAGACCGCGCTGCGCGCCCTGCATCTGGCGCGCGGCGCCCTGCCGGCACCGGCCGAGCCGGCCGGCGAGCAGCAGCGCAAGCTGGTGAGCGTGCTGTTCCTGGACATGGTGGGTTCCACGGCCTTGAGCGCCCACCTGGATCCGGAGGACGTGCACGTGGTGATGGACGGCGCGCTGGCCGCGTATTCGGCGCAGGTCGAGTCGTACGGCGGGCGCGTCCTGCAATACGCCGGGGACAACCTGCTGGCGGCGTTCGGCACACCGGTGGCACGCGAGGACGATGCCGAACGAGCCGTACTGGCCGGCCTGGCCTTGCTGGCCGAGGCGCAGGTGCAACAGCGGCGGCTGCACGAACTGGCCCCGCAGCTCGATCCGGACGTGACCTTTGCGGTGCGGCTTGGCATCCACACCGGTGACGTGTTGCTGGGCGGCGGCGTCGACGGCGACGGCACCATCCGCGGCCAGACTGTCAACCTGGCGGCCCGCATGGAGCAGACGGCACCGGTGGGCGGCCTTCGCATCAGCCAGGCCACCTGGCGCTTCGTGCGCGGGCGCTTCGACATGGTCGAGCAGCCGCCCATGTCGGTGAAGGGCCACGCCGAGCCACTCATCACCCATCTGGTGCGGGGGGTGGCTGGCAGCGAACAGGCGGCGCAGCGGGGCGTGGACGGCGTGGCCACGAGTTTTCTCGGCCGCAGTCAGGAACTTGTGTGCTTGAACCAGCTGGCGGACCAGCTCTGCCAAGGCGCCGAAGGACCCGCGGCGGCCCCGCCCTTGCCGCCGTCGGCCGCTGCGGCGCATTGGCGGCAGCAGCAGGTGCTGGTGGTGGGCGAGGCCGGCCAGGGCAAGACCCGGCTTTGCACCGAGTTCCTGCAGCGTGCCCAACGGCGCCACGGCCATCGCCTGGGCTGGGTCGGCGTGCAGGCCGATCACTCGATGCTGGCCACCTCGTACGCCGTGCTGCAGCGCTTGCTGACGGCGCTGCTGGCCCGGGCGTCTGCGCTATTGCCGGTGGAGGGCAAGGCGCCGTCGATCTCAGTGGCGGAAGGCGCCGGGCTCTCCAGCGACGGCTGGTTGACGCTGTGCCAGCCTTTCCTGCACGACCCGGCGGACGCGGCGGTGCTCGGCCACCTGCTGGGTTATGACTTTGCCGCGCACCCGGAGGTCAGCGGTCTGGCGGACGACGCCCGCCGCCTGCGCGACCGTGCGCTGCACCACCTGGGCCAGGTCATCGAGGCGGTGGCGGCACCACGCGCCTGGGTGGTGTGGCTGGACGATCTGCAATGGGCCGATGCCGCCAGCCTCGAGGCGCTGGGCACGGTGATGCAGCGCCAACCCGGACTGGCGCTGTTGTGGCTGTGCGGCACTCGTCCGGAAGGACAGGGCCGCTGGCCCGCACCGCCCGTCGACGCGCCCAGCCCCCACACCATCGCGCTGGCGGGCCTGGACGCCGACGACCAGCGGCGCCTGGCCAACCACTTGCTCACCGGCGGCCAGCCGCAAGCCGCGGCGCCGGCCGAGCTGCTCGACCTGGTGCTGCGGCGCGGCGAGGGCAACCCCTACTTCATCGAAGAGACCGTCAACACCCTCGTCGACCGCGGCGTTATCCAGGCCGGATCGACGCCCTGGACCTACGAGCTGGCCCGCCTGGATGGCGCCCGCCTGCCGGCCACCCTGGCCGGCTTGCTGCAGGCGCGCCTGGATGCCTTGCCCGCCGACCTGCGCCTCACGGCCCAGCTGGCCAGCGTGGTGGGCGAACGTTTCTGGACCGACAGCCTGACCGAGCTGGGCGCGCCGGGGCCAGCCGCACTCGACGCCTTGCAGGCGCGCGGCCTGGTGCAAGCGCTGTCCACTGCGGGTGACCCGAATGCGGCCGGCGCGCTGCAGTTCCACAGCCACAGCCTGCAGCAGGTGGCCTACAACAGCGTGCTCAAGAAAGTGCGACGCGGCCTGCACGCCCGCCTCGCCCACTGGCTGGCCGGGCAACAGCCCCAGCGCGCCGCCCACGAGGTGATCGCCGAACACCACGAGCTGGGCGGCGAGAAGGAAGCCGCCCGTGATCAGTGGATGCTCGCGACCGAGTCAGCCGTGAGCCGTTTCGACAACGCACAGGTGATGGCGCACAGCGACCGGGCGATGGCACTGCTGGCGGTGGATGACGTGGATCGGCGCCTGAAAATGCTGGGCCTGCAGGTGGGCGCGCAAGCAGTGCTGGACGAGGAGCACCGACGCGCCGAGTGTCTGCGCGAATTTGTCAGAGAAGCAGAGTTGGCACTCCGGCCATCGCGGACAGTTTCAACCCCGTCGGCCAACAACAAAGCGCATTTGGCGGAAGGTCATGGTGCCTTTGCGCGCTTCTGCATGGAAAAGGGTCGCTTCGACGAAGCGTTGGTTGCCGGTGAACGCGCCATTGACGCTGCGGAAAACTGTGCGCCCGAAGTGCGAGCGATGGCTATTGCGCGAGTTGCGCAGATTCATGTGCGCCGCGCTCGTTATGAAGACGCCAGTCGACTTCTGCACCAAGCACTGGAACTGGCGAATACCGGCAGTGATATTTCCGTACGGGCATTGGTGTACAACGAACTTGGAAATATTGCCGGGGATCGCGGCGATCTTTCCTCGTCGGTGGATCATTACCGGCAGGCGGCTGACTTGTATGCATTGACGCCTCACCAAGCTAACCAATGGATGGTGCGCGTTAACCTGGCATATAACACGATGCAGCTCGGCCTTTATTCAGAGGCCTGCGACGCGTTCGGTGCCGCGACGGAGATATTCGGCCGCTTCGGTGATCGTGTGACTTCAGCGACAGTTCGCGTCAACTATGCCATGACGTTGATCAGACTGGGTCAACTCACCGCCGCCGCTGAACAAGCGGATCTGGCCGTCATCGTTGCTCGCCAGCAGGATGATCCTTTGATCGAAGCTGCTGCGCTTCGGACATTGGGCCTCGCCAAAGTGCTTGCCCACAACGAAATTGGTGATGGCTATTTGCAGCGAGCCGGCGAGTTATTAGATTTGCTCGACATGCCAATACTGGCTTGTGAAACGTGTATTTATCGGCTCATCACGCCGTTGAGACAGGAAGATTCACGCCGTCTTTCGGCATTGGTCGATGCAGTTTTAACGCGTCTGAATCCCCCATGGAATTTTACGGGGGCGGAAGAACCAGCACGTGCGGCTCTTTTGCTCGTGACTGCGCTGGCGAAAATGAACGACGAACGGGCCTTGGAAATCCGCCGAGCCGCGGTAGAAGGATTATTGTCGACAGCCAGGCTGATTACCAGCCTGGAACTGCGAACTTCGTATCTACAGCAAGTGCCGGAACACCGAGAGTTGCTGGCGCTCGGGACAACAATTGAGTGCGGCGGCCCGTCCTCGTGCCTTGTTATCTCGTCTGGAGCCGCGGATCGATGACGGCATATTGCTCCACCCCGTCATTGATGCTGGATATTACGATGTAATATTCATAGTCGCAAGTTTCGTAGCTGGGATTGAATACCAATAAGTTGCAGGGAGGGGCGGCGGTGTTGGATCCTGCCCACGACCACCGGCCGGCCGTGTTAACGCCGGCGGCGGTAGCAATGACGACACCCCATTGGACAGTGAAGACCTGATTGGAGTCTTTAAGCACCACTGAAAAGTACAGATTGCACAAACCGGCGGCGTCGTCGATATCTATTGCACCACGCTCGCCAATTTTGACGACACCCGCCGAGTCGCCGGTGACCGTGATGGTTGAAATATTGTTATCGTAACTAAGATTGACCCCCGGAGGAGTTGGGGCGTAGGGTCGTTGCCCTTGTGGCGTATTGAAGGGGTACGGTGGGAATGTATTCCGCCATGCCTCGGGCGGAATGTTGCTTAAAGTTATTTGAACGTTGAAATTCTTAGGATCGTTTAAGTTGTTCATGGGGTCCCGTGTGTCGTGAATTGAAGTAATGGTGCTGGATCCAGCCTCGCAGGTGTACTTAATGCGTCCTCTGGATTCCGGGTAGTTTATTGAGAATTCGCACCGAACACAGGTAAGCAGAAGTTTTCAAATCAGGTCGTGTGAAACTGCACGTCGCTCCGCATACACGTGCTGCGAATCGTGAAAAAAGCAATGCCGCTGACGGCAACCATTTTCGGGTTGCCGTTGCGGCAGTTGTTGGTGTTGCAAGTAGTACTGACCTACCGCGGATTTCCTTTTACAACAGCAGTATGGCGCCCTTGGCCGGGCCTGAATTACACCTGCTCGCCGTATTCGACGGCGGCCATGTTGCCGTCTCCTGGTGATACCCAGGCCCGACAGCGCGAAGGCCGCAGTGGCGGCCTTACGCACGAAGGTCAAACGTGCTGCTGCCTCGAAGGTGGGGTCAAGCGGAATCCGTGCATGGAAGCTGGCGCCGTGATCGGGCCGGAAGTCGGGCAGCGTGGCCGCGAGCGCTGATCTGCGCGCGCCGCCACGTTCAGCCCAGACTTACTGTTGCTCGATCTTCGCCGCCACGATCACCTCGCGCCAGCGCTTGATCTCGGCGCCCAGCAGTTCGCTGAGGTCGGCCGGTGCGCCGGCCTTGGGGCTGACGCCGAGTTCGCGCAGGCGCTGGGCGACGGCCGGGCTGGCCAGGGCCTCGCGGGCGGCACGGTTCAGGCGGGTGATGACCTCGGCCGGCGTGCCGGTGGGCGCGGCCAGGGCGTTCCAGGAGGTGACGTCGTAGTTCGCCACGCCGGCTTCCTGCATCGTCGGCACCTCGGGCAGCAGCGGGTCGCGGCGGTCGTCGGTGACGGCCAGGGCGCGCACCGCGCCACCCTTGATCTGGCCCATGGTGGGGCCGAGGATCTCGAAGGCCAGGTCGACCTCGCCGGCGCGCAGCGCGCCGATGACCGCCGGCGAGCCCTTGTAGGGCACGACCACGGCCTGGATGCCGGTGCGCTGCAGGAACAGCTCGGCCGCCAGGTGCTGGGTCGAGCCGGCCGCAATGCTGGCGATGGTCAGCTTGCCCGGGTTGGCGCGGGCAAAGGTCAGCAGCTCGGCCAGGGTCTTGAAGCGCGAGTTCGTGCCCACGCAGGCCACCAGCGCGAAGCTGCCGAGCAGGCCGATGGGCGCAAAGTCCTTCTGCACGTCAAAGGGCAGCTTCTTGAACAGGCTGGCGCTGACGGCGTTGCCGTTGCTCATCAGCAGCAGGGTGTAGCCGTCCGGCGCGGCATGGGCCACCGCCTGGCTGGCCACGATGCTGCCGGCGCTGGGCCGGTTGTCGACCACGATGGACTGACCGAGCGACGCCGACATGGCCTGGGTGACGGCGCGCGCCGTGAGGTCGGCGATGCCGCCGGGCGCGAAGGGCACCAGCAGCGTGATGGGCTTGGCGGGATAGGCGGCGGACTGGGCGATCGCGGCGCCGGGCTGCAGCGCCAGGGCGGGCAGGCTGGCTGCCGCCAGGAGGATGTCGCGTCGGCGCAGGGGCTGGGTGTTCATGGGTGCGGTCTCAGGTTGACGGCGCGGTGTGCGCCGCAGGGGCGGGCCGGGCGGGCTCAGGCCGGATCGGTGGCCGGCGCGCCGTGCAGGTAGTTGGCCAGCAGCAGGTCTTCCTTGGTCGTGTGATTGATGAACCAGCGGATCAGGTAGTCGACCATTTCCTTCTTGCGCTGCTCGGTCTTTTCCAGCGCCAGCCGGGTCTGCTTGGCGCTGAGTTCGTCGAGCAGCTGCAGGTGGTGGGCGCGGTGCTCGGCGAGCAGCGGATAGCTGCAGCGCAACATCAGGTTTTCCTCGCTGATGAAGTGGAAGCGGGCGTAGGCATTGAGTTCGGCCACCAGCTGGCGCTGGTATTCGTCGGGCCGCGTGCCCCACAGCTCGGCGATGAACTTGTTGATCAGCCCGGCGAAGTAGTGGTGCTGGTCATCGATGTCCTTGATGCCCACGTCGTACTCGGGCTTCCAGACAAAGTGGACGTCATGCATGGCAGGGTGTCCTGGCAAGGGTGGGATCGCGGCGCTCAGAACTCCTCGGTATCCACCTCGGATTCGGCCTGGGCGTTGTAGCGCCGGCCGGTCACGGTCGCGCGGTTGATCAGGGCCTCGGCACGTGCCAGCAGCCCGGCGGGCAACTGTACGGTGGCCGCGCACAGGTTCTGTTGCAGATGGTCCGGGCGGGTGGTGCCGGGGATGGGGATGATGTCGTCGCCCTGGGCGAGCAGCCAGGCCAGGGCGAGCTGGGCCGGCGTGACGCCGGCTTCGGCGGCCAGCGCCTCGTAGGCCGGCAGCAGGGCCAGGTTGTGCGCGAACGCCGCCGGCGCGAAGCGCGGCATGTTGCGGCGGATGTCCTTGGCGTCCAGCGTGCTCACGTCGCGCAACTCGCCGCCGAGGAAGCCCCGCGCCACCGGGCTGAAGGCCACCAGCGCCACACCGAGTTCGCGGCAGGCCGCCAGTGCGCTGATCTCCGGATTGCGGCTCCAGAGTGAATATTCGTTCTGCACCGCGGTGATGGGGTGCACCGCGTGGGCCTTGCGCAGCGTCGCGCCGCTGACCTCGGACAGGCCGATGCTGCGGATCTTGCCCGCCCGTACCAGATCGGCCAGGGCGCCGACGCTGTCCTCGATCGGCACCTGCTTGTCCCAGCGGTGCAGGTAATACAGGTCGATCGCCTCGGTCTGCAGGCGTTGCAGGGCGGCCTCGCAGGTCGCGCGCAGGGTCTCGGGTCGGCCATCGATGACGCGTTTGACGCCGTCAGCGAAAGTCACACCGCTCAGGCCGCACTTGCTGGCGAGCATGAAGCGGTGGCGGTGCGGCGCCAGCACCTGGCCGACCAGGGTTTCGTTGGCGCCAAAGCCGTAGAGCGCGGCGGTGTCGAACAGGGTGCAGCCGGCGTCCAGCGCGCCCAGCAGCACGCGTTCGGCCTGGTCGCGCGACGGCGGCGCACCATAGGCGTGGCTGAGGTTCATGCAGCCCAGGCCGACGGCCGAGACGCTGAACTCGCCCAGGCGACGCTGGGGCAGGGGGCTGGGCCAGGCGGTGGCGATGCGAGCGGACGTCATGATGGGCAGCGTGGGGCGTGGGGAACGGCCCGCAGTGTCTCAGGCCTGGGGCCCTGCTGCCCAGTCGGCGCCACCCGAGAGCGTCCGGCAGGCCGGCCCGCCCCAGGTCGGTGGCGGATCAGCCGCCGCTGCGCGCGTTCACCAGGGCGCGGAAATGTGCGTCCATGCGCGCTGGGTCGGCCGACAGGCCGGTGAAGTGCTCGAAGGCGCCGATGGCCTGGCCCACGGCCATGCCGCCGCCGTCCGAGATGCGGCAGCCCAGGGCGCGCGCGGTCTTGAGCAGGGCGGTCTCGAGCGGGAAATAGACCACCTCGGACACCCACAGCCCGCCGTGCAGCAGTTCGGCCGGCAGCGGCAGGCCGGGCAGCTTGTCCATGCCGGTGGGCGTGGCGTGGATGAGGCCGGTGGCGTCGGCCATGGCCGCGGCGATGTCCACGCCGGCGCGCGCGCGCGGCGCCGCGGGCGTGGCGTACAGGCGGTTCAGCTCGGCGGCCAGGGCGGCGGCACGCGCCGGGTCGACGTCGATGACGGTGAGCTGTTTCACCCCCACCAGGCGTAGGGCGGCGTGGGCGATGGCGGCGCCGGCACCCCCGGCGCCGAGCAGCACGGCGCGGCTGAGGTCGGCGTCCGGCAGGGCGCGGGTGAAGCCGCGCGCCCAGCCCGAGCCGTCGGTGTTGTGGCCCACGAGCTTGCCGTCACGGATGGCGACAGTGTTGACCGCACCCATGGCGCGGGCCTCGTCCGACAGTTCGTCCAGCAGCGGGATGACCGCCTGCTTGCACGGGTAGGTGATGTTCAGGCCGGCGTAGCCCATGATGCGCGCGGCCTTGAGCAGATCGGGCAGGTCGGCGGCGCTGGCGCCGTTGAAGTCGAGGTCGATGAGCTGGTAGTGCAGGCGCAGGCCCTGGGCGCGCGCCTCTTCCTCCTGCATGGCCGGGGTGAGCGAGCGCTGGATGCCGGCGCCGATGAGGCCGATGAGCAGCTTGTTGCGTGCGGGGGTCGACGGGGTGGTGGTCATGGCGGCAGCCTGGCCCGGCGCGCGGAGGGCGCCGGAATGAAGAATTGAAGTCGGGACGACGTTTCGATGAGAAGGGGCAGGCCATGGACCGGCGGGCGGGCGCACCGCCCGGCCCATGGCCTGCACCTCGGCAGCACGGGCCCCGGAAGAGGCACGTGCCGCCGCGGCAGCCGGGGCTTACTTGCGCAGCTTGGCCAGTTCGGCCTGAACCTCGGTCACGGTCGCAGCGATCGGGCCGCTGTGCTTGGCGATGACCGGGGCCATCTTCTCGCGCAGCTTGGCGACTTCCGCGGCCGGGAACTGGGTGACGGTCATGCCGTTCTTCTTCAGCAGTTCGAGGTTGGCGGCCACTGCGGCACGCGAGGCGGCGCGCTGTTCCTTGACGGCGGCGTCGGCGGCCTCGTCGATGATCTTCCTGTCAGCCGGGCTCAGGGTGTCCCAGACCTTCTTGCTGAAGATCACCGACTGCGGGTTGTACTGGTGGTTGGTCAGGGCGATGAACTTCTGCACTTCCCAGAACTTGTTGGCGGCGATGACGGAGACCGGGTTCTCCTGGCCGTCGATGGCCTTCTGTTCCAGCGCGGCGTAGACCTCGGTGAAAGGCATCGGGGTCGGGTTGGCGCCCAGGGCCTTGACCCAGTCGACGTTGATCGGGTTGGGGATGACGCGCAGCTTCAGGCCTTCGACGTCCTCGACCTTGTTCATCGGCCGCTTGCTGTTGGTGATGTTGCGGAAGCCCAGCTCCCAGTAGGACAGGCCGACGATGCCCTTGTCGGCCAGGGCGGCGTGCATCTTCTGGCCGACCGGGCCGTCGACGATGGCGTCGGCTTCCTTCTCGTTGTTGAACAGGAAGGGGAAGTCGAAGACTTCCAGCGCCTTGACCTCGGAGGCCAGGATGCCCGAGTTCATCACCGCCATCTCGACCGTGCCGCCCTTGATGGCCGACAGCGTGGCCTGGTCGCTGCCCAGCGAGCCGTTCAGGTAGAGCTGGACCTTGAGCTTGCCGCCCGACTTGGCCTCGACGGTCTCCTTGAACTTCTTCATGCCGGCCACGGCGGGGTGGCCTTCGGGGCCGTTGAGGCCGAACTTGAGCGTGCGCTCCTGGGCCGAGGCGGCGCCCATGGCGGTGACGGCCAGCAGGGCCAGGACAGACTTGAGGAAGATGCGCTTCATGGGACAGGTCTCCGGATGAAAGGGGAGGTGAGGAAACAGCGTACGCAGGCGAAGAGGCGGCGGCACCCGGCGTACTGGGGCAGGCACCGCACGAGGAGGGCTTGGGCTTTTCAGTAGAACCAGTGCGCCGGCACCAGCACGATCTGCGGGAAGGCGATCATCAGCCCCAGGGCGAGGAACTGGGCCACCATGAAGGGCACGACGCCGCGGGTGACCTCGTCCATGCCAATCTTGCCGGCGCCGGCCACGGCGTTGAGCACCGTGCCCACCGGCGGCGTGATCAGGCCGATGGCGTTGTTGATGATGAACAGCACGCCGAAGTAGACCGGGTCGATGCCGGCGGCCTTGACCACGGGCATCAGCACCGGGGTGAGCAGCAGGATGGTGGGCGTCATGTCCAGGGCGGTGCCGACGACCATGGTCAGCAGCATGATGGCCAGCATCAACAGGCGCGGGCTGTCGAGCACCGGTTGCAGCAGCTCGACGATCTGGCCCGGCAGGTTGGCCACGTTGATCAGCCAGGCCGACACGCTGGCCGCGGCGACCAGGAACATCACCACCGCGCTGGTCTTGGCTGCGGCGATGAACAGCGGCACCAGCTTCTTCAGGTTGAGTTCACGGTAGACCAGGGTGGAGACGAGCAGGGCGTACATGGCCGCCACCACCGCCGCCTCGGTCGGCGTGAAGATGCCGAACTTCAGGCCGAACACGATGATGAAGGGCAGCACCAGGGCCCAGGTGGCTTCGCGCAGTGCGCCGAAGACCTCGGCGGACGACTTGCGCGGCGGCGGCGTGACCTGCTCGCGGCGCACCAGCCACCACCAGGTGACGACCAGCGACAGCGCCAGCCACACGCCCGGCACGATGCCGGCCATGAAGAGCTTGGAGATCGACACCTGGGCGGCGACGCCGAACACCACGAAGCCGATCGAGGGCGGGATGATGGGGGCGATGATGCCGCCGGCGGCGATCAGGCCGGCCGAGCGCGCCTTGTCGTGGCCGGCGGCCACCATCATGGGCAGCAGCAGCGCGGTCAACGCCGCGGCGTCGGCCACCGCCGAACCCGACAGCGAGGCCATGATGACCGCGGCGGTGATGGTCACGTAGCCCAGGCCGCCCTTGATGTGGCCGACCAGGGCCATGGCGAAGTTGACGATGCGGCGCGACAGGCCGCCGGCGTTCATGATCTCGCCGGCCAGCATGAAGAAGGGCACGGCCAGCAGCGAGAAGCTGTTGGTGCCTTCGAGCAGTTGCTGCGACAGGATCTGGGCGTCGAAGTTGCCCATCTGGATCATGAGGGCGACGCCGCACAGCAGCAGCGCCAGCGCGATGGGCACACCCAGGGCCATGGCGGCCAGCAGGGAGCCCAGGAAGACGAGGACGGTCATGGGGGTTCTCGATCAGTGTGGGTGTCAGCGGGCGGTCGGGGTGTCGACGCTCTCGTGCGGCGCTTCCTCGGATTCCTGGATCAGCATCAGGTGTTCGTCGTCGATCTGGCCAGTCAGCAGCCGGTACAGGTCGAGCAGCAGGATGGGCGTGCCCAGCACCGCGAACACGACGCTGGAGGCGTAGAGCCAGCCCATGGAGACTTCCATCACCGGGCTCTCGGAATCGACGTTGACCTTGAACTGCTCGTAGCCGCCCTTGGCCAGCAGCCACAGGCAATACAACATCAGCAGCAGCGACAGGCCCATGCAGATGCGCTTGCCCAGCGGGCCGAAGCGGCTGACCAGCATGTCGGTGCCCAGGTGGGCGTTCTCACGCAGGGCGATCACCGCGCCCAGGAAAGTCAGCCAGACGAACAGCCATCGCGATAGCTCCTCGGACAAGGTGAGGCCGGAGTTGAAGCCATAGCGCGCCACGACGTTGCCAAAGACCAGCACCACCATCACCGCCAGGGCAGCGGCGATCAGGTAGCCCACCAGGCGGCAATAGCCGTCGATCAGTTTCTGCATCACGGAGATCTCCTCCAGTTCGGACATCAAGAATGTACGAACTGGTTAGTATTTTGTGATCAGTACAAACCCGCAGGTGCGGGCGCGCACGCTGTGCGTGTCCTCAGACGCGCACGAAGCGCACGATCATCTCGACGATGCTTTCGCGCCGCGCCGCCACAGCACCGGCGCTTTCCAGATCGCGTTGGAAGATGAGTGAGAAGGTGTGGCGGTTGGCGACGTTGAACACCGACAGGGCGCTGATGGACATGTGCAGGTCCACCGGGTCGATGCCGGGGCGGAACAGGCCCTGGGCCACGCCGCGCTCGTAGACGCTGCGCAGCCCGGCGATGGCCGGCACGTTGAGTTCGGCGATGGTGCGGCTCTGCGCCAGGTATTCGCCCCGGTGCATGTTCTCGTTCATCACCAGGCGGATGAAGTCGGGGTTGGCGAGCTGGTAGTCGCAGGTGAAGGCCACCAGGGTGCGCAGGGCCTGCTCGGGCGCCAGGTCTTCCAGGTGCAGGCTGGCCTCGATGTGGCGCATGCGGCGGTAGGCCTCCTCCAGCACGGCGATGTACAGGCCTTCCTTGTTGCCGAAGTAGTAATAGATCATCCGCTTGCTGGTGCGGGTGAGGGCGGCGATCTCGTCGATGCGCGCGCCCGCCAGGCCCTTGGCGGAGAACTCGGCGGTGGCCACTTCGAGGATGTTGGCGCGGGTCGCCTCGGGGTCGTTGGTGCGACCCGGGGCTTCGTTCGGCACCGCCGTGTCGGTTTGTACTGACTGGTTCATTTGCCGCCGAGGATACGACGAAGCCGGGGCGCCGCGCCAGCGCCGCCGGGCCTGTGCACCGGCACGGGGCCGACAATGCCGGGCGGCTCAGCTCCCGTGCCGCCCCACCTGTCACTCCTCTTGTCACCCTTCATGCACGCGCCGGTCCGCCGGTGCCCAGGACGACGCCCCCATGCAAGACATCTCCTTTGAACTGCGCGGCGACCACATCACCCTGGACCGCCTGCTCAAGGCCACCGGCCTGGCCCACAGCGGCGCCTGGGCCAAGTCCCTGGTGGCGGACGGTCAGGTGACGGTGGACGGCCAGGTCGAGCTGCGCAAGTCGGCCAAGATCCGCGCTGGCCAGTGGGTGGAGTTCGCCGGCACGACGCTGCGGGTGCAGGCCGCGCCGGCGCCGCCCGAACCCGGCGCCGATCCGGCCTGAGCGGGCCGCGACGCTGCGCCGCGCCTTCGGCAATGCAGCGTCGGCCGGTACAAGGGCCCGGGATCGCAGCCTGGCGCTGGCGCCCCGGGCCACAACAAGCTGCACTCAGGGGCCGGTATTGCCGTCCACGATCACGGAGGGCGTGCCGGCGCCGCCACTCGCGTTGATGCTGCCGCTGCCGCTGATCACCAGGCTGCCGCCGCTGCTGCCGGTCGTGCCGCTGACTGTGGCGCTGCCCACGCTGCCGCCGGTCTGGCCGCCGATGGTGATCGACCCGGAGCTGCCCAGGGTCACGCTGTCGCCGCCGATCTGCCCGGTGGTCGGGCTGCCGGTGACGCCGCCGCCGACCACCACCGCCTGGTTGATCGGCAAGGGGGTGCCGGCTGCCGGCATGCCCAGGGCGGCCAGCAGGGCGTCCAGGGCCACCGGGTTGAGGCGCAGCGGGTTGTCGTCTGCGGTGGGCTGGCCAGCCGGCAGCAGGGTGCCGGTCCAGACGTACAGGTTGACCACGGCCAGCAGCGCACGTTCGCCGCGCTGCAGGCGGGCCTGCGCCGGCGCGTCCAGCGCGGCCAGCACGTTGGCGTCCAGCGGGCCGACCAGCAGCACGTCGGCGCCGCCGATCTGCGCGACCTGGAAGTCGCCACCGCCCAGGCGCACCGACGTGCCGGCCTGCTGCTGCCACACGCTCACCCGTCCGGTGCTGCCGGCCAGCGGGGCATCGAGGGTGTAGGCCAGGCCGGCCGGGTTGTCCTGGAACACCTGCAGCAGGGCCGCTGGTGCGGCGGTCGGGTCGACCGGCGTCTGGTACAGGGCGACGCAGGCGGCCAGGTCGCCCACGCAGCTGGCGACCGACCGAGTCAGGCGGTAGCGGTCGGCGCTGAAGGTGCCGTCCAGCCGGATCGAGCGCGCACCGGCCGGGAACACGCCGGCCAGGTCGGAGGGCATGCCGGCCCAGCCGTTCAGTGGCAGACCGGCGAGGTCCGCCACCACCAGCCGGCCGCTCAGGCCAGTGCTGCCGTAGCGGCCGCCCTGGGCCAGCACGCTGCCGTCGACCTGCCCGGTGTAGCTGCGCGAGACGAGGGATTCGCCCTGCCACTGGCCGTCCTGCAACTGCAGTGCGGCCAGGGTGAGCACCAGGCCCGGCCGGCTGGCGCCGGTGATGTAGCTGGCGCTGCTGCTGGTCAGTGCGCCGCCGGTCGGCTGGCGTTCGATCTCGACCCGCAGGCTGCAACTGCCGGCGCTGGTGCAGGTGGACGGCGTGAGGCTGGCCAGGCCGTCGCCGACCAGCGTGTCGACCGACAGCGCCTGCAGGGTCGGTGTGCTGCCGGCGGTGGTTCCGTCCTGACCCAGGCTGACGCTGTTGCCGGACGCGTCCGGGTCGCTGGCGCCGCCCAGGCTGCCACCGCCACAGGCGGTCAGGGCCAGCAGCAGGCCGGCGGCGGCGCCATGCCAGACACTGCGCGCGCCGCGCAGCGGTGGGGTGCGGTGTTTGCCGACCGCGCGGACGGCAAGGGGTGTGCGGGTGGCGGCGCTGCTGCGTCTGGGCATCTGTTCTGGCTCCCTGGCTGGTGATGTCGCGGGTGGTGTGCCGCCAGCGCGGCGCCGCCTCCGCCGCTGCTGCGGCACCGGCCATGCTAGTGCCCGCCCTGGCGGGCGCGGCGCGGCGGCCGTTGCTGCGGCTGCAATATCCCCACGATCGAGGGTGAGTTCACGCTCACCGCCGGCAGCGCCGTGGGTTCAGGGCAACCAGCCGCCCTGTTCACCCATCAGCCAGATGAGGGCGCTGATGCTGAAGAAGGAGGTGATGGTGGTGGCCAGCAGCGCGGCGGCGCAGAAGTCCTCGTGGTGGTATTTCTGTGCCAGCACCGGGTAGACGCTCAGCATGGGCATGGCGGCGAACAGCACCGCCGCGGTGCGCAGCAGCGGGGCTATGGGCGGCAGCAGCCAGAGCAGGGCGAACACCGCCGCCGGCATGAGCACCAGCTTGCCGAAGACCACCTGGGCCACCTCGTGCAGCAGCTTGGCGCGGATCTGCAGCCCGGCCAGCGTGCCGCCGATGAGGAAGAGCGCCAGCGGGCTGGACGCGGTGGACATGAGCGCGATGGTGCGCGCCACCGGCTCGGGCGGTTTCCAGCCCACCATGGCGCAGGCCAGTCCGGCCAGGATGGCCTGGATGAGCGGGTTGCGCAGCAGGCCCTTGAGCGAGAAGACGATGCCGGTCCACACCCGGCTCTGCGGCTGCTGGCCGTTGTCGGCCAGCGCCAGGGCGAGCGGGACGACGACGAGGTTCTCGACCAGCATGTTCAGCGCCATCGCCACTCCGGCCACCGGGCCGATGAGCTGCTGGGCGATGGGAAAGCCGGCAAAGCCGCTGTTGGACGAGGACACACCCAGGGCGCGCAGGGCGGCGTCGTCCAGCGAGCGCCCGCGCAGGCGGCGCTGCCACCATACCGTGCCGAGTTGCACCAACAGGCTGCCGCCCGCATAGGCCACCAGGTAGCCGGGATGCAGCACCTCGGCGAAGTTGCGCTGCGACAGGGCGTTGAACACCAGCGCCGGCAGGCAGATGCCCACCACGAAGCGGCCCAGCACCCGCATCTCGGCCTTCTGGAACAGGCCGCCGCGCACGCACAGCCAACCCAGAGCGATGAGCAGGTAGATGGGCACGGTGACCGAGAGGATGAGGCGCATGGCGGGTGGGCGGAGCGGTGGAGCCGGCAGGGCCGGCGACGTATCGGGCGGCGGGCAGAAACGACAAAGGCCGGCGCGAGCCGGCCTTCAATCGGCACGAGCACGAGGCATGCCGCCCGGCGCCCTGCCGCCGAGGTGCTGCCTCAGGCGTTCAGCTGCTGTTCCAGCTGGTGCAGCACCTGGTAGCAGGCCAGCACGCCGGCCACGCTGGAGTTGGGCTGGCGGCCTTCGCGGATGGCGGCGAAGAACTCGCGGTCCTGCAGCTCGATGCCGTTCATCGACACCGCCACCTTGGACACGTCGATCTTCTCCTCCTTGCCGGTGTACAGGTCGTCGTAGCGGGCGATGTAGGTCGCCGTGTCGCCGATGTAGCGGAAGAAGGTACCCAGCGGGCCGTCGTTGTTGAAGGAGAGCGACAGCGTGCAGACCGCGCCGTTGGCGGCCTTCAACTGGATGCTCATGTCCATCGCGATGCCCAGGTTGGGGTGGATGGGGCCCTGGATGGCGTTGGCCTTCACGATGGGGCTGCCGCACTGGTAGGCGAACAGGTCCACCGTGTGGGCGGCGTGGTGCCACAGCAGATGGTCGGTCCACGAGCGCGGCTGGCCCAGCGCGTTCATGTTGGTGCGGCGGAAGAAGTAGGTCT
This sequence comes from Pseudomonadota bacterium, assembly GCA_041169165.1. Classification (GTDB taxonomy): domain Bacteria; phylum Pseudomonadota; class Gammaproteobacteria; order Burkholderiales; family Burkholderiaceae_C; genus Sphaerotilus. The sequence continues at coordinate 23,503 of JBEEJN010000063.1, forward strand.
GCACATCCATCTGCTGGATGTTGAATTCGCCCGCCGTGATCCTGTTGTGCACGTACTGGTGGCTGGGGTTGAAGCGCCGGGTGTGGCCACACATGGCGACCAGGCCGCTGGCGTCGGCCACGCGCACCACCTCTTCACCTTCGGCCAGCACGTCGCACAGGGGGATCTCGACCTGCACATGCTTGCCGGCCTTGAGGCAGGCCAGGGTCTGGCTGGCGTGCATCTGCGTGGGTGTGCACAGGATGACGGCGTCCAGCTCGGGCAGGGCCAGGCTGTCGGCCAGCTCGGTGGTGACGTGCTGGATGCCGTACTTGTTCGCCACTTCCTGGGTCTTTTCCAGGTCGCGGCTGATGAGGGAGATGACCTCCACACCCGGGATGTTCCTGATGCCGTCCAGGTGCTTGATGCCGAAGGCGCCGGCGCCGGCCAGGGCGACGCGGATGGGGCCTTGATGCGGGGTCAGGGGCTTTGTTGCGCTCATGTCAGTTGTTCTCCAGGATCAGGTGGCCGACGGCCGTGTTGCTTGCAGGCACGTGATAGAAGCGATGCTTGACGGTGGGCTTGGCGCCGCCAGCCGCATCACCATTGCAATCGGCCATGGCGCCGCGGGCGATCAGCCACATCACGAGTTCGATGCCTTCGCTGCCGGCTTCGCGCACGTAGTCGATGTGCGGCACTTCCGAGCAGGCCTTGGGGTCGGCGATGAGCTGGTCGAGCCAGGCGTTGTCCCACTCGCGGTTGATGAGGCCGGCGCGCGGGCCCTGCAGCTGGTGGCTCATGCCGCCGGTGCCCCAGATCTGCACCTTGAGCGGTTCGTCATAACTTTCGATGGCGCGGCGGATGGCCTGGCCGAGCTGGAAGCAGCGCCGGCCCGAGGGCACCGGGTACTGCACCACGTTGACGGCGAAGGGGATGACCGGGCAGGGCCAGGCCTCGGCGGGGCCGGGGCTGCCGCACAGCAGGTTGAGCGGCACGGTCAGGCCGTGGTCGACGTCCATCTTGTTGACGATGGTCAGGTCGAAGTCGTCCTGGATGACGCTCTGGGCGATATGGCTGGCCAGTTCGGGGTGGCCCATCACCCGCGGCACCGGGCGCGGACCGTAACCTTCGTCGGCCGGCGTGTAGCTGGCGGCGGTGCCGATGGCGAAGGTCGGGATCATCTCCAGGCTGAAGGCCGTGGCGTGGTCGTTGTAGACCAGGAAGATCACGTCGGGGGTGTTGTCCTTCATCCACTGCTTGCTGGGCTCGTAGCCGGCGAACAGCGGCTGCCAGTAGGGCTCGTGGGTCTTGCCCAGGTCGATGGCCGCGCCGATGGCCGGCACGTGCGAGGTATAGACGGATGCGGTGATGCGCGCCATGGGGGTGCTCTCAAGCTTTCTGGTTGGATGCGGCGGCGCGGCCGGCTGCGCCCTGCGGCTGGCGGTGCGCCTGGGCGTCGCCGTCCTCGCCGATGACGCGGTTGCCTTCGGCCGAGCGGCCGCCCGCGAGCATCATGTTGCGGTATTCCTCTTCCGTCATGCCGGTCATGCTGCCGGCCATCTGCTGGAAGCTCTTGCCGTCGGTGGCACCGATCTTGGCCAGGAAGTAGATGTTGCCGCCCAGGCGGATGCACCAGTTCAGGTCGCGCGCCAGCACCGCCTGCTTCTGCTCCTCGCTCATCTGCCATTCGTCGAGGTAGGCGCGCTCGTCGGCCTTGAAGCGCGCGCGGTTCTCGGCCTTCATCAGGCTCATGCAGAACTGGTTCAGCCAGTAGCCCTTGCGGCTCTGCTCGGCGTCGAAGATGGTCGTGCCGGGCACGTCCTGGTAGGGTTTGGACAAGGCCATGGTGGGCTCCTTGTGGGTGAAGCTGGGCGCCGCGGGCGCGGGGATGTGGCGGTGCTCAGGGCTGGCGGCAGGCGAAGCTGGCGGCGTCGTCCAGGCTGCCGCTGCCGACGTAGCGCGAGACCTGCGGCCAGGGGCAGAGTACGCGCCGGCGCTCGGCCGACCAGCCCGCGGGCAGTTCGGCGTTCACGCCACCGGCATTGCCGGCGCCGCGCGCCTGGGCGGGCAGGCCGGCGGGGGCCTCGCCCTGCTCGACCCAGCGCACCAGCGGGGTCAGCGCGTCGAACTGGTCGGTGGCCGGGCCGCCGCTGCAATGCGCCATGCCGGGCACCGGGAAATAACGCGCGAAGTCGGCCGCATGGCCGCCCTGGGCCTTGTCCAGGCGCTGCATCAACGCGGCGGTGTCACTGGCCGAAAAGATCGCGTCGCTCACGCCGTGGAACAGCACCATCTTGGCGCCGCGGTTGCGCAGCGGCGTGAGGCCGCTCAGGTCGTCCTTGCCCGGCATGGTGATGACGGCGTCGGCCGATTCGGTGAACTGCGCGTCGGTGGCGTAGATGGCTTTGAAGCCGGCCTCGACGTCGACCTTGAAGGGGTCGAGCGGGCGCGGCGGCGTCATGAAGATGAAGCCCGCCGCCGGGTCGAGCACCTGCGAGTTGACGAACTTCCACTGCGCCCAGTTGGCCGCCGAAAGGCCGCTGTCCCAGGGGAAGGGGCTGTAGATCAGCTGGCCGCCGGGCGTGCGGCCGCCGGCGAAGACCGCGCCGAGCAGGCTCTTCTGTGCTGCGCTCAGGCACTGGCCGTTGCGCTCGCCGCTGCAGGTGGGCACATCGCGGTCCAGGTTGAAGGCGGACTGGCAGGCGGCCATGTCGGCGACGATGCCGTCCTTGGCGCCGTCCAGCGCGTCGCAGCGGTCGAGCACGGCACGCGCCACGGTCTGGCGTTCGGCCGCGGTCAGCGCGCTGCCCAGGTCGGGGATGCGCGCCTGGGGCGCGAAGGGATGCGGCACGGTGGCGCCCGGCGTGGCCAGGGCCTGCCATTGCGGCGCGGCCCAGAGCTGGGCCAGCGCGGCATTGGGCAGGCGGTAGCCCGGCGCACCGACGAGGAAGCCGTCGTACTGGTCGCCATAACGCGCCGCCGCCACCAGGGTGTGGCGTCCGCCGTTGGAGCAGCCGCCGATGTAGGAGCGGTCCGGCCGCTTGCCGTAGGCCGCCGCGATCACCGCCTTGGCCATCGGCGTGAGTGCACCGACGGCGCCGTAGCCGTAGTCGGCGCGGGCCTTGGGGTCGGCGCCAAAGCGCGGGTTCTGGCGACCGGTGTGGCCCGCATCCGAGCTGATTACCGCAAAGCCCTGCGCCAGCGCGCCCGTCAGCGGGCCACCACCCAGGGCGCCCTGGGCCGGCTGCACCGCGCCGTCGATGCCGCCGTTGGCCTGGTAGAAGAAGCGGCCGTTCCAGGCCTCGGGCAGGCGCATCTCGAAGCCGATCGCGTAGTCCTGCCCGTCGCTGCCCTGATGCGGTCGCATCTGGCCCTTGACGAGGCAATGAGCGCCGGCGGCCGGGCCGCCCGGCACGATGGGGCCGGCGGCAATGCGCGAGATGGCGTCCAGCCGCGTCTCGTCGAAGCGGAAGTCCAGCGCCAGCGCTTCACAGGCCTGCAGCGGGGCACCCACGGCGGCACCCAGGCGGGCGGGGGCTGGCAGCTCGGGCGCGGTGGCACAGGCGCCCAGCGCCAGCAGCGCGGTCAGCGCTGGCAGCAGGGGGCCGGACAGGCGCGCGGTGGCGCGGTGGGCTTTCAGCTTCGTCATCGGGGTGTCTCCGGGTCGTTGTGATGTGTGCCGAGGGCGGGGTGCAATGTTCGAACGGTGAACAGGCTTTGGAGCGGGTGAGTGGGGCGTCGGTCGGCGGGAGGCGCGGGCCCCGGTCGGGCATCCGCTGCGGGGGCTGCGGAACTCGCGTTGCGGGCTCGGAAAGTCTCCGCCCCCTGTGTGCACGCCCGACCAGTGCGGGCACGGGCGCTGCTACTTGCGGGGGCTGGGCTCAGCCTTGGGCCTTTGCCTTGGTCGTTCTCAGGCTATTTCTTCAGGCCAGTAGAGGCGCATGGGGTTGTCGACCAGCAGCTTCTTCTGCAGCTCGGCGGTGGGCGCGATGTGCGGGATGAAGTCCACCAGCAGGCCGTCGTCGGGCATGTGGTCCTTCAGGTTGGGGTGGGGCCAGTCGGTGCCCCAAAGCACGCGGTCGGGGAACTCCTCGACCACACGCTTGGCGAAAGGGATCACGTCGGTGTAGGCGTTGCGCTCGCCGTTCAGCGCCTTGGGGCCGGTCACCGAGAGGCGTTCCGGGCAGCTCACCTTGCTCCAGACGTTGGGGTGCTCGCGCATGAACTTCAGGAACAGGCTGAACTCGGGGCCGTCGATGGGCTTGCTCACATCCGGGCGGCCCATGTGGTCGACGACCACGGTGGTGGGCAGGGCGGTGAAGAAGTCCCACAGCTCGGGCAGGTCGACCGCCTCGAAGTAGATGACGACATGCCAGCCCCACTTGGCGATGCGCCCGGCGATTTCCAGCAGCTCGTCCTTGGGCGTGAAGTCGACCAGGCGCTTGACGAAGTTGAAGCGCACGCCGCGCACGCCGGCGTCGTGCATGGCCTGGATCTCCGCGTCGCTCACGCTGCGTTTCACCGTGGCCACGCCGCGCGCCTTGCCGCCGCTGCTGACCAGGGCGTCGACCATGGCGCGGTTGTCGGCGCCGTGGCAGGTAGCCTGCACCACCACGTTGCGGGCAAAGCCCAGGTGATCGCGCAGGGCGTAAAGCTGGTGCTTGCTGGCGTCGCAGGGCGTGTACTTGCGCTCGGGCGCGTAGGGGAACTCGGCGCCGGGGCCGAAGACGTGGCAGTGTGCGTCGACGCTGCCGGCCGGCACCTGGAAGGCCGGCTTGCTCGGGCCGGTGTACCAGTCCAGCCAGCCGGCGGTCTTGGTGAAGTCACCTGTGGTGGGTTTGCTCATGATGGTCAGGCGTCCTTGTTGTTGCTGTTCGGGTCGGTCGGCGCATCCCCCGTGTGTGTGTCCACATGCAGGTGGGTGAGCAGGCGATCGGCTTCGGTGCGCCAGTCGGCGCTGCGGGCGAATTGCGGCGTGCCCTTGCTGCCGAACAGGCCGGCGTCGGCCAGATCGGCCATCCAGGCCTGGCGGTCGGCGGTGCCGGTGGCGCTCCAGGGTGCCAGGCCGGCGTCGCGCACCGTGGCGGCCACCTCGCGCACTTCCTCGCTGCGGCGGCGGCCGTGTTCGATGGCGCGCTGGAAGAAGTAGGCGGCCTGCTTCTCCCAGTCCACGCCGGGAAAGGTTTCATACAGGCTGGCCACCACTGCGTCTTCCACGCCGTAGTGGCGCGCGGCGGTGAAGCTCTCGATGACCATGGCCTCCAGGCCCTTGATCATCACGCTGCGGCACATCTTGGTGGCGCTGGCCACACCCAGCTTGTCGCTCGCCACCCTGGCAGCAAAGCCCAGCGCATTGAGCAGTGGCGCCAGTTCGGCGGCATGTGCGCCACCCAGCAGCAGCGGCACCTTGATGCGGTAGGGCGGGATGCTGGTCATCACCGCGCCTTCGACATAACACCCGCCGGCCGCGTCGATCAGCGCCGCAGCGTTCTGCTTGGCGCCGGGCGAGGCCGAGTTGAAGTCCAGGAACCAGGCACCGGGCCGCACCGCCGGTGCGCAGGCCTGCGCCACCGCCACGGTCTGGCTGGCGGTGACGGCGCTGACGATGAAGTCGGCGCGCGCCGCCAGTTCGGCATGGCTCGCCGCCAGGCCCACGCCGTGTGCGGCCGCGTGTTGGTCCAGCGCGGCGGCCGTCGCGGGCTGGGCCAGCTTGAGGTCATGGGCACTGACCGCCACGCCCTGGGCGCGCAGGTCCTCGGCCAGGATGCGCCCGACCTCGCCGTAGCCGACCAGGCCGACGTGCCAGTGTTTCGGGTCGATCGAGCTCACGGCGGGGCCTTGGATGCTGCGTCAGTCGATGTACTTCAGACCCGCAGCCGCCAGCGGCTCGCGCATCTTGTACATGTCCAGGCCCAGCACGCCGGCGGCGAGCTTGGCGCGCTTCTCGCCTTCGAAGCTCTCGCGCTTCTGTGCAGCAGCGAGCGTCTCGACCGCCTTGGCGGCCGGCACACACACCACGCCGTCGTCGTCGGCCACGATGACATCGCCGGGCGTGACCAGCATGCCGGCGCACACCACGGGAATGTTCACCGAGCCCAGCGTGGCCTTGATCGTGCCCTTGCTGCTGATGCCCTTGCTCCAGACCGGAAAGCCCATCTCCTGCAGCGTCTTCACATCACGCACGCCGCCGTCGATGACCAGGGCGCGCGCGCCGCGGGCCTGGAAACTGGTGGCCAGCAGGTCGCCGAAGAAGCCGTCGCAGTTCTCGGCGCTCAGGGCCGCCACCACGATGTCGCCCGGCTGGATCTGCTCGGCGACGACATGCATCATCCAGTTGTCACCGGGGTGCAGCAGCACCGTCACCGCCGTGCCCGAGACCTGGCAGCCCGGGTAGATGGGGCGCATATAGGGTTTCAATAGGCCAACGCGGCCCATGGCCTCGTGCACGGTGGCCGAGCCCAGGGCGGCCAGGCCGTCCGCCGCCTCGCGCGGCGCGCGATGGATGTTGCGATAGACAACGCCGAGTTCGTACATGGTCGTGATTCCTGGTCTTGTGTCAGTGTTTGTCGAGGAGGCATGCCCCCTCGGGGGGCGGGTCGCCGTAGCCGGCGACCCGGGGGCCGTCAATTACTTTCCCTTGGCCTTGAGCGCCGCGTCCAGGCGGCTGAACACGCGCCGCGCGTTGCCTTCGTAGACCATGTAGCGCTCCTCGTCCGTCAGGTTGGACGTGGCCTCCACATAACGCTTGGTGTCGTCGTAGTAGTGGCCGGTCTCGGGGTCGATGCCACGCACCGCGCCGATCATTTCCGAGGCGAACAGGATGTTCTTCACCGGGATCACCTTGGTCAGCAGGTCGATGCCGGGCTGGTGGTACACGCAGGTGTCGAAGTAGATGTTGTTGAGCAGGTGTTCGCTCAGCAGCGGCTTCTTCAGCTCCTGCGCCAGGCCGCGGAAACGGCCCCAGTGGTAGGGCACGGCGCCGCCGCCGTGGGGGATGAGGAACTTCAAGGTCGGGAAGTCCTTGAACAGGTCGCTGGTCAGGCATTGCATGAAGGCGGTGGTGTCCGCGTTCAGGTAGTGCGCGCCGGTG
>JBEEJN010000064.1:0-29842 GCA_041169165.1 Pseudomonadota bacterium
CAACCCCGCCTTGCCCAGCCTGAATTCCTGAAACGACACTTCTTCAAGAATCTCTCCCAGACGTGCGTTTGAAGATGCATCACACAGGTCAGACCGGCAGCAGGTGAACTCGACTAACCCTGAGTGGCACCCCGATGCGGGTTCAACGGCGAACGAATGGAGCCCTGCTGAGCGGTTCGTATTTGGGCCAGCGCAACACCAAGGTGCACAAGGCCGTTTGTAGATGGGCAGTCTGTTCCTGATCGTGATCCTGATTTACTGCGCACCGTTGGAAGAAGACGTCTTGAGGAGGAGGTCAAATTACTGCCGCCGTTATTGCGGTTTGTGGGGAAGTCCTTGTAGAAAGGTTAGGCATCAGTTCGGCGAGGTCAGAAGAAGAGGAGAAGGTATGCGACAGTGCCGAGTGCGAGGTGCGGCCCAAGTTCGATGGAAACGACCAGCGTTGATCGGCGTAGTGCTTTGAAAGTCACCAGAGCAGACAACGCTGCGAGATTTACAGATACGAGAAGTCCAATCACCCCGACAAACGCGCCAACCATCGAAACTAGCATCGCCGCTCCGCCGCCGATTCCAGGCTCCTGACCTTTGCGTTCCCGCACCCAATTTGTGAGTAGACAGGCAGCAAGCCCGCCAAGGCAAGCAGCGACTGCGCTCAGTGGAACTACATGCTGAAAGTATGCTGCAAAGCCTAAACCGGCAACGATGCCGGGTGCGGTGACCGTGTGAGGAATGATTTGGTGACGAAGTTCATAGGTGATGACGGCACACAGAATGAATGCGAGGGCGAGGTATAGAGGCCACAGGTCAGGGTAGTATCTGAATATCTCAGCAAACAGCGTGGCCGAGTAGCGCTTCGACCTAAGAAACCAGTCAGAGAAGTTCATCAAGTGCTCGTGTCTGGGTCCAACACTCACGCTGCCGCGTGCGGGCTGGCAAATTTTCATCGATCCGCCGGTGGGGCGCGTCAGCCGGGTTGCGGATGACTGTGAAGCTTGCGGCAACGGTACACCGGGACCGGTGACTCTGATGCCTAACTTTGGACGACAAGCTTACGCCGCCTAATACGGCGGCTGTCGTACTAATCGGGTATTGACATCGTGCCTTAAGTGCCTGTCGACATTGAATTCCTCTGCCATTGGCGGCCATGTTCAACCTCCCTATATTCGCTGCGAGAAGCGGCGTGACGGGCCGATTCTGTAAGTATTGTGAGTCCGCGCCAAGGGCACTGAGGTGAGTGTTGCGTTTGGCGATCAGAGGTTGGCGCAGTCGCGTCCTCAGGGCCTGGCTCTTATGTTCGCTGCCAACTTCCTCCACGGCAAATCCCCCGGATCCGCCGCCATCGGCCCGGGGGCCTTGGCCACCAGCACCTCGCTTGCGATGGGGGTGAAGTCGGCGCGGAAGTGATTGCTGCTCTTGACGACGATGAGGCGCATGGCTTCGGGTTGGACGCCGAGCATGCGCAGCATCTGGCGGTCGAGCAACTGGGCCTTGCCGCTGACGACGGCGATGAGGATGCCGTCGGCTTCCAGCAGGGCGCTGGGGCCGAAGTTCACGGTCATGCCGGTCATCATGGGGCCGGCCAGGGTGCAGCGGCCGTCGGCCAGGGCGCGCACGGTGTAGCGGCCGCTGAAGGGTGGATCGGAGACCGGGCCGCCGGACCAGAGCGGCACGGAGGTGCCGATGGCGCCTTCGAAGCTGGCGCCGATGCCGACGTCGTGGGCGCGTTGTGCGGCCGCGGGGTCGTAGAGCATGCCGAGCACGACGCCTTCAGGCAGGGCGCGGCCGGCGCCTTGAGCGCGCAGGCGTTCGCCGGCGTGCTGAGCGCGCAGGGCATGCAGCATGCCGGTGGTGTTGCTGTCGGCGCCGGCGCCGCTGTTGTCCTGCGTGTCGGCGATGACCACCGGGCGTTCGTCGCGCGCGGCCACGGCCAGGGCGCGGTTCACCGCGTCAGCGGGCGAGAGGATGTCCAGGCGCCAGATCGTGGGGTCGGCGACGGTCTCGAACAGCGCGTCGACCGAGCGCTGCGCGTGTTCGCCGTAGGCCCACACGCTGGGCGCGCAGCCTTCGAAGTCGGCGGCGGGGAAGCCCATGCAGAAGCTGGGCATGCTGGCGTCGCCGGCGTCGATCTCGCCCAGGTGGGCGTAGCAGCGGTCGGCCGGGGCCATCCAGGTGGATTGGGTGGGCAGGGGGATGAGGAAGGGCAGGCGGAGGAAGACGACGGGCTCGCGGTGGCCTGGGCCCGAGCCCAGCTTCAGGCGGCGTTCGAGCAGGTGCGCGGCACGCTCACCCGTCTCGGCCATGTCGATGTGCGGGTAGGTGCGGTAGGCCACCATGGCGTCGGTCAGGCCGATCATGCGCGGCGTGACGTTGGCGTGCAGGTCCAGGCTGGTGACGATGGGGATGCGCTCGCCCACCACGGCGCGCAGGCGGGCGAGCAGCTCGCCTTCGCTGTCTTCGGCGTGCTGGGCCACGGCAGCGCCGTGCAGGTCGAGGTAGATGGCGTCCAGTCCGCGGCTGTCGGCGCAGGCGGCGCGCAGGTCTTCGACGATGGCGCCGGCGATGCGTTCGAAGGCATCCTCGGTGACGTAGGACGAGGGCGTGGCGCCGCCCCAGCCCGAGGGGATGAGGGTCCAGCCGCGCCGTGCCGCGGCGTCGATGAAGCCGCCGGTGGGGGCGTTGACGCCGCGGAACACGTCGATCACCGCCTGGCCGCGCCGCCAGGCCGGAAAGCCGTCGCCGCGCTGGAAGGCGGCCCAGTCGGCCAGGCTGGGGGCGAAGGTGTTGGTCTCGTGCTGGTAGCCGGCGATGAAGACACGCAGCGTCATGCGGGCTCCCTGAAGCTGGGCGGGTGAATGGGTGGGCTGGACCGCACGGCGTACCGCATGTTCAAGCCGCCGCGGCGCCGAAGGCGAAGTCGCGCCCCGGTGCGGCGCTGAAGAGCGCCTGGGTGTAGGCGTGTTTCGGCGCGCCGAAGACCTCGTGCGCCGGGCCGTATTCCACCACCTCGCCCTTGGACATCACGGCCAGGTGGTCACACACCTGCGAGGCCACGCGCAGGTCGTGGGTGATGAAGAGCATGGCCAGGTTCAGCCGCCCGCGGATCTCCTCGAAAAGCTGCAGCACCTGGGCCTGCACCGAGACGTCCAGCGCGCTCACCGCCTCGTCGGCGATGAGCAGCTCGGGTTCGAGCATCAGCGCGCGCGCGATGCAGATGCGCTGGCGCTGGCCGCCGCTGAACTGGTGCGGGTAGCGGTCCATCGCGCTCACGTCCATGCGCACCAGCTGCAGCAGGCCGCGGGCGCGCTGCAGCGCGGTCTCGCGCGAGACGCCGTAGTTGAGCGGGCCTTCGATCATGGCCTCGCCCACGGTGCGGCGCGGGTTGAGCGAGCGGTAGGGGTCTTGAAAAACGATCTGCACGCGCTGGCGCAGGGGGCGCAGCGCGCCGGGTGGCAGCATGGCGATGTCCTGCTCGCCCAGCTTCACCGTGCCGGCGCTGGGGTCGATGAGCCGCACGACGCAGCGCGCCACGGTGCTCTTGCCCGAGCCCGATTCACCGACGATGCCCAGGGTCTGGCCGCGGCGGATCTCGAAGTCCACGCCCTTGGCGGCGTGCACGCTGCGGGCGGGGCCGAACCAGCGCTTGTCCTCGTAGGTCTTGGCCAGGCCCTGCACCTTCAGCACGATGGGTGCGCTGCCGTCGGTCGCTCGCGCATCGGTGCGCAGCGTGGGCACGCTGGCCATCAGCATCTTCGTGTACGCATGCTGCGGTCGTTGCAGCACCTCGGCCTTGGGGCCGATCTCGACCATGTCGCCCAGGCGCAGCACGGCGACGCGGTCGGCGATCTCGGCGACGACGCCGAAGTCGTGGGTGATGAAGAGCACGCCGGTGCCGTGGCGGCGCTGCAGGTCGAGCACGAGTTTCAAGATCTGCGCCTGCGTGGTCACGTCCAGCGCGGTGGTGGGCTCGTCGGCGATCAGCAGCACCGGGTCGAGCACCAGGGCCATGGCGATCATGATGCGCTGGCGCTGGCCGCCCGAGAGCTGGTGCGGGTAGCTCGCCACCATGCGCTCGGGGTCGGGCAGCAGCACTTCCTTGACGATGGCCAGCACCTTGGCGCGCCGCTCGGCCGCGCTCAGTTGTGTGTGTTCGCGCAGCACCTCGTCGATCTGGTCGCCGCAGGTCATGACCGGGTTCAGGGCGGTCATGGGCTCCTGGAAGATCATCGACATGCGCGTGGCGCGCAATTCGCGCAGGCGCGACAGGGGCGCATGGGTGATGTCCTCGCCCTGCAGCTTGATGCGACCCGTCGTGATCGGCAACTGCCTGGGCAGCAGACCCATCACGCCCTGGGCGATGACGGACTTGCCCGAGCCGGATTCACCGACCAGGCAGACGATCTCGCCGCGGCCGACCTTGAACGACACGTTGCGAACGGCGGTCTTGCGGTCGCCGCCCGAGGGCAGGGCGACTGAGACATCTTCGACTTCGAGGATGGGCGTGTCGGAGTTCATCGTCATGGCCATGCCCCTCACGCGCGCTTGGCCATCTTGGGGTCGAGCGTGTCGCGCAGCCCGTCGCCCAGGATGTTGACCGCGAGCACCGTCACCGCCAGGAAGATGCCGGGGAAGAAGATGTTGTGCGGGTATTCGTTGAACTGGGCGCGGCCTTCGGCCATCACATTGCCCCAGGTGGGGATGTCGGGCGGCAGGCCCACGCCGAGGAAGCTGAGGATGGCCTCGGTGAGGATGCCCGCAGCACAGATGAAGGTGGCCTGCACGATGAGCGGTGCCACCGTGTTGGGCAGGATGTGCTGGGCCATGATCTTCCAGGTGGGGGTGCCCAGCGACACGGCGGCTTCGACATAGGGCTCTTCGCGGATGGTCAACACGAGTGAACGCACCAGGCGCGTGACACGCGGGATCTCGGGGATGGCGATGGCCACCACCACGGTGAACAGGCTGCCGCGCCACATGGCCACCAGGGCGATGGCGATGAGGATGGCGGGGATGGCCATCAGGCCGTCCATCACCCGCATCAACACGCTGTCGAGCCGGCGCAGGAAACCGGCAAGCAGGCCGAAGACGACGCCGAAGGCGGTCGCGACCGCGGCGGTGCACAGGCCCACGATGAGCGAGACCTGGGTGCCGTAGAGCACGCGGCTGTAGATGTCGCGGCCGAAGCTGTCGCTGCCCATCAGGAAGGTGTGCTTCAGGTTTTCGCCATCGAGCGTGGTGATTTCGCCGCTGGCGCCGGGCAGCAGGTCGCGGCTGGCGGCGTCAAAAAGCGAGGGGTCGACCGTACCCAGCCAAGGCGCGAGCAGGGCGATCAAGGCCAGCAGCGCGAGCGCTGCACCGCCGATGCGCACGGAGGTGTTGCGCCGCGCGCGCGCCCAGGCACTGGGCTGCTCGACGACCGATGCGGCCTCGACCGACAGTTCGTCGTATTCGCTTTGGGACATGGGCAGCTCTCGAGGTGTCGTTCAGTAGCGGATGCGCGGATCGAGGAAGACGTAGCTCAGGTCGACCAGCATGTTCACCACCACGTAGACCACCGAGAACAGCAGGATCACGCCCTGGATGGTGGGGAAGTCGCGCGCCAGCACGGCGTCGACCGTCAGGCGGCCCAGGCCTGGAATGGCGTAGACCGATTCGGTGACAACCACCCCGCCGATGAGCAGCGCGATGCCGATGCCGATCACCGTGGCGATGGGCACCGCCGCATTGGCCAGGGCGTGGCGCATCAGCACCTTGCGCTCGGGCAGGCCCTTGGCGCGGGCGGTGCGGATGTAGTCCTCGCCCAGCGTTTCAAGCACCGACGCGCGCGTGACGCGGGCGATGAGGGCGATGTAGATCACCGACAGCGTGACCGACGGCAGGATGAGGTGGTAGAGCCAGGGCCCGACGCCGTCGGCGATACGTTTGTAGCCCTGCACCGGCAGCCAGCCGAGCTTGAGCGAAACCAGCCAGATGAGCACATAGGCCAGCACGAACACCGGCACCGAGAAGCCCAGCACCGAAAAGCCCATCAACAGGCGGTCGAACCCGCTGCCGAAGCGCCAGGCGGCCAGCACGCCCAGCGGCACGGCCACGATCACCGCCAGGGTGATGGTCAGCAGCGCGAGCGACAGCGTGGGCTCCAGGCGCTGGCCGATCAGCGTGGTGACCTGGGTCTTGTAGTAGTAGCTCTGGCCCAGGTCGCCTTGCAGCATGTGGCCGGACCAGACCAGGAACTGCTCGGGGATGGAGCGGTCCAGGCCCAGCGTCGTGCGGATGGCGGCGATCTGTTCGGTCGACGCCGCGTCACCCGCCAGCACTGCGGCCGGGTCACCCGGTGTGAGCCGCAGCATCAGGAACACCAGCACCGCGACGACGATGAGCACGGGCAGCGTCGAGACGAGGCGGCGCAGCAGAAAGTTCAGCATGGTCCTGATCCCAAGAAGGCAGGTGATCGATCCGTCGCCGCCGGGCAGTCAGCCAGGGTCGGCGCTGTGCCCGACATGGCAACGCCGCCGTCAGCCTGTCAGCCGAGGGCGGCGGCCAGGTGTGCCAACGAAGGCCTCACTCCTTCTTGAGATTCCAGTAGATATTGGCGTTGGTGATGAAGAAGCCGCTGATGTTCTTGCGTGCGGCCATCGGCGCGTCGAACTCGCCCAGCGGCGCGTGGGTGCCGATCTCGAAGGCACGCGCGTGGATCTGGTCGGCGAGCTTTTTCTTGGCGGCCTCGTCGGTGGCGCGCATGAAGGCATTGCGCAGCTCATTCATCTTGTCGTCGGTGGGCCAGCCGAACCAGACCGACTTGTCGCCACGGGCGTCCAGGGCCGGGTTGGCGATCGGGCTCCAGACGTCGAAGGCCTGCCAGGCGGTGAGGAACATGTCCCAGCCGCCCTTGTCCACCGTGTCCTTCTTGGCGCGTCGGCCGACCAGGGTCTGCCAGTCCATGGCCTGCAGGTCGACCTTGAAGCCAGCCTGGCGCAGCAGCTGCGCGGCCACGTCGGGCAGCTTCTGGATGGAGGCCAGGTCGGTCGGCTTCATCAGCACGACGGGTGTGCCGTCGTAGCCGCTGTCCTTCAGCATCTGCTGGGCCTTGCGCATATTGGACTTGGCCTGCACGTCGCTGCCGGCGGTGCTGCCGTAGGGCGTGCCGCAGATGAACATCGACGCGCAGGCGTGGTAAAGCTCCTTCACGCCGACCTGGGCGCGCAGGAAGGGCTCCTGCGAGAAGGCCGCGAGCGCGGCGGCACGCACCTTGGGGTTGTCGAAGGGCTTGTGCAGATGGTTGAAACGCGCCATGTACTGCAGGCCGAAGTTGGCGTACTTAGGCAGCTGCAGCGTCTTGTCGGCCTTGACGGTCTCGAACTGGTCGAAGCCGAGCTGCTCGACGATGTCGACCTCGCCCTTTTGCAGCGCGTTGACCTGGGCCTGGGCGTCACGCAGCGCCAGGTTCCATTCGACCCGGTCGACGTACACCTTCTTGCCGCCGGTGGTGCCCGACGGCGGCTCGCTGCGCGGCACGTATTTGGTGTTCCTGGCGTAAACCGCCTTATCGCCGGGCTTGAACTCCTCCTTGACGAAGACATAGGGGCCCGAGCCGGTGTAGTCCTCGATCTGCTTCATCGGGTCGGTATCGGCGACCCGCTTGGGCATGATGAAGGGCACGTTGGACGACGGTTTGCCCAGCGCTTCGAGCATGAAGCCGCAGGCCTCGCCCAGGAAGATGCGGAAGGTGTCGGGTGCCGGCGCGTCCATCTTGGCGACGAACTGCATCAGCGCCGAGCCCATCGAATCGCGCCTGCCCCAGCGCTGGATGGAGGCGATGACGTCGTCGCTGGTGACCGGTGCGCCGTCGTGGAAGGCCAGGCCCTTGCGCAGCTTGAAGGTCCAGAGGCGATGGTCGGGGCTTTCGCTCCAGCTCTCGACCATCTGCGGCTTGACCTTGCCGTTCTCGTCGGTGCCGAACAGGGTGTCGTAGATCATGTAGCCGTGGTTGCGGCTCATGTAGGCGGTGGTCCAGATCGGGTCGAGGATGGCCAGGTTGGAGTGCGGCACGACGCGCAGCACCTTGTTGTCCGGTGTCTGCGCCGGTGACAGCGCCGGCAGCGCACTCAGGCTGAGCGCGGCCAGGGCAGTGGCCAGGGCCCGGCGGGTGTACATGCGAAGGGGCGACGTCATCATGGGCAATCCTCTCAGGCACGAAAAAGGTGCGGCGGGGCCGCGTTGCCAAAATTCTGAGCGCGCGGCCGGTGGCGACCCATCCGGACAAACACCCGCGGGGATGTCCGTATTCGGCAAGCCCGGCGGGGCCTCGGCGGTACACGTGCGGCGCTTGAGGGTCGCTGCAATCAAGCGGATGAAGGCGGACGAACTGGCGCGCCACTGACCGCCGCCGGGCCCGTCAACCCGGCGGTCTGGGGGCCGGACGCGGGCCGCGATCCGCCTGCGGCGAGTGTGTGCGCACCTGCTCCAGCGCTGCGCACAGCAGCCGGGCGCCTTGCACGATGCGCGGGCCGTGCCGGCTGATGAGGTCATCGGGCAGGCTGACCAGCTGGCTCCGCCGCACGGCATGCAGGCGGGGCCAGCGACGCCAGAGGGCAAACGCCGGGTCGACGGCGGCGGCCTGGGTCGCCCAGGCGTCCGGCAACGTCTGGCCCGCGGCGCTGGCGGCCGAGCCCGGGGGGGCTGCCGGCTCGGCGTCGCCGCCGCCCGGCCGGGTCGCCAGGATCACCGCCGGGTCGGCCTCCAGCACGGCCTCGATGTTCAGTTGCGGCGCCTGCATGGGCAGGTGGCCGAAGACATTGCGCCCGCCGCACAGGCGGATGACGTCGCCGATCAGGGTGCGGTCGTTGACGGTGAGCAGCGGCGCGTCCCAGACCTGATAGAAGACCGCCACCGGGTCGACGTTGCGGGCGCGGGCGGCCAGCTCGTCCAGCGCCTGGCGTAGCTGTGCGGCGGCATGCTGGGCGGCGTCGGCCCGGCCGGCCAGGCGGCCCAGGCGTTCGAGCGAGCGCGGAATGTCGTCCAGGCGGCGCGGTTCGTCGATGTAATAAGGCAGGCCCAGGGCGGCGAGCACGTCGAGCTGGCGCTGCGAGTTGCCGTGGCCCCAGATGACGATGAGGTCGGGCTTGAGCGCGACGATGCGTTCCAGGTCCAGCGCATTCAGGTCGCCCACGCGGGGCAAGGCGCGGGCGGCGGCGGGGTAGTCGCTCCAGGCGTCGACGCCGACCACCGCGGCGCCCGCACCGGCCGCGAACAGCAGCTCGGTGATGTGGGGCGACACGGCGACGATGCGCTGCGCCGGCCGCGCCAGCCGCAGGCGCCGGCCGGCATCGTCGCTGACCTCGATCGGCGCCGCGCTGGCGCTGGCGGCCGCTGACGCCGCGGCGGCCGACGCCCTGCCGCCGGCGGGCGAAATGGCGGCAGGCGCATCGCCGCGGCTGCAGGCACCCACCGTGGCCAGGCCCGCGCAGGCGACGACGATGGCCAGGCTGAGCTTGGCCACGGCGCGGCGCGGCGCACGCGGGCCGTCCGCCAGCGGCTTCACAGTGCCACCACCACCGTGCGGCCGTCCACCACCAGCCGCCGCAGGCTGTGGCCCAGGGCGGCGCTGAGCACCTCGTCGCACAACACCGCGTCGGCCGGGCCGGCGCGATGGCCGCCGTCGCCCATGAGCACCAGGGCGTGGGTGGCAAAACGTGCGGCCAGGCTGGCGTCGTGCACGCTGGCGATGACCAGCCGACCCTGCTGTTCGGCCTGTTCGCGCAGCAGGGCCAGGGCGGCGAGCTGGTGGCGCGGGTCGAGGTGGTTGAGTGGCTCGTCCAGCAGCCAGACCAGCGGGTCCTGCGCCAGCAGCGCAGCCAGGCCGACGCGCTGGCGCTCGCCGCCCGACAGGCTGCCGACCTCACGGCCGGCCAGCGCCGTCAGGTCCAGCCGCTCCAGCGCGGCCTCGGCCACGGCCAGGTCCTCGTCGCTTTCCCAGCTCAAGCCGAACTGGCTGCGGCTGTGTGGATGGCGGCCGAGCAGCACCGCTTGCAGCACACTCAGGCCGAACAGGTCGTCGCCGCCCTGCGGCAGCAGGCCGCGCAGGCAGGCGGCGTCGCGGGCGCTCCACTGCGGCATGGGCCGCCCAGCCAGGTGCGCCTCGCCGGCGTCGGGTGCACGCAGGCCGGCCAGGGTGTGCAGCAGCGTGGTCTTGCCGGCACCGTTGGCGCCCAGCAGGCACCAGAACTCGCCGCGCTCGGCGTGCAGGCTCAGCCCGCACACGAGCTGGCGCCGGCGCGCGCCGCGGCCCACCTGCAGGTGCAGGTCGAGCAGGTCCAGCAGCGGCTCGGCCGGGTGTCCGGTGTCCATGCGCGCGTTCATGACTGCTCCCCGGCGCGATGCAGTACCCACAGGAAGACCGGCACACCGGCCAGGGACATCACCGCGCCGACCGGCAGCTGGGTGGGCGCGACCAGGCTGCGTGCCAGCAGGTCGGCCAGCACGACCACGCCGGCGCCGGCCAGCACGCAGCCGGGCAGCAGCAGGCGCTGGTCGTTGCCCAGCCAGCGCCGCATGGCGTGTGGCACCAGCAGGCCGACAAAACCCAGCGCCCCTGCGGTGGTGACCGCAAAGGCGGTGGCTGCCGCCGCCAGCGCACACACCAGCAGGCGCAGCCGGCGTACCGGCACACCCAGCGACTGCGCGCGTGCGTCGCCCAGCAGCAGCACGTTGAGCGCGCGCGCCTGCGTCAGCGCGAGCAGCAGCAGCACGCCCAGGGCGGCCAGGGCGGGCGCCCAGGGTTCGGCGCCGGTGATCTCGCCGATGAGCCAGAACAACATGCCGCGCAGCTGGGCGTCGGGCGCCAGGGTCAGGGCCAGCGAGATGAGGGCGGTCCAGGCCGCTGCCAGCATCACGCCGGTGAGCAGCAAACGCGCCGAGGCCTGGCCGGCGCTGCCCAGGTCGAGCTGGCCCAGGCTGCGCCGGCCGAGCGCGAACAGTGCCAGCGTCGACAGCGCCGCGCCGGCCCAGGCGGCGCCGTACAGCGCCGCCGCACCGGCGCCGAACCACAGCGCCACCACGGCGGCCAGCGAGGCGCCGCTGGACACGCCCAGCACATAAGGATCGGCGAGCGGATTGCGCAGCAGCACCTGCAGCAGCGCGCCGGCCAGCGCCAGCAGGCCGCCCACGCCCACGGCGGTGAGGGCACGGGGCAGGCGCAGCCGCCAGACCAGCTCGCGCGCCAGGGCGCGGGCGTCGTCCAGCCCGTCAGTCAGCGGGTGGGTCAGCAGGTCGATCAGGCCGCGCGCCGAGCAGCCCTGGCTGCCGCAGGCCAGGCTGAGCAGCACCGCGCCGAGCAGCACCAGGCCCAGGCCAAACAACATGGCGCACGCCCGCTGCCGTGCCGGCAACGCCGATCGACTTCCGGGCCGTTGTGGCTGGGGCAGCCCGACGCGCGAAGCTGGACGGACCGACATGGCTGCGGCAGCGCCTTGATCGTCAGGCTCAGAGCCGGCCGCTCAAGCTGATGCCCAGGCTGCGCGGCGCTGGGTTGTAGCCCAGCACCTCGGGATTGCGCTGGTTCGTGGCGTTGTCCAGCCTGGCAGCCAGGCGCCAGGCCGGGCTGACCGCCCAACCGGCCGTCAGGCCCAGGCTCGTGCCTGCCGGCGCGGTGGCGTTGCCGAAGGTGATCGGGTCGACGTCAGCCCGTGCCGCGACGTGGCGCAGGCTCCAGCCCAGGTCGTACGCACCCAGCGGCTGCTGCAGCTTGAGTGTGGTGGTCTGGCGCGCGCGGCGCTTGAGCACCTGGCCGGTCGACAAGTCCTTGGGGTTGTGCCAGATCGCCTCGCCGTCCAGCGTGGCCGAGCCCAGCCGCGTCTGGCCCAGCAGTTCGAAGCCGCGATTGCTGGCCTGCGCAATGTTGATCAGGCTGTGGAAGTTGGCGTGGAACAGCCCGTCGCTGGCGATGCGGTCGCTCTGGTGCTGGCGGAACCAGGCCAGTCGCGCGCTGGTGTCGGCTTGCTGGTACTGCAGGGCCAGCTCCAGGTTGTGGGACCGTTCAGGCCGCAGTTGCACGCCGGTGACGGCGAACTGCTGGTCGGAAAAGGTCGGGGCGGAAAACGCGGTGCTGTACTGCACGCTGCCTTTCCACGCTGGCAGCGGCGACCAGGCCAGCGCCAGCAGGCCGGTGTCGGCACCGCCGAAGGCCGAACTTTCGTCATGCCGCAGGCTGGCCTGCACATCGATCGGCGCGCCGGCATGGGCGTAGCTGCCCAGCCAGCCCAGTCGCATGCTGCGCGTGCTGCGGCTGCTGAACTTGACGCCCGGGTCGAAGGTGCTGCCGCTGTCCGACGCCTGTTCGCCCTTGTGTTCGAGCGCCGCGACCAGGCTGTGGTCGGGCGCCAGTTGCCAGCTCAGCTGCAGCTGGGCCTGGCGGGTCCGGTTGTTGCCCCAGCGGGTCGAATCCTGGATCGTGCCGGTCGGGTCGTCGTAGGACTGCCGGGTCTGGCCCAGCTGTGCCTCCAGCGACCAATGGGTTGCCAGGGCGTGGCGGCTGGTCAGCCCGAGGGCATCGATGCGGGTCGCGAGCTGGTCGTCCTCGGTCCGCGGCCCGGCGGTGAAATAAGCACCGTCATAGGCGCTGCGGGTGCGCGTGCTCGACAGGCTCAGCGTGCTGCTGTGCCCAGCCGCCCAGCCCTGCTGCAGACGCACGCTGGCCGCGCCCTGGCGCAGGGCGTCGCGGTCGGGGTTGGTACCCGTGGCGGGATCGGTGGCGTTGTAGCCGCCGCTCGCCTGCTGCGAGAACGCCATCGACCACTGCGTCTGTTGTGCACCGCTGCCGTAGCGGCGGCCGGCTGCCAGCGCCACCTGGGCAGATTTCTGACTGCCCAACCCGAGGCTGACCTCGGCCTGTTCGGCGTGGCGGGTGAACACCTGCACCACACCGCCCAGGGCTTGCGAACCCCACAGCGCCGACACATTGCCGCGCACGATCTCGACCCGGTCGATCTGCGCCAGCGCCAGGTGTTGCCACGCCGCCAGGCCGTTGTCGCCGCGGTTCATGGCCACGCCGTCCACCACCAGCAGCACCTGCTTGCTGTCCGCGCCGCGCAGGAACAGGCTGGTCTGCGAGCCGGCCGGGCCGGACTGCGCCACGTCGATGGCGGTGTAGGCGCGCAGGAGCGCCGGCAGGTCCACCGCCTGGCTTTGTTCGATCTGTTCGCGGCT
Organism: Pseudomonadota bacterium; assembly: GCA_041169165.1. Classification (GTDB taxonomy): domain Bacteria; phylum Pseudomonadota; class Gammaproteobacteria; order Burkholderiales; family Burkholderiaceae_C; genus Sphaerotilus. The sequence goes on from JBEEJN010000064.1 coordinate 13,201, forward strand.
GATCACCTTGGTGCTGACCAGGGCGTCGGGCAGCGACTGCTCGCTGCGGCTGGCGGTGATCACCACCGGGCCGAGCGCGGCGGCCTGGGCCTGGGCCAGGGCGGGCAGGGCGCTGCAGCCGGCGGCGGCGAGCAGGCCCAGCATCAGGGGGCGAGTGGCTGGGCGAGTGGCTGGGCGAGTGGCTGGGCGCGGGGCCGGCGGAGCGCGGTGTGCACCTGCGGCGAGGGGGGCAACAGGCGCACACGCGCCAGCGTCGACGGCAGCCGTCAGGGGCTGCGAGGAGGGGGAGGACATGGGGAGGAACGGGACTCGTCGTCATGCGTGTGCGCCAGCTTCCCCGCAGGCGCCCACCTTCGACCCGTGCGCAGTCGCCGGGTCACCCTGCTGGCCGGTATCCGGGCTGGCGGAGACGACCCGGACAACCTTCCCGCCGCCTGTGTGACGAGGCCGCAGTGGTGTGATGTCCAAGCAGGTCGGCTTGCGCGGCGCGCCCTGCACAGGCCCTGGGGCCGGACGCGGGGGGATCACCGGCAGACGACGACCGTCCGCTTACCGTTGCGGGGGCAGCGCAGGTTGCCGACGATCCGGGCGGACCGCAGCGCCTGCTTCCCGTTTAACCGCAGCGCCATGACAGCGCCGCGAGCACCAACGGCGCGCATTCTAGGCAGCAGCCTGCCGGCGGCCTGACGGCTGGCCGCTGCTGGCCCAAGCTCAGCCGCGTGCCCGCATGCCGTCCAGCAGGTCGAGCACCGCGGCAGCCGTGTCGGCCGGCTTTTCCATCGGGTAGAGGTGGCTGCCCTCCAGCCACTGCAGCCGCCCGGGGCGGTCCGGGTGCTGCTGGTTGCACGCGGCGATCAGGCGTTTGGTGGCTGCCAGGCCGACCTGGCGCACCTCGGTGCTCTGCGTGCCGGCGATGAAGCTCACCGGGCAGCGCGGAGGGTGGCGGCCGATCAGCCCGCCCAGGTGATGCGGCAGGGTGTCGTAGATATGCGCCTCGACGCTGCGGTCGAAGGCCAGGCGCACACCCTCCGGCGGCGCGGCCGGGTCGGGCCGGCTGCCGGCTGCCACATAGTCGGCCAGCACGCCCGGCGCCCAGCGCGCGAAGGCGGCCTTGGACTCGAAATGCTCCAGCATGGCGGCGCGGCTGGGCCAGGCCTCGCGCCGCTTGTTGGCGATGCGGCTGGGCGACACCCGCTTCATCAGCCCGGTCACCTTGGCCATGTGGATGCTGTGGGCTTTCCAGCCGGCCAGCACGGGGGCGTCCAGCATCACCACGGCGTTTACCAGGGCGGGGCGGCGGCAGGCGACGATGAGGCTGAGGAAGCCGCCCAGCGAATGCCCCACCAGCGCCACCGGGCCGCAGCCCAGGCCCTCGATGAAGGCGATCAGTTCGTCGCGCAGGTGCGGCCAGTTGTTGCTGACCCGGTAGCGCTCGTTGTGGCCCAGCCGGTCGATGGCCTCGACCCGCCAGCCGGCGGCCCGCCAGGCCTCGAAGTGCTGGCGGTAGCTGCCGGCCGGAAAACCGTTTGCGTGGCTGAAGACCAGGGTGGGCTGCGCCGCCGCCGGGCGGCTGGTCGGGTCCATCAGACGATTTTTTCGGATGGCGTGGCGATCTTGCGCATCACCTCGTAGCGCTCGGAGCCGACCATGAGCGGATGGTCGGCGCTGCCGCCGTCCCACTGCGGGTCGGCCATGCCCTCGAACACCTCGCGCAGGCGCTGGCCCCAGGTGCTGTGGATCATCTGGAAATAGGGGTTGTGCTCGTCGATGCAGACCACCTTGTCGGACTGCAGCGCACCTTCCTCGTAGACCACCATGTCCAGCGGCAGGCCCACGCTGAGATTGGACTTGAGCGTCGAGTCCATCGACACCAGGGCACATTTGGCCGCTTCATCCAGCGGCGTGGTGGGCGTGAGCACGCGGTCGAGGATGGGCTTGCCGTATTTGCTCTCGCCGATCTGGAAGAAGCAGGTCTCGCGCGTGGCCTCGATGAAGTTGCCGGCCGAATAGACCAGGAACAGCCGCATGGCCTCGCCGGCGATCTGGCCGCCGAAGATCATGCTGGCATTGAAGTCGATGCCGGCATTGCGCAGCGCCGGGCCGTCGGTCTCGTAGATGCGGCGCACCGCGCTGCCCAGCACGCGCACCGCGTCGAACATGCTCTTGGCGTTCCAGATGGTGATGGCCTCGCCGTCGGGCTGGGGGATCTTCTCGACCTGCAGGATCTCGCGCACGCTCTGGCTGATGCTCAGGTTGCCGGCCGAGAGCAGGCACATGAAGCGGTCGCCGGGCTTTTCATAGACCATCATCTTGCGGAAGGTCGAGATCGCGTCCAGCCCGGCGTTGGTGCGTGAATCGGAGAGGAAGACAAGTCCGGCGTTGAGACGGATGCCGACGCAATAGGTCATGGTGAGGTGGGTTGGGGTTGGGCCAGCTGCTTGAGGCGGTACAGCGCGTCCAGCGCATCGCGCGGGCTCAGGCTGTCGGGCTGGAGGTCGTTGAGGGCGGCGAGCAGGGCCGCGTGGCGGGGGTCCGTGCCGACCGGGGGGGCGGGCGCAGCGTGCTCACCCTGGGCCTGCCGGTCGGCGGCTAGCCCGGTATTTTCCCCGATGCCGGCCAGGTCGCCTTCAGCGCTGTCGGCGCCCGCGGCGAGCTGCGGCTCGCCCGCAACGGCGGCGAACAGGTCGATCTGGTCGTCGGCCTCGCGCTGGCGCGCTTCGAGCCTGTCCAGCGCCGCACGCGCCTGCCTGAGCACCGCGGCCGGCATGCCGGCCAGCTTGGCCACCTGCACGCCGTAGCTGCGGCTGGCCGGGCCGGCCTCGATGGCGTGCAGGAAGACGATGTCGTGGCCGGCCTCGGCCGCGCTCACGTGCAGGTTGACCGCGCGGGCATGGCGGGCCGGCAGCTCGGTCAGCTCGAAATAGTGGGTGGCGAACAGGGTGAAGGCGCGGCTCTTGTCATGCAGATGGCTGGCGATGCTGCTGGCCAGGGCCAGGCCGTCGAAGGTCGAGGTGCCGCGGCCGATCTCGTCCATCAGCACCAGCGAATGTGGCGTGGCGCTGTGCAGGATGGCGGCGGCCTCGCTCATCTCCATCATGAAGGTGGACTGGGCGTTGGCCAGGTCGTCCGCCGCGCCGATGCGGGTGTGGATGGCGTCGATGGGACCCAGGCGGCAGCTCGCCGCCGGCACGAAGCTGCCGATGGAGGCCAGCAGCACGATGAGCGCCACCTGGCGCATATAGGTGCTCTTGCCGCCCATGTTGGGCCCGGTGATGAGCTGCAGGCTGCGCGTGGCGTCGAGCCGGCAGTCGTTGGCGATGAAGGCCGTGCCACTTTCGGCAAGGCGGGCTTCTACCACCGGATGGCGGCCGCGCTCGATCTCGATGCAGGGGTGCTTGACGAAGTTCGGCGCGTTCCAGCTCAGGGTGCGGGCGCGTTCAGCCAGGGCAGCCAGCACGTCGAGCGTGGCCAGGGCCTGGCCCAGGGCGGTGAGCGCCGGCAATGAGGGCTGCAGGGCATCGAGCAGTTTCTCGAACAGGTATTTCTCGCGTGCCAGCGAACGCTCCTGGGCCGACAAGGCCTTGTCCTCGAAGGTCTTCAGCTCGGGCGTGATGTAGCGCTCGGCGTTCTTGAGCGTCTGGCGGCGCCGGTAGTCCTCGGGCACCTTGCTGGCCTGGCCGGTGCTGACCTCGATGTAGAAGCCGTGCACCTTGTTGAACTGCACGCGCAGGTTGGGAATGCCGCTGCGTGCCCGCTCGCGTGCCTCCAGGTCGAGCAGGAAGGCGTCGCAATTGGTGGCGATGCCGCGCAGCTCGTCGAGGATGGGGTCCCAGCCCGAGGCGATGACACCGCCGTCGCGCAGCAGCACCGCCGGCTCGGCCGCGATGGTGCTGGCCAGCAGGTGGTGGAGGGCCGGATCGGGCGACAGGGCGGCGGCGGCCTGGGCGAGCAGGCCGGTGTCAGCGGGCGGCGCAGCGTCGGGCGACGTACTCCCGCCTGCTGTGCCGGCGCTGAGGGCGCTGAAGCCGCTTGTGGCGCTTGTGGCGCTGGTGGCGCTGGCGCCGGGCCCGGCGCCCAGGGCCGCGGCAGCGTCCGCGCCCGCCGGCAGCAGGCCCAGCAAGGCGGGCAGGGCGGCCAGGGTCTCGCGCAGCCCGGCGAGTTCGCGCGGGCGCACCTGGCGCAGGGCGATGCGGCTGGCGATGCGCTGCACATCGCTCACGCCGCGCAGGGCGTTGCGCAGCGCCTGTTCACCCTGGGCCTGCAACTGCTCGATGGCGGTCAGGCGCGCGGCTGCGATGCTGCGCTCGCGCGGCGGATGCACCAGCCACAGTCGCAGCAGCCGGCTGCCCATGCCGGTGCGGCAGCTGTCGAGCAGTGACAGCAGCGTGGGCGCGTCCTCGCCGCGCAGGGTGCGGATGAGTTCAAGGTTGCGCAGCGTGGCCGGCGGCAGCTCGATCAGCTCGCTCGTGCGCTGCACCGTCAGGCCGCGCACATGGGCCAGGGCACGGCCCTGGGTGTGTTCGGCATAACTCAGCAGGGCGGCGGCGGCGCCGTGGGCCACCGTCATGTCCTGGGCGTTGTAGCCGCCCAGATGGGCCACGCCCAGCAGCTCGCGCAGCTTGCGTTCACCCAGGCTGGCGTCGAACTGCCAGGGCGGCCGATGGGTGAGCGGCGCGCCGCTCTGACGCAGCGCGGCCGGCAGGCGCTCGGCCTCGGCGCCGCCGTTCTGGCCCGGTGCGGCGATCAGCACCTCGGCCGGCGCCAGTCGCGCCAGCCAGCCGGCCAGTTCGGCCTCGCTGGCCTCGGCCAGGCCCAGCTCGCCGCTGGCCAGGGCGAGCCAGGCCAGGCCATAACGTGGAGCCCCCGCCCGGGCGCTGCGCGCCTGGGCGCCCGCCGGGGGGGCGGTTTCGGCCGCACCTGCTCCCGCACCCGCACCTGACTTGGCGCCACCCACGCGCGTGAGCGCCAGCAGACGTGTCTCGGCGCGTTCGTCGAGCAGCTCGCTGTCGGTCACCGTGCCGGGGGTGACGATGCGCACCACCTTGCGCTCCATCGGCCCCTTGGTCGCGCCGGGCTCGCCGATCTGCTCGGCAATCGCCACCGCCTCGCCCAGGCGGATGAGCTTGGCCAAGTAGCTTTCCAGCGCATGCACCGGCACGCCGGCCATGGCGATGGGTTCGCCCGCGCTGCTGCCGCGTGTGGTCAGCGTCAGGTCGAGCAGCTGGTGGGCACGGCGGGCGTCGTCGAAGAACAGCTCGTAGAAGTCGCCCATGCGGTAGAGCAGCAGCGTCGCAGGGTGCTCCGCCTTCAGGCGCAGGTACTGCTGCATCATGGGCGTGTGCAGCGCCAGGTCGTTGTCGGTCATGCGGGCGGCGAGAAAGGGGCGTGTAGCCTGGGACAGGAACGCCTGTCGCCCGGGGCGGCCTGGAATGGGCTGCGCATCATAGGCAAAGCGATGTGACACGACGAGACGTGGCGCGACGCAATGTGTTGCGTCTAGCCGTGTCGCACCGCCGGCAGGAGGTCAGGCCTGGCCGCTCGGCCCGACCCGACGCTCACTTGGGGTAGTTGGCGTAGACGCTGGACTGGCCGGCGCCGTCGATGAGCATGACCTGATAGGGGTCCTTGCGGCCGGGCACGTCCATGCCCGGCGCTGACGGTGGCATGCCCGGCACGGCCAGGCCGATGGCGGTGGGGCGGGCCTTGAGCAGGCGCTTGACCTCGGCAGCCGGCACATGCCCTTCCAGCACATAACCCGCCACGCTGGCCGAGTGGCAGCTGCCGTAACGCTCCGGCATGCCGAGCTGGCTGCGTGCGGCGGTGGTGTCGTTCACCTCGGTGACCCGAACCGGAAAGCCGGCTGCCTTCATGTGGTCGATCCAGGCGCCGCAGCAGCCGCAGGTCGGGCTCTTGAAGACATGCACTTCGGGCAGCGGGGCAGCGGCCTGGGCCTGCCAGCCGGACAGGATGGCCAGCCAGGCGGCGGTGCCGCCCAGCAGTTCGCGTCGATTCATCGTCATGGTGGGTCCGCCTCGTCTTGCCTGGCGGGGATTGTCAGGCCCGGCTCATGGTGCCTGCGTCGCCGCAGCACTGCCTTGCCCAAGGTCAAGTTCCGCACAAGTCTCGCCGCGGTGTGGGTCGCTGGCGCCCGCCGACCCGCCGCTGACGGTGGAACCTGCCGTTTCCCCCAACATGGATGCGGCTGCGCCGCAACACCAGGGGAACTATTCTGTGCACTCTGTCCCAAGTGCGTGCCGGATCCAGATCTGGCGCTTGACTTCCTCATTCCGGAGTTCCCGATGACCGTCTGTCGCCCCACTTTTCGTCACTCCGTGCTGGCCGCGCTGGCCCTGTGTGCTGCCGCCACCTCGCTGACCGCCCGGGCCCAGGCCGGCGACACGCTCAAGAAGATCAAGGACAGCGCCAGCATCACCCTGGGCACGCGTGAGTCCTCGGGCGCGCTGGCCTACACCGTGGGCGGCGGCAAATACGCGGGCTTTCACACCGAGATGGCCGAGCACATCAGCGAGGACCTGAAGAAGCAGCTCGGCCTGGCCAAGCTGGAGGTGAAGTACCAGCCGGTGACCTCGCAGAACCGCATCCCGCTGGTGCAGAACGGCACGGTGGACCTGGAGTGCGGCTCCACCACCAACAACGCCGCACGCCAGAAGGACGTGGCCTTCGCCATGACCACCTATGTGGAAGAGGTGCGCATCGCGGTGAAGGCCAACTCGGGCATCACCTCGATCAACCAGCTCAACGGCCGCACCGTGGCCACCACCACCGGCACCACCAGCGTGCAGACCCTGCGCAAGCACGAGAAGGCCACCGGCGTGGACTTCAAGGAAGTCTTTGGCAAGGACCACGCCGACAGCTTCCTGCTGCTCGAATCCGGCCGTGCCGACGCCTTCGTGATGGACGGCCAGATCCTGGCCGGCAATATCAGCAAGTCCAAGAATCCGGCCGACTTCAAGATCGTCGGCGAGGTACTCTCGGTTGAGCCCATCGCCTGCATGCTGCGCAAGGACGATGCAGCCTTCAAGAAGGCGGTGGACGACAGCATCAAGGCCATGGTCAAGAGCGGCGAACTGGCCAAGCTCTACGACAAGTGGTTCATGCAACCCATCCCGCCGACCAATACCCGTGTCGGCCTGCCGATGTCGGAAGCCACCAAGGCCGCCTGGGCCAACCCCAACGACCGGCCGATGGAGGACTACGCCAAGAAGTGAGCGTCGGCGACAGGCCGACGGGTGTGCGGCCGGCCCGGGCCGGCCGCGCACCTCAGCAATAACAACACACGAGGAGAGCCGTCGTGGCGACTTGGGACTGGCAGGTCTTCTGCCGCAACACCACCGACAGCAGCGAGGTGGTGGCCGGCTGCTTCGGGCGCGGCGGTGACATCACCTATCTGAACTGGCTGCTCTCGGCCTGGGGTTGGACGCTGTCGGTGGCCCTGCTGGCGCTTGTCGTGGCGCTGACGGTGGGGGCGGTGATGGGCATCCTGCGCACCGTGCCGCACCGTGGCCTGGTGCTGCTGGGCAATGCCTGGACCGAGCTGTTCCGCAACATCCCGCTGCTGGTGCAGATCTTTCTCTGGTATCACGTGGTGCCCCAGCTCATCCCGCCGCTCAAGGGGGTGCCCAGCTTCCTGCTGGTGGTGCTGGGGCTGGGTTTCTTCACCTCGGCGCGCGTGTCGGAGCAGGTGCGCGCTGGCATCAACACCTTGCCCAAGGGCCAGCGCTACGCCGGCCTGGCCCTGGGCCTGACGCTGCCGCAGACCTACCGCCACGTGCTGCTGCCGGTGGCGCTGCGCATCGTCATTCCGCCGCTCACCAGCGAGGCGATGAACATCATCAAGAACTCCTCGGTGGCCTTTGCGGTCTCGATCGCCGAACTCACCATGTTCGCCATGCAGGCGCAGGAGGAAACCTCGCGCGGGGTGGAGATCTATCTGGCGGTGACGGGCCTGTACTTCGTCTCGGCCTTTGTGGTCAACCGGGTGGCGCTGGCGATCGAAGGCCGGCTGCGCATTCCCGGCACCCTGGGCGGAGGTGGGCGATGAATCTCGACTTCTCCTTCCTGTCGGCCCAGGTGCTGGCCGACTACGTGGCCAAGGGCTTCGTGTTTTCCATCCAGCTCACGCTGATCGCCATGACGGGCGGCATCGTGATCGGCACCCTGCTGGCGCTGATGCGCCTGTCGGGCCGGCGCGCGCTTGAGTGGCCGGCGAGCTTCTACGTCAACACCATGCGCTCCATCCCGCTGGTGATGGTGATCCTGTGGTTCTTCCTGCTCATCCCGCTTCTGATCGGCCGGCCCATGGGCGCCGAGGTGTCGGCCATCGTCACCTTCACCCTCTTCGAGTCGGCCTACTACTCGGAGATCATGCGCGCGGGCATCCAGTCGGTGTCGCGCGGCCAGGTGCATGCCGGTCAGGCCCTGGGCATGACTTACCGCCAGACCATGCAGCTCATCGTGCTGCCGCAGGCCCTGCGCAACATGCTGCCGGTGCTGCTGACGCAGACCATCATCCTGTTCCAGGACACCTCGCTGGTCTACGCCATCGGCGCCTACGACCTGCTCAAGGGCTTCGAGGTGGCGGGCAAGAACTTCAATCGCCCGGTCGAGACCTATCTGGTGGCCGCCTGCGTCTACTTCGTGCTGTGCTTCGGTCTGTCCATGCTGGTCAAGCAGCTGCAGAAGCGCATCGCCATCATCCGCTGAACCCATTGCAGAGATTTCCATGATCAAGATCCAGAACGTCTCCAAGTGGTACGGCAGCTTCCAGGTGCTGACCGACTGCAGCACCGAGATCAGGAAGGGCGAGGTGGTGGTGGTCTGTGGCCCCTCGGGCTCGGGCAAGAGCACGCTGATCAAGACGGTCAACGCGCTCGAACCCATCCAGAAGGGCGACATCGTCGTCAACGGCACCAGCATCAGCGACCCGGCCACCAACCTGCCCAGGCTGCGCAGCCATGTGGGCATGGTGTTCCAGCATTTCGAGCTGTTCCCGCACCTGTCGGTGACCGACAACTTGGCGCTGGCCCAGGTCAAGGTGCTGGGCCGCAGCAAGGACGACGCCCTGGCGCGCGGCCTCAAGATGCTCGACCGCGTGGGGCTGATGGCGCACAAGGACAAGTTCCCCGGCCAGCTTTCGGGCGGGCAGCAGCAGCGCGTGGCCATCGCCCGGGCGCTGTCGATGGATCCGATCGTGATGCTGTTCGACGAGCCGACCTCGGCGCTGGACCCCGAGATGGTGGGCGAGGTGCTCGACGTCATGGTGCAACTGGCCAACGAGGGCATGACCATGATGTGTGTCACCCACGAGATGGGTTTTGCGCGCAAGGTGAGCCACCGCGTCATCTTCATGGACCAGGGCCGCATCGTCGAGGACTGCGGCAAGGACGAGTTCTTCGGCAACGCCGACGCACGCACACCACGCGCCAAGGACTTCCTGTCCAAGATCCTGCAGCACTGAAGATGGCCGGCATGCGACCGCGTCTGGACGAACGCATCGTCACCGTGGGGGGCGGGTCGGGCTCCTACGCCATGCTCAGCGAACTCAAGAAGGTGGCGACGCGCCTGAGCGCGGTGATCGCCATGACGGACGCGGGCGGCTCGTCGCGGCGTCTCATGGACGAGTTCGGCCGCCCGCTGCCGCTGGGTGATTTGCGCCAGGCGCTGGTGGCCTTGTCGCGTTCGGGTCAGCTCTGGCGCGACCTGTTCAGCTACCGTTTTCCGGGCGGTGCCCAGGATGCGGTGGGCGGCCACGCCCTGGGCAACCTGATCCTGCACGCCCTGCAGGACCAGAACGGCGGCAACCTGCTGGGCGCCCTGGACGACGCCCAGGAGATGCTCAACGCCGCCGGCCAGGTGGTGCCGGTGACGCTGGACCGCGCCACCCTGTGCGCCGAACTGGCCGACGGCAGCGTGGTGCGCGGCGAAGATGCCATCGATACGCCTGGCGAACGCCCGGTCCAGCCCATCACCCGTGTCTTTCTCGACCCGCCGGTGCAGGCGCTGCCGCGTGCGTGCAAGGCATTGGCGCGGGCCGAGCGCATCCTCATCGGGCCGGGCGATCTTTACACCAGCGTCGTGCCCTGCCTGCTGGTTCGCGGTGTGGCCGAAGCCATCCGCGCCTGCGAGGGCGAGGTGATCTATGTCTGCAACGTCATGACCAAACACGGCGAGACCGACGATTACGACGCGGCCGACTTCGTGCGGGTCATCCACCACTATCTGGGCCGGCGCGTCGACACGGTGGTGGTCAACACCGAATCACCGCCGGCGGCGCAGGCCGCGCGTTACGCCGAGCAGGGTGCTTACGCGGTCGATCCGGCGCTGGAGCAGGTCAAGCGCCTGGTGCCGCGGGTCGTGACCGGCGCCTTCATGACCGCCGATTCACTGCTGCGCCACGATGCCGAGCGGGTGCTGGTCGCGCTGTGGCCTGAACTGGGCTGGGGCTGAGGTCATCCGCCGGCGGGTGCGCGCTCAGGTGCCGGCGCCATGGCGCAGCACGGCCAGCATCTCGTGCACGTCGTGCGTCATCACCGCCAGGAAGCCAGTGAGCGCCAGGTAGTACAGGCCGTATTCCAGCTTGATCGCAGTCGGTGTGGCGTAATAAGTGAGTGCTTCCTCACTGTCTGCGCGCCATTTCAGCGCCTTCCACACCTGCGGTGCAGCCAGCACCGCGATGATCACCAGCATGACGCTGGGTCGCCACCAGAACAACGCGCCCAGCACCGGTACACCCGCCAGCCACACGCGCGGCGACAACACGGCGGTGATGCGCCCGCCGTCCAGCGGCGACAGCGGGATGAGATTGAACAGGTTGAGAAAGAAGCCTGCGTACGACACGGCCAGCAGCCAGTCGGCGTCGTAATTTCGCGCCAGGAAGTAGCAGCCCAACGCGCCCAGCGTGCCCAGCAAGGGGCCGCCCAGGCCGACCCAGGCCTCGGTCTCGGCGTCGTGCGGCATTTCCTTGAGTTCGATCCAGGCCCCCATGAAGGGGATGAAGGTGGGCAGGCCGACGTCCAGCCCGCGCTGGCGGGCGGCCAGGTAATGGCCCAGCTCGTGCACGAATAGCAAGGTGATGAAGCCTGCCGCATAGCGCCAGCCGAACAACATGGCGTAGACCGCCAGCGACAGCAGCATGCTGCCGCCGCTGGCCAGCAGCTTGCCGAGCTTGACGCCCGAGAACAGGAGCAGCAACAGCTTGATCACGGTGCCTGGTCCGGCAGGCTCACCGTCGAACCCGCCGTCGAACCGGCCGGCGGAGTGGGTTGCGTGGCGGGCTGTGCGGCCGGCTGTGCGGGGGGCGTTGCTGCCACCGGCTTTCTGCGCCACAGGCGGGTGAGCAAGGTGCCGCCGCCCGCCAGCGCCAGCAGGATGACCTTGGCGAACTTGGCGACAAACCCCAGGGCCACGGCGAGCAGACCGAGCTTCTTGGCAGCGACACCGGCGACCAGCGCGGCCAGGCCGTATTCGGCCACGTGGTCGGTCGCCGCATTGAAATCGGCGTAGCGCTTGCCGGGCTTGAATTCCAGCGCGGCAAGTAGTTGCGCGGCCGCACCCTGGTGACGCGGCAGCGCGTCGAGTTCGGTCACCAGGTTCATGCTGAAGTAGCCCTCGCGGCCCAGGGCGTAGGTGTTGTAGTTGACGCCCAGGCCGGCGTCAGCCGGCGCGCCCTGGCTGCGTGAACTCATGGCCCAGACCAGGCGATGGGTGGCGGCGTCGTAACTGGGCCGCGCCGCCCAGCCGACGATCTCCAGCGCCGGCACGCCCATGCGGGCGCGTTCGGTGTTGGCCTCGGCCGTGCCCTGGCGGTAACTCTCCAGCAGCTCGTCGGCGTTCCAGTCGCGCGCGTCGTCGTCCTTGACGTAGCCGGCGGCGTCGAAGCGCACGGTCATGAGCCAGCCCTCGTCGCCCTTCGGGAAGATCAGGCCCTGCAGCCGCTCGTCCCGGCTCGGGTTGCCCAGGGCCTGCAGCACACGATGCGCCAGCGGCACCGGCACGAAGGCGCGTGACGCAGGCAGGTGCAGCACGGCCTGGTCGGCCAAGGTGATGTCGCGTGGTCCTTGCTGGGCAGCCTGTTCGGCCTGGGTGAATATCTGCTGGCGCTCTTCGTCGCTCATGCGCGCGGGCGGGCCGTCGTTCGCCTGCGCCGGCGCAGGTGTCGCCAGCAGCAGGCTGAGGCCGACCAGCCAGTACACACAGTTCATGCAAGTGGCGAACCGGGCGCCGGGCCGGCGCCAGAGGTCTTTGGACATGAAATAGCTCCCTGGTCGCGCCGCGCCTGCGTGGTGTCTTGTGTGCGCGACGCCGGCTTGTTCGTGATCTGGTTCACGCTATGCATTGTGTAACGTCCGCGCTGCGCTGCACAGCAGGTCGTCCGCCCTGCCGGTGGCTGCACCGCTGCGCTTCGGCCCGTTTCGCCGCGCCGCGGTGCTAGCCTCGTCGGCCCGCAGTGCGCAGCAGTGCAGCCCGGCCCGACGCCTGACCGCTGCGGGTCCCCAATCAAGACAAGACGAGACCTTCCACCATGTTCAAAGCCATCCTGCTTGAGAAGACCGACGCCGGCTTTCGTGCCGGCCTGGGCGAGGTCGACCCCGCCCGCCTGCCCACGGCCGGCGACGTGACGATCGCGGTCGACTATTCCACCCTCAACTACAAGGACGCCCTGGCACTGACCAACAAGAGTCCGGTGGTGCGTGCCTGGCCCATGGTGCCGGGCATCGATGGCGCCGGCACGGTGGTCGAAAGCAGCCACGCCGACTGGCAGCCGGGTGACCGCGTGGTGCAAAACGGCTGGGGCGTCGGCGAAACCCACTGGGGCTGCCTGGCTGAGCGCGCGCGCCTCAAGGGCGACTGGCTGGTGCGCCTGCCGGTAGCCTTCACGCCGCGCCAGGCTGCCGCCATCGGCACGGCTGGCTATACCGCCATGCTCTGCGTGCTCGCGCTCGAGGATCACGGTCTCGCGCCCGGTGCCGGCGACGTGCTGGTGACCGGTGCCACCGGCGGCGTGGGCAGCGTGGCGGTCGCCCTGCTGGCCCGCCTGGGCCACAAGGTGGTGGCGGTGACCGGCAAGGCGGCCGAAGCGGACTACCTGAAGTCGCTCGGCGCCGCCGAGGTGATCGACCGCGCCGAACTCGGCACGCCCGGCAAGCCGCTGCAAAAGGAGCGCTGGGCCGCAGTGATCGACACCCTGGGCAGCCACACGCTGGCCAATGCCTGCGCGCAGACACGATACGGTGGCGTGGTGGCGGCCTGCGGCCTGGCCCAGGGCATGGACCTGCCGGCCAGCGTGGCGCCTTTCATCTTGCGCAACGTGACACTGGCTGGGGTGGACAGCGTGATGGCGCCACGCGCCAAACGCCAGCGTGCCTGGGACCGCCTGGCGCGTGATCTCGACCCCGCCCTGCTCGAAGCCATGATCGACGAGATCGACCTGGGCGTCGCCGTCTTCGAGCGGGCTGCGGCCATCATGGCCGGCGCATTTGCCGGCCGCACGGTGGTGCGGGTCGCCTGAATCGTGTGAACCGCCCGAGCGGTGGGGGGTGTGTCAGGGCGTGTTTTTCGACTTGACCCTCGGCGCCCCGGGGTCCGGATGTGACGAAGTTGGCATGCGGCTGGTCCGGGCCGCCGGCAGGGTGGTCACAAGGTGGCAAAACCCCCCGGATCGAGGGCGGCGCCGTGGGGTGGAAACCACCGAGCCCGGGGGGCACCGTCCTATGATCTTTGCACCCCTCCATCGCGCCGAAGGCAGCGGCCGCGCAAGCGGTCGGCTGTAGGACCATGACCCACGCCTCGCCAGAATCCCAGCCCCCGACCGTTGTCGCTGCGGGTTTCGAGATGTCGCCGATCACCGGCGCCTTGCTGGGCCTGCTGCAATCGTCCGGTGCGCTGGTGGCGGTGAAGGACCTGGTGAGCGGCCGCTACAGCTACGTCAATTCGCTGTTCGCCGCCTTCTTGGGCCGCACGCCTGAGCAGGTCGTGGGCCACACCGACATCGAGGTCCTGCCGCTGAGCGATGCCGCCGCCGTGCGGGCGGCCGACCAGCGTGCCCTGGCGGCTGGCGGGCCGAGCGAGGACGAACATCGTTTCGAGCGCACGGACGGCAAGCATGAATTCCGCGCCACCCGCATGGCGATCGGCAGCGACGCCGCACCGCAGATGGTCCAGGTCTGGTGGGACGAGACCGCCACCCGCCAGGCACACAGCCAGACCATGGGCCAGCTGCAACAGGCGCTCAAGCAGATCGAACGCCAGCAGGGTGCGCTCGACCACCTGCGTGCGGTGCCCAACGAACCGGCCACCGAACTGTTCCGCAGCGAACATTTCGACGAACACGCCCGCCGCGAACTGGCTCTTTCTAGCCGAGAACACCGCGAATTCGCCGTCGTGCTGCTCATGCTGGACCGTGGCGCTGCGCTCGAGCAGCGCTTTGGTGCCAGTGCCGTGCAGCACGTCATGGACGCGGTGGGCCAGATCCTGCGCACCAACACACGTGCCATGGATGTCATCAGCCGGGTGGGCAGCGACCGTTACGCCATCCTGCTGTCCGGTGTGGGCCTGTCGACTGCCTACACCCGCATGGAGCAGATGCGCCGCCAGTGCGCCACCCACATCGTGGTGCATGAAGGCCATCCGCTGGGCTTCGAGATCTCGGTGGGCATCGCCAGTTTTCCGCACACTGCCGATGCGCTCGAGGCGCTGCGCAGCGCAGCCGAACACGCCCTGCGCGAAGCGGTGCGCCGCGGCGGCAACCGGGTCGCCCTTGCCCCCGTGCCACTGGGCGCGCGCATGGAACTGGCCGCCGCCTGATCCGGCCGGCGCTGCGATCCTGCCGCAGGCCGGTAGAAGGCCAGTCGCCGGCCCGTCGCCACCGCTTGGCGCGTTCTTGCTGCGCCGGCGCTGATCCATCTGCGGCGCGAAAGTTGCTGTGCTTGGTCCATGATCTGGACTTGCAGCACCGGACGCTGATGACGTCTTCCCCGTCGATCCGCTCGCACGCCCCTGTCGCCGCACCGGCGCCGGCCAGTGAATTGCGTCTTGCGGTCATCACCATGGCGGCGCAGATTCCCGACCTTAGCCAGCCCGACGACTGGGCCGAGGCGCTGCGCCTGCGCGCCCTCATCGACGGCCTGCGCCAGGGCGGCTACCGCATCTGCGGCGTGCTGGGCGCCGACGCCTGGCTGCCCGAGCGCCTGGCCGAACTGGCGCCTGACGTGCTCATCGTCGACGCCGAGAGCGGCGCGCGCGACGCCATCGAGCACGTGGTCTGGGCCAGCCGTGACGCGCCGCGGCCCATCGTGCTCTTCACCGACGAACACGACCCCGCCCATGTGCGCGAGGCGGTGGCCGTGGGCGTGGTGGCCTATGTGGTGGCCGGCCTGTCGCCCGAGCGGGTGCGGCCGGTGATGGATGTGGCGATCGCACGCTTCGAGCACGAGCGCAGCCTCAAGCGTGAACTGGCCCAGGCGCGCGAGCAGATCGATGACCTGCACCGCGAGCAGGCCGGGGATGCCGACGGCCTGACGCCGCAGGAGCGCGAGAAGCAGCGCCAGCGCGAGCTGATCGATCGCGCCAAGGCCGTGCTGATGCGCCAGCACGCGCTTACCGAGCCCCAGGCCTATGCGCGTCTGCGCAAGACGGCCATGAACCAGAGCGTCACCATCGCCGAGATCGCCCAGCGCCTGCTGGACATGGCCGAACTGTTCGGCTGAACCCGGCGCGCTCCTGGGCGCATCGGCCGCCACCGCCGTGCGTCACGACGCACAAACGCCTGATGGTGCAGAGCAACATGGTTGCGCACCGTCGTGATGCAAGGGTAGACCCCAGGTGCACAGGTGCCGGGCGTGTGCGGGTGGCGCTGCCCGGGCGTCCCCAGTGGCACCACCTGCCTGACCGGCCTGGCACGCCACGTGCATTGGATTTCTCGTCGCCCAATGGAGGGTGACACCCGCCGGGCCTGACATCAGCAGGCCCGCCGGCGAGGACAAAGGCGTCCGCTCGGTTCTACAGCACCGCACTCCCTGTGCGGCTGGACCGGCGGGCGCCTTTTTGTTTTTCCGCCGCGCGGCAGGTGTCGCTCCTCCGGACCGGCCTGCTTTTCTCCGTGTTCTTCATCCCCGTCCCCGACTGCCAGGTCGCAACCGCCGCAAGGAAACCCGCCATGTTCAGCTCGTCCGCCCTGCCTCGACTCCCCTACGCCCTGGCGCCGGCCGCACCGGTGGCCGCCCCGGCTGCCGGCAGCCCGCTTGCCGCTGCCGCCAGCAGCGCCGCACCGGCCGCCGGCTGGTCACGCCGCAACATCCTGCAGGCCATGGCCGGCTCGGCCGGCAGCGCGGCTGCCGCCGCCCTGGGCGCGGTAGGCAGCGGCATCGTCGGCGGCCTGGGCTCGGCCCTGCCGGGTGGCGCCTGGGCGGCGGGTTCGGACAAGCCCGAGAAGGAGGAGGTGAGGATCGGCTTCATCCCGCTGACCGACTGCGCCAGCGTGGTCATGGCCTCGGTGCTGGGCTTCGACAAGAAGTACGGCATCAAGATCATCCCGAGCAAGGAGGCCTCCTGGGCCGGCGTGCGCGACAAGCTGGTGAACGGCGAACTGGACATGGCCCATGTGCTCTACGGCCTGATCTACGGC
>JBEEJN010000065.1:0-26889 GCA_041169165.1 Pseudomonadota bacterium
TGCTCGATCATGCGGTTGCCGATGAAGCCGTCGCACACGCCCGAGACCACGCAGGTCTTCTTGATCTTCTTGCCCAGGGCCATGACGGTGGCGAGCACGTCCTTGGCGGTCTTCTCGCCGCGCACCACTTCCAGCAGCTTCATCACGTTGGCGGGGCTGAAGAAGTGGGTGCCGATCACGTCCTCGGGGCGCCTGGTGAAGCTGGCGATCTGGTTGACGTCCAGCGTGCTGGTGTTGCTGGCGAGGATGGCGCCGGGCTTCATCACCGCGTCGAGCTGCTCGAACACGGCCTTCTTGACGGCCATGTCCTCGAACACGGCCTCAATCACCATGTCGGCATCGCCCAGGTCGGCGTAGCTCAGGGTGGTGGACAGCAGGCTCATGCGCTGCTCGTACTTGTCGGCCTTGAGCTTGCCCTTCTTGACCTGGCCCTCGTAGTTCTTGCGGATGGTGGCGATGCCGCGGTCCAGGGCCTCCTGCTTCATCTCCAGCATCACGACCGGTATGCCGGCGTTGAGGAAGTTCATGGCGATGCCGCCGCCCATGGTGCCGGCGCCGATGACGGCCAGCTTGTTGACCGGCCGCTTCGGCGTGTCTTCGGGCACGTCGGCGATCTTGCTGGTGGCGCGTTCGGCGAAGAAGGCGTGGCGCAGGGCCTTGCATTCCGGCGTCATCATCAGCGCCATGAAGGCCTGGCGCTCGTACACCATGCCGTCGTCGAACTTCATCTTCATGGACTGCTCGACGCAGTCCACACAGCGCACCGGCGCCGGGAAGTTCTTGGCCATGGCCTTGGCCGTGTTGCGGGCGAACTGGAAGTAG
The DNA here is from genome assembly GCA_041169165.1 of Pseudomonadota bacterium. Classification (GTDB taxonomy): domain Bacteria; phylum Pseudomonadota; class Gammaproteobacteria; order Burkholderiales; family Burkholderiaceae_C; genus Sphaerotilus. Next base: position 823 of record JBEEJN010000065.1, read on the forward strand.
GCGTCCGGCTCGGCATGGCGGGCCTTGAGGTCACGCACCTTGGGCAGGGGCGAGCCGTCGGCGGCATGGGCGTCGGCCTTGGCGCGGGCGAAGCTGATGGCGGCGGCCAGCAGGTCGTCGGCAATGATCTGGTCGAACAGCTTCTGGCCGGGCACCTGGGCCAGCAGCTCGGCGTTGACCGGCTCGCCGCTGACGATCATGTTGAGCGCGGGCTCCACGCCCAGGGCGCGCGGCAGGCGCTGGGTGCCGCCGGCACCGGGCACCAGGCCGATCTTCACCTCGGGCAAGGCCACCTTGGTGCCGGGCGCGGCGACGCGGTAATGGCAGCCAAGGGCCAGTTCCAGACCACCGCCCATGGCGACCGTATGGATGGCAGCGACCACCGGCTTGGCACAGCTTTCCACCAGGGAGATCAGGCTGAGCAGATTGGGCTCGGCAATCGCCTTGGGGCTGCCGAATTCCTTGATGTCGGCACCGCCCGAAAACGCCTTGCCGGCGCCGGTGACAACGATGGCGCGCACGCTGGCGTCGGCCGCGGCACGCTCGATGGCGGCGGCGAATTCCACGCGGGTGGCATAACCCAGGCCGTTGACCGGCGGGTTGTCCAGGGTGACCACGGCGACGTCGCCGTGCTGCTCGTAACGGGCACTCATGCAAGCTCCTCTCGATGCGCGCATCGAAGGGGCAGACGCTGTCCCTTCGACAAAAAAAGAACGATCGTTCGATGATAGAGCTTGCTGCAGCGCAGCGTGTCTCTACCGTGACAAGATGCCCACCGGGTTTTCCCGGGCGCCGGAGGACAGGCTCTGAGCGGGTTCAGGCCGGTGGGCCGCCGGTGACACCCGTCCGGAGCACCCAGGCCGCCAGCACCTGTTCGAGCTGGTCGGGCTCGATGGGCTTGCTCAGGAAGGCGTCCATGCCGGCCTCGCGGCAACGCCGCCTGTCCTCGTCGAAGACTCCGGCCGTCAGCGCGATGATGGGCCGGTGCCACCCCATGGCGCGCAGCTGCTGCGTGGCACCCAGGCCGTCCAGCCGCGGCATCTGCACGTCCATGAAGATGGCCGCCAGATCCGCATCGGCCTGCACCGCGGCAATCGCCTGCAGGCCGTCGGACGCGCCGACGGTGTACACGCCCAGGTCGGACAACATCGCGCGGATCACCTCCTGGTTGACCGCGTTGTCGTCGGCCACCAGCACCCGCACGATGCCGGGCCGGGCCGTGGGTGTACCGGTGTCGGCGCTCAGGTCGGCACAAACGCCACCAGCAAGGCCGGCGCTGACGCTGGTATCCGCACCCGCCTGCGGGTCGTGACGGACGACGTCTGCGCCTTGCGGGCCCGCCAGCGGCTCACTTTGCGGCCCCGCCAGCGCGGCCGGTGCATCACCTCGCCGGTAGACTGGCGGGTCACGCCAGAGAACATTCAGCTGCCGCGCCAGTTCGGTCAGCGAGGCTGGCAGATGGATCACGCCGTCCAGGTCCGGCCCGGGTGCTGCAAGACTGGCCGCGCCGCCCAGCAGCAGACGCGGCGAAACAGCCAGGGGGCTGTGGCGGATGCGCAGCGCCAGATCCAGCGCCAGGTCGGCCTGCCCCCCTGCCAGCAGGACCACGCAGGCGTAGGGGCGGCCCGCGGCAGCAGCGTCGCACACCCGGGTGTGGGCCTGCGCCAGGGTGTCCAGCGTGTCGACCGCTGCGCCCAAGGCGCCCAGCTGGCTGACCAGGGCGGCGCGGGTGTCGTCCAGCCCGCCCGCCACCAGCAGCTCAAGTCCGGCGACGGGCGCGGGCTCACGTGCCGCTGCCTCGTCCTGCAGCACCGGGACCTCGATCTCGAAGCTCGCCCGTGTGCCACGCCCCACCGCGCTGTTGATCACCAGCGAGCTGCCGAACAGCGCCAGCAGGCGCACGACGATGCTCAGGCCCAGGCCGGTGCCGCCGTATTCGCGCGTGGTCGTCAGATTGGCCTGCTCGAAGGGTTCGACCACCCGCGCCAGAGTTGCGGCGTCCATGCCCATGCCGGTGTCGCGCACCTCGAAGCGCAGCCTGACCAGCGCCTGCCTTCGCGCCACCCGCTCGACCTTGAGCGTGACCGCGCCGGCGTGGGTGAACTTGACCGCATTGCCGAGCAGGTTGGTGAGCACCTGGCGCAGCCTCAGGTCGTCGAGCAGGACACGCTGCGGCAGGTCCGGGCTGACCCATTCGACCAGCTCCACCCCCTTGGCCACGCAGGGTTCGCTGAACATGTGGCAGACCTGCGAGGCCAGCAGGCTGACATCGCTGTCGCGCGCCGCCAGCTGCATCTTGCCGGCCTCGATCTTGGAGAAGTCCAGGATGTCGTTGAGCAGGCCCAGCAGATGGCGGGCCGAGTCGGCCAGGCGGCCCAGGCGCTCGGCCTGCAGGCCGCGGGCCTCGCGGCGGGTCAGATGCGCCAGGCCGATGATGGCGTTCATGGGCGTGCGGATCTCGTGGCTCATGTTGGCCAGGAACTCGCTCTTGGCGCGGGTGGCCTGTTCCGCGCGGTCGCGCTCGCGCTGCAGGTCCTGGGTGCGCGTGGCGACGATGGCTTCCAGTTCCGCCTGGTGCCGGGCGAGCTCGGCCTCGGCGGCCAGGCGGTCGGTCACATCGCGCACCATGGCGGTGTACAGCAGCAGCTCGCCGACCCGGCAGGTCGAAATACCGACCTCGACCTTGAGCACATGGCCGTCACGGTGCAGGGCGTCGACCACCCGCCCGCCGGCCATACGCGCCGACGACACCACGGCCTGGGCACCGAAGGCTTGCATCCGCGCCAGATGATCAGCGCGCCCGGGCTTGGGCAGCAGCAGCGCCAGCTCCAGTCCGACGACGTCCTGCGCCACCCAGCCGAACAACTTTTCGGCCGCCTGATTGAACTGCACGATGCGGCCCTGGCCGTCGGCGGTGACCACCGCGTCGGGCGCCGACTCGACCAGCCGTCGCCAGCGCGATTCGGCGTTGGACAGTTCACCGATCGTCGTGTGCACCCGACCCGCCATGGCCTGCAGCGTGTCGCCGAGATCCTTCACCTCGCGCAGCGCCGCACCGGGGTCCAGGTCGGGCGGGGTCCGCACCCCGGCGCCGAAGTTCTGGGCGGCCAGGCGCAGCGCGGCGATGGGTCGCACGACATAACGGTCCAAGGTCAGCCACAGCAGCAACAAGGCCACACCGAAGACGCCGACACCCAGCGATGAGCTCAGCAATTCGGCCTGCAGCAAGGTGCGCAGCAGCACGCGCGTGTCGACCGCCAGCACCACGCTGCCGGTGAGCTGGCTGCGCAGTGCGTCGCTCGGGCCGGGCCAGGACACGCGCCGGGCCGTGTATTCACGTTCGCCAAGATCCAGGCTGGCCACCGGCACGAACTCGTCGGCCGCCAGGCCGGCCACCCAATCGGCCAGGCCGGAATCGAGCTGTTGCAGGGTCTGACCGACATCGCGATGTGAACCTGCGGCGACGATGCGACCTTGCGGATCAACCACCCAGGCGCCCGCGATGGCGGGGTGGGCGTTGGTGATCACCAGGTGCTCGGACACCATGGAAAGGTCATGGGCACTGGCGTGTTCCACCAGCAGCGCGACAAAGGACAGGTCGGCCGCCACCCGCTGCTTGACCTCTTCGTGCAGGCGCGAGCGCACGTCCCATGCGTGAAAAACCACGGTCGCCACCGTGACCAGCACAAAGGTGACCAGGGTCCAGGCAAGGACGGCCGAACGCAAGGTCCAGCCTCCGGCCAGCGCGAAGCCGCGGCTGCCAAGCGTGCCGGACACGTCAGATGAAGCGGCCATCAAGCAGTCTTTCCAGCCCGACGTCGCGGCGCAGCAGGCCGGCCCGCAGCATGACGGCGCTCAGCGCACGCGCGCTTTCGTGCAGCTTGTGGCCACCCGCGCCCAGCCAGCGGTGATTCGCCTCGCGGTCCTGCAGATTCAGGCCCCTGAAGACCTGGGGCAGTTCGTCCGGCTGCACCTGCAGGCGAGTGGCGACCGCATTGCGGTAAGGCGTCGAGTCGTGCAACCAACGGGCACAGGCCTCGAGCTGGCCGTGTACCAGCTGCCGCACGGCGTCGCGGTGCGTGTCGATCACCGCGCGGCGCATGGCCAGCACGTCGATGATGCGCCCGGGCACCTTGCTGCTGTCAAAGACCTCGCGTGCACCACGCGCCAGCAGCCGACTGCGCACCGGCTCATAGGTCACGACCGCGTCGACCTCGCGCGACTTGTAAAGCTGCTCATGCACATCGATGCTGGCGTGCCGGATGGTGACGTCGGACACCGACAGCCCCCCGGCGGCGAGCGCAGCGTCAAGCATCACCGCGCCGGTGGCGCTGTTTTCCACCGCCAGCACGCGGCCGCGCAGTCCATTCAGGCCGGCCACGTGCGGCTTGACCAGCACCGCGTCGGCGCCGCTGGATTCGTCAATCACGCTGACCACCACCAACGCCTGTCCTTGATCGACGGCGGTAAGCACCTCGTCCAGGGTCAGCGCAGCGCCGTCCATGACACCAGCGGCCAGGGCACGCAGGCTGGCCGTCGCCGACGGGGTTTCGAGCAGGCGGATCTCGTTGTCGGCGAACCGACCCAGTGCGCGCGCAAGGTAGAGGGTCTCGTAGCCTGGAAAGGACTGCGCGCCAACGCGCAGGGCCTGGCGGTGCACGCTGCAGGCGCCTATCCAGGGCAGCAGGCCCAGGGCCTGGCATAGAGCTCGCCGGTCGGGCGTCATGCGGCAATCCGCCGCGATGTATGTAGGGTCACGTCCGTCTCCCAAACGCGCTTTATTGGTCTGGCCCGATTGCTCGCTGAACAGCAACAAGACCTGACCGAGTTTAGGGTGATTTCCAGGTGACAGCAGCGCTCGATCAGAACCGTGGTCCACGTGTTGATCGCCACGCGGCGCATCCGGACCAGACCGCGTGCATACCTGGGCCGAGACCGGTCGAGACTGGTCGAGTCGGTGTCCGCGTCGGGTCACCACGGCTCAGACCACGAACCACGCCTTGCACACAGGTCACGGCGCCACTGATGCTCGGCCACGCCTACGCAAAGCCCACAGTGGCCAAACACACTAGTGCCCCTGACGATCGCATGGCCACCCGTATTCGACCTGGGACCTCGACATGGGTTACCTATTTCTGCTCATCTGCACCACGACCGTCCTGTTGGCGGCAGGTTTGTTCGAGCTGCGCGATGTCCTGCGACGTCAACGCGAAAGGCGGCGGCGCGACTACCTCCTGTCCTATACCTTCCCGCCGTCCATCCGCGCACACCTGAGCAGTGAGTACCCCAGGCTGAACGAAAGCACCATCCAGCACTGCCTGGATGGACTCAGGCTCTATCTGTCGCTGCACCAACCCAAGCTGCGCGACCTCGCCATGCCCTCACGCGGCGTGGATCTGGCGTGGCACGCATTCGTGCTGGACTCGCGCGCCTATGAAGCGTTTTGCCACCAGGCATTCGGCGCCTTTTTGCATCACGTGCCCAACCCTGAACACACAAGGCCTGAGGCTCTGCGCGCCTCGCTGCACCGTTGCTGGGAGCTGAACTGCCGCGCGCAAGCCATCGATCCGCGTCGGCCCTCCAAGCTGCCGTTGCTGTTTGCAATCGACCTCGTGCTCGACATTCCAGGTGGCCATCCTGTGAGAGTCGAGGACCTTGATTGGCTCACGCGCAAGGACACGTCCGGGCATGGCGGCGGCAGCCATGGCTGCGGAGGCGGTGGATGTAGTGCAGCCAGCGGTGGTGGCTGCGGTGGCTGCAGCGGCGGTGGCTGCGGCGGCGGATGTGGTGGCGGAAGTTGAGCCCGCGTGGCCGATCTCGTTCCCTGCATCAACCAGACCCGGCCCGGCCGCCTTCACACCTCCAGCCACTCCTTGCGCACATAGCTGTTGGCGCGCAACTCATCAGACTTGCCCTCGAACACGATCTGGCCGTGGCCCATGACCAGGCAGCGGGTGGCCACCTCCAGCGCGATGGTGAGCTTTTGCTCCACCAGCAGCACCGAGACGCCGCGGCGCTTCAATTCGTGCAGGTATTCGGCCACCTGCTCGACGATCTTGGGCGCCAGGCCCTCGGTGGGCTCGTCGATCATGATGAGCTTGGGGTCGCCCATCAGCGTGCGGCACAGGGTGAGCATCTGCTGCTCACCGCCTGAGAGCACGCCGGCCTCGGTGTGCTGGCGCTCCTTCAGGCGCGGGAACAGGGCGTACATGTCGTCGAGCTGCCAGCCGCTGCTCTTGCGCTGGCTCTTCTGCCCCAGCAGCAGGTTCTGCTCGACCGTGAGCTTGGGGAAGATGTCGCGGTTCTCGGGCACATAGCCGATACCCAGATGGGCGATCTCGTAGGCCTTGCGCCCGAGGATTTCCTGGCCCTGCCAGCGGATCGACCCCGCGCCTTCCACCAGCCCCATCACGGTCTTGACCGTGGTGGATCGCCCCGAGCCATTGCGCCCGAGCAGGCTGACGATCTCGCCTTCACCCACCGAGAAGCACACACCGTGCAGCACATGGCTTTTGCCATAGAAGGCATTGAGTTGGTCGACTTGCAGCATGTGGCTCAGGCTCCCAGCGGCGCGGAGGCAAGCGCAGCAACACCGGCGGCGGCGGCTTGTTGATCGGCGAGCACCGAGCCGAGATAGGCCTCCTGCACGCGGGCATTGGCGCGCACCGCCTCTGGGGTGTCGAAGGCGATCACCTCGCCGTAGACCAGCACGGCGATGCGGTCGGCCAGGCCGAAGACCACGCCCATGTCGTGCTCCACGGTCAGCAGGGTGCGACCGGCGGTGACCTCGCGGATGAGCTGCACGAAGCGCTTGGTCTCGCTCTTGCTCATGCCGGCGGTGGGTTCGTCCAGCAGCACCACGTCGGAGCCGCCGGCGATGGTGATGCCGATTTCCAGCGCGCGCTGCTCGGCGTAGGTGAGGTTGGTGGCCAGCACGTCGCGGCGCTTATCCAGGTGGATCATCTCGACGATCTGCTCGGCGCGCTCGTTGGCGTCGCGCAGGTCGGCCAGGAACTTCCAGAAGGCGTAGCGGTAGCCCAGCGACCACAACACGGCGCAGCGCACGTTCTCGAACACCGACAGGCGGTTGAACAGGTTGCTGACCTGGAAGCTGCGCGCCAGGCCCTGGCGGTTGATCTCGTAGGGCTTCTTGCCGTCGATGCGCGCGCCGTTCAGGCGGATCTCGCCCGATGTGGGTGCAAAGCGGCCGCTGATGAGGTTGAACAGCGTGGACTTGCCCGCGCCGTTGGGGCCGATGATGGCCACCCGTTCACCCGGGCGCACCGCCAGGCTGGCGCCGCGGATGATCTCGGTCTTGCCGAAGCTCTTGCGCAGGTCGACCAGTTCCAGCGCATAGGGGCTGCTGTTGCTGCTGTTAGTGCTGCTGTTACTGCTGCTATTGGGTTGGACGGCGTTGCTCATAGGCCCTCCCGGCGCTTGATTTCCTTCTCGATCTCGGCCTGGGTCTCGCCCCAGTCGTGCACGAAATGCCGCCTCGCCACCTCCAGCAGCAGGGCCGAGACCACCAGCACCAAGCCTGCGCCGAACCAGCTCTCCACACCCGCGGCGTCGATCGTCAAGGTGAGGAACTTGAGCGTGGTGTCCGCACCCGAGGCCTCGCGCAGCTTGAACACCATCTCGACCATGGCCGAGAAGGCGAGCAACAGGGTCAGGCCGAGGCTACCCAGCGCGAGATAGGCGGTCCAGAGCCGGCGCAGCTTGCCGAAGGCCGCCACGCGCAGGTTCATCATGACGAGGCTGGCGATGCCGCCGGGCGCGAACATCACCATCACCACAAAGGCCAGGCCGAGATACAGGGCCCAGGCCTTGGTCAGCTCGGACAGCAGCACGAAGGCCAGCACCAGCAGGATGGCGCCGATGATGGGGCCGAAGAAGAAGGTCGCCCCGCCCAGGAAGGTGAAGAGCAGGTAGCCGCCCGAACGTATGCCGCTCACCGTCTCGGCGGTGACGATCTCGAAGTTGATGGCCGACAAGCCGCCCGCGATGCCGGCGAACAGGCCCGAGATCATGAAGGCCAGGTAGCGGATGCGCTGGGTGCTGTAGCCCACGTATTCGACCCGCTCGGGGTTGTCGCGCACCGCGTTGAGCATGCGCCCGAGCGGTGTGCGGGTGAAGGCGTACATGAGCGCGGTGCAGACGAAGCAATAGACCGCGATGAGGTAATAGACCTGGATCTGCGGGCCGAAGCTCCAACCGAAGAGCTTGCCGCCGTAGACCCGGTTGCTGGTGATGCCGCCTTCGCCGCCGAAGAACTCGGGGAACATCAGCGCCATGGCGAACACCAGTTCACCCACGCCCAGCGTGATCATGGCAAAGGGTGTGCCGGCCTTCTTGGTCGATGGATAGCCGAGCACGAAGGCCACAAGCAATCCGGCCGCGCCGCCCACCAGGGGCACCAGCGTGAGCGGCAGGGTGATGGCGCCCTTGGCCGCCAGGTTCATGGCGTGAATGGCGAAGAAGGCGCCCAGGCCGGTGTAGACCGCATGGCCGAAACTGAGCATGCCGCCCTGGCCGAGCAGCAGGTTGTAGCTCAGGCACACGATGATGACGGTGCCGAACTGCGACAGGATGGTGAGCGACAGGCTGGAGCTGAAGACCTTGGGCGCCAGCAGCAGCAGCAGGGCGAACAGGCTCCACAGCAACCAGCGTCCGACGTTGTAGGGCTTGAAGTGATAGTGGCGCTGGGCGCCGCCATGCGGCACGTCTGGGATGGTCATGACGTCAGTCCTCCCGCGTGCCGAGCAGGCCCTTGGGGCGCACGATGATCATGAGCACCAGCAGCACATAGGGCAGGATGGGCGCGACCTGCGAGACCTTGAGCTTGAGCACGGCGTAGCCGAAGGTGTCAGGGCCAGCGGGTTGGTTCAGGCTCCTGAGCAGGTCGAGGGCGGAGTAGTCGATGGCGACGGCGAAGTTCTGGATCAGACCGATGAGCAGCGAGGCCAGGAAGGCCCCGGCCAGCGACCCCATGCCGCCCACCACCACCACCACGAAGATGATGGCACCCACGCCTTGGGCCATGCCCGGCTCGGTGACATAGGTGTTGCCGCCGATCACCCCGGCCAGGCCGGCCAGCGCCGCGCCGCCGCCGAACACGCCCATGAAGACGCGTGGCACGTTGTGGCCCAGGGCCTCGACCATCTCGGGGTGGGTCAAGGCGGCCTGGATGACCAGGCCCACCCGGGTGCGGGTGAGCAGCAGCCACAGCGAGGCCAGCATGCCCAGCGACAGCAGCATGATGAAGGCGCGCGAGCGCGGGAACTGGGTCTGGAAGAGCGTGAACAGCGGGCCTTCGAGCTGCGGCGGCAGGGCGTAGGGCACCGAGGAGCGGCCCCAGATGAGCTGCACCACCTCGAGGATGACGAAGGACAGGCCGAAGGTGATGAGCAGCTCGGGCACATGGCCGAACTTGTGCACCCGGCGCAGCGCAAACCGCTCGAAAGCCGCGCCCATGGCGCCCACCAGCAGCGGCGCCAGCACCAGCGCCACCCAGAAGCCGACCAGGCCCGAGAGCGTATAGCCCACGTAGGCGCCGATCATGTAGAAGCTGGCGTGGGCGAAGTTGAGCACACCCATCATGCTGAAGATGAGGGTCAGGCCGGAGCTGAGCATGAACAGCAGCAGGCCATAGCTCACGCCGTTGAGCAGCGAGATGACGAAGGCTTCGAGGGTCACGGCATCAGGGGGTGGGCGAGGGATGAAGAAAAAAGTCCGCACAGGGGCGGACTTGCAGTGCGGGCCCCGCCGCCCGTCGCGGCCTGGCGGGCGGGGCAGGCCCCGGCGTGGCGGGGCGGGGCGCGCGCTGGGATCAGCCCGGGCGCTTCATCTGGCAGGAGGTCGGCGTGCTCGACACATAGGGCTCGAACTTCTTGTTCTCGACCCAGGTGAAGCCGGTGTCCTCGACGTTGATCTGCTTCTTCGGGTCTTTTAGCTTGGTCCAGGTGGCGATGAAGAGCGGCTGCTGCAGCTGGTGGTCGGTGGCGCGGATGGTGACGTCACCCGAGAAGCTCTTGAACTCCAGGCCTTCCATGGCCTTGGCCACCTTGACCGGGTCGGTCGACTTGGCCTTGGCCATGCCATTGACCAGGGCCGGCAGCACATGCATGGTCGACAGCAGCGACAAGTCCTCCTTGGTCTTGGCCTTGAACTCAGCCTCGGTCTTGGCCAGTGCCGGAATGTTGGGGTGGCCGATGTAGACGAACTTCACCTTGCCTTCCATCGAGTTGCCGATGGCGGTGGGCGTGCCGTTGGCGCCGGCGTAATAGGTGTAGAAGTTGACGTCCAGGCCCGAGTCCTTGGCCGCCTTGACCAGCAGCGACAGGTCCTGGCCCCAGTTGCCGGTGACCACGCTGTCGGCGCCCGACTGCTTGATCTTGGCGATATAGGGCGCAAAGTCACGCACCTGGCCGATGGGGTGCAGGTCCTCGCCGGCGATGGTGATGTCGGGGCGCTTGCGCGACAGCGCTTCCTTGAAGTACTTCGCGACCTGGTGACCGTGGGCGTAGTTCTGGTTGATCAGGTAGACCTTCTTGACCGCCTTCTCGTCCTTCATGTACGAGGTGAGCGCCTCCATCTTCATGGAGGTGTCGGCGTCGAAGCGGAAGTGCCAGAAGCTGCACTTGTCGTTGGTGAGCGAGGGGTCGACCGCGGCATTGTTCAAGAACACCACCTCGGCGCCCGGGTTGCGTTCGTTGTGCTTGTTGATGGCGTCCAGGATGGCGCCGGCCGCGCCCGATCCGTTGCCCTGGGTGACGTAGCGGATGCCCTGGTCGATGGCCGACTTGAGTACCGTCAGGCTTTCCTGCGGGGAGGCCTTGTTGTCGAAGGGCACGACCTCGATCTTGACGCCGGCCGGGTTGGACTTGTTGATCTGCTCGGCAACGAACTGGAAGGTGCGCAGGCTGTTCTGGCCGATGTTGGCGAAGGGGCCGGACAGCGGGTCGATCCAGCCGATCTTGACCGTCTCGCCCTTCTGGGCCTGGGCGCCCAGGCTCAGCAATGCGATGGCACCGACGGTTGCGGCTTGGCCCAAGGTGACGAGGCGGCGGGAGGTGGGGGACTTCATGCGGCAGGACTCCTGGCCCGGGCGGGCGGCGTGATGATGGCGGTCACGGCCGCTGGCCGGACCGACATGTGTTGCGGTGCCGCGGAAGTTATCGGAAGCCGCAGACAAGCGGCTCAGGGACTACCACTAGCGCTTGTCACCGGCACGACAACGCTGCCGGCGTTGCTGCGCGCTGCCGGCATGAGCGGCATCAAGTCCGGTTCAACACCAGGTCCTTGAACTGCTCGCGCAGCTTCATCTTCTGCATCTTGCCGGTGGCACCCAGGGGGATGGCGTCGACGAAGACCACCTCGTCCGGGATCTGCCACTTGGCGATCTTGCCCTCGTAGAAGGCGCGCAGCTGCTCGGCACTCACGTCCGTGCCGGGGCGCCTGACGACCACCAGCACCGGGCGCTCGTCCCACTTGGGATGGGGCACGCCTATGCAGGCCGCCATGGCCACGCCGGGGTGGGCCATGGCGATGTTTTCCACGTCGATGGAGCTGATCCACTCGCCGCCGGACTTGATGACGTCCGTGCTGCGGTCGGTGATCTGCATGAAGCCGTCGGTGTCGATGGTGGCCACGTCCCCGGTAGGGAACCAGCCACCCTCGCGCAGCGGATCGCCGCCCTCGCCCTTGAAGTAGCCGGCGATGATCCACGGGCCGCGCACCAGCAGATCGCCGGCGGCCTTGCCGTCCCAGGGCAGGTCATGGCCCTCGGGGTCGACGATCTTCATCTCCACACCGAACACCGCGCGGCCCTGCTTGCCCATGACGGCCAGTTGGTCGTCCAGCGGCAGGCGGCTCTGGTGCAGCTTCAGGGTGCCGACCGTGCCGACCGGCGACATTTCGGTCATGCCCCAGGCGTGCAGCACGGTGACGTCGTACTTCTCCTTGAAGGTGCGGATCATGGCCGGCGGGCAGGCCGAACCGCCGATCACCGTACGGCGCATGGTCGTGAACTTGCCGCCGACCTCGGCCATGTGATTGAGCAGGCCCAGCCAGACCGTGGGCACGCCGGCGGCCATGGTGACGTTCTCGCCCTCGATGAGGTCATACACCGACTTGCCGTCCAGCGCGCCACCCGGAAAGATCAGCTTGGCGCCGGTCATGGCCGCGGCATAGGGCAGGCCCCAGGCATTGACGTGGAACATGGGCACCACCGGCAGGATGGTGTCGCGCGCCGAAAGGCTCAGCGCATCGGGCATGGCCACGGCAAAGGTGTGCAGCAGGGTGGAGCGGTGGCTGTACAGCGCGCCCTTGGGGTTGCCGGTGGTGCCGCTGGTGTAGCACAGCGCCGCGGCGCTGCGCTCATCGATCTGTGGCCAGGCGTAGCTGTCGGGCTGGGCGCCGATCCAGGCCTCGTAGGACAACAACCCGGGAATACCCGTATCACCGGGCAGCTTGTCAGCGTCGCACAGCGCGACCCAGTGCTTCACGGTCGTGCACTTGCTCCACACCGCCTTGATGATGGGCAGAAAGGTCATGTCGAAGCACAGCACCGCGTCTTCGGCATGGTTGGCGATCCACGCCACCTGGTCGGGCACCAGACGCGGGTTGATGGTGTGCACTACCCGGCCGCTGCCGGTGATGCCGAAGTAAAGCTCGAAGTGACGGTAGCCGTTCCACGCCAAGGTAGCGACGCGATCACCCTGGGCCAGGCCCAACCCGTCCAAGGCGCCGGCCACCTGGCGCGAGCGCCGTGCGGCATCGGCATAGGTGTAGCGGTGCAGGTCGCCTTCGACCCGGCGCGAGACGATCTGCGCCTCGGGGTGGTGCTTCGAGGCGTGTTCGATCAGGCTCGAAATCAGCAGCGGATGGTCTTGCATCAATCCCAGCATCTTTGTCTCCATGTCTTGGTTGGGCAGGTTCATTCTCACCGCGGGCGGCGCGCCCGGACGAGGCCGCCGACAATCCTGCCATGAACTCGCGCCGAGGCGCGGCCCTCACCGCGCCGCAGCGAGCCCGACCATCGTCCTCCAGCAGGTTCGCCCCATGAAGCTCAACCCCTTCAAGTCCGACATCACAGCGACACCCGCCGCCGACTACCCGGTGCAGAAGACCGAGGCCGAATGGCGCGCCCAACTGAACGCCACGCAATACGCCGTGACCCGCCAGGCCGCCACCGAACGGCCCTTCACCGGCCAGTACTGGGACCACTTCCAGCCGGGCAAATACAACTGCATCTGCTGCGGCACCCAGTTGTTCGATGCCCAGACCAAGTTCGACGCCGGCTGCGGCTGGCCCAGCTTCTGGGAGGCCAGCGGCGCCGAGGTGATAGAACGCATCAGCGACCGCAGCCACGGCATGGTGCGAGTGGAGGTGCGCTGCAAACAATGTGGCGCCCATCTGGGCCATGTCTTCGACGACGGCCCCGCACCCACGGGGGAGAGATATTGCATCAACTCGGCCTCGATACACTTCGCGCCGAAATGACCGTCCGCGCCTGCGTGTGCCCATGAAGCTGCTGCTCGACTTCCTGCCCATCATCCTGTTCTTCATCTGCTTCAACCAGGCAGAGAAACATGCCGAGGCCGCAGCCGGCCTGGCCACCGACTGGTTCGGCTTCATGGTCTCGGGCGGCGTGGTCGGCGCCAAGGAAGCACCGGTGCTGCTGGCCACCGTCGTGGTCATCGTCGCCACCATGGCGCAGGTGCTCTACCTCAAGCTGCGCGGCAGAAAGGTCGACACCATGTTGTGGGTCAGCCTGGTGCTCGTGACCGTCCTGGGCGGTGCCACCATCTGGTTCCACAGCGAGACCTTCATCAAGTGGAAGCCCACCGTGCTGTACTGGGTCATGAGCCTGGCCTTCCTGCTCGGCCCGGTGGTGGCCGGCAAGAACATCCTCAAGCTGCTGCTGGGCGAACAGATGCGCCTGCCCGAGCCCATCTGGTTCAGGCTCAACCTGGCCTGGTTCGCCTTCTTTGCCGGCATGGGCGTGCTCAATCTCTATGTGGCGTTCAACTTCGAGACCGCCACCTGGGTGAACTTCAAGCTGTTCGGCGGCATGGGGCTGATGCTGGTCTTCACCATCGCGCAGGGCCTGTATCTGGGCCGCCACCTCATCCACGACGACGCCGGTGGCGCTGCCGCATCGCCCGCCGGCGAAACGCCCCAGGCTGATCGGACATGAACCCGCCGAGCCGCGTCAGCGCCGCCGAGGTGGAAACCACGCTGCGACGCCTGTTCGAGCCCGGCGAACTGCTGGTGCGCGACGACAGTGCCCAGCACGCCGGGCACGCCGGTGCCGCAGCTGGCAGTCATCTTTTCGTGCGCATGCGCAGTTCACGCTTCGCCGGCTTGCCCCGGCTGGCGCGCCATCGCCTTGTGTATGATGCCTTGAGCACCCTGATGGCCCAGGGCATCCACGCGCTGGCCCTCGATCTCGAACCCTGACCCCTTGCGCACGCCACAGCCGCGTACGCCTCATCGATCCAGGACGGCCGCGCATCCATCTGCCGCGACGCTGCTCCCTCCTCCCCCAGAAAGGCCCGTGTTTTCATGAACCAGTTCAAGTTGTCCCTGTCCGTGCTGGCGATGGCCGCACTTGTGCCGTTTGCGGCGCAGGCCCAGAACATTGCCATGGTGAACGGCAAGCCGGTGCCCAAGGCGCGTTTCGAAACCTTCATGACGCAGATCGCCAAGCAGGGCCAGGGCCAGCAACGCACCCCTGAACTCGAGCGTCAGGTGAAGGACGAACTGGTGCTGCGCGAGATCTTCGTGCAGGAAGCCGAAAAGAAGGGCATGCTGGCCAACGAGGACTACAAGGCGCAGATCGAGATCGCCCGCCAGAGTCTGCTGATCCGCGAGCTGTTCAACGAGTTCAACAAGAAGAATCCGGTCACCGACGCTGAACTTCAGGACGAGTACAACAAGGTCAAGGGCACCCAGGGCGAGAAGGAGTTCCGCGCCCGCCACATCCTGGTGGAAAAGGAAGACGAAGCCAAGGCCGTGATCGAGAAGCTCAAGGGCGGTGCCAAGTTCGAGGACCTGGCCAAGGAATCGTCCAAGGATCCCGGCTCGGCCCAGAACGGCGGTGACCTGGACTGGGCAGCTCCAGGCAACTTCGTGCCCGAGTTCTCGCAGGCCATGGCCGCACTGCAAAAGGGCAAGTACACCGAAACGCCGGTCAAGAGCCAGTTCGGCTATCACGTCATCCTGCTGGAAGACGTGCGCGAGGCCCAGTTCCCGCCGCTGGAAGAGGTCAAGCCCAAGCTGCAGCAGCACCTGGCCCAGCAAAAGCTCACCAAATACCGCGACGAGCTCAAGGCCAAGGCCAAGACCGACTACAAGTTCAGCCAGTGAACGCTGGCCCGCAAGGGCCAGTGCGGTGCCTTACCAAGGCCATTTTCAAGGGCGCCGCAAGGCGCCCTTGTTCATTGCGAGCCGCATCTTGGCGATGGGGCCGGCATCAGGCCGCACGTCCCATCAGCCAGGCCCAGACCGAGATCAGGCCGATCAGCACCGGCTGGTGCAGCATGTAGTAGCTCAAGGGCCATCGACCCAACAGCACCAACCCGCGCATGAGACGCGGCAACGTCACGAGTCGGCCGGCAGAACGCGGCGCGCGCGCCAGCCAGCGCCCGGCCAGTGACCCCAACAACATCGGCCCCAGCCAGGGCAACAGCGGCACGTAGTCCTCGGTCGCCGGCTTGTGTGTCACCAGGCCGATCCAGTTGGTCCAGCGGCTGTCGAACCAGGCGTGTTGCCAGCTCAGCGGCAGCAGCACGCAGACCAGGGCCAGCGTCAGCACGGCTGCGGCCGGCCAGCGCAGTACGCCCACCAGCAGCCGCACCAGTACGAGCATGAGGGCCATGCCGTGCAGCACGCCGAAGCTGATCCAGCTGTGGGGAAACATCCACGCCGACCCCAGCGACACCAGCAGCGCACAGCCGGCGATGCGCCACCAGCGCGACCAGAAGCGGGCCCAGCCTGCCTGTGCCGCCAGCGCCAGACCCTGGCCCGCGCCAGCGCAGAACAGGAACAGGCTGACGATGGCCGTGCGCTGCAGCGTCCAGAACGGATCCTGATAGAAGTCCTGGCCACGCAGCAGGCCCTGGTGGGCGAGGTCGAAACTTGCGTGGAACGCCGTCATCCACACCATGGCGAGGCCGCGCAAGGCGTCGAGCGCGTCGACGCGCCGGTCGCCGACGGACGACGGGGTGGCGACGGCGGACGATGGAGGGCGCATGCCGGCACGATAACCCAGGCCTTGCGCCCGTCGTCGACGCCCGGCCCGCGCCATGTTGGCCCTTGGGGGCTGCCGCGTCGGGGCCGCGGAGCATTGCGCTTAGCATGCAGGCGCCGCGGCTGGACGCCGAACGAGCAGCGCCCGCGCTGCATCCTGCCCCTTGGCGGCCGACCTCATCCCGACGTTTCAGTTCCCCCGATGACCGCAGCCCAAGCACCCCGCCGCAGCGAGGCCGAACAGGCCCGCCTGGAAACCACATTGACCGAACTCTTCGAGCGCCGCCAGCGCTTCAACCAGACCATGGGCCTGCGCGTGCACCGGCTGGACCGGCACGGCGTGACCCTGACCTTCGACATGCGGCCTGATCTGGTCGGCCACGACCACTATGAGCGCCTGCACGGCGGCGTCATCTCGGCCACGCTGGACGCCACCGGCGGCGCCGCCTTGCTGGTGGCCCTGGCCGAAAAACATGCCGACGAGACGACCGAACAGGTCATGCACCGTTACAGCCGTTTCGGCACCATCGATCTGCGCGTCGACTATCTGCGCCCGGGGCTGGGCCGGAACTTCATCGCCAGCGCCGAAGTCATTCGCCTGGGCGGGCGCATCGGTTCGACCCAGATGCGGCTGGTCAACGATGCCGGCACCCTGGTCGCCACCGGCGCGGCAGCCTACGTCATCAGCTGATCGACGGCATCGCTTCAGCCCGGATCGCCCGCCCCACCCACGCACACACCGCCATGCTCGACAGCCGCCCACACGCCGCGCCCTTGCTGGCCGAACGATTCCTCGCCGTGCGCAGCGCGAGCCTGGACTTGTGTCGTGGCTGGAGCGCCGAAGACATGGGCCTGCAGTCCATGCCGGACGCCAGCCCGACCAAGTGGCACCTGGCCCACACCAGCTGGTTCTTCGAGGCCATGGTGCTGGCCGCGCCGCAGCGCCCGGGGGCACGCAGCTACACGCCCTGCGACGCGCGTTACTTCCAGCTCTTCAATTCCTACTACGAAGCGCTGGGGCCACGCCACCCGCGTGCACAGCGTGGCGTGCTGAGCCGTCCCAACCTGGACGAGGTGCTGGCCTACCGCCACCACGTTGACACCGCCATGGCCGCGCTGCTCGACGCGGCGGCGACGCCGGACGCGCAACCCTGGTCCGAACTGGCGACCACGGTGGAACTCGGCCTGCAGCACGAGATGCAGCATCAGGAACTGATGGTCACCGACCTCATGCATGCCTTCTCGCTCAACCCGCTGCACCCCGCCTTGTGGTCGGCGGGCGATGCCGCCTGCCCGTGCACCGTCGCCGATGAGCCCGGCGAACCAACACCGGACGCGCGGTCCCACGCCCCCCCGGCGTGGCTGGAACATGCCGGTGGCCTGGTCCACGTCGGCAGCCCATCGAGTGGTGACGGCAGCAGCCACGCCGGATTTGCCTTCGACAACGAGACACCGCGCCATCCGGTCTGGCTGCAGCCCTATGCCCTGGCAGACCGGCCGGTCAGCTGCGCCGACTGGCTGGGCTTCATCCGGGACGGTGGCTACCGCCGCCCCGAACTGTGGCTCAGCGACGGCTGGGCCCGGGTCCAGGCCGAGGGCTGGAGCGCGCCCATCTATTGGTACGCCAGCCCGCTCGAACCCGGTTACACCGTCTTCGGCCCGCGCGGCTTGGCGCCCCTGTCACCGGATGCGCCGGTCAGCCAGCTCAGCTACTACGAGGCGGACGCGTACGCACGCTGGGCCGGCGCGCGCCTGCCGACCGAGTTCGAATGGGAAACCATGGCGTGCGATCTCGCCGCGACCGGCGGCCTGCCCGGCGCCGGCCAGGTCTGGGAATGGACGGCGTCGGCCTATCTGTCCTACCCCGGCTTTCGCCCCTGGGCCGGCGCGGCGGGTGAATACAACGGCAAGTTCATGGCCGGCCAGATGGTGCTGCGCGGTGGCAGCCTGGCCACCCCGGCGGCACAGCGGCGCATCGGCTACCGCAACTTCTTTCCCCCCGCGGCACGCTGGCAGTTCAGCGGCCTGCGCCTGGCCCGCGACATGGCCTGACGCGCATTCCGGTCGCACCCCTGAACCCAGGACCTGCCTCATGCTCAACGCCATGCCTGCACCTGCTGCCCGTCGCGACGCCGATGCCGCGCGGCAGGATTTCGCCCGCGACCTGCATCGCTGCCTGGCCGAGTCCCCGCACCAGATCTCGCCCAAGTATTTCTACGACGCTGCCGGCTCGGCGCTGTTCGACCAGATCTGCGCCCTGCCCGAGTACTACCCCACCCGCACCGAGATCACGCTGCTGCAGCGCCATGCGTCGGACATGGCACGCCAGATCGGCGCCGGAGTGGAACTGATCGAGTTCGGCGCCGGCTCGCTCACCAAGGTACGCCTGCTGCTGCATGCCCTGATCGACCAGGGCCTGGCGCCGGCGCGCTTCTGGCCGGTGGACATTTCGGCCGAGCATCTGCTGGCGCAGTGCCAGCGCCTGCGCGTTGAACTGCCGGGCGTGCAGATCGAGCCACTCGTCGGCGATTTCACGCGCGACCTGCCACTGCCGGCGCGCGATGCGGCACGCCGGGTAGGCTACTTTCCTGGTTCGTCGATCGGCAACTTCACGCCCAACGAGGCCTTGGCATTTCTCGGCCGCTCAGCTGGCTTGCTGCATGGCGGTGGCCTGCTCATAGGCATCGACCTGGTGAAAGACCCGGCCGTGCTGCACGCCGCATACAACGATGCCCAGGGAGTGACGGCGGCGTTCAACCTCAACCTTCTGATGCGTGCCCGGCGCGAACTTGGCTGCGAGTTCGCAGCGGACGGCTTCTGGCACCACGCCACCTACAACCCGCTGCTGTCACGCATCGAGATGCACCTGGTGAGCCGTCGCGCCCAGGTGGTGCAACTGCAGGGCGAACGCTACGCGCTCGGCGCCGGCGTCACCCTGCACACCGAGAACTCATACAAATACACCGTGGCCGGCTTCCAGGCCCTGGCCCACCAGGCCGGCTACACGCCGGGCACATGCTGGCTGGACGAACGCGAGTGGTTCTGCGTGATGTGGCTGCAGGCGCCGGGCTGACGCGGCGCGCACCGGCGTATGCACCGCCCAGGTCACCGGCCAGGTCACCAGCCCGTGTTTCAGGTCGGTCGGCCCCGGAGCCACACGTGACGGCTCAGGTCGCCGCCAGCACGACGGTTTTCCTCGCCTCACGGATGGGCAGATGCAGCAGCGCCGCACCCGCCGCCAGCACGCAGTCGGCGTACCACATCCAGTCGTAGTTGCCGGTGGCCTCGAAGGCCTTGCCGCCCAGCCAGGCGCCAAGGAAGCCACCGATCTGGTGCGTCACCATCACCAGGCCGAACAGCGTGCCCATGTGGGCCGGGCCGTAGAACTTGGCCACCAGGCCGGCGGTGGGCGGCACGGTGGACAGGAAGGTCAACCCCATCACGGCGGCGAACACCAGCATCACCGGCGTGCTCTTGGGGGCGAACACGAAGATCAGCACCGCCAGCGCGCGGGTGGCGTAGATGAGCGAGAGCAGCGACTTCATGCGCCAGCGCCCGCCCTGGAAACCCAGCGCCCAGCCGATGGTGAAGCTGCCTATGATGTTGAACAGGCCGATCATGGCCAGCGACCAGGCGCCCACCGCCGCCGGCAGTGCGCAGCTCGCCACCACGCCCGGCAGGTGGGTGGCCAGGAAGGCGACGTGGAAGCCGCAGACGAAGAAGCCCGCCGCCAGCAGGCGGAAGCTCGAGTCGGCCAGCGCCGTGCGTACCGCCTGGCCGGTGCTGACCTTGGGCAGCGCGGCAGCAGCCGAAGCCGTAGCCCCGGATGCGCCTGACGCCACCGCAGCCGCCGCCGGCCGCGCCCGCAGCACCCAGGCCGCCGGCAGCGCCAGCAAGGTGAGCGCCGCCAGCGTCTGCAGCGCCGTGGCCCAGCCGGCTACCGCCATCACGCCCTGGGCGATGGGCGCGAAGATGAACTGGCCGAACGATCCGCCGGCGTTGACGATGCCCGTGGCCAGCCCGCGCCGCGCCGGGTCGACCAGGCGGGTGGTGGCGGCCATCAGCACCGAGGGCCCGGCCATGCCGGCGCCCCCGGCCGACAACACGCCGATGGCGAAGATGAGCCCGACGGTCGTCGTCATGAAGGGGATGAGCGCCGTGCCCAGCGCCACCAGCAGTACGCCGGTGAGCAGCACCCGGCCGGGGCCGACCCGATCCGCCACCATGCCGGCAAAAGGTTGGGTCAGCCCCCACCACAGCTGGCCGAAGGCAAAGGCCAGGCTGATGCTGGCCAGGCCCAGGCCGGTGGCGCTGTTCAGGCTGGACAGAAACAGGCCCATGGACTGGCGCGCGCCCATGGTGAGCGCGAAGGTGCCGCCCGCGGCCAGCAGCACCAGCCAGAAGGCCGGGGCGAGCGCAGATCGGCCGGTTGTGGCCGCGACCGGGCCGGAGGATGCGGGGGCATTGGACATGGTGCGGCTCCAGGGTTCAGGTCAGGTCAGTTCAGGTCGGGTCTGCAGGGTCGTCGTGGCCGTCGGCCATCAGCGCCAGGCATTCATCCAGCAGCGCGTGCAGACGGGCGACCCGTTCGGCGCCCAGCCGTGCGTTGAAGCCCAGCTGCGCCGCCTTCCAGGCGCGCTTGGCCTCCTCGCGCTTGGCCAGGCCGGCCTCGCTCAGGCTCAGGCTGCGGCTGCGCTGGTTCGTGCCCGGCCCCACCACCACCCAGCCCTGCTGGATGAGCGGCTGCAGGTTGCGGCTGAGCGTCGAGGGCTCCAGCGCCATGTGTAGCGCCAGCTCGCTGGGCTGCAGCGGGCCGAGGGTGGCGATGTGGCTGAGCAGCGAGTACTGCGAGGTCTTCAGGCCCGTGGCCTGGAGCATCACCGCGTCGTAGTGCCGGCTCACCACACGCGTGGTCTGGCGCAGCTTGAAGTTGCTGCAGCCGCGCGGGGCAGGCGGCAGGGTTGCCTCGGCTGAGTCGGTTAGCCCTGCGGGCTCCTGGGTCATCGTCATGATGAATTGATTGTATCTACAATGATTGCAGGTACAACTTAAACCCTGACGCCATCATGTCGCACAGCCCCAGCGGCGCCTACGCCGCCACCCTCGCCCACCTGGAACTGGCCGACCTGCTGCCGCCGCCGGACGGCAGCAGCCCGGACACCGTGGCCACCACCGTGGCGCGCTGGCAGGCCGAAGAGGCGGAGCGGCGCAAGCACCTGGCGCCGGCCGGCATCTCGCGCCCCGAACAGGTGGCCGGCCTGAGCGGGCTGGAGATCTTCCAGGCCATCAGCGCCGGCCAGCTGCCCTCGGTGCCCATCGGCGCCACGGTGGACATGTGGCCCATCGGCTGCGGCCCGGGCTGGTTCGTCTTCCAGGGCCGGCCGGACGCGCGTTTCTTCAACCCCATGGGCACCATCCACGGCGGCTGGATCGCCACCCTCCTCGACTCGGCGCTGGGCTGCTGCGTGCAGACCACCGTGCCGGCCGGAGGCACCTACACCACGGCCGAGCTCAAGGTGAGCTATCTGCGCGCCCTCACCCCTGCCGTGCCGCTGGTGCGCGCGGTCGGCCAGGTCATCAACGCCGGGCGCCGGCTGGGGTTTGCCGAAGCGCGCCTGCTCGGCCCGGACGGCAAGGTATACGCCCACGCCACCACGACCTGCCTGATCATGGAGCGGGCCGGGCGCTGAGCGCGCCGCAACCTGATGTCATGTCTCCCATCCGACGGCGTATGTCTCCCTCCCCCTGGCAGGGGGAGGGCCGGGGAGGGAGTTGCATGCACCGGCAACGACTCCTCCCCAACCCTCCCCTGCCAGGGGAGGGAGCCAAGCCAACAGCTTCGAGTTGACGGGCACAAGCCGGATCAGCGCATCAGCCCGGCGCCGACATCAGCCAGCGCTCCGCCACCGCAAAATCCTCGGGCCAGGTGACCTTGAGGTTCATGAGGTGGCCGCGCACCAGGCGCGGCGCGTGGCCCAGGGCCTCGATGGCGCTGGCCTCGTCGGTGATGCCGGCGGCCAGCTGCGGGTCGCTCGCCGCATGGGCCAGGGCGCGGCGCAGCAGGCCGATGCGGAACATCTGCGGCGTCTGTGCGGCCCACTTGCCGGCACGGTCGACCGTGGCAGCCACGCGACTCACCGGCGCGGCGCCGTTGTCAGTCGACGCCACACGCAACTCCTGCTTGAGCGTGTCCGCCAGCGGCAGGGCGAGCAGGCCGCCGACCTCCTCGTCGTCGCACTCGTCGATCAGCCGCTCGACCCAGGCCGGCTCCAGCAGGCAGCGCGCGGCATCATGCACCAGCACCCAGTCGTGCTCGGCCGCGCCCAGCTCCAGCAGCGCGGCCAGGCCGTTGGCCACGGTGTCGGCGCGCGTGGCACCACCGCTGCGCGTCACGTAGCGCGGCTGGATGGGCGATTCGGGCAGTTCGGCCACGGCGGCGTCGAACTGCGTGTCCTCGGGCGACAGCACCACCAGCACGGCGTCGATGCGCGCCACCTTGGCCAGCGCGGCCAGGGTGTGGGCCACCACCGTGCGGCCGGCCAGGCGGTGGTACTGCTTGGGCCCGCCGACGCCGGCGCGCAGGCCCACGCCGGCGCAGGGCACCAGGGCGTAGCAGCGCGGCGTGGCGTGGCTGATGACGAGGACGTCGGCGGCAGGCGGCAGGAGCGGGTCGTGGTCGGGCATGGCGGCGGATTGTCGATGTACAGCTGGGCGGCGGGCTGACGCGCTGCGCGTGGCGATGAGCATCAGCCCGCCCTTTGCGTCTGGTGTGCGCCTGGTGTGCGCCCGGTGCGCCGCCTCCCTAGAATCCGCCGCTCCCAGCGCCGCCCGCCTCATGGCAACCGGCGCCGGGCGAACTCCACGCTGCCGGCGGCCTGCCTGGCAGCGTGTCGGCATTTGTGCAGGCCGTTTTATTTATCTACCTGCTGCTCCGGCAGCAGCCCCCAGCGCCATGCAGCTCCCGGCCATCGCCCCCGGCAAACGTTATGCCCTGCCCCGCCCGCCCGGTTCGGCCGACGCCCTGCTGCTGGCGCGCCACGCCCAGGCGCTCATCACCCGAGCCGGCGCCAAGGGCCGTGACCAGAAGGACGGCGCCGCGCGCCTGGCCGTGGTCTGCGCCGAGCCGGCCGACGCCCAGCGTCTGGCCGACGAGATCGCCTTCTTCGCGCCCGAGCTGAAATGCGCTGTCTTCCCGGACTGGGAGACCCTGCCCTACGACAGCTTCTCCCCCCACCAGGACCTGATCTCCGAGCGCCTGGCCACGCTGTGGCGGGTGCTGCGCGGCGCGGGCGACGAGCGCGTGGACGTGCTGCTGCTGCCGGCCACCACGGCGCTCACACGACTGGCGCCGCCCAGCTTCCTGGCCGCCTACACCTTCTCCTTCAAGGCCAAGCAGAAGCTGGACGAGGCGGCGCTCAAGTCCCAGCTCACCCTGGCCGGCTACCAGCACGTCAGCCAGGTGGTGAGCCCGGGTGAATACGCCGTGCGCGGCAGCCTGATCGACCTCTTCCCCATGGGCTCGCTGGTGCCCTACCGCGTCGACCTGTTCGACGACGAGATCGACTCCATCCGCACCTTCGACCCCGACACCCAGCGCAGCCTCTACCCGGTGCCCGAGGTGCGGCTGCTGCCCGGGCGCGAGTTCCCGCTCGACGAGGCGGCGCGCACGGGTTTCCGCGCCCGCTGGCGCGAGCGCATCGAGGGCGACCCGACCAAGGCGCGCATCTACAAGGACATGGCCAGCGGCGTGGCCGCGGCGGGCATCGAGTACTACCTGCCGCTGTTCTTCGACCAGACCGCCACGCTGTTCGACTACCTGGGCAGCGCGGCGGGCCTGGCGCTGCACGGCGACATCGACGCCGCACTCACGCGTTTCTGGAACGACACGCGCGAGCGCCACAAGTTTTTGCAACACGACCCGGACCGGCCCATCCTGGCGCCGCACGAGATCTATCTGCGGCCGGAGGATTTCTACACGCTGGGGCGCCAGCATGCGCAACTGCTGCTGCGCGGCGGTGCGGCGGCCGCGGCCGAGCTGAATGCCGAGGGCGCGGATGCCAGCTCGTCGCTGGCTGAGAGCGCCGATGCGTCGACGCCACCGGCTGCGCCCCCCGGTGCCACGCCGGCCTGGGCCCGCGCCCTGCCCGAACTCGCCGTCGAACGCGGCGCCGAGCAGGTGCTGCGCCGTTTCGAGGCCCAGCTCAGGAGCTGCCGCGCCCCCGATGCGCGAGCGGAGCCGAGCGCCAGCCCCGCCCGCCGCCTGCTGCTGGTGGCCGAAAGCGCCGGCCGGCGCGAGAGCCTGCTGGACTTCCTGCGCGAGCACCATCTGGACGTGCCGCCGGTCGACGGCCTGGCCGCCTTCCTCAAGAGCGACCACGCCTACGCCATCACCACCGGCGCCCTGGCCGCCGGCTTCGACTGGCTCGACGAGAACCTGCTGCTGGTCACCGAGACCGAGCTGTTCGACGCCGCGCCCACCACGCGCCGGCGCCGCAAGCAGGAGCAGGTGAGCGATGTCGAGGCCCTGATCAAGGACCTCAGCGAGCTGAAACCCGGCGACCCGGTGGTGCATGTGAACCACGGCATCGGTCGTTACCTCGGCCTGGTCAACATGGACCTGGGCCAGGGTTCGACCGAGTTCCTGCACCTGGAATACGCCGACAAGGCCACACTCTACGTGCCGGTGTCGCAGCTGCAGCTCATCGGTCGTTACACCGGCGTCAGCCCCGAGGAAGCGCCCCTGCACCGCCTGGGCTCGGGCCAGTGGGAGAAGGCCAAGCGCAAGGCCGCCGAGCAGGTGCGCGACACGGCGGCCGAGCTGCTCAACCTCTACGCCCGGCGCGCGGCGCGCGAGGGCTTCGCCTTCCGCTACTCGGCGCAGGACTACGAGGCCTTTGCCACCAGCTTCGGCTTCGAGGAAACCGCCGACCAGGCCGCGGCCATCCACGCCGTCATCCAGGACATGATCAGCCCGCGGCCCATGGACCGGCTGGTCTGCGGCGACGTGGGTTTCGGCAAGACCGAGGTCGCCCTGCGCGCCGCCTTCGTGGCGGTGATGGGCGGCAAGCAGGTGGCCCTGCTGGCGCCCACCACCCTGCTGGCCGAGCAGCACTACCAGACCATCGTCGACCGGTTCTCGCCCTGGCCCATCAAGGTGGCGGAGATGAGCCGCTTCCGCTCGGCCAAGGAGGTGAAGGCGGCGATGGAAGGCATCGCCGCCGGCACCGTCGACATCGTGGTCGGCACGCACAAGCTGCTCAGCCCGGAGACGAAATTCAAGAACCTGGGCCTGCTCGTCATCGACGAGGAACACCGTTTCGGCGTGCGCCACAAGGAGCAGATGAAGGCGCTGCGCGCCGAGGTGGATGTACTCACGCTCACCGCCACGCCCATTCCGCGCACCCTGGGCATGGCGCTGGAAGGCCTGCGGGATCTTTCCGTGATCGCCACCGCGCCACAGCGCCGCCTGGCGATCAAGACCTTTGTGAGGAACGAGGTGAGCGGCACCATCCGCGAGGCGGTGCTGCGTGAGCTCAAGCGCGGCGGCCAGGTCTACTTCCTGCACAACGAGGTGGAGACGATCGAGAACCGGCGCCAGAAGCTGGAGGAACTGCTGCCCGAGGCGCGCATCGCCGTCGCCCACGGCCAGATGCCCGAACGCGAGCTGGAGCGCGTGATGCGCGAGTTCGTCGGCCAGAAGCACAACCTGCTGCTGTGCTCGACCATCATCGAGACCGGCATCGACGTGCCGACGGCCAACACCATCGTCATCAGCCGGGCGGACAAGTTCGGCCTGGCCCAGTTGCACCAGCT
>JBEEJN010000066.1:0-26193 GCA_041169165.1 Pseudomonadota bacterium
CAACTGCGCGCACCAGGCCAGGAACTTCTCGCGCGGCAAGGGCCGGTTCGTCACCACACGGCCCGCGGCATCCACCGCCACGACATGTATCACCCGCTTGGCCAGATCGACGCCCACACGCACGATCAGCCTTCGTGTAATCTCGCTCATGGGACTTCTCCTTTCCAACGCAGATTGACCTTCCACATGGCAATCTTGGTACCGCGATACCGTCACCGGATTGGGGAAGTCCCTTCGTATTCGTTCTGGCAGCTCAAAGTGATTGCGTAGAGTCACACTGTCTCGACTGCTGAATCGCTGAGTGGTGCGTGGCCTTTCCCATGGCTGCGAATTTCTTGTCCTCAATGTCGATATGGCGGAAAAGCCAATCTTTAAGTGTTTGCAGAATCTCCATCTCGTGACCTTCGCCGCCACCGCTGGAGAGAAACTGCAGCTTGTTCAAGAGCCATCCGTGTTCGCGCTTGTGTTCTTCAATTTCTGGGTAGCCTTGGCCTTGCATCAAGTCTTCTTCTGTATCAAAGTGGATACGGGCGAAACTCACGAGTTCGCCCATTAGGAGATCAAGTTCATCCCTGTCAGCATTTCGTTGAATAGCCCGATTGATGTTATTGGTAATATCGACAAGTTTGCGATGCTGCTCGTCGATGACCTCAATACCCAGCAGATGGTCATCATTCATTTTGATCCACTCGCCCTGACTGCCAAGCATATCGTGGCGGCGCTCAGATAGCACATAGCAATTCTTTCCTCTGGCCTTGCTTCGATACATGGCCTCATCCGCCGCGGCCATCATGGAATCGATCTCGCCGGCGTTATTCGGAAACAGACTGACGCCAATGCTGGCACCGATCTGCACACTTTCTCCATCGGGCAAGACAATAGGCTCCTGCAGGGCAGCAATCATTTTATTTGCAATGTGCTCTGCAACCTCGAGTTGACCAATATCAGGCAGCAGGATTGCAAACTCGTCTCCACCAATACGCGCAACCGTATCAGTTTCGCGCACCCGCACTCTCCAGCGTTTAGCCACAGCGGCAAGCACATGATCGCCTGCCTTGTGACCGTGGACGTCATTTACTGCCTTAAAACCGTCCAAATCAGCACAAAACAAGGCGACTATTTTGTTGTGGCGATATGCAGCTGCTAAGGATGTTGAAATCCGATTGAACAATAGTGCGCGATTGGGTAGATCGGTCAGGCGATCAAAATTGGCTTCATGCCAAATCATTGCTTCGGTACGCTTTTTCTCGGTGATATCTTGAATCGTCCCAAGGCTCGACAAGGCCACTCCCTTATAGTCGCGACTGATTTCAGCACGCTCGCGGACCCATCGAACCTGATCGTTAATTAGGATTCGGTGTTCGATGTCATATATGGCATTATTCTTCACCGTGTCGCTCCATGCCTTGCCAACATATTCGCGGTCATCAGGATGTATGAGCGCGAGGAACGTCTCCAACTTCTGGGGTGCGTCTATTGGCAGACCGAACATGCGGTAAATCTCTTCAGACCAAGTAAGCTTGTCGGCAACAATATCCAAGTTCCAGCTACCGATATGGGCGATTGCCTGCGCTTGATTAAGCTGACGCTCGCTTTCAGCCAGGCTTTTTGAAATACGTTCGGTCTTCTGCCGGGATAGAATCAGTTGCCGGTTCCTAGCCAGCAAGAGGGCTGTCATGAACAAGACCGCGGCCAATGCAATTGCAGCCGTCAGCAAGCTGAATCGATGCCGGTCCCAAATGTCCATTATCGTGAATTGAGGGGGGGCTGCGAAGGGGGGTACACGCAGTTCCCGCATCAAGACCTCGACAGCAGAATACTCGGCAGGAATGGAAAAACCGTAGATGGAAGTCTTTCGGGCTACTTCAGATCCTGACTCAATAGCGAACAAGGCTGCAGCAACGCGACGGGCGAGTTGCCGGTCAACTTGCGGCATGACGACGAAGGGCCACTCTGGATAAAGTGGTGTCGACAATGCAAAGGGGAACCCATTCTCTACGTGAGGGCTGACGATCTTGAGCTGGGATATATCCAGTTTGCCCTGCTTGGCCAGTTCCTCAATGATGCCTGTTCGGACAAAGGCGGCGTCGGCTTTTCCGGAAACGACGGCTGCTAGGGCTTTGTCGTGTGGCATCCCAGTTATTAGACTATGACTAGTATATGGCGGCGGAATACCAGCGCGGATCATTTCCAATGCCTGCGCTTGAAAGCCGCCCAGCGATTCGGAATTAACATAGGCAATGCGCTTGTCCTTGAGGTCTTTGAGGCGCTGGATGTCCGTGCGCTCACTCGCCGCGACAATCACTCCACCATATTTATCGAGGGGAGCCCCACCCAGACTTTCGGCCAATGTAGCTAAAGCGCCCGACATCTGATATCGCTGCCGAAGTTCGATATAGTGTGCTGGGTTTGTGAGTACAAAATCAAGCCGGTGATGCTCCAAAGCATCATTCAGGTCTGCGTAGGACAGCGCTTCCAATCGTACTGGATTGCCGTCCAGCGCCTGCTCGAGATATTTAGCTAAGGGTTGCCAGCGCGCTTCAACTACAGACTCCGGACGGTACGCCAAAATGCCCAGCTTCAGGACATCTGCGAACGTCACAACGGGCCAGGATGAAATGCACACCAGAACGATGCAAGAAATGATGTGGTTATGACGGCGCATACACGAAATCCTACGAGCAATTTTGCGGTGACAACTGACTGCACCTATGCTGACATCTGTGCGGCAGCTTTAACAGGCCGTTGAAATACCGATGGACGCCGCCTGTCGCGCAAGGGAACATGACGACGTCGACCGATGAAGGAAGAGCCAGCGATGCGAGGAGCCGACGCGTACAACGAATCGCGGTTCAGCACGATCAGGCTTGAGGACTTCGTGCCGGCGATGCACCCGCTGCGATCGATCTGCCAGTAGGTCAATGATGCGTTGTCCAAGATGGACGCGAAGTTCACGTCCATGTGCGAGGTCGACGTCAAGGTCGGCCGTCCCAGCGTCGCACCCGAGAAGCTCATGCGCGATGCTGCTGCAGGTGCTTTACAGCGTGCGCAGCGAACGCCGGCTCGTCGAGCAGATCCAGTACAACCTGCTGTTTCGCTGGTTCGTGGGCCTGTCCGTCGACGACGACGTGTGGAACCACTCGGTGTTCAGCAAGGACCGCGATCGGCTCATCGAGCACGATGCCGACAAGGCCTACGACAACAGAGGCTTCGTCAAGGCCTGCCGGGGCAGCCACGTCACGCCGACTGTGGCGCAGAACATCAACCGCAGTGGCGGCAGCGCCATTGACGCACGCACCACGCGGCACACGGGCTACGCGATCAGCCAGCGCAAGAGGAAGTGCATCGAGTAGTGCTTCGGCTGGGGCAAGGTGATCGGACCGATCCGCCAGGTGATGGTGCAGGGACTGGACAAGGTCGACCAGCTTCTGACGCTGACGATGGCGGCCTACAACCTCACGCGCCTGGGGAACTTGGCGCCACTGCGCCCGCAGTGCGCCCAATGAGTGCCCGGAAGGCCGAGATGTCCCCCTTGAATCATTCGAATGCCCGCGAAATCGCCCTCCCGTGACTCCTGCAACGCCAACCGAGGGCTGTCACATCACGATGGCGAACCTCGCGTTCATCGGTGGTTCTTCAACGGCCTGTCTGGTGCGGCCTGCCGTCGTTCAAGCCAGTTGCAGCGTCTGCATGCCGGCCCATTCCTCGCCCGGGCCGAGGTGCACCATCTCGCCCACCTGCGCGGCCTCGACGCACAACATGTCCAGCCAGCCGTCGGCCGGCATGTCGGCCATGCCGGCGCAGCGTTCGGGCCCGGGGTTCCATACCACCGTGTCGACAAAACCCTGCTGGCTGATGGACAGCCTGCGTCCGCTTTCACGCAGCGTCAGCGGGCTGGGCGTGTTCCAGTAGATGCGGTCGACCTCCTGGGCAATGCTGATCACGTCGATCCACTGGCTGCGTTCCTCGCCGTGCACCTGATCGAGATAGGCCTGGTCCATCAGGCCTTCCAGCTGCGCCTTGCGCACATCGCCGCAGCGCAGATAGGTGTGCAGGGCGGCGTGAAAGCCAAAGCTGGTCTCGCCGGTGTTGAGCACGGCCAGCTCCATGTCCAGGCGCTGGGCGTCCACGCTCACGGTGAGTTCAAGCGCGAAGGCCTGGGGCCAGACCCGGCGGCTGGCAGCGTCGTCGCCCAGGCGCAGCACGGCATAGGCATGCTGGCCACGGCGCTTGACCTCGACCACCTCCCACGCCCGATTGCGTGCGAAGCCATGGCGCGGCAAGGGCCCACGGGTGGAAAACTGCGGAAACACCACCGGCACACCGCCGCGCACCGCCTGGCCGTCGCCATACGGGGATTGCGGCGACAGATAGAGCATCTCGTCACCGCCAGCCGGCCGCCAGGAGACGACATGGGCACCGTGCACCAGGACGGTGGCGCACGCACCGTCGGGCGCGGTGATGGTGACGGCGGGCTGGCCTTCGAAAAGCACGAGGTCGTGGGACATGGCGGGCTGCGGGTGGGTCGATGAGGGGGGGCACTCGGGGCGGGAGCCGTGCCGGCGCCGGCCGCCGACGGCAGGCGCGCGCGGCCAGCGCGAGCGGGGCATTGTCTATACTGGTTGCATCAGCGCCGATTTGATCCGGATTGCGGGCGCTCAACAAATGCAGCTAAAGAGGGCACACCCGGTGTCCGCCTCCTTCGCCCGCGAAGTTTGCGACCCCGGGTTTTGCTTTTTGGATCCAGCCTTTCTCTTTCCTCTAGTTGTCAGCCATGGGCAGCGTCGGCCAGGTCAGTCCCCAGAAGATGTCGTTCCAGCAGCCTCTGCCCCTGCGCAGCGGCGCGGCGCTGCGTGATTACACGCTGGTCTACGAGACCTACGGCGAACTCAACGCCGACAAGAGCAATGCGGTGCTGGTGTGTCACGCACTCAATGCCAGCCATCATGTGGCGGGCTATTACGCTGACGCCAACGGTCACGACGACCGCAAGACCGAGGGCTGGTGGCACAACCTCATCGGCCCGGGCAAGCCGCTCGATACGCGGCGCTTCTTCGTCATCGGCGTCAACAACCCGGGCTCGTGTTTCGGTTCGACCGGGCCCACACACGTCAACCCCGACCCGGCGGCGGGCGGGCGCGTCTACGGCGCCGACTTCCCGGTGGTGACGGTGGAGGACTGGGTCGATGCCCAGGCCCGGCTGCTCGACGCCCTGGGCATCCAGCGCCTGGCCGCGGTGATCGGCGGCAGCCTGGGCGGCATGCAGGCGCTGAGCTGGACGCTGCAATACCCCGAGCGCATGGGCCATGCCCTGGTCATCGCCAGCGCGCCCAACCTGTCGGCG
Source organism: Pseudomonadota bacterium (assembly GCA_041169165.1). Classification (GTDB taxonomy): domain Bacteria; phylum Pseudomonadota; class Gammaproteobacteria; order Burkholderiales; family Burkholderiaceae_C; genus Sphaerotilus. The sequence goes on from JBEEJN010000066.1 coordinate 5,345, forward strand.
CAGAACATCGCCTTCAACGAGGTGGCGCGCCGGGCCATCATCACCGACCCGGACTTCCACGGCGGCCACTTCTACGAACACGGCGTGCTGCCCAAGCGCGGCCTGCGCGTGGCCCGCATGATCGGCCACATCACGTATCTCTCGGACGACGTGATGGACTCCAAGTTCGGTCGCAGCATGAAGGCCGACGAGCTGGCCTACAGCACCCAGGACATCGAGTTCCAGATCGAGAGCTATCTGCGCTACCAGGGCGACAAGTTCAGCGAGTACTTCGACGCCAACACCTATCTGCTCATCACGCGCGCGCTCGACTACTTCGACCCGGCGCGTGAACACGGCGGCGACCTCACCGCCGCGCTGGCCAAGGCCAAGGCAAGCTTTCTGGTGGTGAGCTTCACGACCGACTGGCGCTTCTCGCCGCAGCGTTCGCGCGAGATCGTCAAGGCCCTGGTCGACAACAACCGCGCGGTGAGCTACGCCGAGATCGACGCGCCGCATGGACACGACGCCTTCCTGCTCGACGACCCGCGGTATCACCATGTCGTGCGGGCCTACTTCGAACGCATCGCCGCTGAACTCGCCCTCGCTGCCGCCCATCCGGCCGCCGAGGCGGCCCTGCAAGGAGCGCGCCCATGAGCCGCCGTTTTGCCGTCGACGTGATCGCCAATCTGGTGCCGCTTGGCAGCAAGGTGCTCGACCTGGGCTGCGGCGGCGGCGGCCTGCTCAGCCTGCTGGTGCGTGAACGCGGCTGCACGGGTTACGGCATCGAGATCGACGACGCCAAGCTGCTCGACTGCGTCAAGCGTGGCGTCAACGTCATCCAGCGCAACCTGGAGGAAGGCCTGTCCATCTTCGAGGACGGCAGCTTCGACGTCGTGCTGCAGCTCGACACCCTGCAGAACCTGCGCAACACCGAGGCCATGCTGCGCGAGACCGCCCGGGTGGGTCGCATCGGCATCGTCAGCTTTCCCAACTTCGCCCACTGGCCGAACCGCCTCTCGGTGCTCAAGGGCCGCATGCCGGTCACCAAGGCGCTGCCCTACCAGTGGTACGACACGCCCAACATCCGCGTCGGCACCTTCGCCGATTTCGAGATCCTGGCGCGCCAGTGCGGCCTGCGCATCCTCGAATCCTTCGGTCTGCACGAAGGCCGCATCGTGCGCTGGCAGCCCAACATCCTGGCCAGCACGGCGGTGTTCAAGTTCGAGCGCGCCTGAGTCCGTGCCACTGACCCCATCGTCCTGAGTGCCGCCAGGGCCGGGCTGCGTCCAGCACGCCCCCGCGGCAACGGCAAGAATCCTGCATGTCTTGCCGGAACCGCCCGTGCCCATGACCGCCCACACCTCTGACACCCCTGAACCCGACCTGGCTGCCACTGCGCCGGTCCGTCCAACCCTGATGCGCCGCCTGTGGCGCAGGCTGCGCTGGCCCGTGGGCAGTGTGCTGGCGCTGCTCGTGCTGTTGCTCGGCGGTGTGGGCTGGGCCCTGCCCGCCTGGCTCAAGCCGCGCCTTGAAGCCGAGGGGCAGGCCTGGCTGGGCACGCCGGTCGCCATCCAGGCCCTGGCGGTACGGCCGCTGGCGCTGGAGGTGGAACTCACTGGCCTGCGCATCGGCACGCCCGAGGCGCCGCTGTTCACCTTGGGCGGGCTGCTGGTCGACGTGGCGGGCGAGAGCCTGTGGCGGCTCACGCCGGTGGTCAGCCGGCTGAGCGTGCGCGAGCCGCAGGTGGTCGTCAGCCGCGCGGCGGCGGCTGCATCGGCATCAGCGCCGGCCGGCGCGGCCAGTGCCGCAGCGGCCGACGACGGCTACAACTTCAGCCCGGTGCTGGCGCATCTGCGCGCGAGGCTTGCGGCGCTGCCGCCCAAGCCGCCCGAGCCCGAGGGCAGCCACAAGGCGCCGCCGCCCTTCGAGCTGCACCAGCTGCACCTGAGCGGCGGGCAGATCCGTTACGACGACGCGCGGCTGGCGCAGCATCACCGCGTCGAGCAGCTCGACCTGAGCCTGCCGCTCATTTCCAGCCTGGCGGCGGACGTGGCCCGGCCGGTGCTGCCGCGCCTGTCGGCGCGCATCGACGGCAGCCTGTTTGCGCTCGACGCCCAGGCCAGACCCTTCGCGCCCGGCCGGCCTGCCGAGCTGGCGCTGCAGTGGCAGGGTTACGCGCTCGCCCCCTGGGCCGACCTGCTGCGCGCCGTGCTGCCGCCCGCCCTGGCGCCGCAGGACCTGGCCGGCAGCCTGGACGTGAAGCTGGCGCTGAGCTTTTCTTCTGGCGCGCCAACCGGCGCCGGCACGACCACGACGGCAGCGTCCGCTGCCTCCGCATCCACGTTCGCGTCCACATCCGCATCTGCATCTGCATCCGCAGCCCCAACGTCGTCCGCCTCCTCGGCGGTGGCGCGGCCGGCGTCGGCGACGCCTGCTGCGGCCGAGGCTGCTGCTTCGGCTCCTGCCCCGGCGTCCGGACCCACGCAGCTGGTCATCCGCGGCGAGATCGCGCTCAAGGACTTTCACATCCTGCTGCCTGGCCAGGGCGCCGAGCTGGGTTTCAAGGCACTCAGGCTGGAGGCACTTGACCTGGCGCCGCTGCAGAACCGTTATGCCGCCCAGCGTCTGCTGTTCGACGCGCTGGATGGGCGCTACACCCGCCGGGCCGCGCCGATGGCCGCTGCCGCAAGCGCCGCAGGCTCGGCCCCGGCCCCGGCATCAGCATCGGCGACTGCCACCACCGCGGACGCTCCGGCCACGCCAGCCGCTGCCGTGCGGCTGCCCACCGTGCAGCTCGGCGTGCTGGCCTGCCAGGCCTGCCGCTTCACGGTGACCGATGCCCAGGCGCGTCCGCCGGTGCAGTTCACCCTGGCGCCGCTGGAGCTGTCCGTGCGCCAGATCAGCGCCGACCTGAGCCAGCCTTTGGCCGTGCTGCTCGACACCGGCATCGCCGCTGCCACCAGGGGCAACGCCAGCGGCCACAAGGCGACGGCGGAAACCGCCCCCGGCCGGCTGCATCTGGACAGCCGCGTCAGCCTGCTGGACGCCGCCGGTGCCCCGTCCGCCCTGGGCCGGCCGGGCACAAGGCTGGCCGTCACCGGTGCGCTGGACCTGGCCGGCCTGGACCTGCGCCTGGCCCAGTCCTACCTCGCACCTTTCCTCAACATGGAGCTGCAGTCCGGCCGCTTCAGCACCGCCGGTGAGCTGGATCTGTTGCTGGCGCTGGACAAGGCGCCCGGAACAGCGGCCGCCCCCGCCCCCGCTGCGGCAACCCTGGGACCGTCCGCAGCGTCTGTGGCCACCGGGCCGGTGGCGACCGCCAGCCTGCCGCGTGTGGCCTACCGCGGCCGCCTGTCGGTCGACACGCTGCGCAGCTACATCGGCCGTGCCGGCGACGAGCTGCTGGCCTGGCGCACGCTGGGTCTGGACGGCATGGAGCTGGCCTGGCAGCCCGTGCAGCTGCAGGCCGACCTGGGCCGTATCACGCTGGACGGCCTGCGCGGGCGGGTCATCGTGCTGCCGGGCGGCACGCTCAACCTGGCCAACATCGTCAAGCGCGACCCGGCGGCGCAGGCGGCCGAGGCTGCTGCGGCGGCAGCATCCGCACCTGCGTCGGCTGGCGCAGGGTGGGCGGCAGCGTCGGTGCCGGCGCAGGCACCGGCGCACGCGCCGGCACCGACGCCTGCCACCTCGTCCTCCGGTCGCCCGCCGGTGCTGAGCTGGCAGCAGATCCAGCTCAGCGATGGCGCGGTGTATTTCACCGACCGCAACATCCGCCCCGGCTTCTCGGCCTATCTGGGCCAGCTCGCGGGGTCGATCTCGGCCGTGAGCTCGCTGCGCCCCGAGCCGGCCAAGGTGGAGCTGAGCGGCGCGGTGGACGGCGTGGCGCCGCTGCGTATCGCCGGGCGGGTGCATCCGCTGGGCGTGCGCGCCTACACCGACATCGACGCCAGCGCGCGCGGCATCCCGCTCAGCCGTTTGTCCAGCTACGCCGAGCGCTACGCCGGTTATGCCATCGACAAGGGCAGCCTGTCGGTGGCGGTGCATTACAAGATCGACCAGGGCAGGCTGGAGGCGGACAACCAGCTCTTTCTCGACCAGCTCACCTTCGGCAAGGAATCGGGCAGCGCCGACGCCACCAAGCTGCCAGTGCGCCTGGCGGTGGCGTTGCTGTCCAACCGGCGCGGCGAGATCGACATCCGCATGCCGGTGGCCGGCACCCTGGACGACCCGCAGTTCTCCATCGGCGGCGTGATCTGGCGCGTTTTCGTCAATCTGGTGGGCAAGGCCATCACCGCGCCCTTCGCCCTGCTGATGGGCGACGGCGACGCCGACCACGGCCAGGTCGACTTCGCGCCCGGTTCGTCCGAGCTGGACGACACCGGCCGCCGCCGCCTGGACGCCCTGGCCGACAAGCTGCTGGATCGCCCCGCGCTCAAGCTTGAAGCCACCGGGCAGGCCGACCCGGCCCGTGATGCGGCCGAGCTGCAGCGCGTGCAGTCCGAGGCGGCCGCCGCCGCACGGCTGGCCGCTGCGGCTGCCGCTGCGCAGGCTGGCGGTGCGGCGCAGGTTGCGACGTCGGCGTCGGCTTCGGCGTCGGCGCACCCGGGTGCCCGACGGGCGGCGCCATCGGCAGCGTCGGCGGCTGCGGGTCTGGCCACGCCGGCCAGTGGACCGGCGGCGGCGCCGCAGCCACAGGTCGACCTGCCGTCGGCGCTGTCACCGACTGAGCTGCAGGCGGCGCTGCGTGAACTGGCCGACCGGCGCGCCGAACATGTGCTGGCCTATCTGGCTGCAAGGCTGCCCATCGAACGGGTCGGCCTGGTGCGATCGCAGGTCGGCGACGGCGCCCTGCAGGGCGAAGCTGCCCTGGCCGCGCGGGTCGGCCTGCGCGTGTACTGACGCCGGCAGGAATCCACGCCGCCTGAGCGCATGCCTGCGGGGCATGCCCCCAGGATGCCGGTCGAGCGCGGCAGGGCGTCTTAAACTGGCCCGAGCTGCGCGTGACAGCCCGGCCGGACGCTTGCTGCTGCAGATCCCCTTCAGGCCTGTGCGCCGCTGACCATGGTTTTTGCGCCTTCCACCCAGTCTCCCGCACCCAGCCGCTTCGGCCCGCAGGGCTCGCCCCGGCCGCGCGCTCGGCTGTCGCGGATCCATCTGGTGGTGTGGCTGGTGGTTGGCCTGAGCGCGTTGATCGTGGCCTGGACCGCGCTGGCGCTGTGGCGGAGCCAGGAACAGTTCGTCCTGGCCGAAGCCGAGGCCGCCCAGCGCGCCCAGCTTGCTGAAGTTGCTGCGCGTGTGGACCGCAGCCTGCTGGACCTCGATGCCCTGCTGGCCAGCTTGCCGGTGCTGTTGCCGCCCGGCGTACCCACTGTGGCCGCGCCCGACATCGGCGCGGGCAGCCCGGGCGGCGCGTCTGGCAGCGCAGCGGCACCGAGCTGGTCGAGCGTGTTGCACGCCCGCATGGATCAGCATCCCGTGCTGACCGCGCTGAGGGTGGTGGACGTCGGTGGCCGTGTGCTGGCGAGCACCAGTGTCGAGTTCACTGAACCCGGCGGCGTGCCGGCCGACGCTGTGGCTGCCGGCCTGGTCGCCCATGCCCTGGCCCAGCCGGTGCCGACCTCGGTGGTGGCGGTGTCGCGGCGCGTTCCCGGCCAGACCCGGCTGCAGATGGCCCGCCCGCTGCTGATGGGTGGGCAGCGGCTGGTGGCGCTGGCCGAGCTGCCACAGCAGCAGGTCATGGCGCTGCTGGCCAGCACCGATGTCAGCCAGTTCACCCTGGAGCGCGACGACGGCCTGCTGCTGGGCCTGGGGGGCGTGCGCGGCCCGGGCCAGGTTGTCGCACCAGCTGCCGCTTCGTTCGCGACCGCGTCCGGCAGCCCGGCGCCGCATGGCGTCGGCAACGAGGCCACCGGCGCCGGCGCGCTGGCCGCGCAGTGGCTGCGTGTGGGCGAACGGGTTGCCACGCCACTGTCGAGCACCGGCCAGCAGGTACGCCGCCCGCATCGTCTGGACGGTCGCGCCGCGCTGGTGGTGGCCCAGCCAGCGCTGCTGCGTGGCGTCTGGCTGGCGTCCAGCCTGCCGCTGGACGCGGCCCTGGCGCCGCTGGCAGCCACACGCCAGCGCATCGTGCTGGGCCTGTCGATGGTGTTGTCCTTGCTGGTGGCTGGCGGGCTGCTGGCGCAGCGTCACCTCACGCGGCTGGCCCGGGCGCGGCGGCGCGCCCAGCGCACCCGCGACATGCTGGAGCGTGCCTTGTCGTCCATGGCCGACGGTTTCCTGCTGTGCGACCGCAGCGACCGGGTGCAGGCCTGGAACGAGCGTTACCTCGACCTCTTTCCGGCGATGCGCGGCGTGCTCAAGTCCGGCGTGCCTTTTCCTGTCCTGGTCGACGAGGCCGCGAAGTGGCTGGTGCCGGCCGGCGAGGAACACGCTGCCGCCCGCATCGAGTGGGTGCGCCGACGCATGGATCTGCACCTGAGCGGCAACGCCAGCTGCGATCACGAACTCGGCGACGGACGCGTCGTGCATGTGGTGGAACGAGGCACGCCCGACGGCGGCGTCATCAGCGTGTTTCGCGATGTCACCCGCGTTGAGCGCGAACTGGCCCAGGCACGCGATGCGGCCGAGGCGGCCAATCACGCCAAGTCGCTGTTCCTGGCCGCCATGAGTCACGAGATCCGCACCCCGCTCAATGGCGTTCTGGGCATGAACAAGCTGCTGCTGGGCACTTCGCTAGACGCCCAGCAGCGCGTCTATGCCGAGACCATGCGTGCTTCGGGCAAGGCGCTGCTGGCGCTCATCAACGACGTGCTCGACCTCACCCGCATCGAGGCCGGACGCGTGGAGCTGGAGCAGCAGCCCTTCGACCCGGCGCGTGTGCTGCGCGAGGTGATGGCGGTGATGTCGGCACGCGCTGCCGACAAGGGCCTGGACTGCCGCCTGCGCATTGCCAACCACCTGCCGCCCGAGGTGGTGGGCGACGCTGCCCGGCTCGGTCAGGTGCTCTACAACCTGGTCGGCAACGCGGTGAAGTTCACCGAAAGCGGCAGCGTGAGCGTGAGCCTGACGCGGCGCCGCCAGAGCAGCCGGCGCATCGAGTTGGAGTTCATCGTCCAGGACACCGGCATCGGCATCGCGCCCGAGGTGTTGCCGCGCCTGTTCGAGCGGTTTACCCAGGCCGACAGCAGCACCTCGCGCCGCTACGGCGGCAGCGGCCTGGGCCTGTCCATCAGCCATGACATCGTGGGCCTGATGGGTGGCCAGCTCAGCGTGACCAGTCATCCGGGTCGTGGCAGCCGTTTCACGGTGCTGCTGACGCTGCCACTGGCGCTGCCTGCCTCGACGCGTGCCTCGGGGTCACTGCGCTCCGGTGCCGGGGCCCAGGTCGAGTTGCCGGATGCCTTACCGCCAGGTGGGCAAGTTCGGGACGTCGAATCCACCCGGACTGCTGAAGACGGGGCGGCTCAGCACGGTGCCGGCAATCCGCATGACGGCGACACCCTGCCGGGCGAGGCGCCCGACGCGCCCAGCCTGCCTGAGCGGGGCGGGCGGTTCGCGACGGCTGCCGCCGGTGGGACATCACATCACCTGCCCGGTGCTGCGTTGCCTGTGCGCCCGGTGCACGCTGTGCGCCCGCAGTTCTACGAGACGTCGCCGTCGCAGTTCGGCGCCCTGCCCACCACCGACCTGGCGCCCTTGGTTTCGACCGACCTGCCGCCGGCTGACGCGGGGTCCGAGGACGACCTGGTCGACACCCGCAGCGGCCTGCCGTTGGACCTCGCGGTCGGCTTGAACGTGCTGGTGGCCGAGGACGATCTGGTCAACCAGATGGTGGTGCGAGCGGTGCTGGAGCAGATCGGCCACCGCTGCGATGTGGTGGACGATGGCGCCGAGGTGGTCCGCATGGTGCAGGCGCGACCCTACGATCTGGTGCTCATGGACATCCAGATGCCGGGCATGGACGGGGTCGCCGCGGCGCGCGCCATTCGGGCCTTGCCCGCGCCTGTGGATGCCATCCCCATCGTGGCGCTCACGGCCAACGCCATGATCGAGGACCGCGCCTCGTATCTGGCCGCCGGCATGAACGACTATGTCTCCAAGCCGGTGAGCGCCAAACGGCTGGCGCAGGCGCTTACGCGGGCGATGTCGGCGGCGGGCTGAAGGCCGGCTACGGCGACACGGCCCGACCGCTTTCAGTGCCGAGGACTCAGGCCTGTACGGCCAGGCGGGTCAGGCGCTCGGCGACGCGCAGCCGCTGGGCTGGCGAGCGTTGCGTGAGGCCCAGCGAGGGCGCGCCGAGCCACGGCACGAGGTCCTCGCGCGCCAGGTCGCCGATGACCTCCAGCACCTGCTCGCGCAGCTCGTGCAGCGGCTGGGTCTTGGAGATGCACAGGTCGGCGCGCACACCGGTCTTGCGCAGGAAGCGCAGGTCGTCCGGCCGGTCGACCATCAACACCAGGCGGGCGTCGCCCATGAGCGGGCGCAACTCGCTCACCACGCCGGCAAGCAGACCCAGACCACACCACGGCACGTCGATGAACACCGCCACGACCTGCGGATCACGCTCCAGGAAGTACTGCGCCTGCGGCATGAGCTGGGTGCGCCAGACTTCGACGTGCTGATTGATGGCCGTGGCGTCGTCCCAGGCCAGGTCGGCGCGGTCGCGGTCGTCGTCATTGCCTTCGAGGGCGCGTTCCAGGCCGATCTGCAGGGCGCTCTGGTCACTGAGCAACAAGGTCTTCATGGCGGAAGGGCGTGTGGTTCGTGATGCCTCCATGCTAGGCAACAGCCCCCCGGTCGCGACACCCCCAAAAGGCTGAAGCGGCTGGTTAATCGTAACCAACAACGCTTTTGAGGGCCCTTGTTCCGGGGGGTCGAGGGGTCCGACGCCAGATCAGGGCCGTGCCGCAGTGCACAGACGACCCAGGTCGTCTGTGGTGCCACAACACCACAAGGCGTCCAGAAGCGTGGAATTTCGCCCTGCGCCGAGCACCGGCGTCACCAGCGACGAAAACTTGCCCGCCAGCGCCGCATCGCTCATCGGGCGCTGCAGCGAGCCGATGGCCTGGGCCACGTGCACATGCAGCCGGCGGCCATCGGCAAGCCAGGCGGTGACGTCGGCCGCTGCCTCGTCGATCTGGTCGTCGACGACGGCGACCACCTTGCGGCGCAGCGCCACCAAGTCCTCGCGCTGCACGATGGCGTCCTCGTATTCGTCCTCGCCGGCGCGGCCGAAGGTCAGGCCGGCGGCACAGCCGTGGTAGACGCTGAACTTGGCCTGCAGGCCGTCGGCCGGCTCCTTCTTGCCGGTGAGCTCCAGCACCAGGCTGTGCACGCGCAGCTCGATGCGCTCGATCTGCTCCGGCCGCACGCCCTGCTCGCGCAACTGCACGCAGGCGTCGATGCTGGGGTGGATGACGATGCCGCAGGCAAACGGCTTGTAGCTGTTGAAGCTGATCTCGAAGCGTTCGCCCAGCTCGTCGGTGGCTTCGTTCCAGGCGCATTTGGTCGACACCACCTGGGCCCAGCCGCGTGGTGCTTCGAGCGAACGCGGGCTGGCGGTGTAGCCGTGGCGGGCCAGCAGTGCGGCAGTCAGGCCGGCACGCGCCGCTGCGCCGGGGTGGAAGGGCTTGGTCATGCTGCCGAACTGCTCGCGCAGGCCGACCGGCTGCGAGGCGGCGATGCCCAGCGCCATGGCGGTGCGATCGGCGTCGAGCTTGAGCAGCCGAGCGCAGGCCGCCGCCGCGCCGAGCATGCCGGTCGAGCCGGTGATGTGCCAGCCGCGGTCGTAGTGTTCGGGGTAGACCACGTTGCCCAGGCGGCACGACACGTCGATGCCCAGCACCAGCGCGTCGATCAGCTCACGCCCGCTGCTGCCCTGCTTTTCGGCCAGCGCCAGCGCGGCCGAGGCCACCGGGCCGGCCGGGTGGATGATGGTCTTGAGGTGGGTGTCGTCGAAGTCGAAGGTGTGCGAGCTGATGCCGTTGACCAGCGCGGCGCCGGCCATGTCGAGCTTCTCGGCCCGCCCCAGCACGCTGGCCTGGGGCGCGGGCTCGAACATCTGCAGGCCGGCGATGGCGGCGTTCACTGCCGGGTGATGGGCCGCGCCAATGGCACAGCCCCACCAGTTCAGCAAGGTGCGGTGGGCCTCGTGGTCGACCGCATCGTTCCAGCCGCGCGATGGGTGTTTGGCGACGAACTCCGCCAGCCGGCGGGTGATGGGCGGGGCATGGTGGTCGGCGTCGACCTGGGTGTTGCGTGCCATGGGGTGTCGTGGGGTGATGTCGTGGAGCGGGATGGGACGGTGCGCGACGGTGCGACCGGCGGCGTTCAGCCTTCGGCGACGATCTTGCGGTCGCGCGCCAGCGTCGTCCAGCGGGCCAGGTCGGCCTTGATGTAGGCGGTGAACTGTTCCGGGCTCATGGGCATGGGCTCCACGGCTTCGGATGACAGCTTGTCGGCCAGGTCGGGCTGGGCCAGCACGGCGTTGAGGCTGTCGTTGAGCTGCTTGAGCACCGCCGACGGCAGGCCAGCCGGTGCGACCACGCCGTACCACTGCACCGCGTCGAAGCCGTTCCAGCCCGCCTCGATGAGCGTCGGCACATCCTTCAGCGCCGGATGGCGGCGTGTGCCGGTGACCGCCAGCGGTCGCACCTTGCCCGAACGGATGTGCGGCAAGGCCGCCGCCAGGCCGGGGCACATGGCCTGGGTCTGGCCGCCAAGCAGGTCAGTGAAGGCCGGCGCGATGCCGCGGTAGGGCACGTGTACCAAGTCGATGCCGGCTTCCTGTTCCAGCAGCACCATGACCATCTGGGTGAGCGAGCCGACGCCGGCCGAGCCGAAGCTGAGCTTGCCGGGCTGGGCGCGCGCGAGGTCGACGAACTGGCGCACGTCGCTGGCCGCCACCCCCGGATTGACCACCAGCACATTGGGCGTGGCGCCGATCATGCCGACGTGGGTGTAGTCGCGGATCGGGTCGTAGCCGAGCTTGCGCGTGGCCGGGCTGGTGGCGTGGGTGGAAACATAGCCCTGCATCAGCGTGTAGCCGTCGGGCGAGGCCTTGGCGGTGGTCTGCGAGGCGATGGCGCCACCACCGCCGCCGATGTTGTCCACCACGATGGACTGGCCGAGCAGCCGGCTCCAGCGTTCACACACCGTGCGGCCGACGAAATCGCTGCCGCCGCCGGCCGCCACCGGCACGATGTAGCGCAGCGGCCGGGCCGGGTAGGCCTGGGCGGCCGCGCGGCCGCCTGTCAGCGCCAGGCCGGCGCCGGCCAGCACGAGTTCACGTCTGAGCATGCTCTGTCTCCTGAAGGGGGGGCGGCGTGCCGTCGCCCGGCGGCACGGATCGTGCGCGGGCGCCGCAGGCTGCGCGCCCCTAGGCTAGCGGGTGCGACCCGGCTTGCGCATCAGCACTGGCCTGGGGGTGGCCCGTGCCCAACGCGTCAGCATGACAGCGCTTCGCGAAAACGTGCGTCAGCGTCCAGCCTGAACTCGGCGCGGTGCGCGCCCAGCTGCAGGCTGCTGCGGTTGGCGAAGTCCAGCCGCAGCGTGAGCGGGCCTTCCAGCACGACGGGCACCTGCACCCTTCGCAGGGCCGCCAGGCCGGCGCGGGGCTCATCGCCGCGAACCTGTTCGATCTGGCCGCTGGCGATGCGGCCCAGCAGATCACTTGCCGGTGGGGCGTCGCCGAGTGGCCGTGCGGTCGGCCAGAGCAGCAGTTCCAGGCCGCTGAGATAGCCTGCTGCCACCGTGTCGGGCGTCGTGCCAGCGTGTGCCGACGGCAGCAGGTCGACATGGGCCGCTGCAAAACGCAGACGCAAGACCTCACCTTCGTCCAGGACGGTGGCGATTTCCGAATCAACGAAGGACAGCAGATAGGTTGCCGGCCTGGGCAGCTCGGGTCGGCGCGGGCTTGTGGTCGTGATCGTCATGCTCGTAGTTGCACGCATGGTGGGGGCGGCCGGTGGACTTATGCTTGCCCGGCTCCTCAACCTTCAAGGTGTCTCGATGAAAAGACGCAGCGTATTGAACAACATCGTGCAGGCCGGCGCCGCCGGAGCCCTGCTCCCCCTCCTGCCCGCAGCCCTGCGCGCACAGGAGAAATACCCCAGCAAGGTCATCACCTGGGTCTGCCCCTACGGCGCCGGCGGCAATGCCGACGCGCGTTCGCGCCAGGTGGCCAAGATCATGGGCCAGCTGCTGGGCCAGACCATCATCGTGGACAACAAGGCCGGTGGCGGCGGCAACATCGGCACCGACGTGATCGCCAAGGCCAAGCCCGACGGCTACACCATCGGCATGGGCAACTTCGCCCCGCTGGCGGTCAACCACGCCCTGTTCAAGAAGCTCAACTTCGATCCCTTCAACGACCTCGTGCCCATCATGCTGATCGAGCGCGGCCCGCTCATCCTGATGGTGCGCAACGACTCGCCCTTCAAGACGGTGAAGGACATCGTGGCCGCAGCCAAGGCCGAGCCGGGCAAGCTGAGCTATGCCTCGGGCGGCATCGGCGGCACGCACCACCTGAGCGGCGCGCTGTTCGAGCACAGCGCCGGCATCGACATGATCCACGCGCCCTACAAGAGCGGCTCGGCCGGCGCCACCGACCTCATGGGCGGCCAGGTGCACATGATGTTCGAGCAGATGTACGCCGCCATGCCCAGCATCAAGGGCGGCAAGCTGCGCGCCCTGGCCATCACCAGCAAGACCCGCTCGCCGCTGCTGCCCGACATCCCCACCATGGCCGAGGCCGGCTACCCGCAGGTGGAGGTGCTGAACTGGCAGGGCATCGTCGGCCCCAAGGGCCTGCCGCCGGCCATCGTGGCCCAGCTCAACGCCGCGGGCAACAAGGCGCTGGCCGACCCCGAACTGCGCAAGTTCATGCTCGACCAGGGCAACGAGGTGGCCGGCGGCACGCCCGAGCAGTTTGCCGCCCTCATCAAGGCCGAGGCGCCGCGCTGGGGCAAGGTCGTCAAGGACGCCAAGATCGAACCGGAATGAGCCGCGGCCCCTCGTCCACCGCCGACGCGGTGGACGCCCGCCTGATCGAGCTGGAGGTCAAGGCGAGCTACGCCGACGACCTGCTCGACACGCTCAACCGCATCGTGGCCGTGCAGCAGGCTCAGATCGACCGGCTCACGCGCGAAGTGGCGCAGCTGCGCCAGCAGGCCGCCGAAGGTCAGCAGGCAAACGCTACGCCGCGCAGCCTGCGCGACGAGCTGCCGCCGCACTACTGAGAAACCGTGCGTGCGCTGGCCTGAGGGACGGCCCTCAGGCCAGCGCCGTGAGCTGCGGGATGCCACTGCCTTCCTCAAACGCGGTGCGCAGCTCCGCCAGCCCCAGGCCCAGCTTGAGCTGGTAGTGCGGGTAGTCGACGAACTTTGTCCAGGACCCACCCCACTCGACGGCTTCGCTGCCCGGGCCCATGGCGATCGCGCCGGCCGTCTTGTAGGCCGCCTCATCCGTCACGTAGCCGCCCTCGGCGGTGAAGATGCCGATGTCCCACGCCACGCCGAAGTTGTGGTTGCTCTGCCCGCCGCGCGCCTCGGTCACCTTGGGGCCGGGGTTGCCGAAGCGGCCCTGGCGGAACAGCGCGTTTTGCTCCTCGTAGGTGCGGGTGCCCGACAGGATGCGCGCACGCACGCCACCGTCGATCAACCGGCTCAGGCACAAGCGTGCCTGACGCTGGGCCTTGAGCGACAGCGTGAGGATGTTGTTCTCGCTGCGGATGTCGAAGCTGCGTGTCTCGGCACGGATCTGTTCGGCGCGCTGGTCGAACAGGTTCGAAGCCTTCTCGGTGTTCGGGCCCCACTGGCCGTCGAGGGTGTCCTGGTAGAGGCCATCGGCATGCAACAGGCGTTGAAAGAACAGGATGTCCTTGGTCAGCATGGGTGCGCTCATCAGTGTCTCCGGCTGAATGGTTGAAGTTCGAGCGAGGAAGTGTCCAACCACGCGACTGACTCCGACATCATCCGCAGCGCCGACCTGACCAAAGTCACGCCTCGCGGCGGCCCTTCATCATGGCCATCGCCAGCCCCGCCGAGGCCAGCATCAGGAACACGCTCACCGCATTGAGCACCGGCGTGGCGCCTTCGCGCATGCGGCCGTACATCAGGATGGTGAGCGGCGCGTCCGAGCCCACCAGCATCAGCGTGGTGTTGAAGTTCTCGAAGCTCATGAGGAAGGCGATCGCGCCCGAGCCGATCAGCGCCGGTCGCAGGTAAGGCAGCGTGATGGTCCACAGCACCGCCAGCCTGCTGGCGCCCAGGTTGTAGGCGGCCTCTTCGAGCGTGCGGTCGAAACGCTTCAGGCGCGCGGCGATGGTGAGCGTGGCAATCGACACGATGTAGGCGAACTGGCCCGCCACCACCAGCGGCAGACCGGGTCGCAGGATGTCGAGCTCGAGCCCCCACAACTCGTCGGCCAGGTTGGCGATGCGGCTGGCAAAGGCCAGTATCGAGATGCCCAGGATCACGCCCGGCACCACCAGCGGCGCCAGCATCAGCAGGGCCAGCGCGCCCTTGCCGCGAAACTGCGTGCGCTCCAGCAAGTAGGCATTGGCCGTGCCCACCAGCACGCTGAGCAGCGTCACCCAGCTGGCGACGATCACGCTGGTCCAGATGCTCTTCAGCAGCGGGCCGTCGGCGAACAGGCCAACGCGCTTGATGGCGTCGTCACCGATGAACCAGGCCAGCGTGAAGCCTCGCCACGGCGGCGCCGGATAAGGCGCGTCGTTGAAGGCGAACAGCGCCACCACCGCCAGCGGCAGGAACAGGAAGACGAAGAATGCCGCCACGTACAGCCAGATGGCCGGCCGCGCCGAGCGGGTGATGGGCAGGCTGGCGATCATGACGTGATCACTTGCCTCACGCCCGCCGCATCACGTCGTCGAAACGCTGACCCGCCAGGCGCAGCGCGGCCCAGACGATGGCCGTCGACAGCCCCAGCAGCAAAAAGCCGAAGGCCGCGCCCTGCTCCCAGTTGAAGCGGGTGATGAACTGGGAATAGATCTGCTCGGTGAACCACAGCGAGTTCTTGCCGCCCAGCAGCGTGGGCGTGAGGTAGTTGCCCAGCGTGAGCATGAACACCACGATGCAGCCCGCCGCGATGCCCGGCGCCGCATGCGGGATGACGATGTCGCGCAGGATGCTCGCCGCGTTGCCGCCCAGGTTGTAGGCGGCCTCGACCCAGGCGTCGTCCAGGCTTTCGAGCGCCGCGGTGAGCGGCACCACCATGAACAGCATCGAGCTGTAGACCAGGCCGAGCAGGATGGTCGCATCGTGGTAGAGCAGTTCCACCGGCGCGGGGGTCCAGCCCACCGCTACCATCAGCGCCGGCAGCACGCCCGACTCGCGCAGCAGGATGGTCCAGCCCAGCGTGCGCACCGTCTCGCTCACCCAGAACGGGATCAGGCAGGCCACGAACAGCAGCGCCTGCAGGCGACCGCGCGTGAGCTTGACGATGGTCCACGCCACCGGAAACGAGAGGACGAGCGTGGCGCCGGTGGCGATGACGGACATCACCGCCGTGCGCACGAAGGTGTGCCAGTACAGCGGCTCCTCGATGAAGGTGCGGTACTGCGCCAGCCCCGGCTCGTAGACCCGCGGTGCCACCCGCACGCGCAGCGACAGTACAGCCAGATCGAGCTGCGGCAGCACGATGAGTGCCAACAGCCATAGCAGGCCGGGCGCCAGCAGCAGGAGCAGCAGCAGGCGTGCGCCGGGGTGCCGGGTCATACGCAGTGCCTGTTCACGTCGCGGACTTGAAGGCCACGGCGCGGTCAGCGTCGAATCGGCAGGCGACTGTCTCGCCCGCCTGCAGGTCGGCGAACTGGCCGGTCTGCGGCAGTGCAACGCGGATCTCGACCGGGGCATCACCCGCGCCTACACCGCCCGCCGCAGCCGACACACCCGCACGCAGTTGCACCAGCACGGCCGAGTTGGCGCCATCAAACAGCAGGCTGGCGACCCGGCCGACGAACACATTGGTGCCCGGCTCGGCGCTGGGGGGCGGGGCGCCGGCCGCCATGCGCTGCAGCGTCATGGCCTCGGGCCGCACGTAGACGCGGGCGCGGTCGCCCGGGCTGAAACCGCCCGCCTGAGCAGCCCCGCCAGGCCGCGCGTGCAGGCGCAGGCCTTGGGCCGTGGTGATCTCAAGCTCCTCGCCCGCCATGCGTTCCACCCGTCCTGCCAAGGCGTTGTTGTTGCCGACAAAACCGGCGACAAAGGCCGTGGCCGGCTGGTAATAGAGCTGCTGCGGTGTGCCGACCTGCTCGAAGCGCCCGGCGTTCATCACCGCCACGTGGTCGGACAGCACCAGCGCCTCGGACTGGTCGTGCGTGATGTAGACGAAGGTGGTGCCGAAGTCGGCCTGCAGCTGTTTGAGCTCGATCTTCATGTGCTCGCGCAGCTTGAGGTCGAGCGCGCCGAGCGGCTCGTCGAGCAGCAGCAGCGTCGGCTCCAGCACCAGGGCGCGGGCGATAGCCACGCGCTGCTTCTGCCCGCCGCTGAGCTGGTCGGGTCGTTTGCCGCCGGCGCCGGCCAGGCCCACACGCGCCAGCATGGCCTCGACCTTCACCTTGATGTCGGCCGCCTTCAGCCCGCGCCGTGCCAGGCCGTAGCCGACGTTGTCGGCCACGTTCATCATGGGGAAGAGGGCGAGGTGCTGGAACACCATGTTGACCGGCCGGCGATTCGGCGCCACCGTGGCCATGTCCTGCCCGGCGATGAGGATCTGGCCTTCGTCGGGTGCGATGAAGCCCGCGATCATGCGCAGCAGCGTTGTCTTGCCGCAGCCCGAGGGGCCGAGGATGGAGAAGAAGCTGCCGCGCGCCACCTCGAAGCTCAGCCCGGCGACCGCCAGGTGGCCGGCCGCGCCGCCGGTGGTGGCGCCGGCCGTGGCCTCGTAACGCTTGCTGACGCGCCGCACCTCCAGGTCGGCGCAGGCGCTGCCCGTCATCGCGCCGCGCGCCTTACTGCGCCGCCTTGATGCGGTCCAGCACCTTGCCCTCGATGTCCTCGATGCCGGCCGGCACGGCGGGGTACCACTTGACATTCTTCAGCGCGGCTTCCGGGAAGCTGGCGGCGAACTGGGCCTTGAGCTTGGCGTCGGCCAGCTTGTCCGCGCCGGCCGAGGCGGTGAAGTTGCCGGCCGAGGCGCCCACCTTGGCGGCAATCTCGGGGCGCAGATTGAAGTTGATCCAGGCGTAGGCCGCGGCGTCGTTGCGGCCCTTGGCCGGGATGGCATAGGTGTCGATCCAGCCCAGGGCGCCGGCCTTGGGCGCGATGTACTGCAGCTCGGCGTGCTCGCCGTTGAGCTTCCAGCCACCGGTGTCCCACATCATGGCGCCCACCACCTCGCCGGCGCGCATGCCGTTGAGCAGCTGGTCCTTGTTGTCCCAGAAGAAGCGCACATTGGCCTTGCAGGCGGTCAGGGTCTTGCCCACCTCTTCCATCAGCGCGGTGTAGGCCTTGGGGTCGCCGTACAGGGCGAAGGGATCCTTGCCAGCGGCGAAGGCAAAGGCCAGCAGCGTCGGGCGCTTCAGCCGCATGGCGGTCTTGCCCTTGAACTCGGCCTTGCACAGGTCGGGGTAGTCGGCCATCCTGGCGAGCTTGGTGTTGACCACCAGCCCATCCGTGCCCCAGATGTGCGGCAGGCCGTAGACCTTGCCGGACAGCGTGGTGTTCTTCTTCGTCGCGTCGAGCATCGAAGGGATGAACAGCTCGCCCTTGATCTTCGACAGATCCAGCGGCTTGTAGATGCCGAACTCCTGCTGCGGGCCGGTGATGCGGTCCTGGCTGGGCTGGGCGAGGTCGAAGCCCGCGCCACCGGTGGCGCGCAGCTTGGAGATCATCTCCTCGTTGTTGGACAGCGTGAGCTCCACGTCGATGCCAGTCTCCTTCTTGAACTGGGCAATCACGTCGGCCGGCACGTAGTCGGCCCAGGTGAGCAGCCGCAGCTTGTTCTCCTGGGCCAGCGCCGGGCTCGTGAGGCCCAGGGCCAGCAGGGCGGCGGCGAGCAGGCGGTTCAGGGTCCGGGGCGTGGTCTTCATGCGGGGTCTCGCTTTCTGTCCTCGATGATGGATGTGCAGGTCCGTCCGGGCCGGCGGGGGGGGGGGGGAGAGGCCGCGACGGTGCCGATCCATGCTAGTCAGACGCCATGACGGTGTCATGGCGGCATACCCGCAGGCACGCCGCGCCCGGCGCCGCCAGCGCTTGGCCAGCAGCGACTTGTTGCCCAGGGCGACCGAGTGCTCCGTGGCCGAATGTCCGGATTGCTCTCCGGGTTACGGCCTGGGTCCGCCGCCTCGTGCATTGACCGGGTCCAGATGCGCGATGGCGTGGGCGTAGTAGCCGATCAGCGCCAGCTCGTCGGGCACCACGCGGTACAGGCCTTCGGCCTCGTCCAGGCTGACCACCTTGCGCAGCAGGAGCATGCGCAGGCCCACCTCGATGGCGTAGTCGTGGTCCTGGCGCGGCAGGTACAGGCGCGCACCGCGTGCGGCCAGTTCGGCCATGCGGCCATGGGCGGCGGCCTTCAGGTCCAGCAGCGACCAGGCGCGCGCCGGTTCGGCGTGCAGCAGGCTGGCCACCAGCGAGACCGGCAGCACCGGCACCACGGCGCCGATGGCGTCCATCAGCCGGGCGGCGATGCGTGTCACCTCGGCCCGGCGGCCGGCTTCGTCCAGCGCCGGAAAGTGCACGCCGTGCTGCTCGGCCCAGGCGCCCATCGACACCGGGGTGCCGAAGTTGACGCAGGCATAACCCAGCCGGTGCCAGCGACCTGAGAGCGCCAGACTGGCGTTGGCGCCGGCAAAACGCAGCGTCGTGCCCAGCGCCCGCCAGGGGCTGACGCGCCGGCGCAGCTCGGGTGGTTGAAGCTTGAGCAGCTGGCTGCGGTCCTCCAGCACGCGGTCGTAATTCAGGCCCACGGGGATGAAGACCAGGTCGCGCCGCCCTTCGCCCTGGCGCTCGTCATAGCCCTTGAGCATGTAGTCCAGCAGGCCCATGCGCGGCTCGCGCAGCCGGCCGTCCAGGGTCAGCCCGCCTTCGGGAAACACCGCCTGTGTCACGCCCGCTTCGGTCGCCATCTGCACATAGCGCGCGAGCACCGCGCGGTACAGCGCGCTGCCCGAGTTGCGCCGCACGAAGAAGGCGCCCATCGCGCGCACCAGCTGCTGCAGCGGCCAGATGCGCGCCCACTCGCCCACGGCGAAGCTCAGCGTGGCGCGCTCGGCGGCCAGGAAGGCCACCAGCACATAGTCCATGTTGCTGCGGTGGTTCATGACAAACACCACCGTCGACTGCCGGTCCACCTGCGCCAGTGCCGTCTCGTCGACAACCTCCACCCGCACACGGTAGAGCGTGCGCGCCACCGCCCGCGCCAGCGCGTAGCCGATGCGGTAGTACAGATAGGCGTTGAACGAGGGCACGATCTCGCGCGCATAACGGTCCACCTGGCGCCACACCTCGGGCAGCGGCTCGTTGGTCGCCTGGGCGTGGGCGCTGGCGGCAGCCTGCACCCGGGCGTCGTGGAACAAGCGGTCGATCAGCACCTGGCGGCGCGTGAGCTTGAACGAGGGCAGCTCCACCGCCAGCCGCGTGTTGATGTGGGCGATGACGCGGTTGATGCGGCGGCGGAAGAACCAGCGCAGCGACGGCGCCAGCAGCATCACCCCCGCCGCCCAGGCGGCCAGCAGCGCCATGGGCCAGAAGACCCACCAGGGCAGGGTGATTTCGGCAGACATCGGGCCATCTCCTTGCACCGCGACGGCAGCACGCGCCGCGATCGGTCGATGCTAGTGCGCGACGGCTGGCCTGCGCCACAGGGCTTGTCCGCCCGACCCGCTGCCCGGCGCCAGCGCCGAAAATGCACCATGGTCAAACTCATTGAATATTCGGACCGATGGCCCGCTGAATATGAGCAGTTTGCGGCGCGTCTGTGTACCGCTCTGGATCGCTGGGCGCTGCGCGTCGACCACATCGGGTCGACCGCCGTGCCCGGGCTGCGCGCCAAGGATGTGCTGGATATCCAGGTCACCGTGGCAGCACTGGACCGCGAGGTGGCCGACCGAATGCTGTCGCTGGGTTGTGTGCAGCTTGCCGGTGTGTGGCGCGATCACCGGCCACCCGGCGCGAACGGCCCGGACCAGGACTGGCAAAAAATGTTCTTCCGCGAGCCGCATGGCGAACGGCGCGTCCATGTGCACGTACGCGAACTGGGCCGACCGAATCAGCGTTATGCCCTGTTGTTTCGGGATTTCCTGAGGGCTCACCCGCCCATGGCCGCCGCCTACGGCGCACTCAAACAGCGCCTGGCGGCCGTCCTGGAACAGGAAGATGATTATTCGGACGTCAAGGATCCTGCTGTCGACCTGATCTATCTGGCTGCCGAGCGGTGGGCTGAACTGACATTCTGGCGACCCATGCCCGGCCAGACCCCATGCCCTGAAGAATGAAATTCAAGGACGCGTCAAAGTCCGCCGGAAAATAGATTCATGGATCGTGCCGGGGCGCAAGTTCCAAACTGATTTATTTCAGAGTTGAAATCGCCCGCCGGATTTCGACTGTCGCGCCATTGAGATCGACATGACCATCACACTCGATCATTTCATCGTCTCGGCACATGACCCGGACCAGGCTGCCGAGCAACTGGCATTTCTGCTGGGCGTGGCGTGGGGGCGCGCTGCTGTCGGGCCGTTTACCGCCGTGCATGTGAATGAGGGCCTGACGCTGGACTGGCGGACTCTAAACTGAAGTGCAACGAACCAATGCAATCAACAGTTTGAGCCGATGGGACAGCAGTATTCAAGCCTGAGTATCGAGGAGCGCACGCAGCTCGGATTGTTGGTACAGCAGCGGCTG
>JBEEJN010000067.1:0-24740 GCA_041169165.1 Pseudomonadota bacterium
CTGACGAAGCGGTGGCCGTGGGTGCCGCCATTCAAGGTCAGGTGTTGGGCGGCGACCGCAAGGACGTGCTGCTGCTGGACGTCACCCCGCTGAGCCTGGGCATTGAGACCCTGGGCGGCGTGATGACCAAGATGATCAAGAAGAACACGACCATCCCGACCAAGTTCAGCCAGACCTTCTCCACCGCCGACGACAACCAGCCGGCCGTGACCATCAAGGTCTACCAGGGCGAACGCGAGCTGGCGTCGGGCAACAAGAGCCTGGGCGAGTTCAACCTCGAAGGCATTCCGCCAGCGCCGCGTGGGATTCCGCAGATCGAGGTGAGCTTCGACATCGACGCCAACGGCATCCTGCATGTCGGCGCCAAGGACAAGGCCACCGGCAAGGAAAGCAAGATCACCATCAAGGCCAACTCGGGTATCTCTGAGGAAGAGATCCAGAAGATGGTGCGCGACGCCGAGGCCAATGCCGCCGAGGACAAGAAGAAGGTCGAGATCGTGCAGGCGAAGAACCAGGGCGACGCCATGGTGCACTCGGTCAAGAAGTCG
This sequence comes from Pseudomonadota bacterium, assembly GCA_041169165.1. Classification (GTDB taxonomy): domain Bacteria; phylum Pseudomonadota; class Gammaproteobacteria; order Burkholderiales; family Burkholderiaceae_C; genus Sphaerotilus. The sequence continues at coordinate 549 of JBEEJN010000067.1, forward strand.
CTCACCGACTATGGCGACAAGCTCGACGCCGGTGAGAAGGACAAGATCGAGGCCGCCATCAAGGCCGTCGAGGAGGCGATCAAGGGCGACGACAAGGACCTGATCGACACCAAGACCAACGAGCTGATGACCGCCAGCCAGAAGTTGGGCGAAAAGATGTACGCCGACATGCAGGCCCAGCAAGGCGCCGCTGCGGGCCCTGAAGCAGCGGCGGCAGGCGCGGCGGCAGGCGGTGCGGCGGCCGGCGGTGGTGCCAAGCCGGCCGACGCCGACGTGGTCGACGCCGAGTTCAAGGAAGTCAAGAAGTGATCGACGCGCGGGCGGCCCCGGCTCGCCCGCCTTGCGCCGCCGCGTCTGCGGCTGACCGGCCCGGGCTATCCGGCACACCGGCAGCCCGACGCGGCGTTTGCACATCCAACGACTGAGACGAACCCATGGCCAAGCGCGACTATTACGAGATCCTCGGGGTGGCAAAAAATGCCAGCGAGGACGACATCAAGAAGGCCTATCGCAAGCTGGCGATGAAGCATCACCCTGACCGCAATCAGGGCGACGGTGCCAAGGCGGCCGAGGAGAAGTTCAAGGAGGCCAAGGAGGCCTACGAGATGCTCTCCGATGCGCAAAAGCGCGCCGCCTACGACCAATATGGCCATGCCGGCGTCGACCCCAACGCCGGCGGCTTTCGCCCCGGCGGCCCGGGCGAGGGCATGGGTGGTTTCGCCGAAGCCTTCGGCGACATCTTCGGCGACATCTTCGGCGCCCAGGGTGGCGGACGCCGCGGTGGCGGCCAGCAGGTCTACCGTGGCGCCGACCTCAGCTACGCGATGGAGATCACCCTCGAAGAGGCGGCCAACGGCAAGGAAAGCCAGATCCGCATCCCGAGCTGGGACGAGTGCGAGACCTGCAAGGGCAGCGGCGCCAAGCCCGGCACCAGCCCCAAGACCTGCACCACTTGCCACGGCCAGGGCACGGTGCATCTGCGCCAGGGCTTCTTCAGCATCCAGCAGACCTGCCCGCACTGCCACGGCAGCGGCAAGATCATTCCGGACCCGTGCCCCAGCTGCAACGGCGCCGGCAAGATCAAGAAGCACAAGACCATCGAGGTCAAGATCCCGGCCGGCATCAACGAAGGCCAGCGCATCGCCCTGCGTGGCCACGGCGAGCCCGGCACCCACGGCGGCCCGGCCGGCGACCTCTACGTCGAGATCCGCATCAAGCAGCACGACATCTTCGAGCGCGACGGCGACGACCTGCATTGCACCGTGCCGATCAGCATCATCACTGCGGCACTCGGTGGCAGCATCGCCATCCCGACCCTGGCCGGTGAAGCCGAGATCGATCTGCCTGAAGGCACGCAGCACGGCAAGACCTTCCGCCTGCGCGGCAAGGGCATCAAGGGCCTGCGTTCCAGCTACCCCGGCGACCTGTATTGCCATGTGCAGGTCGAGGTGCCGGTCAAGCTCACGGAACATCAGCGCAAGCTCTTGCGCGAGCTGGAAGAATCACTCAGCAAGGGCGGCGACAAACATTCGCCCACTGCCAAGAGCTGGACGGATCGCATGAAGGACCTCTTCAAGTGATGCCACGCCTGCGGCACGGCGGGCGCTTGATCGAATTGACCTCGCTCAAGGTAGAAAATGCCGGCGCCGCGCGACACTACAGTCACTCTGTTGCACACCGATAAGGTCTGCATCCCGTCAGCACCAGCCCTCGCGTGAACCCGCTCGACCAGCCCCTACATGCCTGTCACGCCCTGGTGGTGGACGGCCAGCCCATCTCGCGCAGCACCCTGGCCAGCATGCTGCGTGCCGTCGGTGTCGGCCAGGTCAGCACCTGCAACCGGCCGGCCGAGGCGCAGCGCCTGATCGGCGAACGCCAGTTCGACTTCGTGCTGTGTGAGCAGCGCTTCGATACCGGCGAACTCGGCGGGCAGGAACTGCTCGACGAGTTGCGCCGCACGCGCAGCCTGCCGTTCTGGACCGTCTTCATCATCGTGACATCCGAAGCGACCTACGCCATGGTGACCGAGGCGGCCGAGTCGTCGCTCGACGGCTACCTGGTCAAGCCGGCCACCACGGCTGCGCTGGGTGAACGGCTCGGTCAGGCGCGTCGACGCAAGCAGGCCTTGCAGGACATCTTCCGCTACATCGACGCCGGCCGGCTCGAGCAGGCGGCGCTGATGTGCCTCAAGCGATTCACCGACCGCAGCGAGTACTGGTTGTACGCCGCGCGCATCGGCGGCGACGTCTTGCTGCGCCTGGGCAAGCCACAGTCCGCACGCAAGTTCTTCGAGGCCGTGCTCGAGGCGCGCCAGGTGCCCTGGGCCAGCCTGGGCATCGCACGCGCCGATGCCGACGTCGGCCAGATCCAGCAGGCCAGGCGTACGGTCGAGCAGTTGGTGCAGGAATTCCCGACCTTTGCCGACGGCCATGACCTACTGGGGCGCTTCCACGTCGACCAGGGCGATTTCGCCAGCGCACTGGTCACCTACCGCACCGCCTGCACGCTCACGCCACGCAGCCTGACCCGGCTCGAAAAGCTCGGCACCCTGGCCTTCTACACGGGCGATCTGGCCGAAGCCGAGGAAGTGCTCGACCGCACGGTGACGCTCGACGCCCAGAGTCGCATGTTCGACCTGCAGACCCTGGCTCTGCTGGCCTGCCTGAAGTTTGCCCGCGGCGACAACCAGGGCCTGACACGCATGCACCAGCGCCTGGGCGTGGTGCAGCGCCGTCATCCGGACAGCAAGCGGGTCCAGCGCCTGGCGGCCCTGGGCGATCTGCTGCGTCATGCCGCGATCGCGGACGATCACCAGAGCGCGCGTGCCGAACTGCAGGACATGGCCAGCCAGCGCCGTGACGACGACTTCGACGTCGAGGCCGGCAGCAATCTGATCGCCCTGATCGCGCGGCTGAAGACGCGCGGTGTGGACGTCCCCGAGACGCAAGACTGGGGTCGCGAACTCGGCCTGCGCTTTTGTGTGTCCAACGCGGCCACCGACCTGCTGTGCGGCGCCGCACGCGGTCAGGAGGAATTGCAGGCCACGTTGCGCCAGGCGCACGTGGACATCAATGACGCCTGCGAACAGGCGGTGCGGCGCAGCCTGATCGATCAGCCGGAGGCTGCGGTGCAGTCGCTGCTGCTGCAAGGCGGCGAAACCCTCAATGCGCGCGTGATCGAGCTGGCCGGACGCCTGCTGCAGCGTCACGGCGCCGCCATCGGCGCGGCGGCAGGTGATCTGAGCCGGCAGGCCGAGCGCCTCCGGCAGCGTTACTGTCCCAACGGTACCCGCCTGCCCATCACCGACCGTGGCCGCGAGGCCGGTGCGCTGGCACTCAACTTCTGAGGCCCGCCGGCCTCGCGCCGGCATCCCAATTACGTGTCGTCAGGCTGTCGTTGGCGTCGTGTCGTCGTGTTGCCTGCGGCGCAAGCTCGGCGCCCGTCCGATCGACACGACGACATCAGAACAGGCTGGCCTGGGGACTTCCGGGCCGCGTGTTGCCGGCGGCGGGCGGCGCTGGGCGCACGAAGGCGCTGAAATCCAGATCGGGGGTGTGCCGCGCCAGGCCGTGACGGGCGGCGGCTTTTTCCACCCGCTGGCGGATGAGTTGCGCCCACACCCCGTCGCCCTTCATGCGGGTGGCGAAATCGGCTTCGTAATCGCGCCCACCGCGCATCTCTCGCACACGGGCCATCACCCGCTCGGCGCGGTCGGGCAGATGAACCTGCAGCCACTGCCTGAACAGCGGCGCCACCTCCCACGGCAACCGCAACACGGTCCAGTGCGCGCTGCGTGCGCCGGCGCTGGCAGCCGCTTCAAGAATGTGCTCGATCTCCGGCTCGTTGACGAAGGGAATGATGGGCGCCACGTTCACGCCCACCCAGACGCCTGCCTCGGCCAGCGCACGCACGGCCGCCAGCCGCCGCGCCGGTGAACCTGCGCGCGGCTCCAGGCGCCGCGCCAGGTCGTTGTCCAGCGTGGTGATGCTGATGAACACCAGCAGCAGCCGGCGAGCAGCCAGGCGCGCCAGCAGGTCGAGGTCACGCACGATGCCGCCCGACTTGGTGACGATGGACAGCGGGTGGTTCGCCTCGTCCAGCACCTGCAGCACGGCGCGCGTGAGGCCCAGCCGGCGCTCCACCGGCTGGTAGGCGTCGGTGGCCGAGCCGAGGTTGATCGGCCGCGGCACATAGCCCGGTCGCGCCAGCTCAAGACGCAACTGCTCGGCCGCATTGGTTTTGGCGACCAGCCGGGTCTCGAAATCCAGCCCCGGCGACAGGTTCAGATAGCTGTGCGTGGGCCGGGCATAGCAGTAGATGCAGCCGTGCTCACAGCCGCGGTAGGGGTTGATCGACAGTTCGAAGGGCAGGTCGGGCGAGTCGTTGCGCGCCAGGATGGAGCGGCAGTGTTCGTCGCTCACCTGGGTAGCGTCGGCGCGGCCGCCCGCGGGCCGGCTGTCACCCCGGGCGACTTCGCGTTCCTCGCGCACCTGCTGGTCGATCGTGCCCCAGCCGTCATCCTCGACGCTGCGTTGCGTGGCCTCGAAACGGTGGGCGATGCGCCACACCGTGCCGCGTCCCTTGCGGGCGCCGGGCTGGGGCAGCGGCACCGGGTCTTCGGCGTGATCGGCAGTCATGTGGGGCGCTCTGGACGGACAGGAAGATGCCTGTCAACTGTATATAAATACAGTCTTCCAATCCAATGCAGGGTCGTGCGACGGCGCGGCAAGAGTCAGACGGCGGGCTGCTCCCACCCGCGCCCTCCGCTCGTGGCCTGCTCAGGCCGGCGTGAACAGGCCTTTGTGCTGCTCGCGCAGCAGGTTCTTCTGCACCTTGCCCATGGCGTTGCGCGGCAGGTCGGCCACCACGAAGGCACGCTTTGGCACCTTGTAGTTGGCGATCAGCTGCTTGAGCTGGCCGACCAGGGCCTCGGCCTCCAGCGCCACGCCGGGCTTGGCGACGATGACCGCGACCACGCCTTCACCGAAGTCCGGGTGCGGCACACCCACCACGGCCGACTCGGCCACGCCGGCCATGTCGTTCAGGTAGCCCTCGATCTCGGCCGGGTAGACGTTGTAGCCGCCGCTGATGATGAGGTCCTTGCTGCGCCCGACGATGGTCAGGTAGCCCTGGGCGTCGAAGCGGCCGACGTCACCGGTCTTGAACCAGCGCGTCCCGTCCGCATCCGCGGTGAACTCCTCGGCGGTCTTTTCCGGCATGCGCCAGTAGCCGGCGAAGACATTGGGGCCGCAGACCTGCACGTCGCCGATCTCGCCCGCAGGCAAACGGCTGACGCTGCCGTCCTCGGCCGTGGCCACCACCCGCACGCCCACGCCAGGCAGCGGGAAACCGACCGTGCCACCGATGCGGTCACCGTCCTGGGACTTGCAGGGGTTGGAGGTCAGCATGACGGTCTCGCTCATGCCGTAGCGCTCCAGGATGGTGTGGCCGCTGCGGGTCTGGAAGCCACGGAAGGTCTCGATCAGCAGCGGCGCCGAGCCCGAGATGAACAGGCGCATGTGGGCGCAGGCCTCGCGCGTGAGCCCGGCTTCGCCGAGCAGGCGCACGTACAGCGTGGGCACGCCCATGAAGACGGTGGCGCGCGGCAGGCGCTCGATCACCGCCCGGGGGTCGAACTTGCCCAGCCACAGCATCTTGCTGCCGTTGAGCAACGCGCCGTGGCTGGCCACGAACAGGCCGTGCACGTGGAAGATGGGCAGGGCGTGGATGAGCACGTCGCCCGGCTTCCAGTCCCAGTAGTCCTTCAGCACCTCGGCGTTGGACAGCAGGTTGCGGTGGCTGAGCATCGCCCCCTTGCTGCGCCCAGTCGTGCCGCTGGTGTAGAGGATGGCGGCCAGCTCGTCCGGGCGCTTCACCGCCACGGTGTGCACGTCGCTCATCAGCGCGGCGCGCTCCAGCAGGGTGCCGCCGCGCTCCTCGTCCAGCGTGAACACATGGGCCACGCCGGCCTTGAAGGCCAGCTTGCTGAGCCAGCTGAAGTTCCTGGGCGCACACACCACCACCGCCGGTTCGGCGTTGCCGACGAAGTACTCCAGCTCGGCCTGCTGGTAGGCGGTGTTGAGCGGCAGGTAGACAAAGCCGGCCCGCAGCGTCGCCAGATACAGCAGCAGCGCCTCGACCGACTTCTCGACATGCGCCGCCACCACGCTGCCGCGCGGCACATCCAGGCCCTGCAGCAGATTGGCCAGCATGGCGGTGGCGCGGTCGAGGTCGCGCCAGCTGTAGGCAAGGCCGGTGTCGGTCTCGATGGCCGTGGCGTCCAGCTCGGCTGGAAAGGCCGCGCGCAGGGCGGCGAAGAGGTTGGCGTTGGGCTCGTCGGGACGCGCCGCCGCAGCAGCGGCAGCAGTCGTGGGCACGGCAGTCAGCGTCATGGCAGGCGGCGTGGCAAGAAGAGTGAGGGTGCGGAAAGGTGAACCGGGACGGGGACCGGGACCGGAACGGCGGCGATCAGGCGATCAATCCAGCGTGGCGCCGGAGGCCTTCACCACCTCGCTCCAGCGCTTGATCTCGTTGCTGACGAAGTCGCCGAAGGCCTTGCCGGTGGTGTGGGGCACATCGGCACCCAGGCCGTTCCAGATGTCCTTGAGCTCCTTGCTCGCAAAGGCCTTGGCCAGTTCTGCCGTCATGCGGTCGATGGCCTCCTTGGGCGTGCCCTTGGGCGCCCACAGGCCGTACCAGGTGGCGACCTCGTAGCCCTTCAGGCCGGCCTCGGCGGCGGTGGGCAGGTCGGGGAAACCCGGCGCGCGCGTGTCGCTGGCCACCGCCAGGGCCTTGATGCGCCCGCCCTTGATGTGGTTGGCCGACGAGCCCAGGCCGTCGAACATGATGTCCATCTGGCCGGCGATCAGGTCCTGCAGCGCCGGGCCGGCGCCGCGGTAGGGAATGTGGGTGATGAAGGTCTTCGTCTGCAGCTTGAACAGCTCGCCGGCCAGATGGTGCGAGGTGCCGTTGCCGGCCGAGCCGTAATTGAACTTGCCCGGGCTCTTCTTCACCAGGGCGAGCAGATCAGCCAGGTTGTTCACCGGCACGCGCTGCGGATTGACCACGATGACCTGCGGCACCTTGGCGATGAGGGCCACGGGCACGAAGTCGTTTTGCAGGTTGTAGTCCAGCTTGGGGTACATGCTGGGCGCGATGGTGTGGTGCACCGCGCCCATGAACCAGGTGTAGCCATCAGGCGCGGCCTTGGCGGCCACCGTGGCGCCCACGTTGCCACCGGCGCCGCCCTTGTTGTCGATGATGACCTGGGTGCCCAGTTGCTTGCTCAGCACAGCGGTGAGCGGGCGCGCGAAGGCATCGGTGCCGCCGCCGGCCGGGAAGGGCACGACCCAGGTCACCGGCTTGGTAGGCCAGGCCTGGGCCTGGGCGCTTGCCGGCGCCAGCCAGGGCAACAGGCCGGCGACCAGGCTGGCCACCCCGGGCAGCGTGGCAGTCAGCAGTGCGCGGCGGCGCGTGGCGGTGGGCGTGCGGGTCATGATCTTGTCTCCATCGTCTTGTCGATCAGTCCGCGCCGGTCGGGTTGCCGGCGCGGATCCGGCCCGGCGCGCTGGGAGTCACCGGGTCGATCGATGTTATCCGGCGTGTGCGCGCCAGGCGTCGAACAGCAGCTTGAGCCCGGTGAGGAACATCCCGATGTACACGATGCGGTAAAACAGCGTGGCGTTCATGCGCTTGGCCAGGTGGATGCCGGTCCACACACCCAGCGGCGCCACCGGCGCCAGCACCAGCGAAGTCGAGAAGTTGCTCGTGTCCAGCAGACCGAGCAGGCCGTAGGGAATCCATTTGGAGATGTTGATGACGGTGAAGAACACCGCCATGGTGCCGGTGTAGACCATGGTCGGCAGGCGCAGCGGCAAGACATAGAAGGCGATCGGCGGGCCGCCCGAGTGGGCCACGAAGCTGGTGAAACCCGAGGTCGCACCGAGCAGCCAACCGGTCGCAACGCCGGGCTTGGGCGCTTGCGCGCTGGGCGGGAAATACAGCCGCAAGGCCAGGAAGACCAGGGTGAGCGCGCCGACGATGCCGCCCACCGTGGTGGCCGACAACAGGCCGAAGCTGGCCCAGCCGATCAGCGTGCCGAGCAGGCCGGCCGGCAACAGGCGGCGCAGCAGCGACCAGTCGGCGTGGCGCAGCAGGGCGAACAGTCCGAGCAGATCGACCACCGCCAGCAGGGGCAGCATGATCGCCGCCGCCCGCGGCACGCTGATGGTCAGCGCCATGAGCGGGGTGGCCAGCGCGCCGAGCCCGGCACCAAAGCCGCTCTTGGCCAGACCGATCAGAAAGACTGCCGGCACGGCGGCGGCGTAGAACCAGGGGTCGGTGATCAAGTGGACTTGCTCGGGTAGCGGCCAGCGGGTGGCCGGGGCGCGCCATCATGCCAGCCCGACGACACGGCGGGCAGCAGCGAGACAATCGCCCCATGTTCACGCCCAACCAGCACGACGTGCGCCGCTTCTTCTGCGGCGCCTACAGCAAACAGCGCGCCGGCGAACTGCTGTCGGCCATGGAGGCCCTGGCGGCCGGCTGGATAGCTCAGCACCCCGAATACCACGCCGAGCTGGCCGACGTGGACGCCGCGCTGGCGGCGGTCTACACGGTGGAAGACGGGCGCACCAACCCCTTCCTGCACCTGTCCATGCACCTGTCCATCAGCGAGCAGGTGTCGATCGACCAGCCGCGAGGCATCCGTCAGGCGCTGGAACTGCTGGCGGCCAAACGCGGCGACCTGCATGCCGCGCAGCACGAGGTGATGGACTGCCTGGGCGAGATGATCTGGGCCTCGCAGCGTAGTGGCCAGCCGCCTGATCCACACGCCTACCTGGACGCAGTGCGCCGACGCGCCACGCGCTGACGCACTCGCAGCGACAGCAGCGGGTCAGCAGCGCCGGCGTCAGGCCATGGCCACGCTGGCCTGCTTGTAGATGCCGCAACCCAGCACATGCTGGGGCGACAAGGCCACCACGCGCGAAGCCTTGGCCTGCGGCTGACCGGTGACCGGGTGCGCCACGCTGTAGTCCACCCAGCCCGGGCCCTGGTCGGCCTGGGCCCAGATGTCGGCCACCAGGCGCCGGCCGGCGTCGCCGAGCAGGTCGGACAGCTTCAGGCCGACCTTGGCCGGCTGGCCGGCATAGGCCAGGTATTGGCCGGCCCGGTCGAGGATGAAGATGTAGAGGTCTCGGTCGGCGAACTCGCTGCCGGCGCGGTTGCAGCGCGCCAGCAGCGCCGCCTCGCCCTCGCGCGCCACCACGGCCGCCGCCCGCTCGACCAGCGCAAGCGCCTCGTCGGCCGTGCCCTGGCGCAGGCGGAAGGCAGACACCGCAGCCGTCAACCGCGCCGCGCGTTCCTGCATCTGGCCGGCGGCATGGGCCGCCTGGTCGACGATGACGGTGTGCGCCTCGGTCAGCTTTTCAAGGTCGCCGATGCCGGCCGCCACCTGCTGCAGGCCAGCGCTTTGCAGTTCACTGCCCTGGGCGATGGCGCTCAGCCGGCCGGCCACGTCCTGCACGCCACCCACGACGCCCTGCACCGTCGCACCGATGCCCTGCATCGCCGCCACGCCGCCGCTCACCTCCTCGCCCGAGCGCGCGATGAGTTGGCGGATTTCGCCGGCCGATTGCGCGCTCTTGTGCGCCAGCGACCGCACCTCGCTGGCCACCACCGCGAAACCTCGGCCGGATTCACCGGCACGCGCGGCCTCGACCGCCGCGTTGAGCGCCAGGATGTTGGTCTGGAAGGCGATGGCATCGATCACGCCGACGATGTCGCTCATGCGGCGCGAACTGGTCTCGATGCGCGCCATGGTGTCCAGCGCCGCCTGCATCACCTCGGCCACGGCCCGGCTGCGGTCGCTCACCTGGTTGCTGAGCTGGTCGGCCGCCGACGCGTTGTCGGCGTTGGCGCGCACGGACGTGGCAAGCTGCTGCACGGCGGCGCTTGACTGATGCAGGCTGACCGCCTGCGCCTGGGCCTGACCGGCAAGCTCCTGGCTGGATGCCGCGACATCGCGCCCGGCGGCCCCCACCAGCGCGGCCTGGCTGCGGATCTCGGCCACGCTGACCGACAAGCGCTCGCTCATGCGTTCCAGCTCGCGACTGATACGGGCGAATTCGTCCTCGCCGGCCAGCAGTTCGATCTGGCCCAGATTACCGGCGGCACAGGCTTGCACCGATCGTTCGATGCCGGCCAGCGCCGCGCACAAGCGGCTGGACAGCGCCGCCAGCACATACAGCCCACCCAGGCCCATCACCAAGGCGACGAGCAGCGGCGTGGACATCGGTCCCACCGCGCCGGCAGCGATCGCCGACGTTGCCGACCAGCGCGGCGCCAGCGCCTGCCAGGCCAGCCAGGCCAGCGCCGGCAGGAACATCACCGCCAGCAGGCCGAACTGGCCGCCCAGGCCCAGACGCTGCGTCAGCGCCCACCCCGGGGCCAGCAATTTGCGGGTCAGTGAGACTGTCATGCGTCGCCTTTCGGTCGGATCTGTTCTGGATGGCAGGTGGGCACAGGCGCCACGCGCGCGACAACGACCCTTGCCGCATGCTGACAGCCGTGCCGAATGACTATGCCTTGCGCCAGCGCAGGGCATCCGTAGAAAAAGGCCCGACAAACCCATTCAGAAACCGGCCAGACATGCAGTCAGGCAACCAGCACGACGCACGGCCAGGAACGCAGTCAGGCGCGCCGACGCCCACCATGGCGCCGGGTGCCCACTGTTACCCTGCGCGGGTGAAGTCCGCTGCCGCTCCCGCCCCCGACACCGAACCCGCCCGGCCGGGCGTCGTCCTGGCCACGCTGGCCATCGCCTTGTTGATGGGCCTGCAGGCGCTCACCACCGACCTCTACCTGCCCGCCCTGCCCCTGCTCACGCACGAACTGCGCGCCAGCGTGGGTGCCGCCCAGCTGACCATGTCGGGCCTGCTGCTCGCCTTCGGGCTGGGCCAGCTGGTGTGGGGGCCAATGTCCGACCGCCTGGGACGTCGCCCGGTGCTGCTGGCCGGACTGGCCGGCTATGTGCTGGCCAGCCTGCTGGCAGCGCTGGCCAGTTCGATCGAGCAGCTGGTGGCGCTGCGCATGCTGCAAGGTCTGGGCGTCGCCGCCGCGGTGGTGGTGGCGCGCGCCATGGTGCGCGACCTCTACGAGCCCGAGCAGGGCGCCCAGGTCATGGCCCGGGCCCTGTCGGGCCTGGGCCTGATCGCCATCATCAGCCCGGTGGTGGGTGGCCTGGTGACCGCGCTGGCAGGCTGGCGCTGGGCCTTTGTCTGCGTCGCCGCCGGGGGTGCCGCCGCCCTGGCCCTGGTCGCCTGGCGGCTGCCGGAAACACTGGGCGCGAGTCGCCGCGTCCGCAGCCAGGGCCATGTCGTCGCTGGCCTGGTGCACGGCTGGGGTGAGGTGCTCGCCAGTCCGGGCTTTCGAGCCTGGGCGCTGTTCACCTGCTGTACCTACGGCGGGCTGTTCGTCTTTCTGGCCGGATCGTCCTTCGTCTACATCGGGGTGCTGGGCCTGGGCCCCTTGGCCTACGGAGCGCTGGCCGCGACCTGCTCGTCCAGCTATCTGCTCGGCACGCTGTATTGCCGGCGGCGCCTGCCGGCGCTGGGCGTGCGTCGCTCGGTGCAGCACGCCGCTGTGTTGACCGGTCTGGCTGCACTGGGGTTTGCGCTGCCGGCGCTGCTGGGTATCCATGACAGCCTTGCGGCGTTGTGGCTGCCGCAGTTGCTTTACCAGTTCGGCCACGGCACTCACATGCCGTGCAGCCAGGTCGGCGCGGTGGCGGGCTTTCCTCACCGCGCCGGGGTGGCTTCGGCACTATCGGGCTGTGCCACCGCCCTGGTGGCCTGCCTCATCGGCCTGGGCCTGGGCCGGCTGCTGGGTCCGATGGGCAGCGCTGCCCTGGCCTGGGGTGGCGCCGGCTTCGCGACCTTGACCTGCCTATGCGCCTGGACGCTGGTGCGCCGCCATGGCGACCCCGTCCAGCCAGCCGTCAGGCCGGGTGGAGCGGTCACGGCATGACGTCGGCGCCGGCCTCGGCGCTGGACAGCGCAGCCGTCGAGCGCGTGCCGACGAGCCTGCGCTGGCTGGGCCTGGCCGGCCCCACTGCCAGCGGCAAGACCGCGGCCGCCCTGGCGCTGGCGGCGCACAGCCGCCAGCTCGGCGGTCCGGTGGTGGAAATCATCAGCGTCGACTCGGCCCTGGTCTATCGTGGTCTGGATATCGGCAGCGCCAAGCCGGACGCCGCCGAACGCGCCGCAGTCCCGCACCATCTGATCGACATCCGCGACCCGCGCCAGGCCTATTCGGCCGCCGAGTTCGCCGCCGACGCACGCACGCGGGTGGATCAGATCCTCGCGCGCGGCGGCTTGCCCTTGCTGGTGGGCGGCACCATGCTGTACTTCAAGGCGCTCATCGAGGGTCTGGACAGCCTGCCGGCGGCCGACCCGGCCCTGCGGGCCGAACTGGAGACACGTGCGGCCAGGCTGGGCTGGCCGGCCCTGCATGCCGAACTGGCCGCCGTCGACCCCTTGCTGGCGGCTCGCCTGGCGCCGCACGACGCTCAGCGCATCCAGCGCGCGCTGGAGGTCTGGCAGCTCACCGGCCAACCGCTGTCGTCGCTGCAGCGGCGCTTCGACCTCGCGCCCGACCCGGCGGCGGCGGGCGACGCCGCCAGCGTCGACACCGACCACCTGCTGTTCAGCCTGGAGCCGCTCGACCGCGCCCGTCTGCACGAGCGCATCGGCGCACGTTTCGACGCCATGCTGGCGACCGGCCTGATCGACGAGGTGCGCCAGTTGCGCGCTCGCGGCGACCTGCACGCCGATCTGCCGTCCATGCGCTGCGTCGGCTACCGCCAGGTCTGGCAGTGGCTGGACCAGGGGGCGCCCGCCGCCGGCCTGGCCGCACTGCGCGAACAGGGCGTGGCCGCCACCCGCCAGCTGGCCAAGCGCCAGCTCACCTGGCTGCGCAGCCTGCCGCAGCGCCTGGTGCTGGACTGCGACGACGCCGCCACGGCGACGCGCCTGTGCATCGCCCTCACCCCGCTGCTGCAGGCCTGGCCGCAGGCCCACGGCGGGCAGCTGGACCGGGCCGCCCTGGTCGCTGGGGCTGCCGGGGCCGTTGCGGCGGCCGAGGCCAAGCTGGCCGCGCCGCGCCACGCGGCCCTGCCATGAACTCGGCGTCTCCGCCGCCGCTGCTGCAGGTGCAGGCCCTGGCCAAGGCCTATGGCGTCGAGCCGGTGTTCCAGAACGTGGACCTGCAGATGCGGGCCGGCGAGGTGCTGGCGCTGCTGGGGGCGTCGGGTGTGGGTAAATCCACCCTGCTCAACTGCATCGCCGGGCTGGACAGCGCCGACGCTGGTCAGGTGCATCTGCTTGGCCGGCGCATCGACACCCTGGCCGAGGCCGACGCTGCACGATTGCGGCGCAAGCAGCTCGGCTTCATCTTCCAGGCCTTCCACGTGCTGCCGCATCTGGATGTAGCGCACAACATCGCCCTGCCCCTGCTGCTGCTGGGCGAACGATCGGCCGCGCAGGTGCAGGCGCGGGTGGACACGCTGCTGAGCGCGGTCGGCCTGACCGGCCTGGGCGCACGCGCGCCGCGCCAGCTCTCGGGCGGTCAGTTGCAGCGCGTGGCGATCGCGCGCGCCCTGGTGCACCGACCCGCCCTGGTGCTGGCCGACGAGCCGACCGGCAACCTCGACCCGGACAGCGCCGCGCGCGTGCTCGACCTGCTGTGCGAGCAGGCGCGCGAGCAGGGCGCCGGCTGCCTTATCGTCACCCACTCGCAGGCCGCGGCGGCGCGCGCCGACCGCGTGCTGCAGTTGCATCCCCTGGGCGTGCGGCCGGTCAAGGCACCCGCCGACCCTGGCGCCGACCTGGCATGAATTGCAGCTAGAGTGACCAGCCAGACGTCGCCACCCGGTGTGAGCGGCCGCTCCAGACCCTTCGTCGACCTCACAGGACGCATCAGGACGCCTCCATGCCCATCGAGCTCTTCAACGACGGCGAACATCTGCGCCTGATGTTCAGCCATCTGACCACCGACGAAGGCCAGGCGGTGCAGAGCAACCAGTTCCTGCTGATGAACGGCAGCAGCACCGCCATCCTCGACCCGGGCGGCAACCTGGCCTACAACGAGCTGTACATGGGGTTGACCCAGCATTGCCCGCCGCATCAGCTCGGCATCATCCTGGCGTCGCACGCCGATCCGGACATCATTGCGTCGCTCGACCGCTGGATGACCGCCAGCCCGGCCAAGGTCTACATTTCCACCGTGTGGGAGCGCTTCATCCCGCATTTCTGCAAGCCGGGCAAGACAGCCGGGCGCATCGTCGGCATCCCCGACGCCGGCCTGCGCATCGCGCTGGGCAAGGGCGCCGTGTATGCGCTGCCGGCGCACTTCCTGCACGCCGAGGGCAACTTCCAGTTCTGGGACCCGGTCAGCCGCATCCTGTTCTCGGGCGATCTGGGCGCCTCGATCGGCGGTGATCCGCGCACCGAGGTCAGCTCGCTCAAGCCCCATCTGCCCTATATGGAAGCCTTCCACCGCCGCTACATGGTGAGCAACAAGGTGCTCAGGCTGTGGGCCAACATGGTCAAGCCGCTGGGCATCCAGAAAATCGTGCCGCAGCACGGCGCGCCCCTGGTCGGCGAGGCCGTGCGCGAGTTCATCGACTGGGTGCAGACGCTGCAGTGCGGCATCGACCTCATGGGCGAGCGCAATTACAGCCTGCCCGCTTGAGCGGGGTCGACTCAGCCTGTCCGGTGTGACCGCTGCGGGCCTGATGTCCGGCCAACGCGCGCGCCTGGCGCTGCATGTCCGGCTCATCGCGGCCGAGTGGCGCCACCAGCCGGGCCGGGTCGCCCTGGCCCTGCTGGCACTGGCGATCGGCGTCGCGCTGGCCTTTGCGGTCCATCTGGTGAACGCTTCCGCCCTGGCCGAATTCGGCCAGGCGGTGCGCAGCGTGAACGGCCAGCCCGACCTCGAACTGCGCCCCGCCGCCGGCGACACGGCCGATTTCGACGAGGAGGTCTTCGATCGCGTGGCCGCGGCGCCGGGTGTGCTGCTGGCTTCACCGTTGCTGGAGCAGATGGTGAAGGTGCACCCGACCGGCCAACCGCCACTGGCGGCCGGTCCGCCAGCGTCACGGCCCGCCCTGCCCGCCGTTCGGCTGATCGGCATCGACGCCTTGAGCCTGGCGCGCATGGCGCCCGACCTGTTGCCGCGCCCGGCGGCCGGCGCGGACCGGCTGGCCCTGGTCGATCCCGAGCTGGTCTATCTCAATGCGTCAGCGCAGCGCCTGCTCGGCGCGCCGGCCGTCGGCACCTTGCTGGAGATCGAGGCGCCGGGCACCCGCATGCTTGCGACCCCTGCGCACGGCGCAGCCGTCGGGAGTGCCCGCCGCCTGCGCGTTGCCGGCCAGGTCGCTGCAACAGGCGGACCGCTGCTGGTGGTGGACATCGCCGGCGCGCAGCAAGTGCTGGGGCGCGCCGGCCGGCTCAGCCGCATCGCCCTGCAACTCGCGCCCGGCCAGGACCATGACGCGCTGCTGCGTTCGCTCAAGCTGTCCCCCGAGCTGCGCGGCGCAGCGCCGGACGAGGCCGAGCAGCGCCTGTCGCAACTATCGCGCTCCTACCGCGTCAACTTGTCGGTGCTGGCCCTGGTGGCCTTGTTCACCGGCGCCTTTCTGGTCTACGCCGTCCAGGCGCTGGCGGTGGCCAAGCGGGTGCCGCAACTGGCACTGCTCGGCGTGCTGGGCATGACAGCGGCTGAGCGGCGTGCCCTGGTGCTGACCGAGGCCGCAGCGCTCGGTGCCCTGGGCAGCCTGCTCGGCCTCGGCCTGGGCGCGGCCCTGGCCGAGCTGGCGCTGGCGCGCCTGGGCGGCGATCTGGGCAGCGCCGGCATGCTCGGCAGCCTGTTCGGCGCGGCAGGCCATACACCGGCCCTGCAGGTCAGTCTGTCGGCCACCGCGGCGCACGGCCTGCTCGGGCTGGCCGCCGCGCTGGCCGGCAGCTGGTGGCCAGCCCGCGCCGCCGAGGCGCTGGCACCGGCCCACAGTCTCAAGGGGGCCGGTGCGGCCCGCCGCGCAGCACCCACACGCGGCCCGCTGGACTGGCTGCAGCGCCACGCCGGGCCGCTGCTGCTGCTCACCGGTACGCTGCTGGCGCTGCTGCCACCGCTGCCCGGGTTGGATGGCCTGCCTCTGGCGGCCTATCTCAGCATTGCCTGCATCCTGCTTGGCGGCGCGGTGTGTGTGCCGGCCGGCGTCGGCCTGCTGCTGGCGCGCCTGCGCCCGCCCATGGCACCGCTGCCGCTGCTGGTGATCGAACGGGCTCGCGACCAGCGCGACAGCGCCACTGCCACCGTGGCCGGTGTGGTCGCCAGCCTGGCGCTGTGTGTCGCCCTCACGGTGATGGTGGCGAGCTTTCGCGCCTCGGTGGCGCAATGGCTGGATCGAGTCTTGCCGGCCGACCTGTATGTGCGCGCCGCCGGCCTGCGCAGCGCTGCCGCGCTGGCGGCCCTGCCGGAGGGCTTCGAGCAGGCCGCCGCACGCCTACCCGGCGTGGCGCAGGCGCGGCCGCAACGCGTGATGTCACTACAGCTCGATCCGCGTCAGGCCCCGGTGGCGCTGCTCACCCGCCCCATCACGCTGGATGGCAGTGCCAGCACACTGGCCGCCGAGCTGCCGCTGGTGGATGCGGCCCTGCCGCCTCGTGCCGGCTGCATCAATGTGGCGGTGAGCGAGGCCATGGCCGCCCTGCACGACGCGGCCCCGGGACGTATCGTCACCCTGCCACTGGCGCTGGGTGTCTCTGCCGCTCAGGCGGACGTGGGCAGGCAGGGCGACGAGGTCGAGGATCGCCACCCGCCACAGGGCAGGCACTGCGCGATGCCTAGTCGCGGCCAGGTGCAGGTTTACGTGCGGGCGGTGTGGCGTGACTACGCGCGCCAGCAAGGCGCCCTGGTGATGGACCGCGCCGACTGGCTGCGACTGGGCGGTGACGCGCAGGTGAACGATCTCGCGCTGTGGCTGCAGCCCGGCGCGCCGGCGGCCGAGGTACAGGCTGCCCTGCGCCGGCTGGCGCACGACCTGGGGTCGACGGACAACAGCGAGCTGGAATTTGCCACCCCGGGCGAGATCCGTGCCTTGTCGCTGACCATCTTCGACCGCAGTTTTGCCGTCACCCGCTGGCTGCAGGGCGTGGCCATCGCGCTGGGCCTGGTGGGGGTGGCGGCCAGCTTCTCGGCCCAGGTCCTGGCGCGGCGCAAGGAGTTCGGCGCGTTGCAGCACCTGGGCTTGACGCGTCGCCAGGTCCTGATGCTGGTGGCGGGCGAAGGCGCCCTGTGGTGCGGCCTGGGCGCATGGGTCGGCCTGGCTCTGGGGCTGGCGATCAGCGTGATCCTGGTGTACGTGGTCAACCCGCAGAGCTTTCACTGGAGCATGGATCTGGCCCTTCCCTGGTTGCGCCTGTGGGCCCTGGTGGCCGCAGTGCTGGCCGCCGGCGCCATCGCCGCCGTGGTCGCCGGGCGTGCGGCCGCCAGCCGTCAGATGGCCTTGGCGGTGAAGGAGGATTGGTGATGGAACGCCGGCTGCGCGCCGCAACGCAAGGCCCCGTGCCGGACCCCGCCGAGGCCTGCGACGTGACACCTGCGGCGGCACCGTGGCCTGCGTCTGCCAGGCAACATGACCCAGGGCGCCGGGCGTGGATGGCCCAAATGCTGGCACTGGGTGCCGGCGGCGCATCGACATCGGCCCGGAGCGGCGCGCCGATTCGCGCCGAGGCTGGCGCAGGCGGTGCGGCCAACGGCGCCACGAGCCCCAAGGCGGCGGCCCCCGTGACCTCACCGACAACGCTGCAACGTCGCCCGCTGGTGTTTCCGCTCGATCACGGTGCCCACCCGGACCAGGGCATCGAATGGTGGTATCTGACCGGCTGGCTGGCGCCCAGGTCAGCGCCGCCAGGCACCGCGACGACGGCCGGCA
Organism: Pseudomonadota bacterium; assembly: GCA_041169165.1. Taxonomy (GTDB): domain Bacteria; phylum Pseudomonadota; class Gammaproteobacteria; order Burkholderiales; family Burkholderiaceae_C; genus Sphaerotilus. The sequence goes on from JBEEJN010000067.1 coordinate 18,544, forward strand.
ATGCAAGGTCAGGGACGGTGCCCGCGCTCGGTTTTCAGCTGACCTTTTTCCGCAGCCGCGGCCCGGCCCGACCGGATCACCCGAGCCGGTTCGCCGCCCGCCAGGTGCTGATGGCCCATGCGGCGGTGACGGTTCTCCCTGGCGCTGCCAGCTTCGGCCCGCTCGCTGCCGGCCACTTGAGCCACGACCAGCGCATCGCCCGCGCAGGTCCGGGCAGCGCCAGCGCGGCCGAACACGACACAGCCGTGCAACTCGGTGCCGGCGCGCGCGCCTGGTGGCTGCGGCGGCGCAGCGGTCCGGGGGGGCATTCGGAGTACCACGCTCAATTCGGCCTGGATCAGGTGGCAGCAGGCGACGGCGACAGCAGCGGCGCGGGCCGCAGGAACGGCACGGGAAACATCGACGAGCCGCAGCCCAGCACCCTCCCGCTGCGTCTGGCCCTCACGCTCACGGCGAATGCAGCGCCTCTGCTGCAAGGTGAAGCCGGCTGGTCGCGCAAAGGTCCGTCGGCTGATCAGAGCAGTTTCTACGTCAGCGAACCCCAGTTGCAGCTGTCAGGCCTGCTGAGCCTGGCCGAGCAGACCCATGCGCTCGCCGGGCGCGCCTGGCTGGACCACGAGTGGAGCGGGGCCATCCTGCCGGCTCAGGCTGAGGGCTGGGATTGGCTGGGCATCAACCTGTTCGACGGCTCGGCACTGACGCTGTTCCGCTTGCGCCAGCGTCCCGGCAGCGGGCGCAGCGTCACCCAGCCGGCGGCGCCAAGCGCCAGCCAGGACGACCGGCGGCCAGCCGAGCCCTCACCACCGACAGGTGTCTACTGGGCGGGAGGTTCGTGGCGTGGCACGAACGGAACAACCCGCAGCTACACGCCGGGCGAGGTCGGCATGGCTGCCTTGCGCCACTGGCGAAGCGCAGCGACCGGCGCGCACTATCCGGTGGCCTGGCGGCTGGAAACGCCCGAAGGACACTTCGAGCTGCACGCCTTGCTGGACAGCCAGGAACTCGACGCCCGCGCGAGCACGGCCACCGTGTATTGGGAAGGTCTGGCCGAACTGCGCAGCGACGACGGCCGGCAGGTGCTGGGCCTGGGATATCTTGAGTTGACCGGTTATGCCGGTCGACCTGCCTTATGAAAGGTCGAATCGACAGCGGCAAGTTAGCGCTGGGATGTAGGCAGAAAAAAGGCCACCCGGTATGCCCGGATGGCCTTCAGTGCGCGATGCGCTGCTCGGGTTGACGTCGGACAGGCGGAATTGCCGTGTAGTTATTGATTGCAATTCCGTGGTCTGGCCGCGTTCCGAATTCTTCGACAGACAAGATCCGCGTGACAGCTGATACCCAAGGAATGTATCGACCACGCTCTTGATCGACCATCCCCACGAAGGATGATGTCGTGACGTGAATCCATCACACCGCCTGTGTTAAGCACTGGCGCTCAGGTTCATCGAACCGAGGCGACAACGATTTTCAGGACGGTCCTTGACCACCCAGACGGGCGGCGACACCCCTTCATGGCCCCATCGATATCAAGGATTTTTCATATTTACGAGTTGACACACCTGCACACAACCTGGCCAGCACGACCGCCGCGGCAGATTCATTCATGCTGCACGGCAGCAAGACCTGCCCATGCGGGGCTGCCACTGCGGGGCTCGATATTGCCTGCCCCAAACGTAACTGATCCCGGCTAAAGCGGGACAATTTCTCCCAACAAATCCCTCCCACGCCCCTGGAGAGACTGCCGTGGTTTTACGGTTAACCTTAAACTATCGGGCATCGATTCACATGCTTGGTTGCAGGAGTCGCCGGCGCAAAACACGATGCGCCCGTCCGGAGGCGCCACGGGGGAAACTCGGTACCGTCTCGGAACCATACCCCCCGCAATCAGGTGGATTCAAGCAGGTGGCACGACGGAGGCAGGCAATGGCAATGCACGGTACTTGGACGAATTTGATGCGGTGGTTCGGAACCTCGTCGCGGCAAAGGCGCGGCAAGCGCAGGCCGGATTTTGGCGATCACGGCACGGCATTTGGCCTGGACCTCAGCATGGCCCCCGAGGTTATTGCACCGCCAGTGAATCCTGGCAATATAGCCAGCCCGCCGATTAACCAGCCTGCGAGCGCCCAGACTCTGGGCCAAGGCCATTAATCGGGCCAGTCGGTCGGGGCAGCATTTCTGCTGTCTTCGTTTAATGTGACCGCCGCGGACGGCGCTGCTGCCGCCGTGCCGTCCCGGGTGGATTGAAGGTGCTGAGCACCAACGCTTAGCCTCAACGGATCAATAGCACGGGCGTCTTGCATGCGGCAAGTACCCTCGTCGCAGTCGACCCCATGACCAGGTTGGCCACCGAGCCGTGGCCGTGCGAGCCCATGAGCACGAGGTCGAAGGCATCGGCCTGGGCCATGTGAGCGATGACCTCTGGGACGACACCCGCCTTGCTCAGGAAAGTGGCGCGTTTTTTCTGCTGATCGAGAAACGCACGCACCGGCGCGAATATCTTTTCGCCCTCGTCGCTGTAAAAGGACAGGAGCAATTCCCGGTTCACCGCCGAGGCGGCATAGGGTGGCACCTGAGGTACGACGGTCAACACGGTGTAGTTGTGTTCATCGCCGAGGAATTCATCGTGGGCCGCCCACCAGGCCAGCATGCGCCGGGTGTATTCGCTGCCATCCACTGCTATCAGTATCTTCATGGTGTGTGCTCCTGCAGTTCGCGGCAGAGTGTCGGCGTACGCCCGGGTCGAATATTGACCTGAATCAAGTGGGTCAATCTCTCTGACAGAACAGTGTCAGCCGGGCCGGGCAGGCGGCGTATCCATATCCACGCAAAAACCGTCGCGATAAGTCTGCTGCTCACCCTTGGACGAATAACCGCGCGGGTTGGCCACGACACGGCAGCGATGCTCGCCGTGGCTGACGACATAGTCGCTGGGGCAATGCAGGTGGCCGTGCAGCCACAGGTCAGCGTAGCGGAACAGATCGTCCAGGGCGTTGCAAAAGCCGGCCGTGCCTGGTGTCAGGCCGTACCGAGGGTCGGCGCTACGCAAGCTGGGCGCAAAGTGGGTGACAACCACAGTGGAACCCGGGTGAGTCTGGACCAGTTCCTGGCGCAACCAGTCTTGATCCACCAGGGCGAGTTCTCGCAGTGCACTCGCCAGCATGGCCTGACCGTCGTGCAGACAGGTGTTCTTGCGCAGATAGAAGTCCGCGGCGCGAAACGCCTTGTCCCTTTCACGCAACAGACGTGTCATCGAGACCTCAAGCGCTTGCCGCCCGGCCTGCGCATCGGGCGCCTGCGCCAGCGCCAGTGCATCGAAGTCGCTCCACAGCGTTGCGCCCACGAAACGCACCCCATCCAGCACCAGCGCCCGCCGCTGCAGCCAGAGGATACCCAGGCGCTCGCAACAGGCCTGCAGCCGCTGATCCGTCGCCGCGTGATCCAGACCGTCGTATTCGTGATTGCCCGGCACGAACAAGACGCGCCGCCAGGGTGACTCCGGCGCCAGCGGCGAAAAGCGGCCCAGACCGAAATCCTCATCCGTCAGCCTCGAACCGGGCTGGTAGGACCCGATGTCGCCGGCCAGCACCAGCACATCGACCGCCTCCGCCGGGCGCGGCATGAAATCCGGGTAGCGCTCCAGGTGCAGGTCGGAGACGAGCTGGATCTTCATGCGCCCGGTTCAGCCAGCCGCCTGGTCGCTGCCGCGGCCATGGCAGAGCTTGAACTTGCGCCCGCTGCCACAGGGGCAGGGGTCGTTGCGGCCGACCTTGGGCGCACCGCGCACCACCTGCGTCACCTTCAGGCGTTCGGCACGACCCAGGTCAGCCAGCCAGACGACGTTGGTGATCAGGTCTTCCAGCGCCACGTCCAGGTTCTTGAGCGGATGCTCCTGGTCCAGCGCCTTGGTGTAGGACTGCTCGTCCTCGCCCTGCTCGGGCAGATGACGCCACAGGCAGGCCAGGGTGTCGGGCAGATCGGGTTCGGCCAGATCCTCCAGCGCGGTGAAATGGTTGAGCGCGTGTTCGAAGCCCAGCACCCACGGGCCGAGCGCGCCGGCGATTGCGGCCTGTCCGCTCAATTCCCTGCCGTTGTCGTCGACCGGGATCATCACCACCGGATCGAACCAGCCGTCCTCCACCAGACCACGGTTGATGGCGGCCAGGCGGCGCTGCACCAGCGACAGCAGCCGCTCGTGCTTGGCGCCATGCCAGCCCGCAGTGTCGGGCGTGAGCACCTGACCGGCGCCGTCCTCGCCCAGGTTCCAGTCGAAGGCCGGCGGCAACCACTGTTCGGGCGCCAGGGCCACGGGTTGCACAAGCACGCCGCACAGATAGCCGTCGAGCATGACGACGTCCAGGGCGTCGAGCGGTTGGGGGATGGCCTGCAGCAGATCGTCGAGCTCACCAATCTCGGCGTCGTTCAGGTCGGCATCGGGGGCGGGCTGGGCACGAGAGATCATGGCGGGTATGTGAGGGTGTTTGAAGGCTAGTGTCGCAGTGACGCTCACGGGTCAGCGGGTCGCCGGAGCTGTACCAGGCTGGGCCGGGCGAAGTCGGCGCCACGGCCCATGGCGGCGGACCGTTGCGATCAGCCGCACGTTAGGATGAGGACCATGGCAAACCGCTTGACCCAGATCACCACCCGCACCGGCGATGATGGCACGACCGGCCTGGCCGACGGCAGCCGGCTGCCCAAGCACCATCTGCGCATACACGCCCTGGGCGACGTGGACGAGCTCAACTCCCACCTCGGCGTATTGCTCGCAGAGCCACTGCCGCACGATGTGCGCGAGTTGCTGGTGTTGATCCAGCACCAGCTCTTCAACCTGGGCGGCGAGTTGTCGATGCCGGGCATGCAGTTGCTGAAGGACGAAGCTGTGGCCGAGCTTGACGACGCCCTGGCAGCACACAACGCACGCCTGCCGCGACTGGCCGAGTTCATCCTGCCCGCCGGCACCCGCAGCGCCGCGCTGGCCCATGTCTGCCGCACCGTGGCGCGCCGCGCCGAACGCGCCGTGGTCGACCTGGCTGCGCACGAGGCACTCAACGCCGCGCCGCGGCTGTATTTGAATCGTCTGTCCGATCTGCTCTTCGTTCTGGCGCGCGTACTCAACCGCGCCAACCTCGACGGCCTGGGCGGCGACGACGTCTATTGGCGCAGCGCGCGGCTGCAGCGTGCGCTGCAGGACGGCACGCCGTCTGACGCCGATCAATAGCCGACGCTGCGTCCCAGCAGGTCGATGGTGACGAGGTCACGGCCGGTCGCGCCTGCGGCGGCAGCGGCAAAGCGTTCGGCCCAGGCGCCGTCGGCAAACTGCTTTGGCCCGGCGGCGTCTGCGATCACCAGCAGCTTGTCGACCACCAGCACCTTGCCCGATGCCCGCATGGGTGCGCAGTCGAAGGCCAGGTACTGTTCGTCCAGCCAGCCACGCGCCAGCTCGGGTGCCTGGGCGGCGTCCACGGTGATCTTCTGTTCCTGCTCGGGGGCCCAGATGAGGGTGAGCGTGGGCATGGTCGTGAGTCCTTATTGACGATTGAGGATGCGGCTGCGTGCAGCGGGTCTTGCTGGCGCCGACGAACAGCCGCAATGCTAGCGGGGTGCACCGTGTCGGCGAGCAAGGGAGATCGCGCGGATCGGCCGGCGGCCGAGCCGCCGTGCCGCGAAATGGCGCTCAGCGGCGCCGCGCCGCCACGGCGTCGCTCAGCAGTGCCAGCACCTTCTCGCTGTCGTCCCAGCCGATACAGGCATCGGTGATGCTCTGACCATAGGTGAGGCGGCTGGCGTCGTCCTTGCCCGGGCTGAACTTCTGCGCGCCGGCCACCAGGTGGCTTTCGACCATGACGCCGAAGATGGAGCGATTGCCCGCCACCAGCTGGCCGGCGATGTCCTGGGCCACCGCCACCTGGCGCTCGTGCTGCTTGCTGCTGTTGGCGTGCGAGCAGTCGATCATGATGTTCTCGGGCAGCTTGGCCGCCGCCAGATCGGCGCACGAGGCGGCGACGCTGGCCGCGTCGTAGTTGGTCGTCTTGCCGCCGCGCAGGATGACGTGGCAGTCGGTGTTGCCCTTGGTCTCGACGATGGCGACCTGGCCGTTCTTGTGCACCGACAGGAAGTGGTGCGGACGTGCCGCCGCCTGGATGGCGTCGGTGGCGATCTTGATGTTGCCGTCAGTGCCGTTCTTGAAGCCGATGGGTGCC
>JBEEJN010000068.1:0-23736 GCA_041169165.1 Pseudomonadota bacterium
GCCTGAATTCCTGAAACGACACTTCTTCAAGAATCTCTCCCAGACGTGCGTTTGAAGATGCATCACACAGGTCAGACCGGCAGCAGGTGAACTCGACTAACCCTGAGTGGCACCCCGATGCGGGTTCGACGGCGAACGAATGGAGCCCTGCTGAGCGGTTCGTATCTGGGCCAGCGCAACACCAAGGCGCAAAAGGCCGTTTGTAGATGGGCAGTCTGTTCCTGATCGTGATCCTGATTTACTGCGCACCGTTGGAAGAAGAGGTCTTGAGGAGGAGGCAAATTACTGCCGCCGTTATTGCGGTTCGTGGGGAAGTCCTTGTAGAGGGGTTAGCGTCGTAGTCGGACCGCGGCCAACAATCGCCCCGAAGAAAGTCGCACACCCTCGAAAAATTGTTCATATTTATCAGGCACTAAGTGCGACTTACTTAAGAGGCCGATGGTGTTGCACTTGGAATGGCAAACTAAACCTCACCGAGATACCTTCTGAGAATGGCTGCAATATTCTTCTTGGCATCGTTGGATTTCGGAAGCTTGATCGCGCCCGGCAGTCCATCGTTGCGATCTTTGAGAGCGTAATCGGCTTCGACCATGCGTGAACCTCGTGGAGTCAATCTGACGAAGAATTCGCGCCGATTGTTTCCTGGCTCAGGCGACACAAGTACAAAACCGTCGCGCTGCAATTCTCGAAGCGTCTGAACGGTTGGTTCTTGTACTGTTGACCAAGGGTCATACGGATCAAATAGGGGCTCGGCAACGCGCTTGGCCTCGCGCGCGACTCGGCGCTCATCTGGTCCGAAGTTGGTGATCTCCAAGTTCGGAAGCTCAATGTCGTCGCCTTCGACGGAGCACTGTCTGAGCAGCTTGAGATGGTTACGACTCAGATCATGGGTGCCGACAATTTCCGCCCACCCATACCGCTCCTTAAGGCGCCTTAGACCATCAATAGAAGGCGCTGCCGCTGCAAGAACATCTTTGACGAAGAGAAGCTCATCATCAATTTCTTGCTGCTTTTCCAGCTGACGGCTTTGCGCATCGGCTTTGGACTTTTCTTCTGCAGCTTTGTTCAGGCGCGCACTTTTCATCGTCCCCATTACGAAGAGTACGAGGATTGCGATTCCAAGTATTGCTGGCCCCGAGATGAGGTCGTCTTGCATGTAAGGCCTAACAGATAGCGTTTATCTGCCGAGCACAGACGCTGGCAATGGCTCGGACATATCCCGAGGCAGATAAGCCGTGTTGAACTGAACCATCGCGCCTCCCGTGCGTGCCGTTGCCGGCGTCTTGCTCTTGGGTGTCAAGGGGGATTGGATCGACCCGCCACCTTGATGCGACCCATTATGGTGAGGCTGGCGCGTTTGTGAAGCCCCGGCGCGGTGGCCTGGCCGCCCGGTCAGCGCCTTTGCGGGTGAGGGTAGCGCGGCGGCACCCCGCTGGGGCCACCCGACGCCAGACGCAGGCGTGCGCTCGCCCCGCCCGCCCGGCGCCGCGTGAAGCGGCGCGTGCGACAGGGCGCGACGTGAACGTGAGTGGGCATGGCGGCCATGGCAGTCATGGCGGTGCCCTGGCCGCTGGCGTAGGCGGCCGCGGTGATGGCGCCTGCGCCAGCGTCTGGCCGGGTGATGGCAGATGGCGCTGGCCTGGCAGTGTCTGCGCCACATGCAGCGGCCCGTGACAGGCCGGACAGGTGTGGATCTGCGCCTGCGCCACGCGGGCCATGAAGGCCTGGGCCGACTCGCGCGCCTGCAGGCTGGGCGCCGTTTGCTGCAGCGCCGCTCGGGCCTGGGCCAGCTGGGTCTTCTTGCAGCCGTTGGTCAGCACGCCGTAGTGGCGGATGCGCTGGATGCCCGCGGGCAGGACGTGCAGCAGGAAGCGGCGGATGAACTCCGTCGTGGGCAGCCGAACGCGGCGCTTGCCGCCCTGGTCATCGGCCCGCATGGTGAAGACGACTTCCTCGGCGTTCACGGCCTGGATGCGCTCGTTGCCGATGGCGGTGCGGTGGCTGTAGCGGCTCAGGTAGTCCAGTACCTGGGCCGGCCCGCCCAGCGGCGTCTTGGCATAGACCGTGGCGGTACAAGGCCTTGCGCCCGGCCTCGCTCAGGTTGGCGTCGTCCCCTGGCGCGTCGGCCTAGCCGGCGCGCAGTCTGAGCGCCTGCCGCCCGCTGGATGCGCTGCTGCCCACCTGCTGAAGGCGCTCACAGTGGTCCTGCGCGACCGGCTGGTGCTGGTGCTGCCCGCCGGCCATCCCCTGGCCGCGCGCGGGGCGGATGCGCAGCCGTTGCCTTTTGCCGAAGCCGCCGAACTGGACTTCGTCAGCCTGCCCAGGCAGACCTCGCTGGCGCAGCGCCTGGCGGCCGAGAGCGCCGCCATCGGCCGGCGCCTGCGCGTGCGCATCCATGTGCGCAGCTTCGACGCCATCTGCCAGATGGTGGCCGCCGGCCTGGGCGTGGCGGTGCTGCCGCAAGCCGCCACCTCGTCGCCTGTGCCCTGGCCGCCCTGGCCCTGCCGGCCCTGGCCGACGACAAGTTCCCCAGCCGGCCGGTCACCTTGATCGTGCCCCAGGCCCCGGGCGGTGCCAACGACGCCATCGCGCGCATCGTGGCGCAAAAGCTCACCGAGGCGCTGGGCCAGCAGTTCATCGTCGACAACAAGCCGGGCGCCGGCGGCAACATCGGCATGGCCGCGGCGGCCAAGGCCAAGGCCGACGGCTACACCCTGGTGCTGACCGCCGACAGTGCCGCGGTCATCAACCCCTCGCTGTACAAGACCACCGGCTTCGACACGCTGAAGGACTTCGAGCCGGTCACCCCCGTGGCCACCGCCGGCTATGTGCTGGTGGCCAACAACGCCTTTGCGCCAAAAAACGTCGCCGAGCTGATCAGCGCCGCCAAGGCAGCGCCGGGCAAGTACAGCATCGGCTCGGCGGGCAACGGCACGCTCAACCACCTGATCGGCGAGATGCTGGGCAAGGCCGCCGGCATCGAGCTGGTGCATGTGCCCTACAAGGGCGCCTCGGCGGCGGTGAACGACCTCATCGGCGGCCAGGTGCAGGTGAGCGTGCAGAGCCTGCCCTCGTCCATCGCCTTCATCAAGGCCGGCAAGCTCAAGGTGCTGGGCGTGGTGAACGAGAAACATGTGGCCGCGCTGCCCGATGCGCCCACCATCGGCGAGACGATCAAGGGTTTTGGTGCCACGCCCTGGTACGGCGTGTTCGCCCCGGCCGGCACGCCCAGGCCGGTGCTGGCGCAGCTGCAGGCCGCCATCACAAAGGTGCTGGACGCGCCCGACACCCGCGAGAAGCTGGCCGGCCTGGGCTGCGAGCCCTTCAGGAGCACACCCGAGCAGTTCGCCGCGCTGGTGAAGAGTGATCTGCCCAAGTGGGCCCGCATCGTGAAGGACAGCGGCGCGACGATCGACTGAGTGCAGCGCCGCACGGCCAGGCCTGGCGCCACATCACATCGCATCAAATCGCATCCCTACGCCCACCCCACCGTCACCCAAGGAGCAACGCCATGTCACCCCAAGCCCTGCAAGGCCTGAAGGTCGTCGAGATGGGCCAGCTGATCGCCGGCCCCTTTGCCGGCAAGACGCTCGGCGACTTCGGCGCCGACGTCATCAAGATCGAGGCCCCCGGCACCGGCGACCCGCTGCGCAACTGGCGCCTGCTGCAGGACGGCACCTCGGTGTGGTGGCAGGTGCAGAGCCGCAACAAGCGCAGCATCGCCCTGGACCTGCGCAGCGCCGAGGGCCAGTCCATCGCCCGGCAGCTGATCGCCCAGGCCGACGTGCTGGTGGAGAACTTCCGCCCCGGCACGCTGGAAGGCTGGGGCATGTCCTACGAGGAACTGGCGCGGGACAACCCCGGCCTCGTCATGCTGCGCATCAGCGGCTATGGCCAGACCGGGCCCTACCGCGACCTGCCGGGCTTCGGCGCCATCGGCGAGGCCATGGGCGGGCTGCGCCACCTCAGCGGCGAGCCGGGCCGGGTGCCGGTGCGCTGCGGCATCAGCATCGGCGACACCCTGGCGGCGCTGCACGGCACCATCGGCGTGCTCACCGCGCTGTACCACCGCAAGGTCAACGGCGGCCAGGGCCAGGTCATCGACGTGGCGCTGCACGAGGCGGTGTTCAACGTGATGGAAAGCCTGGTGCCCGAATACAGCGCCTTCGGCGTGGTGCGCGAGCCCGCGGGCAGCGCACTGCCGGGCATCGCGCCGTCCAACGCCTACCGCTGCGGCGACGGCGGCGTAGTGCTCATCGCCGGCAACGGCGACAGCATCTTCAAGCGCCTGATGACGGCCATGGGCCGCGACGACCTGGGCAACGACCCCGCGCTGGCCGACAACGCCGGCCGCGTGCAGCGGGTCGACGAACTCGACGCCGCCATCGCGGCCTGGACCAGCCAGCGCGACACCGGCGAGGTGCTGGCCGTGCTGGGCGAGGCCAAGGTGCCGGCCGGCCGCGCCTACACCGCCCGGGACATCGTCGAGGACCCGCACTACCGCGCGCGCGACATGATCCTCACCCAGCACACGCGCGACGGCCACACGCTCGAGGTGCCGGGCATCGTGCCCAAGCTGATGGGCACGCCGGGGCAGGTGCGCAGCCCGGCGCCGCGCCTGGGCGACGACACCGACGCGGTGCTGGGCGAGATCGGTCTTTCCAGCGCCGACATCGCCGCGCTGCGCCAGCGCAAGGTGGTCGCATGAACGCTCCCGCCCGACGCATCCACATGCAGGAGGTCGGCCCGCGCGACGGCCTGCAGGCCGAGGCCGGCTTCGTCGCCACCGCCGACAAGATCGCCCTGGTCGACGCGCTCTCCGCCGCCGGCCTGGCCAAGATCGAGGTCACCTCCTTCGTCTCGCCCCAGGCCATCCCGCAGCTGCGCGACGCCGAGATCGTGCTGCGCGAGATCCGCCGCCTGCCCGGCGTGGTCTACACCTGCCTGGTGCCCAACCTGCGCGGCGCCGAGCGCGCCATCGAGTCCCGCGCCGACGAGCTCAACCTGGTGATGTCGGCCAGCACCAGCCACAACCTGGCCAACCTGCGCATGACGCAGGCGCAGAGCCTGGCCGCGCTGGCGCAGACCGCGGCGCTGGCGCGCGGCGCCGGCGTGGCGGTCAACGTGTCGCTGTCGTGCAGCTTCGGCTGCCCCATGGAAGGCGACGTCGCCGAGGACGCGGTGCTGGACTGGAGCGTGCGCTACGTGGAAGAACTCGGCGCCACGGGCGTGACGCTGTGCGACACCACCGGCATGGCCTATCCGACCCAGGTGACACGCCTGACCCGTGCATTCCGCGCGCGCCTGCCGGCCACCGAGCTCACCCTGCACTTCCACAACACCCGCGGCATGGGCCTGGCCAACGTCATCGCCGGCATCGAGGCCGGCGCCGACCGCTTCGACGCCAGCCTGGGCGGCATCGGCGGCTGCCCCTACGCACCCGGCGCCACCGGCAATGTCTGCACCGAGGAGATCGTGCACGCCCTGGAACTCATGGGCCACGACACCGGCGTCGACCTGGACCGCCTGCTCGCCGCCAGCCGCCGCCTGCCCGCACTGATCGGCCACGACATTCCCAGCCAGATCGTCAAGGCCGGCCGCCGCCTGGACCTGCACCCGCTGCCGGCCGATTTCGAGCAGATCCGTGCACGGTCCGCGGGGCGGGGTTGAAGGAAGCCGCGTCAACACGACCTGGCAGCGCGCAGAGCTTGGTCCTTGGTGCCGGCGCAAGCGTTGCCGATGGGGCACGAATTTCCTATGCTCGCCGCCCACGACGTGAGGGAGAACCACCGATGCAGCGACCCGCAACCCTGTGCGCACGACATTTGCTGCGCCTGCTCATCCTGGGCTGCGGATGGACCCAGGGCCTGCAGGCGATCTTGGCGGGGCGTCGGGACCACTTCCGGCGCCTGCGCCGTGCCGGCGACGGCCAGGGCAGCTTGCGGGTCGCCGAGGCGCACGCTGCGGTGACGGCAGGGGCGGCAGTAACAGCGGCCGCACCGGCTTGACGCCATCACATCGAGGGCGCCACTTATGGACTCGCTCGCTGCCCTGTTCATCGGCTATTCGATATTCAGTGCGCTGAGCCTGGGTTTGACACATTTCAGGGGCGAGACTTATCGCGGCTTGTCCATGGCCCGTGTCGCCGGCCTGATATTGTTATTGGCGCTCGCCATACTCCAGGGCGCCCACTTTGCGCAGCTGCAGTGGAATTGGGCCGCACCCGAGGCGACCTGGTATCGCGCCACCTTGTTCGTCGTCGCGCCGGCCTTTTATCTTTTCAGCCGCCCCCTGCTTGAGCCGGCAGCGCAAACCCCGGCCAAGGTGGCACTCGCACTACACGCTGCGCCCAGCCTGATCGCCTGGGCTTTGCCTCGTTACTGGGCGCTGCCGCTGGCATTCATGGTTGGCGCAGCTTATCTGGCCTGGCTGGCGCGACGGCTCTATACCCTGCGCGCAGAACGCGCCAATTTTCCGCTGGAGTTTCTGCTGCTGGGCAGCGTGTTTTTCATCGCCCTGGGCGTGGCGGTTCTGGGCATCTGGGTCGATACCCTGCCGAAAGGCTGGTTTGTCAGCGTCTATGCCTGCGCCATCGGCCTGGCCTTCTTGCTGGTGCAGGTCACGCTGGGCCTGCGGCCGCAACTGCCGGCCGAGGTGCGTGATACCGCCCAGGTCGCCTACGCGACGACCACGCTGGCCAGGGTGGACTGCGACGACGCATTGACGCGCCTGGCCGAATTGATGCATTCCGAGCGCCTGTATATCGACCCCGATCTCAGCCTCGGCCGCCTGGCGGGTCGACTGCAGCTGAGCGGCCACCAGTTGTCCGAATTGATGAACAACCGGCTGGGCAAGAGTTTTTCGCGCTACCTGCGCGAGCGCCGCATCGACGCAGCCAAAGCCATGCTGATCGACGAAGCCAAGGCCTCGGTACTGTCCGTCGGACTGAGCGTCGGATTCACCTCGCAGTCCAATTTCTACGAAGCCTTTCGTGACATCGAGGGCTGCACACCCGGCCAATACCGCAAGCTGCACTTGCCAGCTCGGGCGACCCCGTAATACGCGCGAGCCGTCGCGCGGATCGGCACGGCCTGCGGCTGACTCGTCCGGCATGCCTGTTCCGGAATGATCGTTCCGGAACGACTGTCCACTCACGATCGATCATTCCGGAGGCTGCCGGCACCGCCGCTGGACAGACTGGGGACACCTTCACTTTGAATGGAGTCCTCGATGCAAACACTTTCGTGGCGACTTTGTATGCGGCCGGCCGGGCTCGGTGACGGGCGGGAGTCAGCGTCATGAATGTCCTGCTCACCGGCGCCAGCGGATTCCTCGGCCGCAATATCACCCAGATACTGACGGCCAGGGGACATCTCGTGCGACCGATATCCCGCCGGCAGGGTATCGACATGTGCCGCCTGCTGGCGCCCGCTGATTGGCAGCCCCATCTCGCCGGCATTGACGCGGTCATCAACGCCGCCGGCATCATCGGCGAGTCCAGGCGTCAGCGTTTTGATGCGCTGCATCGGCGGGCGCCGATTGCCTTGTTTCAGGCCTGCGAACGCGCCGGCATCCGCCGCGTGGTGCAAATCTCCGCCCTGGGCGCCGACGAAACGGCAGTTTCGCCTTATCACCTGAGCAAGCGGGCCGCCGACACCGCCTTGCGGCAACTCGATCTGGACGGCATCGTGCTGCGCCCGGCGCTGATTTACGGCCGCGGCGGCACCAGCGCCGCAATGTTCATGCGGCTGGCGTCGCTGCCACTGATTCCGGTATTGGAAGGTGGCGACCAGAAAATCCAGCCGGTGCATGTCAGCGATGTCGTAGATATCGTGGCGCGCGCCGTCTGCCCCGTGTCGCCGCCTATACCTATGAAATTGCCTATGAAGTCGCCGCTCGATATCGCGGGGCCGCAGACGCTGGCTTTCACCGATTGGCTGCAGGCCCTGCGTGCAGCCCAGGGATTGCCGCCCGGCAGGTTTGTGCACCTGCCGCGCCACCTGGCCATGGGTATGTTCTACCTCGCCCGGCCATTTCATCCCATGGCCTCTCCCGACAACCTGCGCATGTTGAGCCAGGGGATGTGCGCCGACAGCCGCGACGCCGAAGGTTTTCTCGGCCGTGCGCTGCTTCATCCACAAACGCGTCTGCAGTTCGAGGACGCATCGATTCTGCAAGGACAGCCATGACTTACTCCACCCTCAAGACGCTGCATATTCTCAGCATGGTGCTGCTGTTCGGCACCGGCCTGGGCAGCGCGTTCTACAAATGGATGGCCGACCGCCACGGCGACGTGGCGCATATCGCGGCCACCAACCGCCACGTGGTGCTCGCCGATTGGCTGTTCACGACGCCTACCCTGATCCTGCAACCGCTCACCGGTTGGTGGATGGCACAACAGGCCGGCCTGGCGCTGAGCACGCCCTGGATCGCCGCGAGTTTCGGCCTTTACGCCCTGGCCGGCGCCTGTTGGTTGCCGGTGGTCTGGCTGCAGATCCGCATGCAACACCTCGCGCACACCGCCTGGGTGCAGCAACGCCCCTTGCCCGCGGTCTACTGGCGCTTGGCACGGCGATGGTTCTGGCTGGGCGTACCGGCCTTCGTAGCCATGGTGTTGATCGTGATGATGATGGTCGGCAAGCAGATTCCAGGAGCGACGTCATGAACAGTCTCATGCAACAAGCGCTGGGCCAGACCTGGGACCAGCTGCCGCCTGCCCTGCAGGCCCACTATCAGTCGGATACCTCGGTCGACATCGGGTCGCTGGACGTCGACTACCCCTGGTTCATGCAGCCACTGCTGTCGGTCCTGTCACGCCTCGGCGCCCTGGTGCGCCGCCGAGGCAAGGCGGTGCACACACGTGTCGAGAAGACCGCCGAAGGTGAATCTCAGCATTGGCGACGCACACTGCAGTACGCCGACGGCCAGACCCTGCACTTCAACAGCCGCTGGGAGCTGACGTCCGACGGCCAGGTGGTCGAGTACGTCAACCGATGGCTGGGCCTGCAGATGCGCCCGGTCGTGGTGGGTGAGCAGTTGCACTACCGCGGCGTGTGTTTTGTTGCCCGACTCGGACGCAGGACGCTGCACATCCCCGAATGGGCGGCGCTCGGGCATACCACCATCGTCGAGTCGGCCATCGACGACCACCATTTCGCGATGGACTTCCGCCTCACCCATCCGCTGCTGGGGGAGGTATTTCGATATTCAGGCACCTTCAAGGCCCAGACATGAGGTGAACCCGCGGGGAGCTTAGGCTGCCGGGTGCCTTGCAACACCGGGGATCGCACGACCTGCGTTCACCACGGGTCAGCAGCTTGCCGGCACACTGCGGGCACCCACCACCCTTGCCCAAGGCTCTTCTATGCCTCTTGCGATGACGATCGAACAACTGCGCGCCCGCCTGGCGCAGCGCGCTTCTACCAGCCTGCTGGAGACGCTGGACATCACGACCGGTGCGCGCCGGGTGCTCAAGGTGTTCGACGCCGTGATCGAGGCGCCCAACTGGACGCCGGACGGCCAGCGCCTGGTCTTCAACCGCGACGGCCGCCTGTACGCCTACACGCTGGCCAGCGGCACGGTCGACCTCATTCCGACCGGTTTTGCGATCGACTGCAACAACGACCATGTGTTGTCGCCTGACGGCAGCCGGCTGGCGATCAGCCATTTCGCGCACGAGGACGTGTGCTCGCGCATCTACACCCTGCCCATCGGCGGCGGCGAGCCGGTGCTGGTGACCGAACGTGGCCCGAGTTATCTGCACGGCTGGTCACCCGACGGGCAGCGCCTGGCCTATTGCGCCGAGCGCGCCGGCCAGTACGACATCTACACCATCGCGGTGGAGGGCGGCGCCGAGACCCGCCTGACCGACACGCCGGGGCTGGATGACGGCCCGGAGTATTCACCCGACGGCCGCCAGATCTGGTTCAACTCGACCCGCAGCGGCCTGATGCAGGTCTGGCGCATGGGCGTGGACGGCAGCAACCCAGTGCATGTGGTGCGCGAGGAGGCCAACGGCTGGTTCCCGCATGTCTCGCCCGACGGGCGCTGGGTGGTGTACGTGGCCTACCGCGTCGGCGACGTGGCGCCGGGCGACCATCCACCCGATCGCCAGGTGGAGATCCGCCTGCTGCCGGCCGACGGCAGCGCCCCGCCGGTCACCCTGGCACAGCTCTTCGGCGGCCAGGGCACCATGAACGTGAACTCGTGGTCGCCCGACAGCCGGCAGATCGCCTTCGTGTCCTACCGAGCCTGACGCGACAAGCACCGCAGTGCTGGAACTGCAGTGGCGACACGTCTCGCCCGACCTTGCAATTAACATGACTTCAGCACCCAATTCCAGGTGGGTGCGCCTGTCACAGTCCGATCACGTTTTAGCGCGGTAGCCCGTTGAGCATGCAACATCCTTAACAACAGGGTGTCCACATGCCACGTTTCCGCCGCCCTCTGCCCAGCTTGCTGCTGGCAGCTGCCGCCCTTTTCCTGCTGTGCGGCTATGTCGTCGTCGGCAACAAGATCGAGACGGTCTACTACGGCACTCTCGACGCCAACGGCCTGACCTACGACACCTCTGACGGTGCCCCCACGACAACGGAATTTTCTCGCGTGCTGCCAGCCAGCCTGCCGGCCCTGCCGTCCAACCTGGCGGCCCGCATTGCGGTGGCCTTGCCGGAAGGCAAGGACATCCGCACCAATGCCGTGGTGCAATTGCCCGAGAGCGACGACCAGACCAATCTGCGCTTCAGCGCCGACGCAGACGTCTGGGTCACATTTGTGAGCGAAGGCGCGGCGTACCACAACAGCGTGGGCTGGTTTCGCTACAACACCGCCACGCCGCCGGCGCGGCGCAGCGATGTGACCGAGCAGATGTTCCTGCCCAATGCCTCGCAGTCCGGCGCCAATGCCATGGGCGGATCAGGCCCGCTGGACGTCGTCAGCGCGACCAAGCAGAACACGACCTCGCTCGGCCGTTTCCATAGTGGCGAAGGGCTGGGTTTCATGCTGGTCGCCAACGGCTACACCGCCGACGGCCGCGACTTCAACGGCACCCGCATCCCCGGGGTGAACGACTCCGCGTCACCAACCAACATCGTTTACACCCTTCGCAGCCTCAACCCCGAGGCACAAAGCACCGCCAAGCTCAATGTGCATACCGTGGTGCTGAACGACCAGACTCTGAACTCCTCAAACTACCAGCGCCTGGTGCTCGGATTCGAGGACATCAACCGCGAGGCGGGGGGTGATCACGACTTCAACGACGTGGTGATGGTGATCCACGTGGTCCCGGCCAGCGCGCCCAACGCCAGCACTTCACCCATCGCCAACCTGGCGTCACTGCAAGCATTGCCGCCCACCGGCACGCTGGGTGATGCCGATCATGACGGCGTGCCCGACATTTCCGACGACTACCCCAACGATGCCACCAAGGCCTACAACGCCTACTACCCCACTGCCACCACCTGGGGCACGCTGGCCTACGAGGACATGTGGCCGAAGCGCGGCGACTACGACCTCAACGACGTGGTGCTGCACTACCGCACCAACGAAGTGCTCAATGCCGCCCGGCAGGTGGTGGGTGTACGTATCGACTTCGAATTCCTGGCTCGCGGCGGCACCTTCGAAACCGCCTTTGGCCTTCGTCTGCCGTCGGTGCCGCGTACGTCGGTGTCGGCCACCCGGTTGCAGCTCGGCGGCGTCAGTGTTGCCAATGCCGGCCCCGAGGTCGGCCAGACCGACGCGGTATTCATCGTCGCGCCCAAGCTGTCGACCTTGCTGCCCTCGGGCAGCGCCGGCTGCGTGCAGGTCAACACCGTGGCCACTTGCGCCAAGGTGCCAGCTGTCGCGGCACACCTGGAGGTCGACTTCGCCTCACCCCTGGCGGCATCGCTGTTCCAGTCGCCCTACGACCCTTTCATTTACACCCAAAACAACCGAGGCCAGGAGGTGCATCTGCCTGGCCGCCAACCCACGGCGCTGGCTAACGCCGCGCTGTTCAAGACCGTCGATGACCGCACCACTGTGGGTACGAGCACGACCTATATGGACGCCAACCGCCGCCCCTGGGCACTGGACATTCCCACCGACTGGCGCTGGCCGCTCGAATTGACCGACATCGTCAAGGCCTACCCGACCTTTGCCAGCTGGGCGACCAGCGGTGGCACCACGGCCAAGGACTGGTACCTGCCGGCCAACGCAGTGAAGGCCAATCTCTACTCCCGCTGACCCGCGGTTGCACACCAGGAGGCTCTCCATGCCCTACCCCCACTCATCCATCAGCGCCCTGTTGTATCGCCCCCTGCCCAACCCGCTCATTCGGCCCATCAGACTCTCTGGCGTCAGCCTGCTGTGCGCCCTGGTCGTTGCCTGCGGAGGCGGTGGCGGCAAGGCCAGCACCAGCACCAGCACCAGCACCACACCCACGGCGACCAGCCTGGCGGCGCTCGTGCCGGCAACCACCATGACCTGGAACACGCAAGACTCCGGCACTCTCACCGTCACCGTGCGAGACGCGGCCTCAGCCCTTGCAAGCCAGGTCGCCGTACGCGTCTTCACCGCCAGCAATACCGATCTGGACGGCGCGCCGCTGCTCAACCCCGTGGCAATGGGACTGCTGTCGTCCGGCACCACCAACAACAGCGGTCAGGTCACCATCGCCTGGCGTGCCCCCAGTGCGGTGGCGTCGCTGCTGGTCGTGGCCACCGGCGGCACCCAGTCCACCCAGCAACTGGTCCAGCTCACCAGTGCTTCGGTCAACGTGCAGTTGCAGCTGCCATAAACCGTCAGCGCTTCTGCGGCAAGCAGGCCGGCTGCAGCGGCCTGCGGGCATCCAGCTCGCCACACTCAGCCCTGGCGCATAGGCCTCTCGGCGTCGATGATCACGGCATTGCAGCCCGCACCGGAGACCCGCGTGAAGATCGTCGAGATTCGTGAGAAGACCCTGCCCATCAGTTCGTCCATCCGCAACGCCTACATCGACTTCAGCAAGATGACGCTCAGCCTGGTGGCCGTCATCACCGACGTGATCCGCGACGGCAAGCCGGTGGTGGGCTACGGCTTCAACTCCAACGGCCGTTACGGCCAGGGCGACATGATGCGCAGCCGCTTCATCCCGCGCATCATGCAGACCGCGCCCGACGACCTGCTCGACGCCAGTGGCAGCAACCTCGACCCGCACAAGATCTGGGCGGCGATGTTCAGGAACGAGAAGCCTGGCGGCCACGGCGAACGATCGGTCGCCATCGGCACCATCGACATGGCGGTGTGGGACGCAGTGGCCAAGATCGAGGGCAAGCCGCTGTTCCAGCTGCTGGCCGACCGCTACGGCGACGGCAAGCCCAATCGCAAGGTCTTCGTCTACGCCGCCGGCGGCTACTACTACCCCGGCCAGGACGACAAGAAGCTGCAGGACGAGATGCGCAGCTACATCGACCGCGGCTACACGGTGGTGAAAAAGAAGATCGGCGGCGCCAGCCTGGACCAAGACCTGCGCCGCATCGACGCCATCATGGAGGTGCTGCAGGACGGCCAGAAGCTGTGCGTCGACGCCAACGGCCGCTTCGACCTCGAAACCGCCATTGCCTACGCCAAGGCCCTCTCGCAGTACGACCTGTTCTGGTACGAGGAAGCCGGCGATCCGCTCGACTTCGAGCTGCAGGCCACCCTGCGCCAGTTCTACAGCAAGCCCATGGCCACGGGCGAGAACCTGTTCTCGATGCAGGACGCGCGCAACCTCATCCGCTACGGCGGCATGCGGCCGGATCGCGACTGGCTGCAGTTCGACTGCGCGCTCAGCTACGGCCTGGTCGAATACCTGCGCACGCTGGACATGCTCAAGGAACACGGCTGGAGCGCGGCCCGCTGCGTGCCGCACGGCGGCCACCAGATGTCGCTCAACATCGCCGCCGGCCTGGGCCTGGGCGGCAACGAGAGCTACCCCGACCTGTTCCAGCCCTTCGGCGGCTTTCCCGACGGCGTGAAGGTCGAGAACAGCTTCGTCACCCTGCCCGAGCTGCCCGGCATCGGCTTCGAGGGCAAGGCCGACCTCTACCGCGAGATGCAGGCACTGTCGGCCTGACGAACAAGCGCCTCGCGACGCGACTCACTCAGCGACCGGCCGCGCGGGGCGTGGTCGACGGCAGGCGCCGGCCGAACCGGCTCAGGGCGTCGTTGGCAGGGCGGCGAGTTCGTTCAATGCCTGTTCGAAGTCAAGCCGCTCGACCGCGCGGACCAGGCGTTGCGTGGCGTCTGGCCCGAGGCTGGCGGCCAGGGCCGGACGCAGGCGCTGCAGCGCCGCGTGTGCACTGAGGTCGCGCTGCGTCAACAGCTCACGCAGGGCGACCAGCTGCGCCGACGTCGGGTCCGTCGGGCGCCTTGTCGTGCCGGCGGAAAGTTCCTGCCCACCGGCCACGCCTGTGCCCGCTTCGGCGTCGGCCGGGTCGCCCGGTGTCGAGTCGACCGCCAGCAAGGCTTGGCAGGCCCGGGCCAGGCGCGCGTGTTCCTGCGCCAGCGGCAACAGCACTTTCGCCGGGTCACCGTCAGCGCGGCGCAATTGCTCCTCGACCTCGCCCGCCACAAGCTGCAACGAGTCGACGCCGAGCATGCTGGCGCCACCGCGCAGCTTGTGCACCCGACTGGCGAGCCGGCCGCGTCGCTCGGCGACGGACGCCGGCCCGGTCGTGTCAGCCGCCTGCACCACGTCGGCCGCGTCGTCGAGCAACTGCGCCAGCAGGCTGCGAAAGAGGTCGAGGTCCTGCCCCAGCCGCTCCGACACCGCCGCCGTGTCGATGCCGGCGATCTGCGGCCAGCCCGGGGCCGGGCGATGGGCGTCAGGCAGCGCAATGGGTGCGCAGCCGGCGTCTTGCGGCGCGGCGGTCGTCGGGCCGGTGCCCACCTGTGGCCGACGTGCCTGAGGGTCCTGAGGTGCCTGGAGTGCAAGGCCGGACGCAAGGGCTGTGCCGCCGGCATCCGGGCCGCCCGCCGCCGCGCCGCCAGGCCTGATCAGCCGGCGCAGGGTGCGCACCAGCAGTGTCGGCGCCAGGGGCTTGGTGAGGAACTCGTTCATGCCGGCGTCGATGGCGCGGCGCCGTTCCTCGGTCAAGGCGCCCGCCGTCAGGGCAATGATGGGCAGGTCGTGCAGGCCGAGCTCGCGCCGGATCATGCGTGTGGCCTCCAGGCCGTCGATGCCCGGCATCTGCACATCCATCAGCACCGCGTCGAAGGCGCGCGGTGCGGCGCGCAGCAGTTCAAGCGCCGCCTGTCCGCCATTGCTGGCCTGGACCTGGGCGCCGCGCCGTTCGAGCAGGCGCCGCCCGACCTCCAGGTTGATGTCGCTGTCGTCGACCAGCAGCAGACGCAGGCCGGCCAGCGCCGCGGGGTCGTCAGCCGCGCCAGCAGCCGATGGCACCCCGCCGACGCCCGGCACCGCGCGGCGCGCCAGGCTGTCGCGCACCGCGTTGTACAGCACCGCCAAGGGCACGGGCTTGCTCAGCACATGGTCGACCCACGTGGCCTCGGCGCGCGCCAGCACCTCGGACCGGTCGCTGATCGAGACCACCAGGATCGCCGGCAGGTCTGCGCCGCCCGTGCGGCGGGCGAGTTCGTCCACCGCCTGCAAGCCGTCCATGTCCGGCATGTGCCAGTCCACCAGCAGTACGTCGGGCATGGCGCGCCCGCTCGAGCGGCGCAGCTGCAGATCGTCCAGCAGCGCCGTACCCGAGGGGTGCGCCGTGGCCAGCCAGCCGAGCGAGCGCACCAGCGCGGCCAGGCCCTGGCGGTCGACGCTGCTGTCGTCGACCACCGCCACCTCCAGCGTCGAAGCGCGCTGCTCGAGCTGCTGGGCCAGCTCGTGTTCGGCCGGCAGGCGCTGGGTGACGACAAAGCCGATGTCGCTGCCGACCCCTGCCACGCTGTGCAGCTGCACCTCGCCGTCCATCAGCGCGGCCAGGCGCTTGACGATGGACAGACCCAGGCCGGTGCCGCCGAAGCGGCGCGTGGTCGACACATCGGCCTGCACGAACTCGACAAAAAGTTGTTGCTGCAGGTGCTCGGGAATGCCGATGCCGGTGTCGTGCACCGTGGCACGCAGGCGGCAGCGCGCCGGGTCGGTCCGGTCCAGGCCCAGGCGCACGCCCACCTCGCCGTGTGCGGTGAACTTGATGGCGTTGGACAGCAGATTGGTCAACATCTGCAGCAGGCGGGCGCGGTCGCCAAACAGCGCCGGTGGCAGGTCGGGTTCGGCCTCGAAGCGGCAACGCAGCCCCTTGGCCTGGGCCTGGAGTGCATACACCACCTCCAGGTCGTGCAGCATCTGGGCCGGCTCGTAGACCGCCGTGTCCAGCGCCATCTCGCCGGCCTCGATCTTGGCCAGATCGAGCACGTCGTTGACGATGCCCAGCAGCGACTGGCCGGCGAGCTGGGCCTGACCGACCAGATGGCGCTGCTCGGCATCGAGCGCGGTATCGGACAGCAGATGACCGACACCGATGATGGCGTTGAGCGGCGTGCGGATCTCGTGGCTCATATTGGCCAGAAACGCGCTCTTGGCCGCGCTGGCGGCCTCGGCGGCCGCCGACGCGGCGCGCAGCTTGTCGTCGGTCTCCCGGCGCGCCGTGATGTCCTGGATGGCGCCAACGAGCTGGCGCGGCGCGCCACCGGCGTCGAATTCCACCTCGCCCATGGCACGTACCCAGATCGGGCGGCCCTTGGCGGTGATGAGGCGCAGTTCGAGGTCCCAGCCCTCGCCCGCGTGGATGCCGCGCTCGATCGCGGCGGAAATCAACGGCCGGCTTTCCGGCGCATAGAAATCGAGCGCCGAAGTCAGGCTGGGCTCGTAGTCGGGCGCCACCTCGTGTATGGCAAAGGTCTGCGCCGCCCAGTGCAGCCTGGCGGTGGGCACGTCCACCCGCCAGGCGCCGACGCTGGCCAGGCGTCCCACCCGGCTCAGCAGGCTTTCGCTGGCGCGCAAGGCACTGTCGGCACGCAAGGCGTCGGTCTCGTCGGTGTTGACGCCGATCATGCGCAAGGCGCGGCCTTCGCCGTCACGCACCACACGGGCCACGGCGCGCAGCTGGCGCACCTGACCGTCCGGGTGAACGATGCGAAAGCTGGTCTCGAACGCCCGCCGTCCTTCGACCGCGTCGAACAGCGCGACCTCGCTGTCCACCCGGTCCTCAGGGTGCAGGCTGTCGAGCCACAGGGTGTAGGGCTGCACGCCGTCAGCGCGACTGCGGCCGTAGAGCGCGTACATGTGTTCGTCCCACAGCAGGGTGTTGGTGACGACGTCCCACTCCCACACGCCCAGGCCGGCGGCGGCCACGGCAAGCTCGAACCGATCGTTGGCGCGCTGCAGGTCGCCCTGGGCGGCCGCAAGCGTGGCCTGACGATCCTGCAGCGACTGGGCCATGGCGTCGAAGCGCTGCGACAGGCGGCCGAACTCGTCATTCGCGTAATAGCCGCTGCGCGCCTGCAGATCACCGTCAGCCATGCGCCCGGCGGCGTGCTCCAGCCGGTTCATCGGCCGCAGCACGCGGCGCAGCACCACCGCCATCAAGGCCAGCAGCAGCCCGGCCAGCGCCAGATTGCTCAGCAGCGACAACAGCCGCGCGTCGCGGCGCAGTTGCTGGCGCCGATCGACCAGCCGACCGGCGAGGTCGAACGCGCCGTCGCTGATGCGGCGAATCTCGGCCAGCAGGTGATCGGCCAGCATGTCCATGCGCGCCGAGGGTTCGGCCTGGCTGGCGCCCGCGTCGACCTCCTCGCCGAGCGCGGCAAACAGCGGCGGCAGGCCCGCGGTGACGCTGAGCAGATCGGCCAGGTCGTCGGACACCTCACTTTCGACGAGCGGGCTGGGGCGAACGTCGGCAGCCTGCAGCGCCTGCTTGAGTTCCTGGTGCACGGCCTGCCACTGGCGCCGGGCGCGGCTGCCGCGATGCAGCAGGAAATCCTGGGTCAGCACCAGCAGGCCGGCCGCATCGCGCGAGGCCTGGCCGACGGCGAGCTGCATGCCGTCCAGCCGCTGGCGTTGCTGGTCGACCGCGGTGAGCACCCACTGGTGGGCGGCGATGAGGGCCAGGGCAGCGCCCAGGCCCCACATCATCAGTCGTCGGACCCGCAATCGCGCCTCACTTGACGATGCGCACGGCGCGCGGGTCGACGCGCCGCAGCGGCTCCAGGCGCACCAGGTCGAGGTAATCAGGCACCTCGCCCGGCGGCACGAACTTGCGGCGCAGCGCCCAGCGCGCCTCGGCCTCGAGCGTGGTGACCAGGGACTGGGCCAGCTCAAGGCGGTAGTCGAAGTCGCTCCAGGTCTTGTCGAGCACCGTCACCTCGAGCTTGAGCAGCCGCGCCATGATGGCCTTGGCGCGCGCCGGGTCGTGGTGGATCAGGTCGATGCCCCGCCGCACCGCCCGCAGCAGCTTGAACGCATCGTCGTCGCTGAAGCCGGCGCTCGCCGGTCGTGTGACCAGGTTGAACAGTACCGAGACGAAGTTCGGATTCGGCAACACCCGGGCCTTGGGCCCGAGCACATTGAGCGCTTCGGTGACATAGGTGCCGAACAAGGCCGCGGCGTCGATCTCGCCACGCAGCAGCGGCCCGATGCGGTCGTCCGGGTTCTGCGCCAATTCGATCACCTCGCCCGGCTTGAGGCCGTGGAAGAGCAGAAACGTGTCGGAGTAGTAATGGCCACTGGTGCCTGTAAACACGCCCAGCCGCCTGCCGCGCAGGTCGGCCGCCGACTGCACGCCATGATCGGTGCGCGCCACCACCTGGTTCTCGCGCCCCGAGAGCGTGAAGGTGGCCAGGATCTGGAAGTCGCGACGCTGGAAGCCCGCGAACATGATCGGTGTGTCGGCCACGGTGGCGATGTCGGCGCGGCCATCGAGCAGCGCTTCCAGGCAGGGCCGGCCCAGGGTGTAGTGGGTCACCGTCAGATCCAGGCCCTCGGCCTTGAAGAAGCCTGCGGCGTCGGCGATCAGCACCGGTGCGGCATACAACACGTCGGCGACCGCCAGCCGCAGGGGTGCCGCGTGCACCGGACCCGCCATCAGCCCGATGCCCAGCGCCGCCAGGACCGCCAGCGCCACACGCAGCGGCATCAACAGCAGCAGCGGCACCAGCAGCGCGCCGGCGACGGCACGCCGACCGACGGTCAGCAAGCACTTCATCGCCCGCCACAGTCGGGACGGGTCAGTGACACGCTTTCGCATGGGGACAACCCTCAGGATATTTTTATGGCGCGCCGAGCAGGCCTCACGGTGTGCATGTGCACGTCAGCGCATTTGCGCTTCATTGTCGTCCCGTTCGTCGTCGATTCTTAAGGAAGATGACGATGTGCCGGGGCCACACCTCCACACCAATGGTGCCGCCTTGCTCAAGCCAGCGACGAGGATAGCGGCCCTGGGGCGGCGGGTTCTTGCGGCAGGACAGCGTTGGCGTCACCCATTCGGCGTGCCCGCAGTGCGGCGCCCAGATGGCGCTCGATGACCTCCAGCAGCACCTCGGATCGCACCGGCTTGGTGATGACATCGTTCATGCCCGCCCGGGCACAGGTCGAGCGGTGTACCAGCAGTCCGTCGGCGCTGAGTGCGACCAGCACCGGCGTGTTTGCCATGCGCGGGTGCTGACGGATGAGTCGCGCCGCACCCAGACCGTCCAGCACCGGCATGTGCATGTCCATCAGCACCAGGTCGTAGGGTTGGCGGTCCAGTTGCTCGATCAGGCGCTCGACGCCGATCTGGCCGTTGGCGGCGCCGTCCACCTGCACGCCCAGGTCTTCCAGCAGGCCACGCACCACCTCGACCGCCTCGGGCACATCGTCGACCACCAGCACGCGCAGGCCGGCCAGATCGACCGCCCCGCCGTTGGCGCCGGTGCTGCCAGGGTCGTCGGCGTCGCCCGGGTCAGGCTGCCAGGTGCGCGGCGGCTCGGCCGCAACTGCGTCGTCGTCGCCTGGCGTCGACTCGGCAGTGGCCTTGCCGACGTCCCCGGCCACGACAGACGCCGCGGCCTGGGCCGGCAGCGCGAGCTGCACCGTCACCGTGAACACGCTGCCCACGCTGGGCTGGCTGCTCACCTGGATGCCGCCGCCCATGAGCTCGGCAAAGCGGTGGGCGATGGTCAGCCCCAGGCCCGAGCCGCCGTAGCGGCGCGTGCGGCTGCCGTCGGCCTGGGTGAAGGGCTCGAACACGCGTTGCAGTTCAGCCTCGGTCATGCCGATGCCGGTGTCCTGCACACGGATCTGCAGCGTCACCCGTCCGGGCGCCGGCAGGGTGGCGCGCGCCCCCAGCTGCACCGAGCCCAGCGAGGTGAACTTCATCGCGTTGTGCAGCAGGTTGGTCAGGATCTGCCGCAGCCGCAGGTCGTCGCCGATCACCTCGGCCGGCAACGACGCGTCCAGCACGAAGTGCAGGCGCAGGTTGCGCTCGAGCGCCAGGCCCTGGAACATCAGCTCCAGCTCGGCAAACATCTGCCGCAGCGCAAAGGGGCGTTCCTCCAGCACCAGGCGCTGGGCGTCGATGCGAGCGAAGTCCAGGATGTCGTTCACCACCCGCATCAGCTGGTCGACCGAGACGCTGGCCACCTTGGTGAAGCGCGCCGCCGTCGGGCCCAGGGTCTGGCGCCCGATGATCTGCAGCGAAGCCATGATGCCGTTGATGGGCGTACGGATCTCGTGGCTCATGGTGGCGAGGAACTGGCTCTTGGCCACGCTGGCCTGTTCGGCAGCCAGCTTGGCCTCGCCCAGCTCCTGGTTGAGCAGGGCCAGGGCCAAGTTGCGTTCCTCCAGCTGATGAACAGCGGCTTCCAGGGCGCTGGTGCGTTCTCGCACCAGGTGCTCGAGCTCGCCGTGGTAGCCCTGCAGCTGTTCGGCCATGGCGTTGAAGGCGCGCGCGGTATCGGCCAGCTCGTCCTTGCCGCGCACCGGCATGCGCACGCCATAGCCGCCTTCGGCGAGCTGTCGACTGAGGTCACGCAGCGTCAGCAGATGGCGCGTCAGGAAGCCGCCAACCACCCACGAAAACACGCCCACCAGCACCATGCCAAGAGCCGACAAGGCCAGCGACGCATTGCGCGAACCCGCCACCAGGCCGCGCAGGGGGCGCACATCGACGCCGAACTCGACCTGGCCGAAGCTCTGCCCGGCCACGGCGACCGGCAACACCTGCTCGAAACTGTCGCTGTGATCCAGGTCCAGCCGGTCCTGATGAACCACCGGCCGGGCCGGCAAGACGCCGGCCTCGGCCAGCACCCCACCGGCGCCGTCGCGCACCCGTACAAAGCTGATGTCGCCGGTCGAGATGACGTCATTGACCACCTCGGTCACGGTGGCCACGTTGCTGGCGATGATGGCGTCGCGCAGGCTGGCATGCAGCAGCCGGTTGGCGACCACCATGCGGCGCTCGACGCTGCTGGTGTAGCTGGCGCGCAGATCCTGCAGATTGCTCAGCACCAGCACGGCCAGCAGCACGGCCTCGATAACAGCGACGCCGATGACGGCCTTGAGCCGAAAGCTCATGGCCCGGACGCCTTCTTGCGCGTGGTGCCGACCGTCTGCTGCAGCTTGAGCTTGCGGATGCTGTCCCACTCGCTGTCCTGGGCCGTGTCCAGGCCCTTGAACGACAGCGGCTCGAGCACCTGCCGGCCGGCTTCGTCGTCGCCCAGGCTGGTGAAGGCCAGGCGCAGGCGTTGCGCGACGGGCTCGGCCACCCGCGGATGGATGGCCAGGGCGTGCGGCGTGTAGGCCGCCGTGCGCGACAGGACGCGCAGCTGGCCGGCGATCGCCGGGTCCAAGGCTTCGAGCGTGCGCTGCACGCCGCCGCCGGCGGCGAACAGCCCCTGGGCGACACCGCGGTAGGCGCTGTCATGCGAAGCGACAAAACGCGCCTGGATGTCGATGCCGCGCCGGCTGAACTCGGCCCGCGGCAGGATGCTGGCGGCAAACGCCGCCGGCGCCGGAAAGCCGACCACCTTGCCGGCCAACTGCTCCAGGCTCTGCACCGGGCTGTCCTTGCGCACGACGATGATGCCGACCAGCTGGCGCCCCTTTTCCTTCAGGAAGGCGCGGTAGCCCGGCCAGGCCGCGAACACCGTGTAGTGGTAGGGGTTCATGTAGGCCAGGTCGTAGGCGCCGGCCAGCAACTGGTCCTCGAAGCTGGGAATGTCCGGCGCGGTGCGGAATGCCAGGCCCAGACCGGCGCGCCGGCCGGCCTCCTGCAGCATGGGAATCCAGTCGCGTGCCAGTTTCGACGCCGACTGCTGCGGCACCACGCCCACCGTCAAGGAGGTGGCCGCGCCCTGGGCCCACAGCTGGCGATGCAGCGCTGCGCCGCCCAGGGCGGTCAGGGCCAGGCCGCCAAGCAGGCGGCGGCGGTCGGGTCGGCGGGTCAGGTCGGGGTCGACACTCGGTGCGTGCATCACAAGGCGTCCGTCAGGGCTCGAAAGGCAATATGACCGAGTATGTGCCACCCTGCACGCCGACCTTGCCGCTGTGCGCTGCAGCCCCCCCCTGAGCCGACCCCACAGCGACGGCGCGAGGCAACTCAGGTGAACAGCCGCGAGCCCTGGCCCTCGATCACCGAGCGCTCGCGCAGGCGGTCGTATTCGGCCTCGGGCACCGGCGCGGCGCGGCGGTCACCCAGGTCGTTCATGTGCACCCGGAAGGTCTCGCGCGAGCTCCAGGCCGCCAGCGCGGCCAGCACGGTCACGCCCAGGGTGATGCTGCCCACGGTCAGCGGGATGTTGAGCGCGCCGGGGGGCGCCACGCTGGCGAACACCGCCGGCAGCATGGCGGTGACCAGGGTGCCGAGGTTCTGCGAGATGGCCATGGCCGACACGCGCGTGCGGGTCGGGAACAGCTCGGGGTAGAAGCTCGGGAAGACCGCGTTGTAGCCCTGGTAGACGATGCCCCACATGAGCAGCGACATCAGCACCGCCATGGGCACGTCGTGGATGCTGATGGCGTACAGATAGCCGTAGGACAGCAGGCCCGAACCCAGCGCGCCGCCGATGATGAGGGGGCGCCGGCCGATCTTGTCCGACCAGTTGCCGAAGAAGGGGATGACCACCACCGCCAGGCAGTTGCCCAGCACCGGGATCCACAGGTAGACCGACTTGTCGAAGCCGATGCCGTAGCCCGGCTGCACCGCGTAGGCCGCGCCGAAGATGGTGGTCACCACCGGGATGACGTTCATCAGCGCCATGCACACCACGCGCAGCATGTCGGGCCAGCTGTTCACCACCGCCTGCACCACCGGTGCACGCGGCACCTTGCCCTGTTCACCTTCCTCGGCAAAGGCAGGCGTCTCGCTCACGCTGCGGCGGATGTAGTAGCCCACGAAGATGACCACGAAGCTCAGCAGGAAGGGAATGCGCCAGCCCCAGGCGTTGAAGTCCTCCTTGGGCAGCCAGGCGGCCAGCGGCAGGAAGACCGCCGCGGCCAGGATCTGCCCGGCCTGCACGCCCTGCAGCGTGAAGCTGGCGTAGAAGCCCCGCCGCCCGAACGGCGCGTGCTCCAGGATCATGGAGCTGGCGCCCGAGATCTCGCCCGCCACCGCAAAGCCCTGCACCAGGCGCAGGAAGACCAGCAGCGCCGGCGCCAGCATGCCCACCTGCTCGTAGGTCGGCAGCAGGCCCACCGCCATGGTGGAAAAACCCATCAGGAACATGCACAGGATGAGCACCTGCTTGCGCCCGTGGGTGTCGCCCCAGTGGCCCAGGAAGAAGGCGCCGATGGGCCGCGCC
>JBEEJN010000069.1:0-22457 GCA_041169165.1 Pseudomonadota bacterium
GGTCTGGCGGCAGAGAAAGGCCGGCGTCTGCAGCACGTCGACCACGCTGGCGACCTCGGCGATCTGGGCCTCGTCGTGCACGTCGGTCAGCACCGGCAGGCCGGTCTGGCGCCGCACTTCATCGAGGATCTTCAGGCCGGCAGCCATGCCCACGCCGCGCTGGCTGCTGCCCGACGAGCGATTCGCCTTGTCAAACGAGCCCTTGTAGATGAGCGGTATGCCCAGCGGCGCGCAGGACTCCTTGAGCAGTCCTGCGACGTCGAGCGACATCTGCAGGCCCTCGATCGAGCAGGTGCCGGCAATCAGGAAGAAGGGCCGGTCCAGGCCGACCTCGTGTCCGCACAGTTTCATGCCGCCGCCTTGTCGTCTTGCGCCGTGGCGCGCCGGGCGCGGTGCCTGAGCGCCGCGTCGATGTAGCTGATGAACAGCGGGTGCCCATCCCAGGGGGTGGACTTGAACTCGGGGTGGAACTGCACGCCCACGTACCAGGGGTGCACCTCGCGCGGCAGCTCGACCATCTCGGTCAGCTTCTCGCGTTGGGTGATGGCCGAGATGACCAGGCCGGCGTCCTGCAGGCGCTGCAGGTATTTCTCGTTGGCCTCGTAGCGGTGGCGATGGCGTTCGGTCACGACCGGGCCGTAGATCTCGTGCGCCAGCGTGCCGGGGCGCACGTCGCTGCTCTGCGAGCCCAGGCGCATGGTGCCGCCGAGGTCGGAGTTGGCGTCGCGTTTCTGGATGCTGCCGTCGGCGTCCTGCCACTCGTCGATCAGGGCGATGACCGGGTGCGGGCCCTCGGGCTCGAACTCGGTCGAATTGGCGCCGGCCAGGCCGGCCTTGTGGCGCGCGTATTCGATCGTGGCCACCTGCATGCCCAGGCAGATGCCCAGGTAGGGGATGCCGTGTTCGCGGGCGTACTGCGCCGCGACGATCTTGCCCTCGATGCCGCGCTTGCCGAAGCCGCCGGGCACCAGGATGGCGTCGTACTGCGCCAGCTCGCCCACAGTGTCGGCGGTCAGCGTCTCGGAGTCGACGTATTCGATCTTCACCTTGGCGTGGTGCTTCATGCCGGCATGTCGCAGCGCCTCGTTGAGCGACTTGTAGCTGTCGCTCAGCTCGGTGTACTTGCCGGCCATGGCGATGGTGACCTCGGTCTTGGGGTGCTCGACCTCGCTGACCAGCTGGTCCCAGCGCTTGAGGTTGGCCGGGCGGCTGAACAGCTGCAGCTTCATGCAGATCAGCTCGTCCAGGCCCTGCTCGTGCAGCATGCGTGGCACCTTGTAGATGGTGTCGGCGTCCCACACGCTGATCACGCCGTGGCGTGCCACGTTGGTGAACAGGCTGATCTTCTCGCGCTCCTCGTCCGGGATGGGCCGGTCGGCGCGGCACAGCAGCGCGTCGGGCTGGATGCCGATCTCGCGCATCTTCTGCACCGTGTGCTGGGTCGGCTTGGTCTTCAGCTCGCCGGCCGCGGCGATCCATGGCACATAGGTCAGGTGCACGAAGGCGGCGTTGTTGGGGCCGGACTTCAGGCTCAGCTGGCGCACGGCTTCGAGGAAGGGCAGCGACTCGATGTCGCCCACCGTGCCGCCGATCTCGACGATGGCCACGTCCACCGCGTCCGCCGTGGCGATGCCAGCACCGCGCTTGACGAATTCCTGGATCTCGTTGGTGACGTGCGGGATCACCTGCACCGTCTTGCCAAGGTAGTCGCCGCGGCGCTCCTTCTCCAGCACGGTCTTGTAGATCTGGCCGCTGGTGAAGTTGTTGGCCTTCTTCATCCGCGTAGTGATGAAGCGTTCGTAGTGGCCCAGATCGAGGTCGGTCTCGGCGCCGTCGTCGGTCACGAAGACCTCGCCGTGCTGGAACGGACTCATGGTGCCCGGATCGACGTTGAGGTAGGGATCGAGCTTGATCAGGGTGACCTTGAGGCCACGGGATTCGAGGATGGCGGCCAGCGAGGCGGCGGCGATGCCCTTGCCCAGCGAGGACACCACGCCGCCGGTGACGAAGACGTACTTGGTCATGTGCAGCGGCCCTCCCTTGGGGGCGGTCGGTCCGACATCGGACGCGGACGCGCGCTGCAGGAGGGCCGTGGTGGTAAACCGCGATTATAAAGGCCGCCAGCTCGCCGGCCCGGCCCGCCAAGTCGGCGTCAGGGCTCCTGGAGTGGGCTGCGGAGCTTGAGCGGGACGGACAGGGCCTGTGCCTGTTGGGTCGGCACACAGGCTGCGCACCATCACCTGGCCGGGCGTGCGTGATCCGGGCGTTGACGCGCCACCTGCGTTTGGCGTGACCGCGACTGCGGGTTCCAACTCCTGGCGCCGTCGGCGCACTTCGGCGACCCTTGCGGGACGTCGCACCGCCACCTGTCCAAGGCCATCCCGTCCTCTGACCTGCCAACCTGGAGCCCGCCGATGAAGCTCGTCATCGCGCAGATGAAACACGAGACCAACACCTACTCGCCGGTGCCCACGCCGCTGGCGCGTTTCGCGGTGGGCGGCGGGCAGCCGCTGGAAGGTGAGGCCGTGCGGCGCGCCCTGGCCGGCACCGGCTCGGCCATCGCGGCCTTCCTCGAACTTGCCGACGCGGCCGGCGCCGAGGTGGTGCTTTCGGTGGCCGGCAACGCCTGGCCGAGCGGACCGGTGGAGGACGCGGCCTTCGAGCACATGGCCGGGCGTATCTGCGCCGCCGTGGCCCAGGGTTGCGACGGCGTGCTGCTCGACCTGCACGGCGCCATGGTGACGCAGAGCTTCGAGGACGGCGAAGGCGAGCTGCTGCGCCGCATCCGCGCCCTCGCGCCCACGGTGCCCATCGGCGTGGCGCTGGACATGCACACCAACCTCTACGACGCCATGGGCGCCCACAGCACGGTCATCGCCGGCTACCAGACCTACCCACATGTGGACATGCACGGCACCGGCCTGCGCGCCGGCCGCGCCCTGCTGGCCCAGCTGCAGGGCAAGGCCCGCCCGACCATGGCCTGGGGCCGCCAGCCCATGCTGCCGCACGTGATGCGCCAGGGCACCGACATCTCGCCCAACCGCGAGCTGCAGGCGCGCTGCCGCGAGATGGAGGCCCAGGGGGCCCTCTGCGCCAGCGTCTTCGTCGGCTTCCCCAACGCCGACATCCGTGGCGCCGGGCTCTCTGCCGTGGTCGTCACTGACGGCGACGAAGCCCTGGCGCGGCGCTGGTGCGACGAGCTGCTCGAACGCGCCTGGTCGGCGCGCGAGGCCTTCGTCTTCCGCCCCGAGCCGCTGGCCGATTCGATCGCCCGTGCCCGCACGCTGGCCGGCGCACGCGACGATGGCCAGGGTCCGGTGATCCTGCTCGACCACTGCGACAACTGTGCCAGCGGCGGCACCATGGACACCATGACGGTGCTGGGCGCCGTCCTCGACGCCGGGCTGGAGGACGTGGCCGCCTTCGCCGTCTTCGACCCCGCGGCGGTGCAGGCCATGGCCGCGGCCGGCGTGGGCGCCGAACTCACCCTGCCGCTGGGCGGCAAGCTCGACATGCCGGCCATCGGCCTGAAAGGCCAGCCGCTCAGCGTCACCGGCCGCGTCAAGCTGCTCTGCGACGGGCGCTACCGCAACCTGGGGCCGATGTCGGCCGGTGAGCTCAACGACATGGGGCCCACGGCGGTGTTCGACACCGGCAAGGTGGAGATCGTCGTCATCTCCAACCATGTCGAGCCGCATGACCTGGCGGCCTTCACCGCCGTGGGCATCGCTCCGCAGCGCAAGTGTTACCTCATGCTCAAGAGCCGTGTGCACTGGCGCGCCGGGCTGGCGCCGCTGGCGCGCGCCGTCGTCGAATGCAACGGCACGGGCGTCTGCACCTCGGACTACGCCGCCCTGGGCCTGGCCCATGTGCGCCGGCCCATCTACCCCATCGACGCACTCTGAGCCCATGACCCTGCCCACCACCACGGTCTACGAAGCCCGCCGCATCGTCACGCTGAACCCCTCGCAGCCCGAGGCCACCCATGTGGCGGTGCGCGAGGGCCGCATCCTGGCGGTGGGCGACCTCGACCGCATGCGCACCTGGGGTGACTTCACGCTCGACCGGCGTTTTGCCGACGCGGTGATCCTGCCCGGCTTCGTCGAAGGCCATTGCCACCTGGCCGAAGGCGGCGTGTGGCAATGGCGCTACCTCGGCTGGTTCGAGCGCCGCGGGCCCGATGGCCGCATCTGGCCCGGTGTGCGTTCGATGGACGCGGCCATCGCCGAACTCGCTGCCGAAGACGCCCTCATGGCCGCGGCCGGTGCCGCCCCCGACGCCCCGCTGATCGCCTGGGGCTTCGACCCCATCTACTTCGGCCAGGGCGAGCGCATGACGGTGCGCCACCTCGACCGCGTGGGTGATGGACAGCGTCCCATCGTGATCGCCCATGCCAACGGCCACCTCATGAACGTCAACAGCGCCATGCTGAAGCTGGCCGGCATCGACGAACACTGCGAGGTCGAGGGCGTGGCGCGCTTCGAGGATGGCCAGCCCAACGGCGAGCTTGCCGAGCCCGCCGCCATGCACCAGGTGCTGCGCCACACCGGCCCGGCCGGGCTGCTGGCGCCCATCACCGACGCGGGCCTGCGCAACTTCGGCGCCATCGCGAACCGCCAGGGCGTGACGACCGCGACCGACCTAGTCAACCGCCTGACCGAGGACGAGGTCGCCCGCTTCGAACGCATCACCGCCGACGAGGCCTTCCCGGTGCGCCTGTTGCCGGCCTTCCAGGCTTTCCACGGCACGCACCGTGCACCCGAAGGGGCCGAGCATGTGCGCGCCCTGCGGGCCCGCAACACCGACAAGCTGCGCTTCGGCCTGGTGAAGATGATGCTCGACGGCTCGATCCAGGGCTATTCGGCGCGGCTGCGCTGGCCGGGCTATGTCAACGGCGCGCCCAACGGCATCTGGGTGACCGCCCCTTCGCAATACGAGCAGGACTTCGAGACCTACCACCGCGCCGGCCTCACCATCGCCACGCACACCAACGGCGACGAGGCCAGCGCGGTGGCCATCGAGGCGATCGGCCGCGTCCTGGCCCGCGCACCGCGGCCCGGCCACCGCCACACCCTGCAGCATGGCCAGATGATCGACCGCGCCCATTTCGGCCGCATGGCTGCGCTGGGCCTGGGCGTGAACCTCTTCCCCAACCACCTCTGGTACTGGGGCGACGCGCACCACGACCACACGATTGGCCCCGACCGTGCGCACCGCATGAATGCCTGCCGCAGCGCGCTCGACGCCGGCGTGCTGCTGGCCATCCATTCGGACGCGCCGGTCACACCGCTGGCGCCGCTCTTCAGCGTCTGGTGCGCCACCCAGCGCACCACGCCCTCGGGCCGCGTGCTCGGGCCGAACGAAGCGCTGAGCATCGAGCAGGCCCTGCACGCCGTCACCCTCGGCCCGGCCTGGACGCTAGGCCTGGAGCACGAGATAGGCAGCATCGAGGTCGGCAAACGCGCCGACTTCGCCGTGCTGGCCGACGACCCGCGCACCGTGTCGCCCGAGGCGCTGAAGACCTTGCCGGTGCGGGCCACGGTGTTGGGCGGCCAGGTGCACGGCGTGCCGGCGTGAGTGCGGCGGCTGAACGCCTGCCGGTCACGGTCATCGGCGGCTTCCTCGGTGCGGGCAAGACCACACTGCTGAACCACTGGTTGGTGACCCTGGGCACCACTGCGGACGACGCGGCCCAGCCCCAGGGCGCCTCGCCCGCCCGCCCGCGCCTGGCCGTGCTGGTCAACGACTTCGGCGCCGTGGCCATTGACGCGGCGCTGATCCGCGCGCGCGCGGCCGACACCATCGCGCTGTCCAACGGCTGTGTCTGCTGCTCGATCGGCAGCGACCTGAGCGCGGCACTGGATCGTGTGCTCGCCAGCACGCCACCCTTCGACGCCATCGTCGTCGAGGCCAGCGGCGTGGCCGACCCCTGGCGCATCGCCCAATACGCCGTCGCCGACCCGCGCCTGCAACTGCACGCGGTGTGGGTGCTGGTGGATGCCGCGGCACTGGCCGAGCAGCTCGCCGACGTGCGCCTGGCCGACACGCTCGAGCGCAGCGTCGCCCATGCCGATCTGGTGCTGCTCAACAAGGCCGACCTGGCCAGCGCCTCGCAGCGCGACGCCGCACGGGCGTGGCTGGGCCAGCACGCGCCGGCCTCGCCTGTGATCACCTGCACCGACGCGGCCGCGCCTTTCGAGGTGCTGGCCGCCGTGCGGCATCAGCCGCGCGCAGGTCGTGGGGCCGAAGCCTTCGTCGATGCCGTGCAGTCCAAGCGACACCGCGAGGCCCCCGAGCGCTTCGAGGCCTGGTCGCTGGCGCCCGCCGAACTCGCGAGTGCCTACGACCCGCAACGCCTGCGCGACTGGGCCCAGGCGCTGCGGCCGCGCCTGCTGCGCCTCAAGGCCGTCCTGCCCTTGTCCGACGGGCGTTGGGCCGTGCTGCAACTGGCCGGACGGCGCGTCTTCCTGCGCCCCTTCGTGCCCACCGTCGCTGCCACATCCGCAGGCGAAGCTGCGGCCACTGGTGCACGTGCACGTGCAGCTGCACCTGCAGCTGCAGCTGCACCTGCTGCTGCACCACCCGGCGGCGCCATGCTGGTCGCCATCGCCCTGCGTGGCGAACTCGACACCCACCAGCTTAGCGCCGGCCTGGCCGCCTGCGCCATCGGGCCGGGCTGCACGACCGCGACCCACAATCCATCAGACGATCCCTCACCACACCGCCCGACCGAAGCGGCCACCCGCCCATGAGCCTGCACATCGAAGCCCTCAGCCCCGCCATCGGCGCCCGCGTCAGCGGCGTGAACCTCGCCGCCGGCATCAGCGACGGTGAACGCGACGCCCTGCTTGAAGCCCTGCTTGACCGCCACGTGCTCTTTTTCGAGAACCAGCCGATCGCCCCGGCGCAGCAGCGCGACCTGGCGGCGCGCTTCGGCACCCTGCACATCCACCCGATCTACCCGAACGTGCCCGAGGTGCCGGAGATCATCCGCCTGGACACCAGCCTGGACAACCCGCCCGACAACGACAACTGGCACACCGACGTCACCTTCCTGGCCGAGCCGGCGATGGGCGCCATCCTCTCGGCGCAGCTGCTACCCCCGCGCGGCGGCGACACGCTCTGGGCCAGCGGCATCGCCGCCTGGAACGCGCTGTCGCCGCGCTGGCAGCAGATGCTGGCCGGCCTCAACGCCGAGCACGACATCCTCAAAAGCTTCCCGGCCTGGCGCTTCGCCCGCACGCCCGAGGAGAAGGTGCGCTGGGAGAAGGCCCGCGCCGACCACCCGCCGCGCCTGCACCCGGTCGTGCGCACCCACCCGGTGAGCGGCCAGCAGGGCCTGTTCGTCAACGACGGCTTCACCACCCGCATCGCCGAGCTGCACCCCACCGAAAGCGAGGCCGTGCTGCGCCAGCTCTTCGCGCACATCGCCAAGCCCGAACACACCGTGCGCTGGCGCTGGAAGCTCGGCGACATCGCCTTCTGGGACAACCGCCTGACCCAGCACTACGCCACCGCCGACTACCTGCCCGCCCGCCGCGTGATGCACCGCGCCACCATCATGGGCGACGCGCCGTTCTACCGGGCGTGAACCAACCACCGCGCAGGCGGCGGCGCGGGTCGGCGGAAGCGACCCGTGTTCCCGCCCGCTGGTGAGGTGCGAGTAGGCCTGCGCGCAAATTCTGATGCTCTTCGCCGATGGACCTGCGAACCCTGCGCACCTTCATTGCCGTGGTCGATGCCGGCAGCCTCTCGAAGGCGGCGGCGTCGCTCTTCATTGCGCAGCCGGCGCTGACGGCGCAGATCAAGAAGCTCGAAGGGGAGCTGGGCGCGCAGGTGCTCGACCGTTCACACGCGGGCGTGACACCCACGCCGGTGGGCCTGCAGCTCTACCACGACGCGCGCCGCCTGCTGGCCGATGCCGCGGCCATGCAGGAGCGCATCCAGCGCAGCGCCGCCAGCCCCGAGGGTTCGGTGACCCTGGCCGTGCCGCTGCTGCTGGTGACGCTGCTGGTCGGCCCGCTGCTGCTGCGCCTGAAGGCGGCCTACCCGCGCATCCGCGTCTACGTGATCGACGACCTGAGCCTGCTGGTGCAGAAGGCGATGGTCGAGGGCCGGGCCGACCTGGGCATCCTGGTCGACGCGCCGCAGGTGCGCGGCCTCGTCTGCCAGCCGCTGGCCGAGGAGGCCATCTTCCTCACCGGCCACGACCCCGAGGGCCGCGTGCCCTGCGGCGGGCCCGCGGCCGCGCGCACGGTGCCCTTCGACGTGGCGGCCGCGCTGCCGCTGGTGCTGCAGTCGCCGCGCTTCGCGATCCGCCAGGCCGTCGAGCGCATCGCGGCCGAACGTGGCCGGGTGCTCAACATCGTGCACGAGCACGATTCGACGCGGGTGATCCGCTCGCTGCACCTGGCCGGCGCGGGTTTCACCTTCTCGCCGGCCTCGTCGGCCATCGAACACCCGGCGCCGCAGGCCGGCTGGCTGCGCGCGCGCATCGTCGAGCCCGGCATAACACGCCACTACCACCTGGCGCAGGCCGCCAACCGCAGCCTCACCCCGGCCGCCGCGGTGGTGGCCGACACCCTGGTGGCGCTGGTGCGCGAGCTGATCACCTCGGGCGCCTGGGACGCACGGCTGGCCTGATGAAGCCTGCACCACCGTAGCCATCACGCGCGGCGATGGCGGGGGATCAGTAAACGGTATTTCCCATGACCGGCGGCCCGCTGGCACAGTGCGCCGCGCCGGCCACGAGGCCGGCTGCCACGAAGGAGACCGCGTGCTGCGCCCCGAAACCGAAGTCACCAACGTCGGCCTGCTGGTCACGCGCGCCAGCCGGCTGCATGGCCGCAGCACCGCACTGCGCAGCGCCGAGGCCGCGCTCAGCTATGCCCAGCTCGACCAGCGCAGCAATCGACTGGCCAACGCCCTGCTGGGCCTGGGCCTGCAGCGTGGCGACCGGGTCGGCGTCTGCCTGCCCAACCGCTTCGAGGTGGTCGAGCTGGAACTGGCCTGCTACAAGGCTGCGCTGGTGAAGGCACCGATCAACGCGCGCCTCTCGCCGCACGAGGTGGCGCAGGTGGTCGACAACGCCAGCGCCGCGGTGGTGCTCACCACCCGCGCGCGCGCCGACGCCTTCCTGCCGCTGCTGCAGGGCCCGGCGCCGCGCCTGCTGCTGGTCGACGCACCGGCCGGCAGCGCCGAGCATTACGAGACGCTGCTCGGCCGCGCCAGCGACACCTTCGAGCCCGTGCGCGTGGCGCGCGACGAGGTGGCGGTGCTGCACTACACCTCGGGCTCGTCGGGCACACTCAAGGCGGCGATGCAGACCTTCGGCAACCGCCTGGCGCAGCTGCGCAAGTTCCTCATGCGCGCCGAGACCATGAAGCCGGGCGAGATCCTCGGCCTGGTCGGGCCGATCACCCATGCCTCGGGCATGCAGCTCGTGCCCGCCCTGTGCGGCGGCACGACGATCCACCTGTTCACCGGCTTCGAGCCCGAGCGCTACCTGCGCGAGATGCACGCCGGCCGGGTGACGCACACCTTCCTCGTGCCGACCATGGTCCACATGCTGCTCGAGGAGCAGGAGCGCCACCACCGCCCGCTGCCCGACCTGAAGCGCCTGGGCTACGGCGCCGCACC
This sequence comes from Pseudomonadota bacterium, assembly GCA_041169165.1. Taxonomy (GTDB): domain Bacteria; phylum Pseudomonadota; class Gammaproteobacteria; order Burkholderiales; family Burkholderiaceae_C; genus Sphaerotilus. The sequence continues at coordinate 9,640 of JBEEJN010000069.1, forward strand.
GATGGCGCCGGCGCGCATCCTGCGCGCGATGGACGTGTTCGGCCCGGTGCTCTCGCAGGGCTACGGCGCGGGCGAGACCACCTCGGGCGTGATCGCCCTGACCGTGGACGACCACATCCACGGGCGCGCCTTCCGGCCCGAGCGCCTGGCCTCCTGCGGGCGGCCCTACCTCGAATCCGAGATCGACATCGTCGGTGCCGACGGTCAGCCGCTGGGCGTGGGCGAGGTAGGCGAGATCGTCGTCGGCGGGCCCGACGTCTTCGCCGGCTACTGGCGCGCGCCCGAACTCACCGCCGAGGTGCTCAAGGACGGCCGCTATTTCACCGGCGACCTGGCGCGGCGCGACGAAGACGGCTATGTCTACATCGTCGACCGCAAGAAGGACATGGTCATCAGCGGCGGCTTCAACGTCTACCCCACCGAGGTGGAGGCGGTGCTCTACCAGCACCCGGCGGTGGCCGAGGCCTGCGTCTTCGCCGTGCCCGACGAGAAGTGGGGCGAGGTGGTCGCCGCGCATGTGGTGCTGCGGCCCGGCGCGACGCTGGACGCCGCCGCCTTCGACGCCTACTGCGGCGAACGCCTGGGTGGCTTCAAGAAGCCGCGCGTGGTCGAGTTCGTCACCACGCTGCCCCGCAACGCCAACGGCAAGCTGGCGCGCAAGCAGGTGCAGGACCCGTACTGGGCCGGCCGCGCCCGGCGCGTCAACTGACCCGCCGCGTCCACTGAACCGCAGCGTCAACCGACCCCCGCATCGAGACCGCTACATGAACCACCCCAAGCCCCCCCGCGCACCGGCGCAGCGCCCCTTCGAGGGCTCGGCCAAGGCCGCCGAGCTCATCACGCGCATCCGCGCCTTCATCACCGACGAGTTGCAGCCGCTGGCGGCGCAGCATGGCCTGGACCATGAACACGGCGGCGAGCGTGCGCTGCTGCAGCAGGTCTGGCAACGCTCCAACGCGCTGGGCTTCTACGGCATGACGCTGCCCGAGGCGCTGGGCGGCGCCGGCCTGTCGGTGCTGGACCATGTGCTGGTCAAGGAGGCCATCTACGCCAGCGGCTGCGTGCTGGCGCCGCATGTGCTGGGGGAACTCACCGGCCCGCCGCGTGTGGGCGCGCTGGCGCGCACCGCCACGCCCGACCAGATGCAGCGCTTCATCCTGCCGGTGGCGCGCGCTGAGATGGCCATCTGCTTTGCCATCACCGAACCCGAGGCCGGCTCGGACGCAGGGGCGCTGCAGACGCAGGCGCGACCGATCCGTGATGCCGAGGGCGACGGCTACGTGCTCACCGGCACCAAGCAGTACATCTCCGGCTCGCCCTACTGCGATGCCGCGGTGATCATCGCATCGACCAGCGAGGACCCGCAGCTGCGCGAGACCACGGCCTTCTTCGTCGAACGCAGCCGGCCGGGCTTTCGCATCGAAGGCGGCTACAAGACCATGGCCGGGCAGAGCCACACCGCCAACATCGTGCTCGACCAGTGCCGCGTGCCGGCGGCCAACCGCATCGGCGAGCCCGGCCGTGGCCTGGCGCTGGCGATCGGCCGCATCGCCGTCAACCGCCTGCTGCATTGCCCGGCCATGCTGGGCCTGGCGCGGCAGGCGCTGGACGATGCCATCGCGCACGCGACGCGGCGGCGCCAGTTCGGCCAGGCCATCGGCGCCTTCCAGGCCATCCAGCACCAGCTCGCCGACATGGCCACCGAACTGGCTGCCGCCCGGGCGCTGATGCTCGACGTGGCGCGCACGCTCGACGCAGGCGTCGACGCGCGCGCCGAGACCTCGATGGCCAAGCTGTTCTGCTCCGAGACCGCCTTCCGCATCGCCGACCGTGCGGTGCAGATCCACGGCGGCGCCGGCATCGTGCAGGGCAGCCGCGTCGAATGGCTCTTCCGCATGCTGCGCATGTACCGCGTGCTGACGGGCACGAGCGAGATCCAGCGCAACACCATCGCCAAGGAATTGCTCGCCCCAGGCGCGTGACGCACTTCTACAACGACCCGGAGACAACGATGACCTTCCACCGCCGCCATGCCCTTGGCCTCGCCGCCGTCCTGTTGATCGCCGGCCCCGTGCGGGCGCAGCCCGGCGACTGGCCCGCCCGCCCCATCAAGCTGATCGTGCCTTACCTCGCCGGCACCGCGCCCGACACCTCGGCGCGCACGCTGGCCGATGCGATGGGTCCGATGCTCAGGCAGACCATCGTGGTCGAGAACAAGCCCGGTGCAGCCGGCAATCTGGGCGCGCAGATCGCCGCGCGAGCCGCGCCCGACGGCTACACCTGGGTCTATGCCGCCAGCCCCATGGCCGCCTCGATGCGCATGTACAAGAGGCCCGGCTTCGACGTGCTGAAGGACTTCGCCATGGTCGGGCGCATCAGCACCTCGGACCTGATGGTGATCGCGCCGGTCGACAGCGGCCTGCGCAACGTGGCCGACCTGCTCGACCGCGCGCGCAAGAGCCCCGGCAAGCTCAACTACGCCACCGGCGGCGTGGGTTCGCCAGCGCACCTGGGCGCCGAGCTGATGCTGGCCGCGGGCGGCGTCACCGCCAACCACGTGCCCTTCAAGGGCGCGTCGGAATCGCTCACGGCAGTGATAGGCAAGCAGGTGGATTTCGCGCTCACCATCAGTTCGGTCGCGCTGACGCAGTGGAAGGCGGGCAAGGTGGCGGCGCTGGGTCTCACCGCGGGCAAGCGCAACCCGGCCTTCGCCTCGGTGCCCACGCTGGTCGAACAGGGCCTGGCCGGCGTCGAGGTGGTCTCCTTCGGCGGTCTGGCCGTGCCGGCGGGCACGCCGCCTGCCATCATCAAGCGCGTCAACGAGGTGCTGCGCGAGGCGCTGACCCGGCCCGAGGTGATGGCCGCCATCGAGGGCCAGGGCGCGACCCCGGCGCCCGGCAGCCCCGAGGACTATGCCGAGGCCATGCGCGCCGAGATCGCCTTGACCGAGAAGATGATGAAGGCGGCGCGGCTGGAGCCGCAGTGAAAGGGCCGCGCCGAGGCTGCACTGGCGGTGGCGCTCGGCACGGACCGAGGGCGACCTCTGCCCGCCCCGGCTGCGTGGCGTGGCAGCGCTCAGGCCCGGTCGGCGATCTCGATCCGCCGGTAGCCCAGCCGCACGCGGCCTTCAGCCACCAGGCGCTTCAGCTCGATGTTGACGCGCTGGCGCGCGGCGCCCACGCCGTTGGCGACGTCGGTCTGCGAGACGCGCAGCACCGTCCAGCCCGGTGGCCCGGCGCTGCCGTTCTCGCGCGCCCAGGCCTGCAGGGTCGACCAGACGCGCTCGCCCAGCCGGTGGCTGGGCCCATGGCTCTTGCGCTCGAAGGCGGTGTCGAAGAGTTCGTTGATGCGCAGGCTCAGCACCCGCGCCAGCAGCAGCGTGGCCTCGGCGTCGCTGCGCATCCAGCGCAGCAGGGGCGCCTTGGGGACGATGAGCAGCTCGGTCGGGCCATCGGCCAGCAGGTCGACGGGCGCCGGCAGATCGGCCAGCACCGAGCCGAGCCCGCTGATCTCGCCGCGCTCCATCCAGCGCACCAGCTGCTCGTGGCCCGCCGCCGAATGGGCGACCGCACGCAGGCGGCCCGAGAGCACGACGATGGCCTGCACGTCGCGGTCGCCGCGCTGCTGCACCACCTGGCCGTCGGACACCAGGCGCCGCAGGCCGATGCGCCACAAGGCATCGAGCGACGCGGGGGGGAGCTCGGCCAGCAGGTCGACGCGGTCGCGCGGCGGGGGCGTCGTCGTGCCCGCCCCCGAGGCCCGCGCGCCGCGGGCGGCTGGGGGATGCTGCGGGTAATCACGATCGGTGGACACCCCGAAATTGTCACCTGCTCACCAATTGAGAGCCGGCAGGTGCTGCCCTAATGGGGGCTGCCGCCACTTGATGCAGGTGAAAGACATGCGCCGAACCCGTTCGCTGATGACCCTCGTGCTGGCCCTGGCCGGCTTCACGCTCCCGGCCTTCGGCCAGACGACGCTGCGCATCCAGGACTACCCCGGCGTGGGCAACTTCCTGCCGCGCATCGCCGTCGCCAAGGGCCTGTGCGAGAAGCACGGCGTGAAATGTGAGCTGCGCTCCATCCCGGCCGCGCCGCTGGGCGTGCAGACCCTGCTGGCCGGCGACATCGACGTGGCCTTTGCGCCGCCCGAGGTCATCATCCAGGCCATGGGCAAGGGTGCCGACCTCAAGGTGCTGGGCAGCGGTGCGACCAAGCCGATCTTCTACCTCATGGCCTCGACCAAGCTGGCCACGCCCAACGAGGCCAAGGGCTACCCCGCCGTGATGCAGGACTTCAAGGGCAAGCGCATCGGCGTCACCGCCCGCGGCAGCGCCGCCGAGTTCCAGTTGGTCACGCTGCTGCAGGGCGCGGGCCTGTCGGCGTCGGACGTGACCATCTTGCCGGCCGGTGCGCCCAACACCGCCCTGCCCGCCATCGTCAACGGCCAGATCGACGGCCTGATGCTGTTTTCGCCGATGGACGGCTTCTGCGAGGTCAACAAGGTCTGCCGCATCGTGGTCGACCCGCGCAAGGGCGAAGGCCCGGCCGACGTCGTGCAGATGAGCGGCGCCGCCGTCGTGCAGGTGACGACGACCGCCTTTGCCCGCAAGAACGCTGCGGCCATCGCCGGCTTCAAGCGCGCCATGGCCGAGGCCGAGGCCATCGCGCAGGACGCGGCGAAGTTCGGCGAGGTGATGGCCGTGGGCCTGGACACCTTCAAGATCAACGCGCCCAACGGCGAGAAGGTGCTCGAGGTGACGCTGCGCAACGCGGTGGCCGGCATGCGCTTCGCGGTCGACCCCAAGGCCTTGCAGCACGCGGCCGACTACATGCAGCGCACCGGGCAGATCGCCGCCAAGGTCGACACGGCGCCGCTGCTCACGGCGCCCTGAGCGGCCTGGGCCGGACACCAGCACCCCCCCGACCCAGCAAAGGCCGACGTGACCATGCACGCCGACGCAGCGGTGACGGACCGCGCAACATCCCGCACCAGCGCCGCCGGGCCATCGGACAGCGGCGCCGCCATCCATGTCCAGGGCCTGAGCCTGTCCTTCGACGGGCAGTCGCAGGTGCTGGCCGACATCTCGATGCGGGTGGCCGACGGCGAGTTCGTCTCGCTGGTGGGCCCGAGCGGCTGCGGCAAGACCACCCTGCTGAACCTCTGCGCCGGCCTGGTGCCCCACACCGGCAGCGGCGAGCTGAAGGTGGCGGGCGCCGCGCCGCGCGAAGGCAATCCTGCGGTGGGCTATATGCTGGCGCGCGACAGCCTGCTGCCCTGGCGCACGGCGCTGCAGAACGCCGCCTTCGGCATGGCCGTGCGCGGGGTGCCGCCGGCCGAGGCCACAGAGCGTGCCCGCGCCATGCTGGCCGAGGTGGGCCTGGCCGACCATGCGGATGCGCTGCCCAAGGCCTTGTCGCATGGCATGCGCCAGCGCACGGCGCTCGCGCGCACCTTCGCGATGGACACCTCGCTGCTGCTGATGGACGAGCCCTTTGGCGCGCTCGACGCCCAGACCAAGCTGCAGCTCGAGGACCTGCTGCTGCGCCTGTGCGAGCAGCACCGCCACAGCGTGCTCTTCGTGACGCACGACCTGGCCGAGGCGGTGGCCGTCTCGGACCGCGTGCTGGTGATGTCCTCGCGCCCCGGCCGCATCGTGGCTGACGTGGCGATCGACCTGCCGCGGCCACGCTCGATCCGCGAGCTGCAGAAGTCACAGCGCTTCCACGAGCTCTACACCACCGTGTGGTCGCACCTCGAATCGGGCTGGACGCGCCATGAAGGCTGAGCCCACCCCGGCCGCGTCGCGCACCCGCTGGCGCTGGGGCCTGGCACACCTGGTCTTCGTCGCGCTGATGGTCGGCGCGGGTGAACTGGCCTCGGCGCGCGGCTGGCTCGACCCCACCTTCTTCGGCCGGCCCAGCGGCGTGGCGGCCTTCCTGTGGACGAACTTGCGCGCGCGCGAGCTGTGGGTCGACTTCGGTTTCACCTGCGCAGGCGTAGGCCTGTCCTTCCTCATCGGCAGCGTCGCGGCCTTTGGCGTGGGCCTGGCCTTCGCGCGCTGGGCCTGGCTGGAGCGGTTCGCCGAGCCTTACCTCAACGCCATCAACCTGATGCCGCGCATCGCCCTGGCGCCGCTCTTCATCCTCTGGTTCGGCCTGGGCGTGGGCAGCAAGGTGGCGGTGGGTTTCTCGCTCACCTTCTTCATCGTGCTCTCGGCCACCGTGGCCGGCATCCGCGGCATCAGCCAGGACCATGTCGTGCTCTGCCGCACGCTCGGTGCCAGCGCCACCACCACCTTCTTCCAGGTCACACTGCCGGGCGCTGTGCCGGTGATCTTCTCGGGCCTGCGCCTGGGCCTGATCTACGCGCTGCTGGGTGTAGTCGGCACCGAGATCATCGCCAGCGAACACGGCCTGGGCCAGCGCCTGGCCTACCTGGGGTCGACCTTCGACATCAACGGCGTGATGGCGCTGCTGCTCATCCTCACCCTGTTCGGCGTGGCCATCGTGCGCCTGATGAGCGTGATCGAGAAGCGCCTGCTGCACTGGCGCTGAGCCCGCGCCGTCGCCCTCGCGCGCCGCACATCCCATCCGTCGCCCTTCACCGGAGCCCATCGCCATGGCCAACACCAAGCCCCTCGAGCTGATCGACATCGCCGCGCGTTACCAGCACTTCCGCCCGGTGCCGCGCATGCCCAACTTCGCAGCGTGGATCGAAGGCGTCGACCTCACCCAGCCGCTCAGCGAGGCGGTGCAGGCCGAGCTGCGCCAGGCGCTGTTCGACTTCGAGGTGATCTTCTTTCGCCCGCAGGTGATCAACGCACAGCAGCACATCGCGCTGGCCAAGGTCTTCGGCCCGGTCTCGGGCGGCTCCTACTTCGACCGCAACCCCGACGCGCCCGAGATGGAGGTCATCACCTCCGACGAACGCCGCCCGCCCGCGATCGACAACTGGCACACCGACATCAGCTGGAAGGCCACGCCGCCGCTGGGCACGGCCATCCAGATCACCGTGACGCCGCCGGCCGGCGGCAACACCTGCTGGGTGAGCACCAGCAAGGCCTACGACTGGCTCTCGCCCGGCATGCAGGCGTATCTCGAAGGCCTTTCGGCCGTGCACAGCTGGGAGGTCTCGGCCTTCCGCGAGGCCCTGGGCAAACGCGGCGACGACGCGCTCATCGCCGCCATCAAGGCCTTCAAGCCGGTGGTGCACCCGGTGGTGAAGGTCAACCCCGACTCGGGCCGCAAGTGCCTCTTCGTCAACAGCGACTTCACCCGCAACATCCTCGGCGTGGACCGCCACGAGGCGGCCGGGGCATCCTGCGCTTCCTGCTGGACTGGCTGAAGAAGCCCGAGTTCATGGTCCATCACCAGTGGGAGCCGCACGGCATCGCCATCTGGGACAACCGCTCGACCCAGCACTACGCCGTGGCCGACTACTGGCCCCACCTGCGCGTGAACCAGCGCGTCACCTTCGACGTGCCGGGCGCCGGCGCCAATGCGCTGAACGTCAACCAGGCGGTGCTGGCGGGCGACTCGCTGGCGCCCGCAGTTGACCGTTGAACCGCCTCACGCCGAATGCAGGAAGTCCACGATGGCAGCGTTCACCACCTCGGGGTGGGTGACCGGCGCCATGTGGCCCAGGCCGTCGAAGCGCCGCACCGTCACCCGCGGCAGGGCGGGGATGAGCAGGCGCGCGACGGCCTGCGCCGGCTCGGGTGAGCGCTCACCCACCATGTAAAGCACGGGCAGGTCGAGCTGGGCGAAGTCCTGCAGCGGCGCGGGCTCCTGCAGCAGCGCGTGGGCCCAGTGTTCGACCGCGACGATGGCCTCGGTGATGGCCGGCTTGCGCGCCGGCGGCGTCGCGACCCAGGCGCCCGCGCCCATCCAGAAGTTGATGAAGTGCGCCGCAGCGGCGTCGCGGTCGCCCCGCGCCAGCGCGGTGACCGAGGCGGCGACGGCCGTGCGGATGCCGTCCGCCCCATTGGGCGGCGGGCCCTGCGCGTCGACGAGTGAAAACAGCGTCGGCTCGTAGAGCACCAGCGCGTTTACGCGCGACCGGTACCGCAGCGCGGCCTTGAGCGCCACCGCGCCGCCGTAGGAATGGCCGACCAAGACAAAGCGAGCACCTGCGCGGTCGAACACCGGCCCGAGCAAGTCCACCTCGTCGGCCAGCGTCACCTTGCGTGCGTGCGGCCAGGCGGGGCTCTTGCCGGCGCCCCAGTTGTCGGGCGCCAGCACGTGATGTGTGGGGCCAAGCGCGTCCATCAGCCCGCGCCACTGCGACGACGAGCCCGCGTTGGCGTGCAGACACACCACCGCCGGGCCGGCGCCGGCCTCGCGCAAAAACGCGCTGGGTGCGGGCTGGGGCAGGTCGCTGCGGGTGGTCATGTGGGGTCTCCGGGTGAGGCAGGTGGCGTAGGCGGCGCGCGGTGCGGCGCAATTCGCTCAGCCCTCGTGGTGCAGGCCCCGCTCGATGCGTCGGTCAGGCACCAGCCAGACCAGGGCCACCGCCACATAGGCAGCCAGCGACAGCACGGTGCTGAACGACGCCGCTGCAATGCCCACCAGATAGAAGACCGGCGAGAGCTTGCCCTTCCAGTCGGCACCCACCGCCTTGCGCAAGGCGGACGAGCGGCCCTGGGTGCGGATGATGGTCTGCTGCAGCAGGTAGTACGACAGCGCCGCCGCCAGCAGCACCGCGCCATAAAGCGCCAGCGGCAGCGGGGCGAAGTGGTTCTCGCCCATCCAGCCGGTGACGAAGGGAAAGAGCGAGAGCCAGAACAGCAGGTTGAGGTTGGCCCACAACACGCCGCCGGTGACGCCCGTGCAGGCGTGCAGCAGGTGGTGGTGGTTGTTCCAGTAGATGCCCACGTAGACAAAGCTCAGCACGTAGCTGAGAAAGACCGGCAGCAGCGGCTGCAGCGCCTCCAGCGTGGCGCCGTGCGGCACTTTCATCTCAAGCACCATGATGGTGATGATGATGGCCAGCACGCCATCGCTGAAGGCTTCCAGACGACCTTTGCCCATGTGTGCTCCTGCGCCCTGCGGCGTGTTCCTTGTTGCGTCGTTCCTTGAGGGGGGGTCGGACGGTAGCGAAGTTACCCGCCTGCTCCGCCGGTTCGCCGCAGCACCACGTGCATCGCCTTCTCGGTGCCGACGTTCTGCACGCAGGTGTAGCCCAGCGCGCGCAGGTCGATGCCGGCCAGCAGCGCCTCGCCGCGCCCCAGCAGCACCGGCGAGACGACCAGGTGCAGCTCGTCGATCAGCCCTAGGCTCAGGTACTGCCGGATGGTGGCCGCACCGCCGCCGATGCGCACGTCCTTGCCCACCGCCGACGCTGCCGCGCGGGCGCGTTCCAGCGCCTCCATCGCGCCGCCGGTGACGAAGTGGAAGGTCGTGCCGCCCGCCATCTCGATCGGCGCGCGCGCGTGGTGCGTCAGCACGAACACCGGCACGTGGTACGGCGGGTTGTCGCCCCACCAGCCCTTCCAGGTGCCGTCGCCCCAGTCGCCGCGGTAGGGGCTGAACATGTTGCGCCCGAGGATCCAGGCGCCCACGTTGTCGAAGCCACGCTGCGCGTACTGGTCGTCCACGCCCGTCGTGCCGTCTTCGTTGCCCAGCACGGCGCGCTGGAAGGTGCGCGTGGGGAACAGCCAGTGGTGCAGGTCCGTGCCACCCACCCCGAGCGGATGGGCCAGCGCCTGGTCCGGCCCGGCCCCGTAGCCATCGAGCGAAATCGCATAACCCTCGACGCGAACGCGTGTCATGTGTGGTCTCCGTGTGGACGGTGGGATGGGGGGAGTATGGCCGGCCGCCGCCGTTTGCGATTGCGCGTATGCCCGGATCTGACTTGTTCGAAGAGAACACCAGATTCAAGCACCGGAACCGGACCTGCACAAATCAAGCTTCAGGATTAATTGCATTGACGATGGGTAATGAAGCCTGGAGTCGTTGCAAGGCAAAGGCGCCGCGTTCCGCTACTGATCGACTACGGTCCGACGAGCACCGCTGTGCCATCGGCCGCGCGGTTTCTCCCAAGGTTGCCAATTCTCGAATGAGAAATTCAGCAGCGATGCGTCGAACGAGAGGAGAGCGGTCTGCCGATGCGGCGTCAAGTAGCATCAAAAAAGGATGCGTTACAGAAATAGATCGAGATTCTGTAATGGCTTCGACCGTACCCTCGAGATATGCAAGGTTGATCCATCTCCATTTATATCCGACGACCCAAGTGACCTGGCCTGAAAGCAGCCAGCGAAACGCGCGTGCCCTGACTGCAGGCTGTACTGCATGCGAGGCGAACTCAAAGAGCCAAGCATCGAAAACCGCCGACCGCGCGCATTGCGCAAAAACGAGTGCAGCTGGCCCTGCCGTCGTGCCCATGATCTTCGACTTGAGCGCGCGTGAAACCGCATCTTGCGAAGCGATGGCTGCCACAGTCTGCCGGTCCTGAACGTCCATGCGCCCCCAACTCGTCCAGTGACAAAGCAAGGTCCAAAGTACTTCGGCGACCTTTCCTGGCTCCGAATTGACCGCCAGATCGGGAAGCGCCTCGCGTGCTGCGCGTCGCACCTGTGGCACCCAGTCATTCAATCGTCGCAGCGCAAGCGCGAGAAAGAATGCGCTCGGCGCGCTGGGCCCCACCCGGAGCAATGCTGACTCCCGTGTTCGACCGTCACCACTACACAAATCAAACCATGATGAGAACCACCGCGTATGTGTCGAGGCAGAACAATGGGTTTCCCAGAACTTTTCTTCAGACCGCCGCAGTTCGACACGTATGGCCCGCTCCCAGAGATCCATCTGGCTCAATGAAAGTGATTCCGTCATTGACCCAATCTCTGAAAAAATATCTTCCGCTTGGCTGGCGGTGAGGGGCCGCGAGAGTAGTCTGCGCATCGCCAAAGCCAGCGCAGGGTGATCGTCGAGGATGCAATGCGTCATGCAAACAATCAAGCAAAACAATACATTTTAGGTCTTCAGGTAATGTGCTGTATTGGTGGATCGGTGGAAATATCTGATGAAGGATAAAGAAAAAATTGGCGGAAGTTCAGAGGGCGCGAAGCTCAGTTGTGGGGTTAATCGTATGAATTGCTCTTAGAGCGCGATGATAAAAACACGGAATCTATCACCTGGTACGCAATATTCAAGCGACAATGCATTTCATCCAAGTGGAGGCGTGCACACGCTCATTCTGCTACTGGATCCGGCAAGTTGCAGCGACGCATGTAGCCGCAGGGGGCGGATTGATCAGTGCGACGCAGGCAATATTAGATGCCGGGGCCAGCGCCAAGGCTCTGCCTGATTAGAGGATGGATTGATCGCGGACACGGGCAACTAGTTTCTCTTCAAGTGACTTGAGATTATCGTAGAGCACACCAGCCTGCGTATTGGCATCTTGATCAACCTCCCCATCTACGATTTAGAATTTGCCGTGGCCAGCGTCAGCCAGTGCTCCAACTAGTATTCGGCGCTCCCCATCGGTCAGAACTGCCCCGTGTTTGCTGAGGAATGCGGCCAGTTCGTTTTCGATCCTTCCGAAGTTGCGAGCAATTTCATCGCAGGCGTCGTGCCACTCCATCATTGGGACTATGAACCCAGGATGAATCGATTGACGCACTGCCGTGAAAGCTGACGCGGCCTCGAATACATTTTGGAATAAGAATTCGGATTTTTTGAGTTGGACCTTGTAGCTTTCAACGCTATGAAGGAGCTCATTCTTCGTGCGTTCGATTTCGGCATCGGTCTTTGCTTTTAGGTCCGACTCAAACTGCATGGTATCGCGGACGATGAGCTTATCTAGCAGAGACTTGCCCAGCCATCCAAGCACAGCGAGAAGTGCCGCGTTGGGCGTCAGGCTGTTCATGAGAGTTTGTCTTTTGCATCGTACCAAGCGTACGACATTAGATCCCGTAGCTCGGTGTCTTGCTGCTCAAGAACCCACGCAGCAATTGATCGTTCGAAGCTCTCATTGGTTTGCCCGCAGAGAACCTGCCGTAAACAAGCGGCGATGCGATGCTGTATTTCATTAACCTTGCGAAGCTGTGCGGGCTTATCGAGTTCCTCGGTTTGCGGGCGGTAGCTGTTTCGACCAGCGATAGTGATCGCGTGCATCAAGGTGGCGAGAAACACGGCCTTGGTTCTTTCTCCCTGAGACACAAGCCAATTGCCCTCGGCTTCAATCGCGGGATTCATGAAGACGCCCAACGTTTGAATTCACCGGAAGACCGCAGGCGCCGAAGGCGGCTGTGGGATTTCCGGTGCAACGAATACGAAGGGACTTCCCCAATCCGGTGACGGTATCGCGGTACCAAGATTGCCATGTGGAAGGTCAATCTGCGTTGGAAAGGAGAAGTCCCATGAGCGATATTACACGAGGGCAGATCGTGCGTGTGGGCGTTGATCTGGCCAAGCGGGTGATACATGTCGTGGCGGTGGATGCCGCGGGCCGTGTGGTGACGAACCGGCCCTTGCCGCGCGAGAAGTTCCTGGCCTGGTGCGCGCAGTTGCCTGCTGGATGCACGGTGGCCATGGAAACCTGTTCGGGCGCGCATTACTGGGCGCGCAAGTTGGCCGCGCTGGGACTGCAGCCCAAGCTCATCGCCGGGCATTTCGTCGGCCCCTACCGCATGGGCGGCAAGACGGGCAGAACGATGCGGCCGATGGCGCGGCGATTTGCGCGGCCGCCTCGCGGCAGAATTCCAGCGGCGGCAAAACCAACCTGGGCGCCATCACCAAACGGGGCGACGATTATCTGCGCACCTTGCTGATCCAGGGCGCCAAATCGGCCGTGCTGACCGCCCACCAACGCAGCGACCG
>JBEEJN010000070.1:0-21280 GCA_041169165.1 Pseudomonadota bacterium
CACCGAGATCTTCTTTGACCATGGCGAGGGCATCCCCGGCGGCCCGCCGGGCAGCCCGGATGAAGACGGCGACCGCTACATCGAGATCTGGAACAACGTCTTCATGCAGTTCAACCGCACCGAAGACGGTGTGATGCACAAGCTGCCCAAGCCCTCGGTGGACACCGGCATGGGTCTGGAGCGCATTGCGGCGGTGCTGCAGCATGTGCATTCCAACTACGAGATCGACACCTTTGTGGCGCTGCTGGCGGCGGCCAGGGCGGCGGTCGAGGGGGCGGGCGGTGTGGGTGTCGACCCCGAGTCGCCTAGCTTGAAGGTGATTGCCGATCACATCCGCGCCTGTTCGTTCACGGTGGTCGACGGGGTGATTCCGGGCAATGAAGGCCGCGGCTATGTGCTGCGCCGCATTGCCCGCCGGGCCATCCGCCATGGCTACAAGCTGGGTGCGAGAAAGCCGTTCTTCCACGCCATCGTCGCCGAGCTGGTCAAGCAGATGGGCGAGGCCTACCCCGAGCTGCGCCAGGCCGAGAAGCGTGTGACCGAGGTGCTGAAGCAGGAGGAGGAGCGCTTCTTCCAGACCATCCAGCACGGCATGGAGATTCTGGAATCCGCGCTCGCCGGCGGGGCCAAGCAGGTCGACGGCGAAACTGCCTTCAAGCTGCATGACACCTACGGCTTCCCGGTCGACCTGACCGGTGATGTGTGCCGCGAGCGCGGCGTGACGGTGGACCAGGCCGGCTTCGAGGCAGCCATGAACCGCCAGCGCGAGCAGGCGCGGGCGGCGGGCAAGTTCAAGATGGCGGCGGGCCTGGCCTACAGCGGCGCGGCGACCACCTTCCACGGCTACGAGCAGCTGGTGCGTGAGGACGCCAAGGTGCTGGCGGTGTATGTGGACGGCACGCAGGTCGATGCCGCCCAGGCCGGCGACGACGCGGTGGTGGTGCTGGACCACACGCCCTTCTATGCCGAAAGCGGCGGCCAGGCAGGCGACAGCGGCGAGCTGCGCAACGGCACGACCCGCGTGCTGGTGGAAGACACCATCAAGATCCAGGCCGATGTGTTCGGCCACCACGGCCGGGTGGTCGAGGGGGCGGTCAAGGTGGGCGATGTGTTCACCGCCCGCGTGAACGCCGAGCTGCGCGCCAAGACGGTGCGCAACCACAGCGCCACCCACCTGATGCACAAGGCCTTGCGCGAAGTGCTGGGCAGCCATGTGCAGCAGAAGGGCTCGCTGGTCACGGCCGATCGCACCCGCTTCGACTTTGCCCACAACGCGCCGGTGACGGATGAGCAGATCCGCGCGGTCGAGGCCATCGTGAATGCCGAGGTGCTGGCCAATGCCGCCGCCAGCGCGCAGGTGATGGCGATCGACGACGCGCAGAAGTCCGGCGCGATGATGCTGTTCGGCGAGAAGTACGGCGAGACGGTGCGGGTGCTGTCCATCGGCAGCACGCGCGAGCTGTGCGGCGGCACCCATGTGAAGGCGACCGGCGACATCGGCCTGTTCAAGGTGGTGGCCGAAGCTGGCGTGGCGGCAGGCATCCGCCGCATCGAGGCGGTGACCGGCGACAACGCCCTGGCCTATCTGCAGGGACTTGAAGCCACCGTGAACGGCGTGGCCGGCTCGCTCAAGGCCACACCGGCCGAGCTGCCGGCGCGCATCCACGGTCTGCAGGACCAGGTGCGGGCGCTGGAAAAGGAGCTGGCAGCGCTCAAGGGCAAGCTGGCCTCGTCGCAGGGCGACAGCCTGCTGGCGCGGGCGGTGGACATCAAGGGCCTCAAGGTGCTGGCGGTGACGCTGGAAGGCGCCGACGCCGCCTCGCTGCGCACCACCATGGACCAGCTGAAGAACAAGCTCAAGACGGCTGCCATCGTGCTGGCCGCGGTGGACGGCGCGAACAACAAGGTGCAGCTGGCCGCGGGCGTGACGGCGGACTCGATCGGCAAGGTCAAGGCCGGCGAGCTGGTGAACTTTGTCGCCCAGCAGGTGGGCGGCAAGGGCGGCGGCAAGCCGGACATGGCCATGGCCGGCGGCACGGATGCCAGCAAGCTGGCGGCTGCGCTGGCCAGCGTGCCGGGCTGGGTGACCGAACGGGTGTGATCGCGGTTTGACGTCGGTGTGATTCGGCGCTGAGCCAACCCGGGCCGCGCCGGCCTGGAACAGGGCAAGGCGGGACGGAGCGGGGCAGGGCGGGCAACTCCTCACGCCGGCGCGAGCTTCGTGGCGGGGGCGGGCCGACAGCCCTCAATCGGGTGTGTCATCTCGCCTTGCCTTGGCGGGGTCGCCCACCCAAGATGCGGGCTTGCCTACGTCGCCGTCTCAATGGAGCAGTCAGTACATGAATGAACGATCCACCAGCGCACCCGCGCCCGCCTCAGCCCCTCTGCCGCCGGTGCAGCTCAACGTGCGGCGTGCCCGTGTGAGCGATGCCGCCGAATGCGCCCGCATCCAGGGCCATGTGGACGTCTACCCGCACACGCTGCAGCTGCCGTATCCGGATGAGGACTTGTGGCGCGCCCGGCTGGCCGCGATGCTGGCGCCGGGTCAGCGCGACCTGTTGCTGGTGGGCGAGATCAGTCTGAACGGCGGGCCCTACCAGGTGCAAGGCTTTGCCGGCCTGCACCCGGCGTCAGTGCAACAACTGCGGCGCCAGCATGTGATGAGCCTGGACATCTGCGTGCACCCGGACGGCCAGGGCCAGGGCCTGGGCTGGGCCTTGACGACGGCGCTGCTGGACTACGCCGACCGCTGGGCGCAGGTCTTGCGCATCGAGCTGCAGGTGGATGCGGACAACACGCGTGCCATCCAGCTTTTCCAGGGCATGGGTTTCGAGACCGAAGGCCGGCTGCGCGGTGCCTCGCTGCGTGACGGCCAGTATGTGGACAGCGTGTGTCTGGCGCGCTGGCACCCGCAGCCGCCCAGGCGACAAGCAGCGGGCGGCTGACTCAGTCGTCGACCAGCAGGGCCTGGACCCAGTTGCGCGGGCTGTCGTCCAGGCCGGCGTATTGCAAGCGCAGGCAGCTGCCGTCCTGCGCGTGCAGGCGCACAAAAGGCTGGCCGTCCGGCCCGATGCAAATGGCGGCGTGGCGCAGCGCCTGTGGCCGGAACTGCAACATGCACAGGCGAGTACCCAGCATCGGCGAGGGTTGAGTGCTGGCGCGATGCACCGCTGTGGCCTGGCAGGCGAGGATGGCGTGTGGCCCTTCCAGCGCCAGTTGCATCGGCGGCGCCTGATCCAGCGTATGGGTGATGCCGCGGCACAGGGTGGCCAGCGCTTCGGCGGTGGTGATCTGGCGCTCGATGGCGCACCAACCCGGGCGATCCAGCCTGCCGTTGCTGTCACCCTGCCTGGGCGCTTCGCCCGTGACGCGCACGCAGCCCAGCAGGTGGCGTACTGCGGCCTTCGCTTCGGGTGCGTCGGCGGGGAGCGCGAAATGCACCCGTGCGACCGGCTCGCCGTGTTCGCCGAAACAGTGCAGCGCCAACGCGCCGGCGCTGTGGACCAAGAAGATGTCGGTACAGGCGTTGCCGCGCAGCACGCACTGGCGGTTGCCGTCGTGCAGCAGCGCATGCCCGCGTTCAAACATGGCCTGCTGCGCCGTCAACGACAGCCAACCCGTGCCCAGGGTGTGGTTCACTTCCACCACCAGTCGGCCCCAGCGGGTGACGGGCGCCAGCAGTTGCTCGAGATCGGGCTGCAGGGCGGTGACACCCTGGCCTTCGAGCGTGCGCAGCAGTTCGACCTCGCGCACGCGCAGGCTCGCCGCGGCGCGCGCGTGGCCATTGGGGCCGGGGTGCAGGGCGGACCAGCGCGTCCAGGCTTCGCGCAATGCCTGGGCTGCGCTGTCGGACAGGATGGCGTGACGAGCGGGCTTGCTGCCGCCGAGCGAACCCAACTGGCGCGCTCTGGCCACCTGCCGCGCCGAGACGGCTGACTCGCTGGTATCGAAAGGCAGGACACCACTGTCGGCCTGTTTGCCACGCGGCGTAGTTTGCGGTGCCTCGGACTGGATATCGAAATGAGCCGCAAATTCACTGGGATGCCCAGACCAGGCCACCCGGCCACGCAGTTTGGTTTCAGTTTGAGTGTTCATTTTCACAGCAAGCTTGCCTGAAAACCGCTGGACGAAGCAATACCCGAAGCGATATACGCAACGGCATGATTCATTCCATTGAGGAGGCTTGCTGCGGATTATTAAAAACGAAAATTCGCAGCGCATTAAGCCAGAGCAATATGAATCAATATCGACCCGCGCGTGAAATACGCACACCCGCAGGTGGCGGGAGCTGTTGTTTGAAGAACACAGATCGGATTGCCGGCGCCGACCGGGTATGGCGGAACCCACGAGTCACGTACAGCGTCAGCAGGGCTGGGGGTCGACACCTATGATGGCGCGCTCGGCCCGTCCCATCGGCGGCGTCCGCAACCAGGAGTTCACATGTCCATTTCGATGTCCAGCGCCAGCCTGCCCATCTTCAGCACCGGGCTGCGCAATCTCAAGCATTGCCTGGAAAAAGGCATGGCCTCGGCAGCCCAGCGCAATTTCAGTGCCGACGTGCTGGTGAATGTGCGGCTTGCACCGGATATGTTGCCGCTGGCCTCACAGGTGCGTATTGCCTGCGACGCGGCCAAGCTGTGCGTGGCGCGCGTGGGCGGACTCGAGGCGCCGCGCCACGAGGACAACGAAACGACGATGGCGCAGTTGTGCCAGCGCATCGACTCGACGCTGGCCTTTCTGGACAGCGTGCCGGCGGCAGCCCTGGATGGCAGCGAGGCCAAGGAAATCAGTTTCCCGGTCGGGCGCGAGCGGGTGATGCGGGTGATGAAGGGCGAGGCCTACCTCAAGCATTGGGCCTTGCCCAACTTCTTCTTCCACATCACCACCGCCTATGCCTTGTTGCGGCACAACGGCGTTGATCTCGGCAAGGTCGATTACCTGATGGGCGCACAGGCCCAGGCCTGAGCCGGTTCAGCGCTGCGGGTTTGTCGCCGCCGTCACCCAGGCACGGGCCTCGGTGGCCGGCACCTGGGGCCACAGGGTGAAGGTGGCGGTCTCGGCGTCGTGAAAGCGCAGATAGGGCACACCATCGGGCGCCAGGCAGACAAAGGCATGGTTGGCGGTGGCGGTGCGGGCGCTGAAGACGAAGTCCGCACCACCGTCCACCAGCGGCGCTGCCGACAGGTTGCCTTGCATCGGACCCAGGTAGTTCATCGCGACCGCCTTGCCTTCGACGATGACCCGCATGGCCGGCAACTCGGCGCTCTGCGAGACGGCGGCCACCATGGCGCGGCGTGCCGCTTCCATGCGATTGAGCGTGGACTCGATCGAGCACCAGCCCGGAAAGCCGCCGACGGATTCGCTGCCGATGCTGCTGGCGCGCCAGCCGGTGCCGGATTCGAAATCCGAATGCGCCAGCAGATGGGGCAGGGCGGCACGTTCACCTGCCGGCGTCAGCAGCTGCAGGCGCAGCAGGACCTCACCGGTCGGGTCGTAGAGGTACAGGCCGTGGCGGGCGCTTGTCTGGGCGGCGTCTTCATGCACAAAGCCATGCACGGCGGCCTTGTTGGACAACAAGACGTCTTCGTGGTCGCCCACCAGGCGCAAGGTGTCGCCGGACAGCTTGAGTTCACGCACCTCGGTGCGTACCGTGGCCGTGCCCAGGGTGTTGCGCACCGTCAGCGCCACCTTGCCCCAGCGCGTCACCGGCGACAGCCAGTCGACCGCCCGGCCGCGCAGCCGGGTGGAATCCTGCCCGACACGCAGGGCCATCAGCCCGGCTTCCGGAATCCGCAGCGCGTGCGCAGCCAATTCAGGCTGGCGCAAATGCGGCTGGCGGTCGACCAAGGATTCCCAGGCCGACACCCATTGGCTGTTGGCCTCGGTGCCGGGGCTGCTGCGCGAGGTGCGCGGGCTGTCGGGGCGGGGGCTGCTCATGCGGATTCCTTGGGCGGCAGGCGAATTGCGATTGATTGGTAGGTATCTGTCTGCTGCTCAGCGATGCAGCGTTCGAATCGTGCGACGGCCGGACCGGTCAAGTGCGCCGTGACATGTCGAACAAGGCCGTAGTTTGCTGGAAGAAAGTTCCAAAACGTTAAGCCCATCTTTTTTAAGCAGCCGCAGCCTGGGCCCAAGCCTGCCGTGGGCCCATCCACACTCGGTGTGCGCCAGTGAGCGCGGCGGCCGGACGCGGAAAAAAGAAAGCCCGGCCAGAAGCCGGGCTGAAGGTACCTTGAAACCGTGTTCCGAAGGGGTACCGAGGAGACAACCGTTCACATGGAGCGAAGACTAGCACCATGCCGGCGGGTAGACGTGACAACGGCCCGAAAGTTCGGGCCGTCAGGGCAGGACTACACGCTTTTTCAGATCCGACCGCCCTGCAGGACGGTCGGCGAGCCACTTCAGGCGGCGCGACGGGCAGCCTTGGGGGCGGCCTGGGCAGCAGCCTTGGCGGCCGAGGTCGCCTGGGCGGCCAGGGTCTGGAAGTTGGCTTCGGCGACGCTGGCGGCTTGCTTGGCAGCCTTCTGGGCGGTCTCGACGGCGTTGTTGGCCGCGGCGACGGCCGACTTCACCAGGGCGACGGCGTTTTCGCTGCCAGCCGGGGCGTTCTTGGCGGCGCTTTCGACCAGGGCCAGCACCTTTTGCTGCGCGCCGGCGAACTGGGCTTCAAACAGCTTGCTCAGGTCGGCCTGGGTGGCGGCGGCGATGTCATAGACCTGGCGGCCATAGGCGGCAGCCTTGTCGGCGGCGGGTTGCACCAGGCCGGCTTGCAGAGCCAGCAGTTCCTGCGCGTCCTTGGCACCCAGGGCAGCCTTGGCGGCTTCACTGCTGTCTTCGAAGGCGGCGCGGGCCGTCTGCAGGTTCAGTTCAACGAGCTTCTCGACGCCGGCGAAGGTCTTGCCGGAGATTTCGAGCAGGGACTCAACGGTTTCCTTGCTGGTGGCGGTGAACTGGTCGAAGTTGGACATGAAGCGGCTCCAAGTGATTGAGAAGGATTTGCTGCACCGCAGCATGGCTCGAAGTATAGGGGTCAACCCTTGAAATGCAAGAGGGATGCTGCATTGCAACATCAATTAGAGGCTGACATCTAGACCCGGCCTCGATGTGGGGCCGGGGCAGAATCGACCGATGCTTGGGTTCCACAACGACCAGATCTCGTTGCAACTTCCGCCGGGTCATCGCTTTCCGATCGACAAGTACCGGCTGCTGCGCGAGGCGCTGGAACGTCATCAGGCCCAACTGCCTGGCCTGCGCCTGCAGCCATGCGTGCCCGCCACGGCCGGCGAACTCGCACTGGCCCATGCGCCGGACTACATCGCCGCCGTGTTCGACGGCACCCTGGACGCGGCCGCGCAGCGCGAGATCGGTTTTCTGTGGAGCACCGGCATGGCCGAACGTGCTCGGCGCTCGGTCGGCGGCACCATCTGTGCTGCGCGTGCCGCCCTGGCCGAAGGCGTGGCGGGCAGCCTGGGCGGTGGCACCCACCATGCCAGCAGCGCGCGCGGTGGCGGCTACTGCGTGTTCAACGACATTGCGGTGGCAGCGCGGTTGATGCAGGCCGAGTGGGCGCGCCAGCACGGCAGCCGGGCAGGGCTGCGGGTGGCGGTGATCGATCTGGATGTGCACCAGGGCAACGGCACCGCGGCCATCTTTGCCGACGACCCGAGCGTGTTCACCCTGTCCTTGCACGGCGAGCGCAACTTTCCCTTCCGCAAGGTGGCGAGCGACCTGGACGTCGACCTGCCGGACGACTGCGACGACACCACCTACCTCGCCGCCCTGGACGACGCGCTTGACGAACTGTGGCGCCGCCACGGCGATGCACCACCTGGCCTGGTGTTCTACCAGGCCGGGGTGGACGTGCACGAGGGTGATCGCTTGGGCCGCCTGGGCCTGAGCGCCGAAGGCGTGGCGGCGCGCGATGAACGGGTGTTGCGTGCCACACGCGAGCGTGGCATCCCCTTGGTGCTGACCATGGGCGGAGGTTACGGCGAGGACATCGCGATGACGGTGTCGCTGCAGTTGCGCACCTGGCGGTTGGCCCATGCCTCCTGGCTGGCCTGGGCCGGCCGGCGCGATCGGGCTGCGGTGGCCCGCCTGGCTGTGAATCAGCCGGCATCACTTTGCCGCGTGACGGCCGACGGCAGCAGCGTGCCGCAGGAATAATGCGCGCCATGCCACGCCCGCAAGCCGCCCCGCGCAGCGCCTATCGCCATTACACGGACATCAGCACCCGCTGGTCGGACAACGACGTCTACGGCCATGTCAACAACGTCGTCTACTACAGCTGGTTCGACACCACGGTGAACCGCTACCTGATCGAAGCCGGTGCGCTGGACATCGAGCGTGGCGAGGTCATCGGTCTGGTGGTGCACACGCAGTGCCACTACTTTGCGCCGCTGGCGTTCCCGCAGACGGTCGAGGCCGGCATCGCGGTGGCCGAGATGGGGCGCAGTTCGGTGCGTTACCGGGTCGGCCTGTTCGCCCGCGGCGGACCGCTCAGCGCGGCCCATGGCGAGTTCGTGCATGTCTATGTCGACCGCGTGAACCGCCGACCGACTCTCTTGCCCGATGCCTTGCGTCATGCGCTGCTCGCCCTCACCCCGGACGGAGCGGGCGAGGCCGGCCATGTTCTTCCCGTCACGCCTTGAGACCCGATGATTCCTACCGTCGACCCCAGCCTGGCCGCCATCGTTGATGCCGCCATCACCAGCCGCCGCTCGCTGCGCGCCTTTCTGCCCAGCCCGGTCAGTCGCAGCGAGGTCGAGGCCATCCTGCAGGTGGCGTCGCGGGCGCCGTCCGGCACCAACACCCAGCCCTGGAAAGTGCATGTGCTGATGGGCGACACCCTGCAACGCCTGGGTGACCGCATCGTTGCGGCCTATGACGACCCCGAGGAACTCGCCCTGCACAGCGAGGAATACGCCTATTACCCGCAGCAGTGGATCTCGCCGTATATCGACCGGCGCCGCAAGGTCGGCTGGGACTTGTACAGCCTGCTGGGCATCGCCAAGAGTGACAAGGCGCGCATGCATGATCAGCACGCGCGCAACTACCGCTTTTTCGACGCGCCGGTGGGTTTCATCTTCACCATCGACCGGCACATGTGCCAGGGCTCATGGCTGGACTACGGCATGTTCCTACAAAACATCATGATCGCAGCGCGCGCGCGTGGTCTGGATACCTGTCCGCAGGCTGCCTTCACGCAGTTCCACCGCCTCATCAGCGCCGAACTCGCCCTGGGCGAGCAGGAGATGGTGGTGTGCGGCATGGCCCTGGGCCACGCCGACCCGGCGGCCGCCGAGAACCAGCTGGTCACCGAACGCGAGCCGGTGTCGGGCTTCGCGCGCTTCCATGAGTGAGCGGCCTGCCCATCTCTCCGCTCGCCACGCCGCTCGCCTCACCACGCACAGGCCGCCGATCGCGCCCTGACGAC
Source organism: Pseudomonadota bacterium (assembly GCA_041169165.1). Taxonomy (GTDB): domain Bacteria; phylum Pseudomonadota; class Gammaproteobacteria; order Burkholderiales; family Burkholderiaceae_C; genus Sphaerotilus. Next base: position 9,437 of record JBEEJN010000070.1, read on the forward strand.
CCCTTACACACCAGACCCGCATGAGTTCCTCCTCGACCCGACCCGCCGTCCTGGTGGCCCGCAAGGTGTTCAGCGACATCGTCGATCGCCTGCGCGAGCACTTCGATGTCAGCAGCAACAACAACGACGACATCTGGTCCCAGCCGCAGCTGATCGAGCGGTTGCAGGGCAAGGCCGGCGTATTCATCACCGGTGGCGAAAAGATCGACACCACCTTGCTCGACGCCTGCCCCGAGCTGCGTGCCGTGTGTTCGATGGCTGTGGGCTACAACAACATCGATGTGCCGGCCTGCACCGCACGCGGCATCGTCGTGACCAATGCCCCCGACGTGTTGACCGAGACCACCGCCGATTTCGGCTTCGCGCTCATGATGGCGGCGGCGCGGCGCATCGCCGAATCGGAACACTTCCTGCGGCGCGGCGAGTGGACGCAATGGGGCGTGGACATGTTCGCCGGCAGCGACGTGCATGGCGCGACGCTCGGCGTGCTGGGCATGGGGCGCATCGGCCAGGCCATCGCACGACGCGGTGCGCTGGGTTTTGGCATGCCGGTGGTCTACCACAACCGTTCACGCCTGCCGGCCGAGACCGAGCAGCAGCTCGGCGCGCGCTGGGTGAGCAAGGACGAATTGCTGCGCCAGGCTGATCACCTGGTCATCGTGGTGCCTTACAGCGCAGCGTCGCACCACATGGTGGGGGTGGCCGAGCTGGCCATGATGAAGCCGACCGCGACGCTGACCAATATTGCCCGCGGCGGGGTGGTCGACGACGCGGCCCTGGTGCTGGCCTTGCGCCAGCGCCAGATTGCGGCTGCGGCGCTGGACGTCTTCGAAGGCGAACCCCAGCTCAACCCGGAACTGCTGACAGTGCCCAACATCGTGGTGACGCCGCACATCGCCAGCTCCAGCATCCCCACCCGGCGCGCCATGGCCAACCTGGCGACGGACAACCTCATCGCCCTGCTGACCGGCGGCCAGCCCAAGACGGCGCTCAACCCCGAAGCCGTACGCCGCTGAACAGGCGCGTGGCTGCTCAGGGTCGATCAGACCCGTTCAGACCCAGCCCAGGGCGCCCACCACGGCGCCTGCCGCGAGCAGCCACAGCGGGCTGATGCGGGCGCGCGACATCACCGCCAGGGTGGTCAACAGCAGCAACACGGCCACCGGTTCGCCCCGCGTGGGCGCGCTCAGCAGCCAGCAGGTAGCGAGCAGCAGGCCCAGTGAAATAGGCGCCATGCCGGCGTTGAAGGCGCGCACGCCGCGGGTGTCACGGCGCTGCCGGCCCCAGCGGCTGGCGAGCAGGGCCAGCGTGGTCGAGGGCAGCAGGATGCCGCTGAGCGCAGCCAGCAGGCCCAGCCAGCCGCCGGCGTTCCAGCCCAGCACCGCCACGAACAGCACATTCGGCCCCGGCGATGCCTGGGCGATGGCGATCGACTCGGTGAACTGTGCCGGGCTGAGCCAACCATGTTCAACCACCATGTAGCGCTGGATGTCTGGCGCGGTGGTGATGGCCCCACCGATGGCGAGCAGCGACAACATGAGGAAGTGGCCGAACAGGGCCCACAGGTCGGACGCCGTCATGCACGGCCTTCCGTGGTGTCAGGGCGGGCCACAGGCGCCAGACGCCGCCAGGCCCACCACCCGGCCGGCAAGCCCAGAGCAAATAGCGAAACGAGCAGCGGCCAACGCAGCCCGCCGACCACAGCCACCGTGAGCAGCGTGAAGCCGGCGCAGACGACCTGGCCCATGGGATTCTTCTTCAACGTGGGCAGCAGCTTGAGCGCCGTGGCGCCGACCAGCCCCGCCGCGACCACGCCCATGCCGCGCAACGCACCCGCCACCGCCGGCAGATGGGCATAGTGCTGGTAGACCACGGTCAAGGCGAGTACCAGGACAAGCGGTAGCGCCAGCAGGCCGCACAAGGCGGTGAGAGCGCCGCGCCAGCCGAAGTAGCGGTCGCCGATCATCAGCGCCAGGTTGACGATGTTGGGCCCGGGAAGCACCTGGCTCAGGGCCAGCATCTCGGCGAAGTCGGCCTTGTCCAGCCAGCGCGCCCGCTCGACCAGTTCACGTTGTGCCATCGGCAACACGCCGCCGAAGCCTTGCAGGGTGAGGCGATTGAAGACCCACCACAGCTCGCGACAGGAGTGGGGCGCCGGTCGGGCAGACGCCGCCGGCACGGCGGTGGTCGAGTCAGGGGCAGGTGAGGTCATCGAGGCAGGGCAGGGCGCTTTGTTCAACCGGCGTCCGAGCGTCAGTCAAGCAGGTCAGGGACGCGCGGCAGTGGTCATGCCTGCCCCGACGCCAACGGGCTGCGGGCCAGGCTGGCACTGGCCCAGCGGCTCAGTGCCAGGGCAAGCAGCATCCAGGTTGACGCCATCAGATGCAAAGGCCCAAATCCGCCGGCAGCCACCACCAGGGCGCCGCTGCCGGCGCCGACCGCCTGCCCGAGATAGATGGCCGAGGTGTTGAGGGCCAGCAGTGCGCCCGCCAGCGCCGGTGCTGCATGGCCCAGCCGCGCTTGCTGGGCCGAGTTGCTGGCAAAGCCACCGAAGGCCCAGGGCACCAGCACCACCGCCATGCCCAGCGCGCCGGCTGGCCAAGCGAACAGCAGCATGGCCAGCGTCATGCTCGCCAGCAAGCCGTCGACCGCACGGGCGGCGCCCACGCGGTCGACATGCCGGCTCAGCAGCATGTTGGCGCCCAGGGCGATGGCGCCATACCAGAGAAAGAGCAGGCTGATCGAGCTGGCGTTGGCGTCCAGCACCTGGCGACAGTAGGGCGTGAGGTAGGAAAACAAGGTGAACTGGCCGGCGCTGGCCAGCGCCGTCACACCCACGATGGCCAGCAGCGCCGGCTGGGTGTACACCTGACGCCAGCTGGCCAGCGACACGCGGGGAGGGTGCACGCCGGCCGGCAAGCTGCGCCATACCGCCACTGCGGCCAGCGCGCTCAACGCGGCCACAAGGCCGAAGGCCCAGCGCCAGCCGGCCGTCTGGGCGACATAGCTCAGCACCGGCATGCCCAGCACCGAGGCCAAGGACCAGCCCAGAAAGATGAAGGTGATGGCGCGGCCGCGTTCGTGTGGTGCATTCATCACACCCATGGTCGCTGCGGCCTGCGGCGTGAACACCGCGGCGGCCAGCACCCCGACGCAGCGCAAGGCCAGCAATGACACATAGCCCGGCGCCAGTGCTCCCAGCGCGTGGCCGACCACGTACCAGATCAGGCTGAGTGTCAGCAACCGGCGCCGGTCGAAGTGGGACAGCAGGGCCGCGAGCAGCGGCGCGCCCAGACACAATATCGCGGCGCCGGCCGCGATCAGTTGTCCGCCCAGTGCAACCGAGACGCCCAGGTCGACCACCAGGTCGTTGAGCGCCGCCGGCACCACCATCACGCCGCAACCGATGGCGAAGTTGCCCAGCAGCAGAGCATTGCGGCTGCGCGTCGAGGCACGCGGCAGCGCGGCGTCGCTGGTGGGCGAGGCAACAGGCAAGATGATGAGTGTGGTGTCGCGTTACCGCACCGATCTCAGCTGCGGCGCACCAGCAGTGCCTCGGGATTGACGATGTGGGTGGGCGTGCCGCGCACGAAATTCACCACGTTGTCGAAGGCAGCGCCGAAGTAGAGTTCGTAGCTGTCTTGTTCCACATAACCCAGGTGCGGCGAACAGATGGCGTTTTCCAGCCGCAGCAGCGGATGGCCCTGCAGGATGGGTTCACTTTCGAAGACATCCACCGCCGCCATGCCGGGCCGGCCACGATTGAGGGCTGCCACCAGTGCGCCTTCCTCGATGAGTTCGGCACGCGAGGTGTTGACGATGAGTGAGCCCGGCTGCATATGGGCCAGGTCCGCGTGGGTGACGATGCCGCGGGTGACTTCATTGAGCCTGAGGTGCAGGCTCAGCACATCGCTTGAACTGAAAAAACTTTCTCGGTCAGGGCAGGGCACATGGCCGTGCTGCTCGGCCAGCGCGCGCGAGGCCTCGCTGCCCCAGACCTGCACCTTCATGCCGAATGCCTTGCCGTAGCCGGCAACGATCTGGCCGATCTTGCCGTAGCCCCAGAGGCCCAGAGTGCGCCCGCGCAGCACAGTGCCGACGCCAAAATTGGGCGGCATGGACGCCGCCTTGAGCCCGGACTGTTGCCAGGCGCCGTGTTTCAGATGGGAGATGTATTGCGGCAACCGGCGCGCCGCAGCCATCACCAGCGCCCAGGTCAGCTCGGCGGGTGCTACCGGCGAACCGACGCCTTCGGCGACTGCGATGCCCAGTTGAGTGCAGGCTTCCAGGTCGATGTGGTTGCCGACCCGGCCAGTCTGGGCGATCAGGCGCAGACGCGGCAGCCGCTCCAGCAACTGGCGGTTGAACGAGGTGCGTTCGCGGATGAGCACCAGCACCTCGGCGTCCTTCAATCGCACCGACAACTGGCCCACACCCTTCACGGTGTTGGTAAAGACCTTGCACGGCAGGTTGCCGACCTTCTCGGCGCAGCGCAATTTGCGCACCGCGTCCTGGTAGTCGTCGAGGATGATGATGTTCATGGCACGGTCGCACACTCAGTCAGGGTGGATTGTGCCTGCGAGCGGCCGTATTTCTGGGGGGACTTCCCATGGCGCATACCCGCAGTGGCCCGAACCGTTGCGGTCAGCGACGTGCTGGCACCTGGCTCATGGACCGATGGACCTGTGTATTTGTCACGCCCGTTAGCATGCAGACCCTGACCGAGTCTGAGTTGTCGCCCAGCATGAGCCGTCAATTGCTTCGCCGTCCCTACTTTGTGTTGTTGATCGTTGTCGCGCTTTTGTTGTTCGCGACTGTGGTCACCGCACTGGTCTGGCGGCAACGCATGTTGCCGGTCACCTCAGGCCGGTTGGCGGTGCGCGGACTGCCGACCTCGGCGTCAGCCTCGTCGCCGTCTGCCGGCAAGGACGATCCGGCCAGCCGCCTGCGCATTGAGCGTGATGCCGACGGTGTGCCCACCATCAAGGCCGCCACCCTCGAACAGGCCATGTTCGGCCTCGGTTTCGTCCATGCCCAGGACCGACTCTGGCAACTCGAGACCCACAAACGCATCGGTTCCGGCCGCCTGGCCGAGGCCTTCGGACCGGCGGCGCTGGATACGGACCGGTTCCTGCGAGCACTCGCCGTTCGCCATGCTGCCGAGGCACAGTGGATCCAGACCCGCGAACACCCCGAGGCGCGTGCCGTGCTGCTGGCCTATGCAGCAGGCGTCAATGCCCTGGTGCGCGACCACCTGCGTGCACGTCCGCCCGAGTTTCTGCTGCTCGGTCTGCAGCCAGAAGAATGGACGCCGGTCGACAGCCTGGCCTGGGGCATCATGATGGCCTGGGATCTGGGCGGCAACTGGAGCACCGAGCTCTTGCGCCTGCGCCTGGCCATGCAGATGCCGGTGCAGCGCATCAATGAACTGCTGCCGCCTTACCCAGGCGAGCGGCCTGTGCCGACGGCTGACTACGCGGCGCTGGTGCGTGAGTGGCGGGTGTCACCCGGTCTGGCCGAGCGTACGGCGCAGTTGCAGTCCACGGCGCCGGAATCGGGTATCGAGGGCGTCGGGTCGAACAACTGGGTGATTGACGGCCGCCACAGCGTGACCGGCAAACCGCTGCTGGCCAACGATCCGCACCTGAAGCTGACTGCGCCGGCCTTGTGGTACTACGTCCGCATCGAGGTTCCAGGGCTGCAGCTGGCTGGCGCCACCATGCCGGGTGTCCCGCTCGTGGTGCTGGGCCAGAATCAGCACATCGCCTGGGGATTCACCAACACCAACCCGGACGTCCAAGATCTCTATCTTGAACGGCTGCATCCGGACGACGCCGGGGTCTATGAAACGCCGCAGGGCTGGCAGCGCTTTGACCAGCAGGTGGAAGTCATCAAGGTGCGCGGTGCGGCCGATGTACGCATGACGGTGCGGTCTACCCGCCACGGGCCGGTGATTTCGGATGCCAACCTGCCGGTGACTCAAGGCCTGACCGGCGCACCGCTTGCAGCGGCCGCCAGCGCGGCGAACCAGGCGGGCAGTGGCGCCGGTGTTGCACCGGGTGACGCAGGGCGTGATACGCCGCAGGCGCCTGCCGCCGCGCGGGCGCCGCACTATGTCATTGCCCTGCGCTGGACCGCGCTGGACCCGGACGCCTCGCCAGTTGAAGCCGGCCTGGCCTTCAACCGCGCGCGCACCGTGGCCGAGTTCATCAATGCCAGCGCCGACTACGTCGCGCCCATGCAGAACATGGTGGTGGCCGATGCAGAGGGCGCCTACGGCCACATCGGATTCGTCGCCGCCGGCCGGGTGCCGGTACGCAAGCCGACCAACGATCTGCACGGCCTGGTGCCGGCGCCGGGCTGGGATGCGCGTTATGACTGGGAGGACTTTCTCGAGCCAACGCTCACGCCGCGCGAGCGTGACCCGCAGCGCGGCTGGATCGCAACGGCCAACCAGCGCATCCATGGCCCGGACTACCCGCACTATCTGACAAGCGAATGGGCGCCGCCCTATCGCGCCCGACGGATTGAACAATTGCTGGCCGCACGGCCGCGCCATGACCTGGCCAGCCTGGCCGAGATCCAGGGCGACATCGTGTCGCTGGGTGCGCAGCGGCTGCTGCCATATTTCCGCCGGGCCTTGAGCGAGCATCCGCTGGCCGGGCGCTTGGCCACCGTGATCACTCGTTTTGACGGCGTGATGGCGCCTGGTCAACCCGCGCCGCTGATCTATCACGCCTGGGCGCGCCATCTCACGCAACTGGTGTTCGCCGACGAGCTCGGACCTCTGTGGCAGAGCGAGTTCGGCGAACGACGCAGCTTTCGCGACGCGCTCGAGGGTGTGATGGACCGTCAGGACGCCTGGTGGTGCGACAACAAGCAGACCCGCGAGGTCGAGACCTGCAATGACCTGGCCAACGAGGCGCTCAATCGCGCCCTGACCGAGCTGCAAGCCCGCCTGGGCGACAACCCGCAACGCTGGCAGTGGGGCACGGTGCACCAGGCGCGCGCCGAACACCGACCGTTCAGCAAGCTGGCGTCGCTGGCTTGGCTGTTCGAGCTGCGTGTGCCGGTGGGCGGAGACGGACACACGGTGAATGTCTCTCGCGTTGGTCTCAAGGCGGACGGCAGCAGCGACTTGCTGTACCTCAGCGAACACGGGCCGAGTCTGCGCGCCGTGTATGACGTGGGGGATCCGTCCAAGTCGCGCTTCATCTATTCAAGCGGCCAGTCGGGCAATCCACTCTCGCCGTTGTACCGGCGTTTCCTCGGCCGATGGGTCAGCAATGGCAGCCTGCCGCTGTGGTCGCCGGTTGGAAGTGGCGCTGTGGACACGCTCACCTTGGTGGCGGCGCCGGCCGGCGCCGGCGAGAGCGCTGTCACAACATCGCCCTGATCATCCCAGCATCATCGCGCTCACACGGTTGGCGCACGGACGGTCCGAGCGGACGGCGGCAGCCCCGACGCGATGGGAAACGTGAAGGGTGATGCGATGCGCAACGCGACGAATAACGCGATGAGTAAGGGCTAGGCCCCGTCTGATATTCGATCTGGCTCGACAGGCACAGGCTCGGCGCCGTGGGTTTGCGCCGGCGAGGCGCTTGTCGATGGCGCTTGTCGCTCCACAGGGATGAGGGCCGACCAGCGTTCAAGTTCGGTCCTGAGCATGCTGGCCTCGGTCTGCGCGACTGCTGTGGCGCGAGATGTGTCGTCGACACGCTGGCGCAGTTGCTCGACCTGGCTGCGCAGTGCCGCTCGCTCGGCCTGTGCGGCGTCCAGCTGTTCGACCAGGCGCGATTCGCGCTGCTGGGCCGCCAGCTGCTGCGACAACAGCAGTTCCTGTGCCTGGGCCTGGGCTTCGTCCAATCGCCGCGCAGCGGCTTGACGATCACGCTCGAGCTGGCTTTCAAGCTGCGCGGTGCGGCGCTCGGCCTTGGCACGCAGCGTGCGCTCGCGGTCAAGCTCAAGGGCCACGCGGCGATCGGCGGCATCAGCTCTGGCCAGAGCGTCGGTGAGTTGCGCGCGCAGGCCGGCCACGGTGACGGCTTCGCGCGCTTCCTGGCTCTGCAACCTGGCGTCGACCGCGGCCAGGGCGCCATGTGCGTCTTCCAGACGTGCCGACCGGGTGGCCAGATCGTGGCGGAGAGTCGCCATGTGCTCCTGGGCCTGGTCGAACTGGCGCCGCATGATGTCGCGCTCGCGCGCTGCGTCGTGCGCCAGAGCGTGAGCTGCAGCGATCTCTTGGCGTGCCGCCGCCGTGGCCGTTTCGGCATCGGTCCGTGCTTGGCTGACCTGAGCTGCCGCATCGTCCTGCACCTGGCGGGCCTGATCCGCGAACTCTTGTCGAGCACATGCCAGCGCGGACTGCCAGAACTGGCGGGCGGCCGCGCCGATCGTCTCTGGAAGGCCTTCACCAGGCGCAGAGGTCGACACGGCCTGGACTTGCGGCTGGACACGCTGGCCAAGTCGGCGAAACCAGCCTTCGAGGTGCGGGCTGACTGTGTTGGGCGAGCCGCGGCCAATGTGCTGTCGCACGCGTTCGATCGTCGGCCGCAGGCCCTGCATCAGCAGGTCATCGGCGGCGCGGCACACGTCATGTTCAGTGATCCCGCGACTCATGGGCTGATTGTCCTTGTTAGTCACGATAATTAATACTTATCGTTAGTTGACACGGCAAAATGTATGAAATCAAATGTCATACACAACATAAATCCAATCATACACATGGCATCGTCATGACCGTCGCCCCTACCAAGTCGTTCGAAGGCAGCCCACCCATGGTGATCGACGTCAGCCAGCCACTGGGTTTGCCGCTCGACCCGGCACGTCTGGCGTCCGAGACCGAAAACGCCATGAGCGCCCTGCTGGCCGAAGGTGAATCAGAAAACACAGTGCGCAGCTATCAGGCCGCCATTCGTTACTGGGCGGCCTGGTACGAGTTGCGTTTTGGCCAGCCCATTGCCCTGCCCGTACCAGTGCCAGCCGTGATGCAGTTCATCGTCGATCACGCGGAGCGGCGCTCCGGCAATAGCCTGAGATGCGAATTGCCCGAGGCGGTCGATCGAGCCCTGGTCGAGTCTGGCCACAAGGCGGCGCCGGGCGCTCCCGCGCTCGCGACACTGGTGCACCGCATCAGCGTGTTGTCCAAGGCGCACCAGCTTGCCGGTCAGGCCAATCCCTGCCTGGACGCCAAAGTACGTGAACTGATGTCACGCACACGTCGCGCCTACGCCCGGCGCGGTGTGACCCAGGACAAGAAGGCTGCGCTGACGCGCGAACCTTTGCAGGCTCTGCTCGACACCTGTGACGACACGCTGCGGGGGGTGCGCGACCGTGCGCTGATCCTGTTTGCCTGGTCGAGTGGTGGGCGGCGACGTTCGGAGGTGACGTCAGCCACGCTGGACAAGGTGCGCAAGGTCGCCGACAACACCTGGATCTACGCCCTGCACCACAGCAAGACCAATCAGTCCGGCTGGGCCAACCGCGCCACCGACAAGCCCATCGTCGGCCCGGCGGCTGATGCACTCGAAACCTGGCTGACGCGCAGCGGCATCCGTGAGGGGGCCATCTTCCGGCGCATTCGCAAAGGCGGTCAGGTCGCCGAGCCGCTGTCAGCGGCCGCAGTGCGCGACATCATCAAGGCGCGCAGCCTGCTGGCCGGCCTGCCCGACGACTATTCGGCGCATTCACTGCGCTCTGGTTTTGTCACCGAGGCGGCACGCCAGCAGGTCTCGATCGGAGAGACCATGGCGCTGACCGGCCACGCCTCGGTGGCGTCGGTGGTGGGCTACTTTCGAACCGCCGCCGCCACCGATAGCAAGGCTGCACGCCTGCTGGAGACCGGCAAGCCCGCTGCTCGAGCCGGCAATGCCGGCCAGGCGGACGAAGCCTGAATGCATTCAGGCCAGCACGCGTAGGCGTGCTGCCTGGTATTCGGCCTTGAGCCTGGCCACCAGATCGCCGGCCGGCTGCACCTTGTCGATCGCGCCGATGCCCTGGCCACAGCCCCAGATGTCCTTCCAAGCCTTTTTTGCATCACCGCCGAAGTTCATCTTCGACGGGTCGCTTTCGGGCAGGTTGTCCGGGTCGAGGCCGGCGGCGCGGATGCTGGGTTTCAGGTAGTTGCCATGCACGCCGGTGAACAGGTTGCTGTAGACGATGTCGTCGCTGTTGCCGTCCACGATGGCCTGCTTGTAGGCCTCGGCTGCACGCGCTTCGTCGGTGGCGATGAAGGCCGAGCCGATGTAGGCGAAATCCGCCCCCATGGCCTGGGCGGCCAGCACCGCGCCGCCGCTGGCAATGGAGCCCGACAGCGCCACCGGGCCGTCGAACCACTGGCGAATTTCCTGGATGAGCGCAAACGGGCTCTTCACCCCGGCGTGCCCCCCTGCCCCGGCCGCCACCGCGATCAGGCCGTCGGCGCCCTTCTCCACCGCCTTCTTCGCGAAGGCGTTGTTGATGATGTCGTGCAGCACCACGCCGCCCCACGCGTGAACCGCGTCGTTCACGTCGGTGCGCGCGCCCAGGCTGGTGATGACGATGGGCACCTTGTACTTGGCGCACATCATCATGTCGTGTTCGAGCCGGTCGTTGCTCTTGTGCACGATCTGGTTGATGGCAAAGGGCGCGGCCGGCGCGTCGGGATGGGCCTTGTTGTAGGCATCCAGCGTCTCGGTGATCTCGGCCAGCCAGTCGTCCAGCTGTTCGGCCGGGCGGGCGTTCAGGGCGGGCATGGAGCCCACCACACCGGCGATGCACTGGGCGATCACCAGCTTGGGGTTGCTGATGATGAAGAGCGGCGAGCCGATGATGGGCAGCGGCAGGTGCGCCAGCGCACCAGGAAGGACCCGGCTCATCAGTAGGCCTCCAGGGCCAGGGCGACGGCGGACTCGGCGCCTTCGACGATGGCATCGCGCAGGCCCGGCACCTTGGCCAGGATGTGGTCGCCGTAGAAGCGCGCGGTGGCCACCTTGGCGTTCATGAAGTCGACCTCCTCGCCTTCGTTGATCGCGTCCTCGGCGGCGATCAGCGCGCGGCCCATCTGCCAGCCGGCCATCAGGTTGCCGGCCAGAATCAGGTAGGGCACCGAGCCGGCGTAGGCGGCGTTGGGGTTGCTGCGGCTGTTGGCGGCGATGAACTCGACCGCATCGATGAAGGCCAGGCGCGCGGCCTTCAGGCGCTTGGCATAGGCCTGGCAACCCGCGCCATTGCGGCTGGCCAGGGCCTGCTCGGTCACTTCGATCTGGCCGGCGATGGCCTTGGCGGTGGTGCCGCCGTCGCGCGCGGTCTTGCGGCCCACCAGGTCGTTGGCCTGGATGGCGGTCGTGCCTTCGTAGATGGTGAGGATCTTGGCGTCGCGGTAGTACTGCGCCGCGCCGGTCTCCTCGATGAAGCCCATGCCGCCGTGCACCTGCACGCCCAGGCTGGTCACCTCGAGGCTCATCTCCGTGCTGTAGCCCTTCACCAGCGGCACCATGAACTCGTAGAAGGCCTGGTTGACCTTGCGGGTGTCGGCATCCGGATGGTGGTGCGCGGCGTCGTAGGCGGCTCCGGCGACGAGCGCCAGCGCGCGACAGCCCTCGCTGAGGGCACGCATCGTCATCAGCATGCGGCGCACGTCGGGGTGATGGATGATCGCGCCGGCCGTCGGCAGCGAGCCGTCGACCGGGCGCGACTGGACGCGGTCACGGGCGTACTGCACCGCCTTCTGGTAGGCCCGGTCCGCCACCGCGATGCCCTGGATGCCGACCGCGAAACGGGCCGCGTTCATCATGATGAACATGTACTCCAGGCCGCGGTTCTCCTGGCCCACCAGGTAGCCGATCGCGCCGCCATGGTCGCCGT
>JBEEJN010000071.1:0-20835 GCA_041169165.1 Pseudomonadota bacterium
TGAAGACACGAAGGAATTCGCCATCAACATGTCGAACATGCGCCACTGGGCGCCGCCGGTGAAGCGCTACATCGACGAGTGCCTGGCCGGCAAGGACGGCCCGCGCGGCAAGGACTTCAACATGCGCTGGGTGGCCAGCATGGTGGCCGACGTGCACCGCATCCTCACCCGCGGCGGCGTCTTCATGTACCCCTGGGACCAGCGCGAGCCGGACAAGCCCGGCAAGCTGCGCCTGATGTACGAGGCCAATCCCATGGCCTTCCTGGTCGAGCAGGCGGGTGGTGTGGCCAGCAACGGCCGCCAACGCATCATGGACCTCACGCCGTCCAAGCTGCATGAGCGAGTGAGTGTGGTGCTCGGCTCACGCAACGAGGTTCAGCGCGTCATCGCCTATCACCAGGAATCCTGAGCGAGCCACCGAGCGCAGCCTGACGGTGGGTGTGGCACGGGTCGCCATGACAGACGACCCTGCCGTCGGCGCCGGGATCAGAACCAGTCGCGAAGCGTCGCGTGGCGCAGCTTGCTGCCAGCGGCACTCGGCGACGCCCCGAGGGCGGCAAATTCAGCGCGCAAGCGTGCACTCAGGAGCAGGCGGGTCAGACCCAGCAGGGCCAGACAGACGAACAGCGACAGCAGCGCCGTCTCGGGTGACAGCGGTGGCAGGTCGCCGGCCGGTATAGGAGCCCGCAGGCTCTTGCCTTGTACACAGGACAGCCAGGCTTGCACGACGTCCGACTGCATCCAGCGCCGACTGAGTTGCGCGTACACCGCGTACAACATGGCGCCGGCCAGGAACTTGCGCGCCCAGTCATGGCGCGCGAACAAGCCTAGCGCCACCACCACCATCAATCCGCCCAGCGACAAGGTGCGCACCAGCAACCAGGCCTGATCAGCCAGTTCAGGTGATACCAGCGCACCGGACATTCCGAGTCCCCCACCGATCATCAGCAGGGCAGCCGTCAGGTCGACTTCCATCGACCGACCGACACGGTGCACAAGGATATTCATGGGTATCAACTGATAGGAGTCAAAACCGACCTGCCGACAATAAGATTCTCTTCATCTTCAATCGCTGCTCTGGAGCGAAACAACGAAACAGTTTGCCGTTCTCAGACTATGAACCAATTGTGAGCGTTTGCAACCCATATCCAAATCGGGTGGGCACCTTAGCCGGCAATAAAACAACATCGTGCAGTGCAAACATTCACGAACCGATGAACGGGTATGACCCCGTGACATTCATTCTGCGCAGGCACTGTGATAAGCGTCAGCGACCCCTTAAAGAGTAATGCTCGTGACCCCGACGTCCATCCAGGATTTTTTCGCCATCCTAGGCAGTAACAATCCACAGCCGCAGTCCGAACTCGAATACAGCTCGGTATTCGAGTTGCTGGTCGCGGTGCTGCTGTCGGCGCAGGCGACCGACGTGGGTGTCAACAAGGCCACGCGTCGGTTATTCGCGGCGGCCAACACACCCGAGCGACTGCTGGCGCTCGGCGAAGCAGGGGTGATCGCGCACATCCGCACCATCGGCCTGTTCCGCAACAAGGCGCGTCATGTCATCCAGACCTGCCGGCTCCTGATCGAACAGCACGGCGGGCGGGTACCCCGCGACCGTGCCGCGCTGGAAGCCCTGCCCGGCGTGGGCCGCAAGACCGCCAATGTGGTGCTCAACGTGGCCTTCGGCGAACCGACCTGCGCGGTCGATACCCACGTGTTCCGGGTCGCCAACCGCACCGGCCTGGCGGTAGGACGCACGCCGCTGGCGGTTGAACTCCGGCTGGACCAGGTCGTGCCGCCGACCTTCAAGGTTGATGCCCACCACTGGCTCATCCTGCACGGCCGCTACGTCTGCACCGCACGTTCGCCGCAGTGCGGGCGGTGTCAGGTGGCACATCTGTGTGACCACGCGACCGCCCAACGTCACGCTTAGGGTCGACCAGGCGCCGAGCGAGTCAAAGCGGGCGCGAACGGCTGGCCAAGCTCGGGTTACCCCGAGGGTGCCCTCTACAATGCCTGCGTCGGACAAACGCCGGAACGCCCTGCCCGTACCGCCGCCTCAGGCCCGCCCACACATGCCCACCCTGGAAGATCTGATCGACCGTGTCGACCGCCTGCTGCTCCGTCACGAGGAGCTCCAGCGCACCAACTCCTTGCTGGAACAGCAACTCGCCGCCGTCGTGGCCGAGCGTGATCATCTGCGCGCCCGCCTGGCTGCAGCGCGGGGTCGCATCGACGCCTTGATCGAGCGCCTGCCGGCAGACGACAACGACGGTTCGACCGCCTACCGGAGCCAGGCATGAAGCAGTTGGAAGTCACGATCATGGGCCAGAGCTACATCCTGGCCTGCCCACCTGGGCGCGAGACCTTGCTGCTGGAAGCCGTCGGCAGTGTCGACCGCGAGATGTGCACCATCCGCGACGCCGGCAAGGTCAAGGCGCGCGAGCGCATTGCCGTGCTGGCTGCCCTCAACCTGGCCTACGAACTGGCCAACGCGCCGGCCAGCCAGGCGCCCGAGACCGCCGCCGACCCGGCACCGGTGCGCCGCAGCGACGACCTGCAGATCGATCAGCTCGATCTCGGCCGTCTGTTGCAGCGACTGGACGCTGCCCTGGGCGACGAAGGCCGCATGCTCTGACAGCTCGCGCCGATTACATTGGCCCGGCCGCAACGGCTCGATCACCTTGCTGCTTCGACCACACACGGCGTGACGACATGCCGCGCCACAAGTCCCCGAGCGTGCTTAGAATGGATTTGTCCACCGCGCTCGCGAAGGTTTTTAGTTCCTTGAACCGATGCTCTACGCGAGCCTGGGCTGGAAACATTGCAGGGCGGGCGTGATCGTCTCGCGTCAGATGAACCCGAAGCCTTGCTGAACCGGCCCACCTGAATCCCCTGGGTTCAGGAATGCGGCCTTCGGCGTGCGGTGGACACCTCTTCATGAAGACCCGGTCGGGCCCTGCCCCACCGGGTCTTTGTTTTGCCGCGAGGCCCGCGGCCACACCGCGCCAGACCCCATGACCGCTGCCACCGCTCCGCCCCCTGGGCCTGCTGCCTCGGCGGCAATCGACCAACCTGACCCATCCAGCACAGCTGCGCAGTACTGGCTGATGAAGAGCGAACCCGACGACTGCTCGATCGACCGCTTGGCCAATCTCCCGCAACAGACCGTGGCCTGGACCGGCGTGCGCAACTACCAGGCGCGCAACTTCATGCGCGACGCCATGCGCATCGGCGATGGCGTGTTGTTCTATCACTCGTCATGCGCACAACCGGGCGTCGCCGGCCTGGCTCGCGTCGCCAGTGCCGTCCGACCAGATCCGACCCAGTTCGACCCCGCCAGCCCCTGGCACGACCCCAAGGCGACGGCTGCTGCGCCGCGCTGGCTGTTGCTGGACGTGCAACTGGCGCGCAAGACGCGCCTGCTGGGCCTGGCAGAGATGCGTCGGCGCCCCGAACTCGCCGACCTGCTGGTGCTCAAGCCCGGCAACCGCCTGTCCATCACGCCGGTCACTCCGGCGCAGTGGCAGGCTGTGCTGCTGGCGCTGGACGACGCCCCGCGCTGAGCCACGTGGCCCTGCGCCTGCGGCAGCCCGGCCGATCGACATCCGCCAGGTGATGCAGCCATGACCTCAATTTGACAAATGACCAGCGGCGCCTGGGTGACACTGCACCCATTGCCTGGCCACCTCGTCTGCCTGCCCATGTTGACACCCTCGCTGATCGCCGAACTGCTGCTGCTGGGTGTCGCCACCGGATTCCTGGCCGGTCTGCTGGGCATCGGGGGCGGCATGATGCAGGTGCCCTTCATGACCCTCATCCTGACCGCGCGCAGTCTGCCCACGCCGCTGGCGGTGAAGATGGCCATCGCCACTTCGATGGCCACCATCCTGTTCACCTCCTTGTCCAGCGTGCGCGCCCACCACCGCCGCGGCGCGGTGCGCTGGGAGATCGTGCGCAGCCTCGCCCCGGGCATCGTGGCCGGCGGACTGGTCTCGGGCGCCAGCATCTTTGCGCTGGTCAAAGGCACTGCGCTGGCAGTGGTGTTCGGTGTGTTCGTGCTCTTTTCGGCGACCCAGATGCTGCTCGATCGCAAGCCGGCGCCGACGCGTCAAATGCCCGGAGCCTGGGGCCGACTGGGCGCGGGCGGCCTGATCGGTCTGATCTCGGGGCTGGTCGGCGCGGGCGGCGCCTTTATCTCGGTGCCCTTCATGACCTGGTGCAACGTGCCCATCCGCAATGCCGTGGGCACCAGCGCTGCGCTGGGTTTCCCCATCGCCCTGGCCAACACGCTGGGTTATGTGGTCGGCGGCTGGGGCATCGAAGGCGGTCCTCCGGGCAGCGTCGGTTATCTGTGGCTGCCCGGCCTGGCGGTGATCGCCAGCGCCAGCGTGTTCACGGCGCCGCTGGGCGCACGCATGGCCCACAGCATCGACGTCGCCAAGCTCAAGCGCATCTTCGCCTTCATGCTCTACACGCTGTCGGTCTATATGCTCAGCCGGGCGTTCTGAAGCCGTTCAGGCCGGCCGTTGCCGTGACGTGCACAGCCGGTGCAAGGACTGCTGCAGCGCCGCCAGGTCCATGGGTTTGGTCAGATGTTCGTCCATGCCGGCGGCGACGCAGCGCCGGCGATCCTCTTCAAACGCGTTGGCCGTCATGGCGACGATGGGCGTGTCGCGATTGAGCGAGTCGCGGCGAATTTCCTCGGCTGCACTCAGACCGCCCATGCCGGGCATCTGCAGGTCCAGCAAGATGGCGTCGTAGCGCGTCACACGCGCGCGACCTACGGCCGCCTGCCCATCCTCGACCAGCTCGACCACACAGCCCATGTACTGGAGCACCTCATGGGCCAGTTCGCGGCTGATCAGGTCATCTTCGGCCACCAGCACACGCAGGCCCGCCAGTGGTGCCGTCTCGACACCTGCGGGCGCAGAACCCACCGTGGATGCAGCCCCGGGCGCCACCAGCAGCTTGACCGTGAACCAGAAGGTAGAGCCCTGCCCCGGTGCACTGCGTACGCCGACCTCGCCGCCCATCATCTCCACCAGGCGGCGCGAGATCGCCAGTCCCAGCCCGGTGCCCGGCCGCCGCCCGGCGTCGGCCTGCTCGAACATGGTGAACAGCCGCCGCTGGAATTCCGGCGTGATGCCCATGCCTTCGTCGCTGATCGAAAACCGCAGGCCTTGCAGCCCTTCGGGGGCCTCGGCCGGCTCGACGCGCAACTCGATGCGTCCCTGGTCGGAGAACTTCACCGCGTTGCTCAGCAGGTTGGCGATGATCTGGCCGAGCCGGATCGGGTCGCCCAGCAACACACGTCCGCCCAGCGCCGGATCGACGATGGCCTGAAACCGCAGTGGCTTGCCCAGGGCGTAGGCCTCGAACAAAGTCGAGGCGCGCTCGATCAGTTCGTCGACCGTCAGCGGCGCGCTCGACAGCGTCAGCCGATCGGCCTCGATCTTGGAGAAGTCCAGGATGTCGTTGAGGATGGTCAACAGCCGCTTGGCCGAGTCTGACGCCTTGGCCAGGCGCTCGTCGCGCTTGGGGTCGGTCAGCCCGCGGCGGGCCAGTTCGATCATGCCCAGCACGCCGTTCATCGGGGTGCGGATCTCGTGCGACATATTGGCCAGGAACTGGCTCTTGGCCAGGCTGGCCTGCTGCGCTTCCTCCTTGGCCATGTTGAGCTCGGTGACATCGGCCAGCCAGCTCAACACGGCAGCACGGCCTTCATGCGTGGTGCGCATGAACGAGGCCAACACCCACAGGCGTGGCTGCTCGGGCCGGTGCGGCAGCTGCAGCGCCAGCAGCTTGTTGAACACCGGTTCACCGCTGGCCAGACACTGTCGCACCGCGTGGTAGTCCTGCGGCGTGACGAAAAATTCCTCGCCCAGGCGCGGCAAGGCGGCGGGCGCCGCCGGGGCGAGCTGTAGCAGCCGCGCGTAGGACGGATTGGCGTACAGGGTCTCACTGGCGTCCTCGGTGCAGATCAGCACGGCGATCGGCGCCGCCGCCATGACGGCGTTGAAGGTCAGCCGTTGCAGCCGCAGCTGGCTGACGTCCTGCAGCACCGCGCGTGAGCGCAGCGGCCGGCCCTCGGCGTCGCGCTCGATGGTGGCTGACAGCAGCACCGGGCGGATCTCGCCCTGAGGATTGAGCAGGTCTAGCTGCAGGTTGGACACTTCGCCGCGTTGCAGGAAGACTGCAAAGTTCTGCTGCACCAGCTCGCGCGAGGCCGGGGTGAGGAAGTCGGTGAAAAGGCGCCGCCCTTCCACCTCGGCGCGGTTCAGCCCCAGCCAGGCCAGTTCGGTGTCGTTTATGCGCTCGATGAGCAGCTCAGGCGTGAGCGAGTGGTAGCCCGAGGGCGCGTTGTTGTACAGGTCGTCGAGCGTCTCGGCCATCTGGCGCATCTGCGCATTGGCGGCCAACAGTTTGGC
Organism: Pseudomonadota bacterium; assembly: GCA_041169165.1. Taxonomy (GTDB): domain Bacteria; phylum Pseudomonadota; class Gammaproteobacteria; order Burkholderiales; family Burkholderiaceae_C; genus Sphaerotilus. The sequence goes on from JBEEJN010000071.1 coordinate 6,432, forward strand.
CGTGCGATCGGCGACACGCTGCTCCAGATCCTGGTTGAGCCGCTCCACCTGCAGCAGCGCCGACTTCAGCGCGGTGATTTCCACCCCAGAGCCGGCCAGCAGGCGGCCCGCGCCGCCGTCTTGCAACACGAAACGGTAGATGCGCCAGACCGAGGTCTGGCCATCCGGCTGCGGCATCTGCAGTTCGGTCTCGGCCTCATCCGGATCGGCCCAGGTGACAGCGCCCTGCCCCAGCAGCGCCCGCGCCACGGTTGACACCTCGCGCCCGCCCTCCAGATCGGCCAACCAGCTCGCCTGCGTCAGGCCCAGCCGGGCCTCGAGCGTACGGTTGAGGAACAGCGGTCGGCCGTCACCGTCGAGAACCCAGCTGATGACCGGGCTGTGCGCCATGAAGGCGCGGAAACGCTGCTCGCTCTCAACCAGCGCCTGCTCGGCACGGCGCCGGTCGTCGATGTCGGTATTGCTGCCGAACCACTTGACGATGCCGCCGCGCTCATCACGCAGCGGCCGCGCGCAGGCATGGAACCAGCGATACACGCCATCGTGGCGACGGATGCGGAATTCGATGTCGAACGGGTTGCCGATGGCGGCCGTGCGCTGCCAGTGCTCGACGGTGCGCGCGCGATCGTCCGGGTGCAATTGCTGCACCCAGCCATAGGTCAGCTGGGCCGCTTCGGGCAGGCCGGTGTAATCCACCCACTGCCGGCTGAGGAAGTCGCACTCGCCCTGTGGCGTGGTAGTCCAGACCAGCTGCGGCAGCGAATCCACCACCTGGCGATAGCGGCTCTCGCTGGCGCGTATCGCCAGCTCGCCCTGGCGCGCAGCGCTGATGTCCTCGAACAGCAGCACCAGACCGGTCACGGCGTCTCGCGCGACACGGTAGGGCATCACATGCAGGCGGTAGACCTGGCCATCCGCGTCGTCGAATTCCAGTTCAGCGCGTGCACCTTCGGCCAGCACCTGGCGCGCCGCCGGCTCGATGCCAGGCACCGGCAAGCGCCAGGGCACGCTGTTGATCGACAGGCCTTCGAGCGCCACGCCAGCATGCAGGAGCGCCCGGCTGGCGTCGTTGTACTGGATCACTCGCAGCATGCCGTCCACCACCAGCAGCGGCATGTCCAGGCTTTGCTTGACGTTGGTCAGCGTGGTGGCGACCGATTCCAGCTCGATCGTCTTGCCCTGCAGTTCATCGTTGACGGTGAGCAGCTCTTCATTGGTCGACTGCAGTTCCTCGTTGGTGGTCTGCAGTTCCTCGTTGGTCGACTGCAGCTCCTCGTTGGTCGACTGCAGTTCCTCGTTGATCGTCTGCAGCTCCTCGTTCGAGGTCTCGAGTTCCTCGACCACCAGGTTGAGGTGGGTGCGGGTGTTGGCCAGTTCGCGCTCGAGTTCGGCAATGACGGCGACATCCCGCGCCTCGGTCACCAGATCCGCACCCGTCGCCGGTGCATGCGAGTGCTGGGTCACGAAGGACACGATGAGCAGATTCGGTTTGGCCTCTTCGAGCGGCTCCACGGTGACCGTCAGCACCGTACCGAGCTCGCCCTGCGGGTGTCGGAGGCTGGCGCCGCGCACCACGTGACGCTCGCGCCGACACCGGTAGACCAGCGCGCGCAGTTCGGCGCGGATCGATGCGTCGATCAGGTCGAACAGGTGCATGTCAACCCTGCCGCTCGGAAACGACAGGAAAGGCTTGAGTGCGCCCTGCAGATAGACGACGTTGTTGGCCTCATTGATCACCAGTGACGGCGGCGCATAGCGGTCCAGCAAGCGCTCGGTCAGCTGCAGGTTGATCAGGTCGGCTGCCTGCTCCGGTTTGCGCGCCGGGCGCCCGCGTTCGGACGTGCCGCCGCTGCTGTCAAGCTGACTGGCGGGCAGGGTGTAGCCGGCGATGCCGTCCACGCGCCGGTACAGCTTGGAGCGCGCGTCGACCGCTTCGAACAGCTCGGGGCGGGCATCGGCCGTCTCGGACCGGCCCAGAAACAGGTGGCCGCCAGGCTTGAGCGAGTAGTGGAAGACCTCCATCAGGCGCTGCTGAACCGGCGGATTCAGGTAGATCAGCAGGTTGCGGCAGCTGATCAGATCCATGCGCGCGAACGGCGGATCGCCGATCACGTTCTGGCGCGCAAACACCAGCCGGTTGCGCACCCGCTTCAGGATGCGTCCGAAGTTGCCCTGCGCCTCGACATAACGCTCGCGCAGATGGCGCGGAATCTCGTTGAGGGTGTGATTCGGATAGGTGGCTGTGCGTGCCTGCTCGAGCGCGTTTTCGTCCAGATCGGACGCGAAGATCATGTACTGCAGGTCGTCACGGCCCTCGACGCGGATGGCCTCCTCGAACAGCATGGCAATGCTGTAGGCCTCCTCGCCGGTGGCGCAGCCGGCCACCCAGCAGCGCAGCACACCGGTCGAGGTGGCGCGCACCAGTTCATTCACCTGCCGATCCAGCGCGCGATAGGCCTCGCCGTCGCGGAAGAAGTCGGTCACGCTGATGAAGGTGTCGCGCACCAGCAGCTGAGCCTCTTCAGCGTTGCCCTTGAGATGGTCGACGTAGTCGGCCAGGCCGCGCAATCCCAGCAGATTGATGCGCCGCGCGATGCGCCGGCGCACCGTGCCGGACTTGTATTCGTCCAGTCGGAAGGCGGTGCGCATGCGCACCAGTAGGGCAATCTGCTCGTAGAGGTCACTGGGGCCGGAATCGTCCAGGCCGACGGCCAATTCGCGCGGCAGGGAGATGAGCCGCAGCAGCATGGGCCCCATGTCGTCCGGGGCCAGCACCAGGTCGACGTTGCCGGTCTGGATGGCCGCCTTGGGCATGCCGTCGTGCTTGGCGGTGCCCGGCTCCTGCGCCAGCGTGACGCCACCGGCCGCCTTGATGTCGCGCAGCCCGGCGGCACCGTCGGTGCCGGTGCCTGACAACACGATGCCGATCGCCTGATCGCCCAGGCTTTCGGCCAGGGAATGGAACAGGTTGTTGGCCGAGGGTTTCGGGCCGTTGGTGTTCTGCGGCTCGACCAGACGCAGTTCACCGGCCTCGAAGATCACGTCGCGGTTCGGCGGCGTGATGTAGACGACGCCGCCTTCCGGGGCCTGGTGGGCCTCGAGGTTTTGCACCTTGAGCGCGGTGCGCGACGACAGGATGTCGGCCAGGGTGCTGATATGGGTCGGCGAGACATGTTGCGCCACCACGTAACTCAGCGAGTTCGATTCAGGCAGGTCGGCCAGCAGTTCGCGCAGCGCCTCCAGGCCGCCGGCAGAAGAAGCGATGCCGACCAGTCGCAGGCCGGGGCCGGACTCAGGCGCGGGGACCGCGTCAGCCACCGCCGCGGAGTCTTCGATCGACGCTGGACCCGCTGCGTCGGCGGGACTGCCAATGTCGTGAACCGTCATGTTCGGATTGTTCGCCTATGAATCGTCAATCGGTCGTCGATCGGTCGTCCGGATCGCCCGGCCCGCAGGACCGACGCTCTTGATGATTGTTGCCTTTCAGCCTGCCGCGGAGTACGCCCCCGGGCAGATATCCGCGCGCAGCGTTTCCCAGCTGCCCGTGCCTCAGCGCAGCGCAGAGCCGAACTCGATCAGGGCGTAGGCATCGCGCCCGGCGACCAGCTCACGGCGACGACATTGCCTGCACCCTGGTACTGCAGGCGGATGGTGCCGTTGGCTGCAGCCATGGCGATGCCGCGCCCGTGCGGGTCGAACATGCGCGCCGGGTCCAGCGTCAGGTAGGGCTCCCAGTCGAAGCCGGCGCCTTCGTCGGTGATGGTCATGGCCACTTCGTCAGCGTCACGGCGGTAGTCGACCGTCACGCGGCGCTGGCCCAGTCGCGGGTCGGCCAGGCGCAGGGCGACCTCGTCGTGCCAGGTGCCATCCAGCACCAGCTGGGTCTTGGTGGGGTAGTCGATCTCGAGGTTGCCGTGTTCGACGCCGTTGATGAGCAACTCCTGCAGCGCCAGGATGCCGGCTTCGGGTTCGGGGCACAGGCCGCCCAGCACCCGCGCCAGCGCACGGGCTTCGTCCAGGTTGCTCAGGCTGAAGCGCCCGTGCTCCAGCAGTTGCACCGCCCGGCGCCCGTGGCTCAACGCCTCGCGCGTGGCCTGCCGCTCCTGCGCAGCGTCGATGGCGGCCTTGAGCACCGCCAGCAGCAGCGAGCGCTCGAAGGGCTTGGTCAGATAGAAATAGGCGCCGGCACGCACGCCTTCGTCAAAGCGTTCGATGCGGTCTTCACTGGTGGCCAGGACCACCGGGATGTCGCTGATGCTGGGCGTGCCCTTCATGCGGCGCAACAGGTCGATGCCGTCGATGTCCGGCAGGCCGATGTCCAGCACGACAGCGCCGACGGTGCGTGATTCGGCCAGCCGTTCGAGCGCCGAACGGCCGTCCTCGGCTTCGAGCACACGCGCGCCGGCGACTTCCAGGGTCTCGCGCAACAGGGTGCGGTAGATGTCGTCGTCCTCGACAAGCAGAACGGTGGTGTCGTTCAGCGGCACGGGGGGCTTCTCCTTGAGTGTTGTCGGGTGCTGTTGACGGTGTTCGGACCCGCACCGGCGGTCGAGTTTGCACGGACCACAAGGCACGCTGACGGCTTAGTTCACGCCGGATCGCGCGGCCGGTGCGGGGAGCGAAGGCGCATGTGCTGCCGATTGGCGCATGGCGCCGGTGTCAGATCGTGGCGGCTTTGTGTCTGGCGCGCCGACGTCGGGTGACGGCGACGCCAGCGCCGGCGCGCGGCCGGTCATGTGTCGGCGCGTTGGCCGACGGCATGGCTGGCGCCGGTGCGCTCGCAGCCGGCTCGTGCGAGCGCGTCGCCTGGGCGGGCTCAGCGACTGTTCAGCGCCATCTGGTCGCGCAGACCGACCAGCAGCTCGACCTGGCGAGCGACCGGCGCCGGCACTGGCGCACGGCCGGCCAGTACCTCGTCGATGTAGTGCGCGGTACTGACCGCGTCGCTGGCCGGCAGGCCGGGCACGCTCACCAGCGAGCCCTGGGCGGCCTCGCAACCCAGGTCGGCGCGGCGTTCGCCGGCCAGCCAGACCGCCATGCGCGGCGTGCGGCGTGCATCGGCCACCGGCTCACCCTCGGTGCCGCGCAGCAGCACGGCGTTGGCGCGGTCCAGATCGAGGTAGTCGGCCAGGCTGCCGGCATATTCGGGGTGGGTGTGGTTGACCACGCGCAGCGCGCCGGGCAGGGCGGGCAGGATCTTGGCCAGCGTGTGGCCCGGGTTGCGCAGGCCCAGCTGCTCACGCAGCGTGAGCAGGGTGTGCAGCGGCGGGTTGAACCGCTCCAGCGCCATATAGGCCGGCATGCCGGCCATCCAGCGCGGTGCCAGCTCGGCCGCACTCACACAGGGCGGCAGGCCCAGCTCGGTGAAGATGCTGGCGCTGGTGACCCGGCTGGCATCCTTCAGCATGCCGTGCACCAGCACCGGCACACCCGCGCGCGCCAGCAGCAGGGCCAGCAGCGGCGTGAGGTTGGGCAGCTTGCGGGCGCCGTTGTACGAGGGCAGCAGCACCACGCGGTCGGCCGCCGGCAGCGCCAGGTTGCGCGGCAGCACCGCGTCCATGAAGCCGGCCAGCTCCTCGGCGGTCTCGCCCTTGATGCGCATGGCCAGGGCAAAGCCGCCGAGCTGCACATCGCTAACCTCGCCGGCCAGGATCTGACCCATCAGGTCGGCCGCCTGGGCGCGCGTGAGCGAGCGGGCGCCCTCGCGGCCGCGGCCGATCTCGCGCAGATAGGTGGCAAAGCTCATCGTCGTCCAGCTCCGTTCATGAGGGAGGGCGAGTGTGCCTGCAGCGCAGCCTTACCCGTGGCACGGCAGGTAGCGGGCTTGCCGGGCCTATCAGCCGACCAGCCGACCAGCCCACCAGCCGATCGGTCGGTCCGCACAGGCGCCGGGTTCAGGCCTGCGCCACCTCGGCGCGACAGGGCGTGGCAGCCACCAGCGTGCGCAGGGCCGGCAGGCAGGAGCCGCAGTTGCTGCCGCACCTGAGCTCGCCCTGCAGGGCCGCCAGGCGCTCGGCCGCTGTGCCAGGCAGGCTGGCCAGGCGAGCGGTGATGCGCAGCTCGTCCACGTCGAAGCAGGTGCAGACCTGGCGCGGCCGCGCAGCCCGCGTCGCATTGGCGGCCGCGCCGGGCGCCAGCCAGTCGCGCGGGCTGCCGGGCAGGGCATCGCCGCCGTCCAGCCAGTCTCGCCAGTGCGCCAGCAGCCGGCCAGCCGTCGCGGCCACCGCCTGTGCCGCCGGCTGGGCGGCGCCCGGGGTGACGCTCAGCCAGTACGCCGCCAGGGCATAGTCCTTGGCGCCACTTGCCGAACTGCCGGCTGCACCGCCCGCTGCTGCGCCCAGCAGTACGGCGGACGCAGCGGCGGGCGCCATCGTCGGCAAGCGCTGCGGCTTGAGCACCCGCTGCTCGCCGCGCTGCTCGTCGGCATAGACCAGCACCTCGGCGCCGGCCAGGCCCAGCTCGCGGCGCAGGGCGGCGAGCACGGCGGACGCTGGCGCGGCACTGTGCGCCGCCGTCAGCGCCAGGCCCAGCCGCGGTGTCCCGGCGTCCGAGGCGGGGGCGGACGCGGCCTCTGAAGCGGCCGCTGATCCGGCGGCATTGAAGGTCCCCGCCTCGTCGCCCTCGCGCCCGAAAGGCAGGCACACGGCGTAGGACAGGCCCTGCAGCAGCGGCCGCAGCCGCTCGCGCAGCGCCAGGGCCTGCCCGGCCGGCAGCCAGACGCGGCAGTGCAGCTGCCAGCCCAGCCCCGCCGGGCTGATGCGCACGGCCGCGTGTTTCAGCTCGGGCTGGCGCGACTGCGGGCACATCGCCGGCAGGGTGAGGGTGTTGATGCCGCCGCCACCGGCGCCGGCCGGGTGAGGCGCCAGCAGCCGGCCGCGCCCGGATCCTGCCGGCGTGGTGGTGATTGTCGAGCCGGGATTAGTCGCGGCGGTGGCGCCAGTCCTTGCCGCGGCGGGCGCTGTGTCCGCCCCAGCCTCGCCCTGGGGCGCGAGGGCGCCCATCAGCACTTCCGACCCCCAATGCATGGGCACATAGACCTGGGTCGGGCGCTGCAGCGCACTTTCGCGCACCGGCAGCACGATGGCACCGCGGCGCGATTCCACCCGCGCCAGCTCGCCGTCCTTCAGGCCCAGGCGCGCCATGTCCTGCACATGCATCTCGATGGCCGGCTCGGCGTCGTGGCCGTACAGCCGGCCCAGGGTGCCGGTGCGGCTCATGCCGTGCCACTGGTCGCGCAGGCGGCCGGTGTTGAGGCTGAAGGGGTAACGTGCATCACGCGGCTCGGCCACGGGTTTCAGCGCCACGTCGGCGAACCTGGCCCGGCCGTCGGGCGTGGGGAAGACGCCGTCGGCGTACAGGCGCGCCTGCCCGGCCGCCGCGCCCGCCCGCAGCGGCCACTGCTGCGGCCCGGCTTCGTCGAGCAGGGCCCAGCTGAGGCCGCCGATGTCCAGGTCGCGCCCGACCGTGGTCGCGCGGTGTTCCAGCCACACGGCCTCGGGGTCGGGCCAGGCGAACATCGCCTCGCGTCCGGGCGCGATGCGGGTGGCCAGCCGGCGCGCGAAGTCCGCCGCGATGGCCCAGTCCGCCCTCGCCTGCCCCGGCGGCGCGATGGCCGCGCGCACGCGGCTGATGCGCCGCTCGCTGTTGGTGACGGTGCCGCTCTTTTCACCCCAGCTGCTGGCCGGCAGCAGCAGGTCGGCGAAGGCTGCGGTGGCCGTGGTGCCGTAGGCCTCCTGCAGCACGACAAATTCGCAGCGCGCCAGCGCGCGGCGCACCAGGGCCTGGTCGGGCAGCGACTGGGCCGGGTTGGTGCAGGCTATCCACAAGGCCTTGATCTCGCCGACCGCAGCAGCCTCGAACATCTCGATCGCGGTCCTGCCCGGCGTGGCTGGCACTTCGGGGACGCCCCACAGCGCGGCGAGTTCGGCGCGGTCCGCGGCCTTGGCCAGGTCGCGGTGGCCGGACATGAGGTTGGCCATCGCGCCCACCTCGCGCCCGCCCATGGCATTGGGCTGGCCGGTGAGCGACAGCGGCCCGGCGCCGGGCTTGCCGATCTGGCCGGTGGCCAGGTGCAGGTTGATGAGCGCGGCGTTCTTGGCCGTGCCGCTGCTGCTCTGGTTGAGCCCTTGGCAGTAGAGCGACAGGAAGGCACCGGCCTCGGCGATCCAGCGTGCTGCTGTGACGATGTCGGCTTCAGTCAGGCCGGTGAGCCGGGCGGTGGCGGCCGGCGTGGCCTCGCGCACCCGGGTGCGCAGGGCGTCGAAGCCGGCGGTGTGGGCGGCGATGAAGCCGTGGTCGACCTTGCCCTCCCAGATTAGCCAGTGCAGCAGGCCGTTGAACAAGGCCACATCGCTGCCCGGCAGCAGCTGCAGGTGCAGGTCGGCCACCGCGGCGGTCTCGGTGCGGCGCGGGTCGATGACGACGAGCTTCTGCTGCGGCCGGGCACGCCGGGCATCCTCCAGCCGGCGGAACAGGATGGGGTGGGCCCAGGCCGTGTTGCTGCCGGCGATCATCACCAGGTCGGCCAGCGCCAGGTCGTCGTAGCAGGCCGGCGGCGCGTCCGAGCCCAGCGTCGTCTTGTAGCCCGCCACGGCGCTGGACATGCACAGGCGCGAGTTGCTGTCGATGTTGTTGCTGCCGACCAGGCCCTTGGCCAGCTTGTTGAAGACGTAGTAGTCCTCGGTGAGCAGCTGGCCTGAGACATACAGGCCCACGGCATCCGGCCCGTCGCGCCGGATGATGTCAGCAAACCGGTCGGCCGCCAGTTCCAGCGCAGCGTCCCATGCGACGGGCGCCGGCGCGGCGCCGCGTTCGGCGCGCAGCAGGGGCTCGGTCAGCCGCGTCTGCGCCATCACCAGGGGCTGGGCCGTGAGGTGCAGGGTGCTGCCCTTGCTGCACAGCCGGCCGAAATTGGCCGGGTGCTCCGGGTCGCCGCGCACGCCGGTGATGCGGCCGCGGCCCTGCGCGTCGGTCTCGGACTGGACGATGACCCCGCAGCCCACGCCGCAGTAGGGACAGGTGGAACGGGTCTCGGTGCTCATGGCAGCGGCTCGCGCAGGTTGGGTCAGGAGTTCACGCCGGGGCGATCGGCTCGGCGGGCTGCTTCGATCGGGCCGCCGCCACGGCGCTCTTGCAGCGCCCCGAGCAGCCGCCGGTGGCGGGCTCCAGCGCCTTGCTCGCCAGTTCAGCGGCGTCCATCAGCACCTGGCCCTGCTCCAGCTTCACGGCAAAGCTGGGCGTGCTGCCCTCGTCGGGCGCCTGGGCCCGTCCGTCGGCCAGGCCGATCTGCCAGTTGTGCAGCGGGCAGGCCACCGTCTGACCCAGCACGATGCCCTGGCTGAGCGGGCCGCCCTTGTGCGGACAGGCGTCGAGCAGGGCAAAGACCTGGTCGCTGCCGTTGCGGAACAGCGCCACGGCGTCACCCTCGGCGCGGTTGACGCGCCGGGCACCAAGCACCGGGATGTCCTCGATGCGGCAGATGGCGATCCAGCTGCGCGGGGTCGTGTTGGCGGCGCTCATGCGGTCACCTCCGGCGTGGCGGTGTGGATCGGGATGAGGGTGGCGCCAGCCTGGGACGCCATCAGTGCCGGCAGCACCGCCACCGGCTCGAACTGGCGCACATCCACCTTGGCCTTGGCGAACTCGAACCAGGGGTCGGGTTCACCATCCAGCGCGAACTGCAGGTCTTCCCACAGCCGCTTGCGGTTGGCCGCGTCGTCCAGGATCTTCTTCTTGATCACGTCCAGACCCACCCGCTTGACCCAGTGCACCGTGCGTTCCAGGTACCAGCCCTCCAGGCGGTAGAGCTGCAGGAAGGCGCCGCTCACCTCCAGCACCTCGGCGGCGGTCTTCACCTTGCAGAAGTACTCGGCCACCTCGGTCTTGATGCCGCCGTTGCCGGCCACATAGATCTCCCAGCCCGAGTCGACGCCGATCACGCCCACGTCCTTGATGCCCGATTCGGCGCAGTTGCGCGGGCAGCCGCTCACAGCGAGCTTGACCTTGTGCGGCGCGTACATGCGCCACAGGGCGCGCTCCAGGTCCTTGCCCATCTGGGTCGAGTCCTGGGTGCCGAAGCGGCACCACTCGCTGCCCACGCAGGTCTTCACCGTGCGCAAGGCCTTGGCATAGGCATGGCCCGAGGGCATGCCGATGTCCTGCCACACGCCCGGCAGGTCCTCCTTCTTCACGCCCAGCAGGTCGATGCGCTGGCCGCCGGTCACCTTCACCGTGGGGATCTGGTACTTGTCGACCACGTCGGCGATACGACGCAGTTCGGCCGCCGTGGTCTCGCCGCCCCACATGCGCGGGATGACCGAATACGTGCCGTCCTTCTGGATGTTGGCGTGGCTGCGCTCGTTGATGTAGCGGCTCTGCGGGTCGTCCTGCGCTTCCTTGGGCCAGGTGGAGATGAGGTAGTAGTTGATGGCCGGGCGGCAGGACGAGCAGCCGTTGGGCGTCTTCCAGCCCAGGCGGTCGTACACGCCGGCGATGGTCAGGAGCTTCTCGTCGCGAATGGCGTCGCGCACCGCCTGGTGGCCCAGCTCGGTGCAGCCGCACATGGCCTTCATCTTGGGCGTGGCCGAATAGTCGCCGCCGGCCGTGAACATGATGAGCTGCTCCACCAGACCGGTGCACGAGCCGCAGCTGGCGCTGGCCTTGGTGTGCTTGCGCACCTCGTCCAGCGTGAACAGGCCCTTGTCCTTGATGGCCTTGCAGATGGCGCCCTTGTTCACGCCGTTGCAGCCGCAGACTTCGTCCGAGTCCGCCATGGCCGCCGCCTTGTTGTGACCCTCGTGCCCGGTATCGCCGATATTGGATTCGCCGAACATCAGCTTGTCGCGGATGTCGTGGATCTTGCGGCCCTCGCGCATGAGCTTGAAGTACCAGCTGCCATCCACCGTGTCGCCGTACAGGCAGGCACCGACGAGCTGGTCACCCTGGATGACCAGCTTCTTGTAGACGCCGCCGATGGGGTCGGACAACACGATCTGCTCGCAGCCTTCGCCGCCGGTGAAGTTGCCGGCCGAATACAGGTCGATGCCGGTCACCTTGAGCTTGGTGCTGACCTGGCTGCCGGTGTAGCGCCCGATGCCGAACTCGGCCAGATGGGTGGCGCAGACCTTGCCCTGCTCGAACAGCGGTGCCACCAGGCCGTAGGCGATGCCGCGGTGGGCGGCACATTCACCCACCGAGTAGATGCGTGCATCGGTGATGGTCTGCATCGTGTCGCTCACCACGATGCCGCGGTTGCAGTGCAGGCCGGCACTTTCGGCGAGAAGCGTGTTGGGGCGGATGCCGGCGGCCATCACCACCAGATCGGCCTTCACCTCGGAGCCATCCTTGAACTTCACCGCGGCGACGCGGCCATCCGGCCCGGCCACAAGTTCCTGCGTCTGCGCGCCGAGCAGGAACTTCAGGCCACGCTCCTCCAGCGAGGTCTGCAGCAGCTTGCCTGCCACGTCGTCGAGCTGGCGCTCCATCAGCCAAGGGGCGATGTGCACCACCGTGACCGACATGCCGCGCAACATCAGGCCGTTGGCCGCTTCCAGCCCGAGCAGGCCGCCGCCGATGACGACGGCATGCTTGTGCGTGGCCGCGGTGGCGATCATGGTCTCGGTGTCGGCGATGTCGCGGTAGGTGATCACGCCGGGCAGCTCCTTGCCCGGCACGGGCAGGATGAAGGGCGACGAGCCGGTGGCGATGAGCAGGCGGTCGTAGGCGGCCGTGATCTCGCCGCCCTGGCCATCGTCGGCAATGACGACCCGCCGCACCCGGTCGATCTTCGTCACCTTCCTGCCCAGATGCAGCGTGATGCCGTGTTCGGCGTACCAGCTCAGCGGGTTGAGGATGATCTCGTCCAGGGTCTGCTCGCCCGCCAGCACCGGGCTGAGCAGGATGCGGTTGTAGTTGGGGTGCGGCTCGGCGCCGAAGACGGTGATGTCGTAGAGGTCGGGCGCGATCTTGAGCAGTTCCTCGATCGTGCGCACACCGGCCATGCCGTTGCCGATCAGCACCAGCTTCATCTTCTTCATGGGGTACTCCTGCGAGGGCGAATGACGAAGGGCGCGCTCAGGCCGCGAGCTTGTCGACGTGGGCGTGGCGGCGGTAGAGGAAGTCCAGCACCGCCTTGCGGCAGTGGGTGTAGTGCGCGTCCTCGGCCAGTTCCACCCGCAGGCGCGGGCGCTCAATGTCAACGGTGAGGATCTCGCCGACGGTGGCGGCCGGCCCGTTGGTCATCATGACGATGCGGTCCGACAGCAGCACCGCCTCGTCGACGTCGTGCGTCACCATCACCACGGTGCTCTGGGTGCGGGCGACGATCTTGAGCAGTTCGTCCTGCAGGTGAGCGCGGGTGAGCGCGTCCAGGGCGCCGAAGGGTTCGTCCATCAGCAGCACCTTGGGCTCCATGGCCAGGGCCCTGGCGATGCCCACGCGCTGCTTCATGCCGCCCGAGATCTCGCCCGGGCGCTTGTGCACGGCGTGGCCCATGCCCACCATCTCCAGCGCCGCCAGGGTGCGGGCCTTGAGCTGGGCCTTGGCCTCCTTGGCGCCGAAGACACGCTCCACGCCCAGGTAGACGTTGTCGAAGCAGGACAGCCAGGGCAGCAGCGAGTGGTTCTGGAACACCACCGCACGCTCGGGGCCGGGCGCGGCAATCTCGCGGTTGTCGCACAGCGCCACGCCGGCGGTGGGCTTGAGCAGGCCGGCGATCAGGTTGAGCAGCGTGGACTTGCCGCAGCCCGAGTGGCCGATCAGCGTGACGAACTCGCCACGTGCCACCGACAGGTTGACGTTGTGCAGCGCATGGAAGCGGCCGCGGTCGGTGTCGAAGATCACCTCGGCGCCCTGCACCTGGATGAAGCCGGGCGCCTTGGCAACAGACTCGAAAGGGGTGGTCATGAGGGTCATGGTCAGGTCCTCGTGTGTGCAGGCGATCAGGCCGACTGGCCGTTGTCGAAGGAGAAGCGCTTCGCCAGCGCAACCAGCATCTGTTCGAGCAGCAGGCCGACGATGCCGATGACGAAGATGGCGATCAGGATGTGGCGCACGTTGAGGTTGTTCCACTCGTCCCAGACCCAGAAGCCGATGCCGACACCGCCGGTCAACATCTCGGCCGCCACGATGACCAGCCAGGCCGTGCCGACCGACAGGCGCACGCCGGTGAGCATGTAGGGCAGCACCGAGGGCAGCAGGATGCGGGTGATGACCTTCCATTCGCTCAGGTTCAGCACGCGGGCCACGTTGAGGTAGTCCTGCGGCACCCGCTGCACACCCACCGCGGTGTTGATCACCATGGGCCAGATCGAGCAGATGAAGATGGTCCAGATGGCCGCCGGGTTGGCGCTCTTGAACACCAGCAGGCCGATGGGCAGCCAGGCCAGCGGCGACACTGGGCGCAGAAGGCTGATGAGGGGCGAGAACATACGGTTGAGGAACTCCGAGCGCCCCAGCGCGAAGCCCAGCGGGATGCCCACCGCCGCGGCCAGGCCGAAACCCACGGCCACCCGGCGCAGCGAGAACAGGATGTTCCAGCCTATGCCCTGGTCGTTCGGCCCCTTGCTGTAGAAGGGGTCGGCAAACAGCTCGACCGCCGCCTGCCAGGTGGCACCCGGGCCGGGAAAGCTGGTGCTCTTGAGCGTGAGCAGCTCCCAAACCAGCAACAGCAGCCCAACGCCGACCAGCGGTGGCAGCACGGTCATGAGCGCCTTGCGCAGCCACACGCGGCGGGCACGTGCCGAGGCTGCTGCGCGATCGGCCCGGGCCTTCAGGGCCGCGGCCGGGTCGAACGGTGCCGCTTCGGCACCAGCGCCAGCATCAGCACCAACACCTGCGACCGACGCCGCGGGATGGCTGCTCGATACCTGAGCGGCCTCGCGTGGCGCGCTGGCGGCCATGACGCCGGGGTGAAAGACTGCACTCACCATGATGGGGAACTCCAGAGAGGTTTCAGTAAGGGATCGCTGTCCAACGCGTCGAGCAGGGTTGGACGAACCGTGGCGAGCAGCCCGAGCTTGCGTCGAGTCGCGCAGCCGTACACCCGTACGGCGAGCAACGCAGCGCGAGATCGGGTTGCGCAGCAGGTTCATCCGCCCTGCTCAGGCATGGACCTTGAAGCTGTCGGCGTATTTCTTCGAATCCTTGCCGTCCCACACCACGCCGTCGATGAGCTTGGACGAGCGCATGAGCTCCTTGGGCACGCTCACCTTCAGGGCCGAGGCGGCCTGCTTGTAGAGCTCGACCTGGTTGATCTGCTTGGCGACGCCGAGGTAGTCCGGGTGGTCCTTGAGCAGGCCCCAGCGCTTGTGCTGGGTGAGGAACCACATGCCGTCCGACAGGTAGGGGAAGTTGACCGAGCCGTCGTTGAAGAACTTCATGTGGTTCGGGTCGTCCCAGGTCTTGC
>JBEEJN010000072.1:0-20518 GCA_041169165.1 Pseudomonadota bacterium
GGTGGCGTACAGGCCGCGCTCGATCGAGGCGACGATCTCTTCCTTCGTCTTGTCCCCGCCCAGCATGTAGGTGTTGGTCATGCGCGGCATGGGCACGTGGGCATAACTCTCGCGCCGGCCGTTGCCAGTGGGTTTCACCTTCATGAGCCGGGCGTTCAGGCGGTCCTGCAGATAGCCCTGCAGGATGCCGTCCTCGATCAGCACATTGCGCTGGCTCGGGTTGCCCTCGTCATCGACGTTGAGCGAGCCGCGCCGGTCGGCGATGGTGCCGTCGTCCAGCACCGTCACGCCCTTGGCTGCCACGCGCTGGCCGATCAGTCCGGCAAAGGCGCTGGAGCCCTTGCGGTTGAAGTCGCCCTCCAGGCCGTGGCCGATGGCCTCGTGCAGCAGCACGCCGGGCCAGCCCGGGCCCAGCACCACGGTCATCTCGCCGGCCGGCGCCGGACGGCTCTCCAGGTTGACCAGCGCCGCGTCCACGGCCTTGTCGACATAACGCTTGAGCATGTCGTCGCTGAAATAGGCCAGGCCGAAACGACCGCCGCCGCCGTGTGATCCGACCTCACGCCGGCCGTTCTGCTCGGCGATCACCGTCACCGACACGCGCACCAGCGGGCGCACGTCGGCGGCGCGGGTGCCGTCGGCGCAGGCCACCATCACCACGTCGTATTCGGCCGCCACGCTGGCCATCACCTGGGACACACGCGGGTCGCGCGCCCGCGCCAGGATCTCCACCTTGCCCAGCAGTTCGACCTTGGCCGCGCTGTCCAGCGTGGCGATCGGGTCCATGGGCTGGTACAGCGCGCGGCTGGGCGCCACCTTGCGCCGCGTGCCGACCTGGATGCGCTTGCTCTGCCCGGCCGCGGCGATGCTGCGCACCGTGCGCGCTGCATCGAGCAGCGCGGCTTCGGAGATGTCGTCGGAATAGGCAAACGCCGTCTTCTCCCCCGCCACCGCACGCACGCCCACGCCCTGGTCGATGGAAAAGCTGCCGCTCTTGACGATGCCTTCCTCCAGGCTCCAGGCCTCGGCGCGGGTGTACTGGAAGTACAGGTCGGCGTCGTCGATGCGGTGCTCGGCCATGGTGCCCAGCGCCCGTTTGAGGTGGGCCTCGGTCAGCCCGTAGGGCTCCAGCAGCAGGGAACTGGCGGTGGCCAAGCGTTCGAGGGTGGGTTCGCGGCTGATCATGGATTCATTCTAGGCAGCCGCGCCGCGCCGACCTGCACACAATTCCCCCATGTCCGTGCCTGCAACGCCTGTCGACCCGCACACCACCGCAGCACCTGCTGCAGCCGGTGCGGCTGAACGCCTGGTCGCCCATCTGGACATGGACGCCTTCTACGCCAGCGTCGAGCTGCTACGCCGCCCCGAGCTGCGCGGCCTGGCCCTGGTGGTGGGCGGCGGGCGGCGCAACCCGGCCGTGGCCGACCTGCCGGTCGAGCGCCTGCCGCGGCTGAAGGACTATGTCGGCCGCGGTGTCATCACCACCTCCACCTACGAGGCGCGCAAGTTCGGCGTCTTCTCGGGCATGGGCCTGATGAAGAGCGCCAAGCTCGCGCCCGAGGCCCTGCTGCTGCCGGCCGACTTCGACGCCTACCGCCACCACAGCCGCCTGTTCAAGGCCGCAGTGGCCGGGATCGCCCCGCACATCGAGGACCGCGGCATCGACGAGATCTACCTCGAACTCGGCGACGTGCCCGGCGCGCGCGACGCCACGCCGGACGATCCGCAGGCCGGCATCCGCGCCCTGGGCCAGCGCCTGAAGGCCGCGGTGCAGGCCGCCACGGGGCTCACCTGCTCCATCGGCATCGCGCCCAACAAGTTGTTGGCCAAGATCTGCAGCGAGCTGGACAAGCCCGACGGCCTGACCCTCCTCACCCGCGCCGACATCCCCACCCGCATCTGGCCGCTGCCGGTGCGGCGCATCAACGGCATCGGTCCCAAGGCCGAGTTCAAGCTGCAGGGCTTCGGCATCCAGACCATCGGCGAACTGGCCACCTTCGATCGCAGCTGGCTGGTCGAGCGCTTCGGCAAGAGCTACGGCGCCTGGCTGTACGAGGCCTCGCACGGCCTGGACGAGCGCGCGGTGGTGACCCACAGCGAGCCGGTCTCCATCAGCCGCGAGACCACCTTCGACCGCGACCTGCACCCGCGCAGCGACCGCGACGAGCTGACGGCCATCCTCACCCGGCTGTGCGATCAGCTCGCCGCCGACCTGGCGCGCAAGGGCTACGCCGCGCGCACCGTGGGCGTGAAGGTGCGCTTCGACGACTTCCGCAGCGTCACCCGCGACAGCACGCTCGATGTGCCCGTGGCCAGCGCCGCCGAGCTGCTGGCCGGCGCGCGGCAATGCCTGAAGCGCATCAGCTTCAGCCGCCGCCTGCGCCTGCTGGGCGTACGCGCCAGCAATCTGTGCTACCTGCAGGACATGGACCCGCACGACGGCGACCCACTCGGCGGCGGCGCCTTGCCGGCGCAGGAACCCGAACTGGACGACATGCCCGCGCCCGCTCGTGCCCGCGCCGGCCAGCGCGGCGCCGCACGTTCGGCCACCAGTGCCCGTGACGCTCAGCGGTCCAGCTCGCCTCGGGCGCACCCGCAAACGCTCCACGCGGCCGAAACACCCGGTGGCTACACCCTGCCGCTGTTTGACGACGAGCCTTGACACGGCCAGGGCCTGAGCTGTCGCCGGTCTTGCCCTGAATCAAGTTGAACGCGCCGCAGGGTCCGTAGACTCAGCGCCGTGTTGACGCTCACCCTGCACCGTCGCCAGCGCCTGGGTCTCCTGCTCGGGCTGGTGGTCGCCGTGCTGTTCGCCCAGCTGCTGACCTCGGCCCACGCCTGCCCGCAGGGCGTCGTGGCGCTTGAGGCGATGGAATACACGGCCTCATACGCCACCCAGCTGGGCGACGACAGCGAGCCAGCTGCCACAAGCCGGGCCGACCGGCATGACTGCGACGACATGAGGGATGACCCCGACGTCACCGACTCGGCATCAATCCCGTCGCAACTGTGCCTGCAGCATTGCAGCCCGGCCGGCCAGACCGTGCCGGCCTATCCGGCCACACAGGACCCACCAACACCGACGGCGCTGCTGGCGGTGCTTGACTGGGCATTGGCCACCTCAGGGCTGTCCGTGCCGCAGCTCGGACTGGCGCACCGCTACACCTACGCCAGCGCTGCAACGCCGCGCCCACACGCCCCGCGTGTCCTGCGCCATTGAGCCTGGCGGGTCGCTCGACCCCAAAGCGGCGTCCACGCGGTCTTCACCAGCCGCGGCCGGCTCGGGCGCCGGTTCAGGCGCAGATCGTGCCGCCCGCCGTGCCGGGCATCGACGCCGCAGCCTGCGTGGCCCGCCCGGCCAGGCACCGCCCCTTCACGCTTGCCCTCCAAGCCCATCAAGGACTTGCCACCATGGTCCACCCCCTGATGCCACGCCGCGTCCGGCGGCTCCAACACGAGCTGTTGGCCGCGCTGGTCCTGCAAGCCGGTCTGCTGCTGTCGCCACCGGCCGCCTGGGCCGGCCTGAGCCTGACGGACGCCAGCCGCTTGGCGGCCGAGCAGGCACCCGCGCTCTCCGCGCAACAGGCGGCGCTGGACGGCGCCGTCGCGGCCCAGCTTGGCGCCGCCACCCTGCCCGACCCCCGCCTCACCGTGGGCGTGGACAACCTGCCGATCAGTGGCGCCGACTCGTTCAGCCCGACGCGCGACGCCATGACCATGCGGCGCTTCGGCCTCATGCAGGAGGTGCCCAACCGCGCCAGGCGCGAGGCCCGTGCCGTCGGCGCGCAGGCGCGCATCGAGCGCGAACGCGCCTTGCTCGCCGCGGCGCGCCTGGGCGTGCAGCGTGACGCCGGCCTGGCCTGGCTGGCGGCATGGTTTGCCGAGCGGCGCGTCGCCCGGCTGGCCGAACTGCTGCGCGAGAACGAGGTGCTGCAGAGTACGCTGGGCGCACGCATCGCCGCCGGCAAGGCCATGCCGGCCGAACTGACCATGGCGCGCCAGGAAGCCCTCGCGCTGGCCGACCGGCGTGACGACCTGACGCGCGACGTCACGAAAGCCCGTGCCAGCCTGCGCCGCTGGGTGGGTGAACGTGCCGACGAGCCACTCGATGGCGGCGGCGACGAGCTGCCCCCGGCTTCACCGACCGACGCCGCCGAGGTACGTGCCGGCCTGCACCGCCACGCCGAGATCACGCCGTATGACGCCCAGCGCGCCATGGCCGAGGCCGAGCTCAGCGAAGCAGCCGCCGAGTCCACCGGCGACTGGGGCTGGGAGGTGGTCTACAGCCGTCGCGGCCCGGGTTATGCCGACATGGTGTCCTTCCAGCTCAGCCTGGACATCCCCTGGCAACGCGAGCGCCGCCAGCAGCCGGCGGTCGCAGCCAGGCGCAAGGAAGTGGCGCGCATCGACGCCGAACGCGACGACACGCTGCGCCGCCACCGCGAGGAGATCGAAGGCCAGCTGGCTGAACTCGCCGCCCTGGACGCCCAACGTGCCCGGCTTGCCGACGCCGGCCTGGCCCTGGCGGGCGAACGCATCGCCCTGGCCCTGGCGGCCTATGAGTCCGGCCGCGGCGACCTGGGCGCCGTGCTGCTGGCGCGCCGCGAGGCGGTCGACACCCGCCTGCGCCTGATCGAACTGGACGCCCAGCGCGCCGCACTCAACCTGCGCCTGACCACCCTGATCGCGCCTTGACCTGAACACGCTGGCATCGGCGCCGGATCGCCCCTGCTGCGCTCTGGCCTTGATCGCACTGGCCCACGGATCACTGACATGACCCCTTCAAGCACATCCTCCCTGTCTGCCTCGCCCCGCCGGCTGAACCTGACCGCGCTGGCCCTCCTGGTGGCCGGCATCGCCATCGGCACGGGCCTGGGCGTGGGACTGCCGCAGCTCACGGCCCGTTTCAGCGGCACGGCCGGTGCCGCGACCGTTGTTGCAGGCGGCGGCACGGCGTCCTCCGCCACGGCCAGTGCAGGCGAACGCAAGGTGCTGTACTGGTACGACCCCATGGTGCCGACCCAGCGCTTCGACAAGCCGGGCAAGTCGCCCTTCATGGACATGCAGCTGGTGCCGCGCTACGCCGACGAGGCCGGCGCAGCAGGCGCAGGCGGCGCCGACGAGGGCCCGGCCCTGGCCGTGCCCACCGCCGCGCGCCAGGCCCTGGGCCTGCGCCTGGCCACGGTGACGAAACGCGCCCTGGCCAGCGAGGTGCTCGCGGTCGGCAGCGTGTCGCTCAACGAGCGCGACATCGCCATCGTGCAGGCGCGCAGCGGCGGTTTCGTCGAGAAGGTCTATGCGCGTGCGCCGGGCGACCTCATCGCCGCCGGCGCGCCCCTGGTCGACCTGCTCACGCCCGAGTGGCTGGCCGCACAGCAGGAATTCCTGGCCGTGCGCGCCACCGGCGACGCGGCGCTCACGAAAGCCGCGCGCCAGCGCATGGTGCTGCTGGGCATGCCGGCGGCGCTGATCGACAAGGTCGAGGCCAGCGGCGCGGCCCAGGCGGTACAGACCCTCACCGCGCCCAGCGGCGGCGTGATCGCCGAGCTGATGGTGCGCGCCGGCATGACGGTGGGTGCCGGCATGACGCTGGCCCGCATCAACGGCCTGGGCACGGTGTGGCTGGAGGCCGCGGTGCCCGAGGCCCAGGCCGCCACGGTCAAGCCCGGACAGCTGGTCGAGGCCAGCTTCCCGGCCCTGCCGGGCGAGAAGGTGAAGGGCCTCGTCGCCGCCATCCTGCCCGAGGGCAATCGCGAAACCCGCACCCTGCGCGTGCGCATCGAGCTGCCCAACCCGGGCGGTCGGCTCAAGGCCGGCCTGTTTGCCCAGGTTGCGCTGCGCGGCGCGGCGACAGCGCCGGGTGCGGGCCAGCTGGTGGTGCCGGCCGAAGCTGTCATCCGCACCGGCAAACGCGCCCTGGTCTACATCGCCGAGCCGCAGGGGCGCTTCCGCCCGGTCGAGGTGGAGGTGGGCGAGCAGGTGGACGAGTTCCTCACCGTGCGCTCGGGCCTGGCCGAGGGCCAGCAGGTGGTCGCCTCGGGCCAGTTCCTGCTTGACTCCGAAGCCAGCCTGCAGGGTGTGATGGCGCGCAGCCAGCCGGTGGGCTCGACGCTGCCCGCCGCACTGGGCAGCGTGCCTGCGGCCCATGCACCCGCCAGCTCCGCGCCTATGCCCGCCGGCGCTGCCACAGCCACAGCGCCGGACTACGGCACCCAGGGCGTCATCACCGCGATCGAGGCCGACAGCGTCACGCTGGAGCACCAGCCCGTGCCGGCGCTGAAATGGCCCGCCATGGAGATGCCCTTCAAGCTGGCGGACCAGAAGCTGGTCAAGGGCCTGAAGCCCGGCCAGGCGGTGGACTTCCGCTTCATCCAGAAGGGCGACGACTGGCAGATCACGCGCATCACACCCCGGGCGGCCGACAACAAGCCCAAGGCCGGCGCTGACCCGCACGCCGGCCATGCCCTGCCTGGCGGAGCCTCGAAATGATCGCCAGGCTCATCCGCTGGTCGGTCGGCAACCGGCTGCTGGTGCTGCTGGCCACGCTGATGCTTGCGGCCTGGGGCACGTGGAGCTTGCGCAGCACGCCGGTCGATGCCTTGCCCGACCTGTCGGACGTGCAGGTCATCATCCGCACCAGCCTGCCGGGGCAGGCGCCGCAGATCGTCGAGAACCAGGTGACCTATCCGCTGGCCACCACCATGCTGTCGGTGCCGGGGGCCAAGACGGTGCGCGGCTACTCCTTCTTCGGCGACAGCTTTGTCTACGTGTTGTTCGAGGACGGCACCGACCTGTACTGGGCGCGTTCGCGGGTGCTGGAGTACCTGAACCAGGTGCAGGGGCGCTTGCCCGCCGCGGCCAAGACTGCCCTCGGGCCGGACGCCACCGGCGTGGGCTGGATTTTTCAGTACGCCCTGGTGTGCCGGCCCGAAGCCACGACCGTCATTGGCGCGACCAAACCCGCCTGCAACCAGGACCTGTCGCAGCTGCGCGCGCTGCAGGACTGGTTCCTGAAATACGAGCTGAAGAGCCTGCCCAACGTGGCCGAGGTGGCCTCGGTCGGCGGCATGGTGCGCCAGTACCAGGTGGTGCTCGACCCCATGAAGCTGGCCGCCTACGGCATCACCCACGCCCAGGTGCGCGATGCCCTCATGGCCGGCAACCAGGAGAACGGCGGCTCGGTGCTGGAACTGGCCGAGGCCGAATACATGGTGCGCGCCAGCGGCTACCTGAAGACGCTGGAGGACTTTCGCGCCATACCGCTCGCCGCCAAGGCCGGCGTGCCCGTGCGCATCGGCGACCTCGCCACCGTGCAGCTCGGCCCCGAGATGCGCCGCGGCATCGCCGAGCTGGACGGCCCGGGCGTGGTCGCCGGCGGCGTGGTCATCCTGCGCTCGGGCAAGAACGCGCAGGCCACCATCCATGCGGTGAAGGCCCGCCTCGCCGAACTGCAGAAGAGTCTGCCGCCGGGCGTGGAGATCGTCGCCACCTACGACCGCAGTGGCCTGATCGAACGCGCGATCGAGAACCTGAGCGGCAAGCTGGTCGAGGAGTTCATCGTCGTCGCCGCTGTGTGCGCCATCTTTTTGTGGCATCTGCGCTCGGCGCTGGTGGCCATCGTGGCGCTGCCACTGGGGGTACTGGCGGCCTTTCTCGTCATGCGCTGGCAGGGCATCAACGCCAACATCATGTCCCTGGGCGGCATCGCCATCGCCATCGGCGCCATGGTCGACGCGGCCGTGGTCATGATCGAGAACGCGCACAAGAAGCTGGAGGCCTGGAAGCACGCCCATCCGGACGGCCAACTCGCCGGCGAGGAACGCTGGCAGGTCATGACCGACGCGGCGGTCGAGGTCGGCCCGGCGCTGTTCTTCTCGCTGCTCATCATCACCCTGAGCTTCGTGCCCATCTTCAGCCTGGAGGCGCAGGAGGGGCGGCTGTTCGGCCCGCTGGCCTACACCAAGACCTATGCCATGGCGGCGGCCGCCGGACTGTCGATCACGCTCGTGCCGGTGCTGATGGGCCTCTGGATACGGGGGCGCATCCCGGCCGAGCAGGCCAACCCGATCACGCGCGGACTGATCGCGCTGTATCGCCCGGCGCTGGAATGGGTGCTGAGGTGGCCGAACGCGACCGTGCTGATCGCCGTGGCCGCGCTGGCCACCACGGCCTGGCCGATTGCCCGCCTGGGCAGCGAGTTCCTGCCGCGCATCGACGAAGGCGACCTGCTCTACATGCCCTCGGCCCTGCCGGGTCTGTCGGCCCAGAAGGCGGCCGAGCTGCTGCAGCTCAGCAACCGCATGATCCTCACCGTGCCCGAGGTGGCCCATGTGTTCGGCAAGGCCGGCCGCGCCGAGACCGCCACCGACCCGGCGCCGATCGAGATGTTCGAGACCACGGTGCAGTTGAAGCCCCGCGAGCAGTGGCGGCCGGGCATGACGCCCGAGAAGATCGTCGAGGCGCTGGACGCCGCGGTGAAGGTCCCCGGCCTGGCCAACCTGTGGGTGCCGCCCATCCGCAACCGCATCGACATGCTGGCCACCGGCATCAAGAGCCCCATCGGCGTGAAGGTGAGCGGGCCCAACCTGGCGTCCATCGACCGCGTGGCCGGGCAGATCGAGCAGGTGGCCAAGGGTGTGCCGGGCGTGTCGTCGGCGCTGGCCGAGCGGCTCAACGGCGGGCGCTATGTGGACGTCTTGATCGACCGCCCGGCCGCCGCGCGCTTGGGCCTCAACATCGCCGACGTGCAGGCGGTGATCTCCGGCGCCGTGGGCGGCGAGAACATCGCCGAGACGGTCGAGGGCCTGGCGCGCTTCCCGATCAACCTGCGCTACGGCCGCGAGTGGCGCGACACGCCGGCACGGCTGGCCGAACTGCCCATCCTCACCCCCATGGGTCAGCAGATCACGCTGGGCAGCGTGGCCCAGGTCGTCATCAACGACGGGCCGATCATGCTCAAGAGCGAAAACGCCCGGCCCAGCGGCTGGGTGTATGTGGACGTGCGCAACCGCGACCTGGGCGCCACGGTGCACGAGCTGCAAGCGCAGGTGCTCGCCGCCGTGAAGCTGGAGCCCGGCATGAGCGTGGCCTACAGCGGCCAGTTCGAGTACCTGGAGCGCGCCAACGCCCGCCTGGCCGTCGTGGTGCCGGCCACGCTGCTCATCATCTTCGTGCTTCTCTACCTCACCTTCGCGAGCGTGGGCGAGGCGCTGATGATCATGCTCACCCTGCCCTTCGCCCTCATCGGCGGCATCTGGTTCCTGCACCTGCTGGGCTACCACCTCTCGGTGGCCACGGGGGTGGGTTTCATCGCCCTGGCCGGCGTGGCGGCCGAGTTCGGCGTGGTGATGCTGCTCTACCTGAAGCACGCCCTGGCCGACCGGCTGGCGACCGGCGCGGCGCTCGACTCGGCGATGGTGGACGACGCCATCCGCGAAGGTGCGGTGCTGCGGGTGCGACCCAAGGCCATGACGGTGGCCGTCATCCTCGCCGGCCTGGTGCCCATCGTGTGGGGCAGCGGCTCGGGCTCGGAGGTGATGAGCCGCATCGCCGCGCCCATGCTGGGCGGCATGGTGACCGCGCCGCTACTGTCGATGCTGGTGGTGCCGGCGCTGTTTGCCCTGCTGCGCCGGCCTGGGCGTCAACGCTCGCCGGCCGGGTAACTCTGCACCACACTGTAGTGGCCGCCTGCCGACAGGGCCAGCACGTAACGGCTGACGCGCCAGTGCAGCGGCGCCAGCCCGGTGTCGACGGGTGTCAGGCCCTCGGCATGGCGAGCCAGCGTCAGGTGCGGACGGTAGTCGCGGTCGTCGAGCGCCAGCCCCTGGGCCAGCACGGCGGCGCGCAGACGCCGGTGCAGGTCCAGCAAGGCCTCAGGCACCTGGCTTGGCGCCAGCACCACGACGCCGCGCGGCCAGGCCTCGACATGGTCGAGCACGAGGTCGAACGGCGCCAGCGGCAGGGCACAGGCCGCCGCCAGCGCCGGCACCTGCGCGTGCGCCACAGCGCCGATGAAGGGCAAGGTGAGATGCAGGTTCGCCGCGTCATGCAGGCGCGCGGTTGCGGGCCAGTGCTGGGCAGCCTGCCAGCGCAAGGCAGCGCTGCGCACCTCGGGGCCGGGCCACAGCGCCAGGAACAGGCGCAAGGTCGCGCCCTTGGGCGGGGCCTGGGAGGCAGACGGTTGAGCGGCGTTCGGTTCTGTGGACATGAGATGAGAACGCGTGGTCAGGCCGGGCCGATGACTGTACAGGGCGCAGGCTTGCCCCAGCCTGCGTCCGGCCGTGAAACAGCTCAGGCCCAAGCACACGCCATCTGCGCGACGCGCGCCCAGAACCACGCCATCCGCGCGGGCGCATCGTGCAGGTCAATCCACGCTGAAGCGATATTCGCTTGCCCAGCCGGAGTGCTGCTGGGCCAGGCGGTCGAAGTGATGCTGCCCGCCGCCATGCGTACCGCCCATGTGGCCCTGCGCGAACACTATGTGCAGGCGGCCGAGCCGCGCGCCATGGCGGCGGGGAGGACCCATCTGCGCGCACTGGGCCGCGACGGCCGATCCTTCCCGGTCGACGTCAGCCTGTGCCCGCTCAAGACGCCAGACGGCGTGGTGGTAGTGGTGGCCATCCGCGACACCAGCGAACGCGAACGCATGACCGAAGTGGTGAGCGGCGCCGCCCGCCATCTGCTGCAGGTCATCAACGACATCCTGGACCTGTCCAGGATCGAGGCCGGCAAGCTGGAGCTGGCCGAGGTCGAGTTCTCGCGCGACGATCTGCTGGCACGCGTGCTCGAAATGGTGATCGACAGCGCCGACGCCAAGGGCCTGGAGCTCATCGTCGACGCCGCCGCAGTGCCCGAGCGGCTGGTGGGCGACGCCAAGTTGCTGGGTCAGGCCTTGATCAATCTGCTGGCCAATGCGGTCCAGTTCACCGAGCGGGGCTGGGTCGGGCTGACCCTGGAGCTGCTGGACGGTGACGCTTAAAACTGCGGCGATGACGAACGCCTGATGCTGCGGTTTTCAGTCCATGACACCGGCATCGCCCAGGCCGACCAGACCCGGCTGTTCGACCCCTTCCAGCAGGCCGACAACTGGTCGACCCGCAGCCACGGCGGCACCGGCCTGGGCCTGGCGCTGACCAAACGCATGGCCGACTTGATGGGCGGCGAGATCGACCTGGACAGCGTGCCCGGCCAGGGCAGCAACTTCTGGTTCAGCGCCCGGCTGGCACGCGCCGCCGCGGCGCGCGGTCGCCGGCCCTTGAAGGCGTGGCCAGCTTGTCGGTATTGCTGCTCGACCCGCTCCAGCCCTCGCGCGAGGCGGTGGCCCGCTGGCTGGGCGCGCTCGGTGCGACCGTGGTCAGCGAAGCGGACGCAGCGCGGACCGAGGTCCCGGCGACGGATGTGGTGATGATCGACGGCCGGCAGGGCCTGAACCGCGCCGCCGACCTGCTGGCAGAGCTGCGCCTGCGCCTGGGCTCGGCGATGCCGGCGGCAGCAGTGCTGCAGGCGTCGCGCGGCGGGCTGCAGCTTAGGCATGCGACCGACGAGGTGGGCTTCGACCACACGCTGGGCAAGCCGATGCTGCCGCGTGCGCTCAGGCAGGCCTTGAACACAGCGCGTCCGGGCAGCTGGCAGAACACGCCGGTCGAGGCCGCATTTGAGGGTCGCAGCGAAACCCAGGTGCGCCAGCGCTACGCCGGCAAACGTCGCCATAACCGCCAATGCCTACGCCGAGGACCGCGACCTGTGCCTGCGCGCCGGCATGAACGATCACCTGCCCAAGCCGGTCGACCCCGACCAGCTCTATGGGGTGCTGCTGAAATGGCTTTGAGCTGCGGCCTGCCGGCAGCCTGGATCAGCGTAACCGCCTTGATCGGCAAACCATGCCCGACCGTGGCTAAGATGGCTCGTTGACGATCAGGAACCGCAGGGGCGCCGGGCGCGAGGGCCAGGCCGCCGGATTGCCGGGCTGGTCGGCGCCCAGGAGAGTTCGATGAAGAAGGTGGTTTGGGGCGTGCTGAGCACCGCCAAGATTGGTCGGGAACATGTGATTCCGGCCCTGCAGGCCAGCCCCCTGGTGGAGCTGCGCGGCGTCGCCTCGCGCTCTCAGACCAGCGCACAGGCCTTCGCCGACGAGCTGGGCATCCCCCAGGCCTACGGCAGCTACGAGGCCATGCTCGCCGACCCGGTCATCGAGGCCATCTACAACCCGCTGCCCAACCACCTGCATGTGCCGCTCACACTGCAGGCCGCCGCAGCAGGCAAGCATGTGTTGTGCGAAAAGCCCATCGCCATGAACGCCGCCGAGGCGGCGCAGCTGCGCGAAGCCGCCTCGCGCGTGCACATCGAGGAAGCCTTCATGGTGCGGCACCACCCGCAGTGGCAACGTGTGCGCGAACTGCTGCGCGCGGGCACGATCGGCCCGGTGGTCGCCGTGCAGGCGTTCTTCAGCTATTTCAATCAGGACCCGGCGAACATCCGCAACCAGGCCGACATCGGCGGCGGCGCGCTTTATGACATCGGTTGTTATGCCATCCTGTCGGGCCGCTATGCCTACGAAGCCGAGCCGCGACGCGTGGTGTCGCTGGTCGACCGCGACCCGCAGCTGGCCACCGACCGCACGACCAGCGTGCTGCTCGACTATGGCAACGGGCGCCAGGCCAGCTTCATGATCTCGACGCAGAGCTGCCGCTACCAGCGGGTGCAGATCGTCGGAACCACCGGACGCATCGAGATCCGAATTCCTTTCAACGCCCCGCGCGGCGGCACGATGGAGATTGCCATCGACCAGGGTGGCGCGGTCGACGGCAGCGGCGTCACGGTCGAGACCATGCCGGCGGCCGACCAGTATCTGCTCGAGGTCGAGGCCTTCTCGCGCCTGGTGCGTGGTGAGCCGGCGGCCCGTTTCGGCCTGGACGACGCGCTGGCGCAGATGCGCGTCATCGACGCGGTGTTCCGCTCTGAACGCAGTGGCGGCTGGGAGACCCCATGACCGTGGGCGCCCCCCCATCAGCCCGCGCGCCAGGTCGAGCAGCCGGCGCATGAGCACCGCGCGTCCCCACATCACGCCCATCGCCGGCCCCATCCTCGGCGAATTCCTGGTGGGCATCAGCGTCGCCATGGCGGGGCTGTGGATGGCCTCGCAGATTTCGGTGGTGAGCGTCGGCGCCTTCGGCATGAGCCAGCAGGTGCTGGAGTCGCTGTTCGTGCTGTTTCGCGTCATCGCCCTGGGCGTAGGCATCACCGTGACTCAGGCGCTGGGTGGCCGGCAAAGCGAGCGGGTGCGCCAGATCTCGCGCGTGGGCCTGGGGGCGTCGACCTGGGTGGGGATGTTCTCGGCATTGTTCATGCTGTTCTGGGCCGATGACACGCTGGCGCTGCTCAACGCACCACCCGAGGTGGCCAAGGTGGCGGTGCAGTACATGCCGCTGCTGGCGCTGGCGGCCTGGCTCGAGTCCTACAACCTGGTGATGGCGAGCATCCTGCGGGCCCACCTGCGCGCGCGCGATGCGTTGAACGTCATGCTGATCATGCATGCGACGCATCTGCTGCTGGCGCTGCCGCTCACCCTGGGCATCAGCCACTGGCCGGGACTGGGCCTGCCCGGCTTTGCGCTGGCGCTGACGATCAGCCGTGCCCTGGGCCTGGTGCTGCACCTGCGGCTGTGGCGCAAGCGCATGCAGCTGGTGCCGACAACACGCGACTGGTGGTACACGCCTGTCTCGACCTTGAAGCCGGTGCTGCGTATCGGTGTGCCGAGTGCCACGCTTGAAATGGCCTACCGCATCGCCTTCATGATGGCACTGGCGGCCGCCGCTCGGCTGGGTGTCGACGCCCTGGCGACCCAGGCCTATGTGCTGCAGACGCTGCGTTATGTGCTGCTCATCAGCCTGGCCATCGGCTGGGCCTGCGAGATCATGGTCGGCCACCTGGTCGGCGCCGGCGACTTCGCCACCGCCCACGCCCTGGTACGCAAGGGCCTGCGCAACGGCATCTTCGCATCGGGCAGCCTGGCCCTGGTGGCGGCGGCCAGTGCGCCCTGGCTGATGCAGATCTTCACCCGCGACCCAGCCATCATCGCGTCGTGCCAGACCCTGCTGTGGCTGTCCTTCGTGCTCGAGATCGGCCGGGTCGCCAACATGGTGGTGCTGGGCGCACTGCGCTCCACTGGCGACGTGGTGTTCCCGGTCGCCACTGCCGTGTTGTCCATCTTCATCATGCTTGGGCTGGGCTCGACGATCCTGTCGCGCCAATGGGGGCTGGTCGGCATCTGGATCGCCTATGCCGCCGACGAGTGCCTGCGCAGCGCCATGTTGTTCTGGCGCTGGGAGACCCGCGGCTGGGTCGGCCACGCCGAGTCGATCTTCCGGCGCATGCGTTCGCCGGGCGTCGAGACCCGCTTCTGACCAAATGCGCGGGCAGGGCCACGGCCTGCGCTGCGCGTCGACGTGCCGGTCTGCTCAGCTTGTGCTTCACTCCCGCTCCATGTCCGTCCTTGCCTCGACCCATGCATTGCAGCCGACCCGCACGGCCGGCATCGCCTGCCAACTGCCGCAGCTCCTGGCGCTGCTGCTGGGCCTGGGGGCCATCGCCACCACCACCCAGGCCGGCGAGGTGCAGGTGGCGGTGGCGGCCAACTTCGCCGGCCCGCTGGCCAGGATCGCCGAAGGCTTCAGCGCCGTCAGTGGCCACACGCTCAAGATTTCGGCCGGCGCCACCGGCAAGTTCCGCGCGCAGATCCAGGCCGGCGCGCCATTCGAGGTGCTGCTCGCCGCCGACGATGGGACACCCCAGGCCCTCATCGCCGCGGGTCTGGCCGTGAAGGGCAGCGCATACACCTATGCGCTCGGCAAGCTGGTGCTGTGGAGCGCCCGGCCGGGGGTCGTCGACGGCGACGGCCAGGTGCTGAGCCGGCCTCAAGCCTTCGAACACCTGGCTATCGCCAACCCCAAGCTCGCCCCTTATGGAACGGCGGCGCTGGAGGTGCTCAAGGCGCGCGGCCTGGTCGCCAGCCTGGCACCCAAGCTCGTCACCGCCGAAAGCATCGCCCAGGCCTTTCAATACGTCGCCACCGGCAACGCCGAACTGGGCTTCGTGGCGCTGTCGCAGGTGGTTGCGCCGGGAAAACCGGTGACAGGCTCGTACTGGCTGGTGCCAAGCCAGCTCTACGGCCAGATCCGCCAGGACGCCGTGCTGCTCAAGGCCGGCCAGGCCAACCCCGCCGCCGTCGCCCTGCTGGCCTACCTGCAGAGCGCGCCGGCCCAGGCTGTCATCGCCGCCTACGGCTACGGCCATTGAGCCCGGAGCACCACGGTCGATGTACACCGCCGCCGACTGGCAGGCCATCCGCCTGAGCGCCGAGCTGGCCGGGGTGTCGACCCTGCTGCTGCTCGGCCTCGGTACACCGCTGGCCTGGTGGCTGGCGCACACCGGCTCGCGCCTGAAGCCGCTGTGGCTGGCCCTGGTCGCCCTGCCGCTGGTGCTGCCGCCCACGGTGATCGGGTTTTACCTGCTCGTCCTGCTGGGGCCGCAAGGCCCGCTCGGGCAGGCCATGCAGGCGCTGGGTCTGGCGCGTCTGCCCTTCACTTTCACCGGGCTGGTGGTGGGCTCGGTGATCTACTCGCTGCCTTTTGTGGTGCAGCCGATCCAGCAGGCGTTTGAGGCCGTTCCTGCCCGCGCGCTTGAAGCCGCTGCCACGCTGCGAGCCGGCGCTCTGGACCGCTTCTTTACCATCGCCCTGCCGCTGGCCCGGCCCGGCCTCGTGAGCGCCACTGTGCTGGGCTTTGCCCACACCGTGGGCGAGTTCGGCGTCGTGCTGATGATGGGCGGCAACATCCCTGGCCAGACCCGGGTGCTCAGCGTGGCCATCTACGACCACGTGGAAGCCGGCGAATACGCCGACGCTCATCGACTGGCGGCCACCATGGTGGTGTTCGCCCTGGTGGTGCTGAGCGCGCTCCACCTCGTGAACCGGCCGCGACGGCCACAGGCGGCCGGCCAGGACGACCCGCGGACGGCATGATCAACGCTGCGCCCCCCGCCCCCTCCGCCATCCACGCCCGCCTGCACCTGGCACGCGTCGGCTTCACTCTGGACGTCGACCTGACGCTGCCCGGGCACGGCATCAGCGCCCTGTTCGGCCCCTCGGGCTGCGGCAAGACCACCGTGTTGCGGGCCATGGCCGGGCTGGAGCGAGCGCGTGGCCGCGTCGCCGTGGGCGACACCGTCTGGCAGGACGACGCACGCGGCGTCCTGCTGCCGACCCACCAGCGCCGGCTGGGCTATGTGATCCAGGAAGCCGCACTGTTTCCGCACCTGAACGTGCAGCGCAACCTTGCCTATGGCATGCAGCGCGTGCCGGTAGCCGAACGGGTCATCCCGCTGGAACAGGCGGTCGAACTGCTGGGCATTGGCCCGCTGATGGAACGCCTGCCCGAACACCTGTCGGGCGGCGAACGCCAGCGCGTCGCCATCGCCCGCGCGCTGCTCACCAGCCCGCGTCTGCTGCTGATGGACGAACCCCTGGCCGCACTGGACGCCGCACGCAAGGCCGAGATCCTGCCCTTTCTCGAACGCATGCACGCCGAACTGGCCATGCCTGTGATCTATGTGTCACACGCCATCGACGAAGTGGCTCGCCTGGCCGACCACCTGGTGCTGATGCAAGCCGGCCGCGTGCAGGCCGCCGGCCCGGTGAGCGAATTGATGGCTCGCGCCGACCTGCCCCTGGCGGCAACCGACGATGCCGGCGTGGTGCTGCACGCCCGCGTCGCCGAACATGATGGCCACTACGGCCTCAGTCGCCTGACCCTGGCAGGCGCCGACCTGTGGGTCGGCAGCCTGGCAGAACGCCCGTTGGGCTGCCCGGTCCGCCTGCGCGTGGCCGCACGCGACGTCAGCGTGGTGCGCACTGCGCCCCACGACAGCAGCATCGTCAACACGCCAGCGGTCACCCTGGTCGAGATCAGTCTCGACGCGGCCACCGCCCTGCTCGTGCTGGCCATGGGTCACACGGATCACGCCCCCGCAGCGCCCCCAGACGACGCCGGACATCCGCCGCGACTGCTGGCACGCATCACGCGCCGCTCGCTTGACCTGCTGCACCTGCGTATCGGCGACCAGCTTTACGCGCAGATCAAGGGCGTGTCGTTGATGCGATGAGGCAACTGCCCGCCGCCAGGCTGAGCGTTGGATGGACTCGCATGGCACCTTCGCCCGCGGAAGCGAGCCTGGCATGTCTTTATCGACCGAACGCTGAAGCGTGCGTGCGACCACTCCGATGCGGGATCCTTCGTGATTCGCCTTTTCGGTCAAGCAGATGCTTCAAGAATCTGTTGGGAAAAGCACGAAGCGGGGCTCGAAGTCCGTACGTCAAGCAGTTTGCCGCGCTGACCAGAATCGGACCAGAAAGAAAAAAGGCCTAGAAGCCAGCGCTTCTAAGCCTTTGATTTCCTTGGAGTTTTGGCTCCCCGACCTGGGCTCGAACCAGGGACCTACGGATTAACAGTCCGAATTTCATGGATTTCCCTGGATTTCCGTGGACTATCTAAAGTATATAAGCCGTTGAAATAAAAGCACTTTTTGTCCAAAATAGTCCGTAAGTGGCTGGCACCATCGCCACAAAGACTGGCACCAGACTGGCACCAGACTGGCACCAGCACGATTGCGGACAACAGCGACAGCGCCGACTGGCACTGACACGGACATGGACAAAGAGACCCCAACAGGCAGACAGCAAAGCGTTGCAGAAAAGCTACGAAAACTGGCGCCAGGTGCATTCACGACCCTACGCAAGATCGAGCAAGGCGGCGCGTTGCAGGCGCGGCTGCTCAACACTGGCGCTGTCCAGCTCTATTGGCGATATACGCACGAAGGTAAGACCGACCGGGTCGCGATTGGGCCCTATGACTCTTCCGCCCCGCCGAAGTCACTGTCGCCCACCGCGCGCGGCTTCTCAATCGCGGCTGCAGCCGAAGCCTGCCGTGAGAAGGCGCTCATCCAACACCAGACCAAGCCGGTGGGTGGGTACCGTGAGCATGCAGCCAAGGTGAAGCAGACGCACGTCGAAGGCAAGGAGCGAGAGCGCAAGCTGTCCGAGCAGACACTTGAGCGCATGCTTGACGCCTACTGCGACCACCTCGAAGCGCAGGGGCGACGATCTCACGCCGACGCCCGGTCGATCTTCAAGCTCCACGTCAAAGAGGCCTGGCCCAACCTGGCCACGGCGCCGGCCGCCAAGGTCACCGCCGAGCAAGTAACAGATGCCCTGAGAAAGCTGATCGAAGACGGAAAGGGGCGTACGGCAAACAAGCTTCGGGCGTACCTGCGCGCCGCATATCAGTGCGCGCTAGACGTCAACTCGCTGCCGTCGATCCCAATCCGATTCAAGGACTTCAGGGTGACGATGAATCCTGCAGCCTTGACTCGGCGAAGTGCCGAGCATGATCGCGCCGACAAACGGCCGCTCTCCCTGGACGAACTGAGAACGTATTGGACGCTCTTGGAGGGCACGCCGGGTATCGCTGGGACGGCGCTGCGGCTGCACCTGCTCACGGGTGGCCAGCGCATCGAGCAGTTGGTGAAGCTCAAGCGCAGCGACATCACCGAGGCGACGATCACGATCTACGACGCCAAGGGTCGTCCCGGTCAGGGTACGCGGACACACGTGCTCCCGCTGACACAAGCGGCACAAAGGGAGCTCAAGGGCCTCTCGACGACCGGCACCTTCGCGCTGTCTACGGACGGCGGCCAGACTCATATCAATGCCATGACCTTGAGCGGATGGGCATGCGACATCGCGAAGGTCATCGTGGACTTTCAACTCAAGCGCGTCAGGTCTGGGGTCGAGACGGCGCTCGCAGCTGCGGGGGTGTCCAAAGAGGTCCGAGGACAGTTGCAGTCACACGGCCTGTCGGGAGTGCAGGCTCGGCACTACGACGCGTATGACTATGCAAAAGAAAAGCTGGCTGCACTACAAACATTGAAGGAACTACTTGCACCATCGCTGTCGATGAAGAAGTCAAAGAAGAAGTTCTCGTCAAGGGTGTAATTCAAGAATGACTGGCACATGTAAGCCCGCCGATTGCAGCCTTGGACCATCACCGGTCAAGGCCAACTCGTTGAAGGCAGGCCATCTACAACAACCAATTCAACACGCGAAGGATGTCACTTCTTGGCTTTCCTACGGGGCTACCTCTTTTCTGCAGATCGACGTGCGATCGGTGCAGCACTCACTGAGCTCGGCCCACGCGGGCTAAGTGCAAGCTTCGAAAGCGATCGCATGATGGTTGTTTTCGCATAAGCCCTACCACTCTTCCTAGAACTGACCACAAGTAGTTCGGCCAGCACTGCCCTGTGAACCAGCAACTGAAATTGCCGTGGGTGCTCCTTCACAGCGCCAAGGCGCCTGACCTCGCCGGTACGGCGACTAGCACGCCGTTTGAGTTCATTCCGCACGAACTGATCGCAGCCTAGTGATGCTCCATCCCGTGTGACTGTTCCCTTCATCGGCACCGCGTCTAGATGAGGCAAATTTGACCGGATGGGTGTGAAGGTCACCTCCCATTCATCGATGGAGATGTTCTTCTTCTTCTTGCTCATAAAGCGCACGAGCGGGAGCATGTAGAAGGGGTAGCCGTTGTACCCACCACCGCTTTGGCTCGTTGATTCAGACTTGCGCTTCAGGCAAGGCACGTAGCCTTCTTCAAGCTTGGACTTAGTCCATTTGCTAAGCGCGGCCCGCGCCGCTGCGGTAGTGTGAGTGAAGGGATGCCAGGACACCGCGAGCCATATCCACATCAATGGGGGCGCCGTCAGGGGCCTGTCGAACCATTCGCTTCGCCGCGCTCTGATCTGGTCAGCTATCCCAGTTGCATTCGTAGTTGTCTTTCCTGTAGATGAGTGCCGCACGTATGTCATTGGGGGACTGTCGGCTCTGTCGTTGACGCCTTCCGACTTTTCACTTCTCCGCCGTACCTGGGTTAGCCAAGCGATCGCATCATCCTCTGTCCAAACTGAGTCATCTAGTGTCACCATCTCACGCGCCCTCGCATTGAACCAACATCACAGATTACACAACAGATGGGCACAGATCTGCATCACACAATGTGCGAATGATCTACTTTGCTTAGTCTTGAAGTGGATCAGGACTGAGCAAAGGACATGTCATGCACCAACAGCAGCAATCTCATCGGGTAGCAGTTCAAGGTCAGGTCGCGCCGGATCGTCGTCACGTACGACCCAGACGCACCGATGCTGATCTCGCTAGTCGCCCCATAGACATCGACCGACCGGGCTTCCTTCGTATCGAAGAAGTCTTGATGGTCATTCCGGTGTCACGCGCCTCGTGGTACGCAATGGTCAAGGCGGGCGAAGCGCCACGACAAGTTCGCATCGGTGCGTATTTCGGCGAACGTGACCGCTCATTTCGGCCATCGTGACCGCCGGCCGTGACGGGTGCCATTGAGGCCGTTTCGGTATCGTGACCGCCCGTTTCGGCGAACGTGACCGCCGGTTCGGAGGC
>JBEEJN010000073.1:0-20047 GCA_041169165.1 Pseudomonadota bacterium
GGTCAGCGCCGAGGTGGGCTCGTCCATGATGAGCACGTCGGAGTCGAAGGACACCGCCTTGGCGATCTCGACCATCTGGCGGTTGGCGATCGACAGGCTGCGCACCTCGGCCTCGGGGTCGATGTCGATCACCAGGCGGTCGAACAGCGCCTGGGTGCGCCGCCGAAGCTCGGCGTGGTCGACGAAGCCGAAGCGGTTCTTGGGCTCGCGACGGATCCAGATGTTCTCGGCCACCGTCATGAAGGGCATCAGGTTGAGTTCCTGATGGATCATGGCGATGCCGTTGTCCAGCGCGTCCAGGGGGCCGCCCAGCACCAGCGGCTGACCCTTGACCTTGAGCGTGCCGCCGTCGGGGACGTAGACGCCGGCGATGATCTTCATCAGGGTCGACTTGCCGGCGCCGTTTTCGCCCATGAGGGCGTGCACGGTGCCGGCGTGCAACTTGAAGCCGACCTTGTCCAGCGCGACCACGCCGGGAAATACCTTGACGACGTCGTCCACCTCAAGCAGCGGTGCCGCCGCGTTCACTGGACGATCCACGGTATCGGTTCCGGTCATGGTCTGGTCCCCGTCCTCGCGATCAGTTCTTGCCGCTGTACTTGGCGAGGTTTTCCGGCGTCACGAGCTCGAACGGCACGTTGACGAAACGGTCGACCGGCTGCTTCTTGATCAGCTTGATGGCGGCGTCCACCGAGCCCGAACCCTGGCCGGCGGCGTTCTGGAACACCGTGACCTTCAGGTCACCGGCCTTCATCGAGGCCAGCGCGTCCGGGGTGGCGTCGATGCCGCCGACGATGGTGGCCGGGGTCCACTTCTTGGCTGCCTTCAGGGCGTTGATGGCGCCGATGGCCATCTCGTCGTTGTTGGCGATGATGGCGTCGAACTTGGTGCCCGAGCTCAGCCAGTTGGTAGTGATGTCCTGGGCGTTGGTGCGGCTCCACTTGCCTTCACGCTTGTCGACGATCTTCATGCCCGAGCATTCCTTGGTCGCGACCACTTCCTCGATGTCCTTGGTGCGGGTGCGCGCGGCTTCGTTGGACAGTTCGCCCATCAGCACCAGCACATTGCCCTTGCCCTTGAGCAGCTTGCAGATGTGCTGGGTTTCCAGCGTGCCGGACACGCGCTCGTCCGAGGCCACGAAGGCCACGCCGGCGCCGAGCTTGTCGAAGTCCACCGGCTTGCGGTTGACGTAGACCAGCGGGATCTTGGCGTCGGCCGCCAGCTTGGTCATCTTGGGGGTGGCGTCGGTGTCGACCGGGTTGACGATGATGGCGTCGACCTTCTGGGCGATGAAGTTCTGGATCTGGCTGAGCTGCTTGCCCACGTCGTTGCCGCCGTCCTCGATCTGCACCGAGGCACCGGCCTTCTTGCCGGCGTCGGTGATGCCGTTGCGCAGGATGGTGAGGAAGGTGTCGTCGAACAGGGCCATCGACACGCCGATCTTCTGGGCGTTGGCGGCGGTGGCGGTCAGGGTCATCACGGCCGTGGCGGCCAGGGTCATGAACATGCGCTTCATTGGAGTCTCCTCTAGCGGGGGGCTGTGCCGCTGCTGCGGCGGTTGGGGGTCACACATCGGCATGTGCTGCCGCGGTGCACCCACTGTAGCCAAACCTGATTTTTTTTTGAAAAGAATTTTCTACGTGAATACCATTACGGAATTACAATTCGGCGCAGCCTAGACTCCGACGACCTCCCTGAAACCGCCCCACCAAGGACTGCTTCACACCATGAACACCCTGCCGTTTCCCGACGGCCGCCGCTTTGACCTGGCCTGCCTCGGCCGACTCGCGGTGGATCTGTATGCGCAGCAGGTCGGCTGCCCGCTGGAAGACGCGACCAGCTTTGCCAAATACCTGGGCGGCAGCTCGGCCAACATCGCTTTCGGCGCGGCGCGCCTGGGCCTGCGCTCGGCCATGGTGTCGCGGGTGGGTGACGAGCAGATGGGCCGCTTTCTCGTCCAGACGCTGCAGAAGGAAGGCTGCGACACCTCGATGGTGCAGGTCGACCCGCAGCGCCTGACCGGCCTGGTGCTGCTGGGCCTGAAGGACCGCGACACCTTTCCGCTGCTGTTCTACCGCGAGAACTGCGCCGACATGGCGCTGGAGGCCGCCGGCATCAGCGAGGACTTCATTGCCGATTGCCGCGCCCTGCTCATCACCGGCACCCACCTGTCGCAACCCACGGTGCGGGCAGCGTCGACGCGTGCGCTCCAG
Organism: Pseudomonadota bacterium; assembly: GCA_041169165.1. GTDB lineage: Bacteria > Pseudomonadota > Gammaproteobacteria > Burkholderiales > Burkholderiaceae_C > Sphaerotilus. Next base: position 2,214 of record JBEEJN010000073.1, read on the forward strand.
CTCGCCGGCCGCCACGGCGTGGTGCGGGTGCTCGACATCGACTACCGCCCGGTGCTGTGGGGCCTGACCAAGCGCGGCGAAGGCGAGAACCGCTTTGTCGATTCGGCCCTGGTCACCGCCAGCCTGCAGGACATGCTGCCGCACTTCGAGCTGCTCATCGGCACCGAGGAGGAATTCCTCATCGCTGGCGGCGTGGCCGACAGCGTGATCGAGTCGCTCAAGCGCGTGCGCCAGGTCACCGGCGCAGCGCTGGTGGTCAAGCGCGGCGCGCAGGGCTGCAGCTATGTGCCCGGCGCCATTCCGGACAGCCTGGACGAGGCTCTCACGGTGCAGGGCGAACGTGTCGAGGTGCTCAATGTGCTGGGCGCCGGTGACGCGTTTGCGTCCGGCCTCATGACCGGCCTGCTGCGTGGCCAGGATTTCACCGCCGCCGCTCAGCTCGCCAATGCCTGCGGCGCCATCGTGGTATCGCGTCACGCCTGCGCGCCGGCCATGCCCACGCCGGCCGAGCTGGCGCACTGGTTCTCCGGCAGCCGCAATCCCAAGGTCGACGCCGACGCCCAGCTCGCCCACCTGCACCGCACCACCGCGCCGCGCCCGGCCTGGGACGAGGTGAATGTGATGGCCTTCGACCACCGCAGCCAGTTCTTCGAGATGGCGCGCCAGGCCGGTGCCAGCGAATCGCGCATCCCGCCGCTCAAGGCCTTGCTGCTGCGGGCTGCCGAGCAGGTCGAGCGCAGCCGCAGCCTGGGCGGTCGCCTGGGCGTGCTGGTCGATAGCCAGTACGGCGAGGCCACGCTGCACGCCGCCACCGGCCGCGGCTGGTGGGTCGGCCGCCCGGTCGAGCTGCCAAGCTCGCGCCCGCTGCGTTTCGAGGTCGGCGACTCGCTCGCCTCGTCGCTCAACCGCTGGCCGCGCGAGCAGGTCATCAAGTGCCTGGTCTTCTATCACCCGGACGACCCGGTCGACCTGCGCCTGGAGCAGGAGGGCCGTGTGCGCGAGCTGTGGCAAGCCACCCGCGACAGCGGTCACGAACTGCTGCTGGAGGTCATTCCGCCGCGCCGCGACGGCTGCGACAACGACCAGGCGGTGCTGCGCGCCGTCAAGCGTTTCTACAACCTGGGTTTCAAGCCCGAGTGGTGGAAGCTCGCGCCCATGGCCCCGGCCGGCTGGGACGCCCTGGCGCAACTGGTGGCCGAACGTGATCCGCAGTGCCGCGGCGCGGTCATCCTGGGCCTGAACCAGCCGCTGCAGGCGCTGGCCGACGGCTTCAGCCAGGCCCGCCACCCCATCGTCAAGGGCTTCATGGTCGGACGTACCCTGTGGGCCGACGCCAGCCTGCGCTGGTTCAAGGGTGAACTGGACGACGCCGGCCTCATCGCCGCCGTGGCGAACAATTTCGAGACCCTGGTGGACGCCTGGCGCGCCAGCCGCCCCGCCCAAGCTCAATCGGAGCACACCGCATGAAAACCGTGCGCATCACCATGACCCAGGCGCTGGTGCGCCACCTGGCCGGCCTGTCGATCGAGCTGGACGACGGCTCGGTCGTGCCCTATGTCGGCGGCGCCTGGGCCATCTTCGGCCACGGCAACGTCGCCGGCCTGGGCGAGGCCCTGTGGGAGCAGCGCGATCGCCTGCCCACCTGGCGCGCCCACAACGAACAGGCCATGGCGCACGCCGCCATCGCCTACGCCAAGGCCAACTTCCGCCGCCGCATCATGGCGGTCACCACTTCCATCGGCCCCGGTGCGACCAATCTGCTCACCGCCGCCGCGCTGGCCCATGTCAACCGCCTGCCGGTGCTGCTGCTGCCGGGCGACGTGTTTGCCTCACGCACGCCCGACCCGGTGCTGCAGCAGGTGGAGGACTTCGGCGCCGGCGACATCTCGGCCAACGACGCCTTCCGCCCGCTGGTGCGCTGGTTCGACCGCATCATGCGGCCCGAGCAGATCCTCACCTCGCTGCCGCGTGCCATTCAGGTCATGACCGACCCGGCGCAATGTGGCCCGGTCTGCCTGGCCCTGCCGCAGGACGTGCAGGCCCAGGCCTTCGACTGCCCGGAAGAGTTCCTCGCCCCGCGCACGCTGCGCATCCGCCGCCCGGAACCTGACCAGGTCGAGTTCGCCCAGGCGCTGGAGCTGCTGCGCTCGGCGCGTCGGCCGCTCATCGTGGCCGGCGGCGGCATGCTGTACAGCGGCGCATCGGAGGCGCTGGCCGCCTTCGTGCGCCAGGCTGGTGTGCCGGTGGCCGAATCCCAGGGCGGCAAGAGCGCCCTGGCCTGGAACAATCCGCTCAACCTCGGCGCGGTCGGTGTGACCGGTTCTCCCGCCGCCAATGCACTGGCGCGCGAGGCCGACCTGGTCATCGCTGTCGGCACCCGGCTGCAGGACTTCACCACCGGCTCGCACACCCTGTTCGGCCAGGCCAGGCTGCTGGGGCTGAACGTGCAGCCCATGGACGCCGGCAAGTGGAACGGCCTGGCCCTGGTGTGCGACGCCCGCGTGGGCCTGCAGCGCCTGGCCGCCGCCTGCGGCGACTGGCGTGCCGCGCCCGAGTGGACCGCCCAGGCGCAGGCCGCCGCCCAGGCCTGGAACGAACGGGTCACAGCGCTGACCACCGCCGTGCCCAAGGACACCCTGCCCTACGACGCCGAGGTGATCGGCGCGGTGCGCGACTCGGCGAGCGACTCGGCCGTGCGCGACGTGGCGGTGTGCGCCGCCGGCACCCTGCCGGCCGAGCTGCACAAGCTCTGGCGCGCCGGCACGCCGGGCGGTTACCACATGGAATACGGCTACTCGTGCATGGGCTACGAGATCGCCGGCGGCCTGGGCGTCAAGATGGCCCGGCCTGACTCCGAGGTCATCGTGATGGTGGGCGATGGCTCCTACATGATGCTCAACGCCGAGATCGCCACCTCGGTCATGCTGGCGCGCAAGCTCATCATCGTGGTGCTGGACAACCGCGGCTACGGCTGCATCCAGCGCCTGCAGCTGGCCTCGGGCAGCCCGCGCTTCAACAACATGTTGAGCGACTGCGTGCCCGAAGGCGGTCACGACCTGGCGATCGACTTTGCCGGCCACGCCCGTGCCCTGGGCGCCGAGGCAGTGCACGTGGCCGACGTGGCCGAGCTCAAGGCTGCCATGATCCGGGCACGCGCGGCCAGCCGCACACAGGTGATCGTGATCGACACCACCCACACCCGCACCACCAACGACGGTGGCTGCTGGTGGGAGGTGGCCATCCCTGAGATCTCGCAGCGCGCCGAGGTGAGCGACGCCCATGGGCGCTACCTCGACGGCAAGGCGCAGCAGCGCATCTGACCTCCAACTTTCAAGAGTGACCTGACATGACCTGGAACGTCCGCATCGGCATCAACCCCATTTCCTGGAGCAACGACGACCTGCCCGCCCTGGGCGGCGAGACCCCGCTGGAGACCGCGCTGTCCGAAGGCGCCGAGATCGGCTACCAGGGCTTCGAGCTCGGCAACAAGTTCCCCAAGGACGGCCCCGGCCTCAAGGCCAAGCTCGACGCCTATGGTGTGGTGTGCGTGAGCGGCTGGTACTCGGGCAACCTGGCTGAAGGTGAGCTGGCTACCGAAATCGAGAACTGCCGCGCCCACATGAGCAAGCTGCAGTACAACGGCTGCAAGGTGGTGGTCTACGGTGAGGTGGCCGGCTCCATCCAGGGCAGCATCGACACGCCGCTGGCCAAGCGCCCGCGCTACACCACCGACGCGCAGTGGCAGGCCTATGCCGCGCGACTGAACGCCTTCGGGGCCCACCTGAAGTCGACCTACGGCATCACCCTGGCCTACCACCACCACATGGGCGCCTACGTCGAGGCGCCGGCCGATATCGACCGCCTGATGGCCGAGACCGACCCGGCCGCGGTGGGCCTGCTGTTCGACACCGGCCACGCCTGGTACGGCGGCGCGACCGACCCGGTCGCCCTGCTCAAGAAGCACCTCAGCCGCGTCGTGCATGTGCACTGCAAGGACGTGCGCCCGCAGGTCATCTCCAAGGCACGCAACGACGGCTGGAGCTTCCTGAACGGCGTCATCAATGGCACCTTCACCGTGCCCGGCGACGGTGTGATCGACTTCGACGCCGTGCTCGCCACCCTGCGCGCCGGCGGCTACGAAGGCTGGCTGGTGGTCGAGGCCGAGCAGGACCCGGCCGTGGCGCCGAGCTACGAATACGCCAAGAAGGGCTACGACACGCTGGCGCGCATCGTGGAGCGCTTGGCATGAGCCCGCTGCAGGTCAAGGCCAGCGCTGAAGGTCGCGAGATCGTCAACGTCACGCCCGAGCGCGCCGGCTGGACCCATGTGGGCTTTCGCGCCGTGCGCCTCAAGGCCGACGAGGTGGAGGTGGTCGACACCCTGGCGCGCGAGCTGTGCGTGGTGGTGCTCACCGGCACGGTTGATGTGAGCGTGGACGGCGAGGTGTTCGAGTCGCTGGGCACACGCGACAGCGTGTTCGAGCCGGTATCGCCGGCAGCCGTCTACGTGCCGGCCGGCCGCCAGGTCAGCGTGCGGGCGCGCCGCGACGCCGAGGTCGCGCTGTGCAGCGCGCCGGGCGGCGCCGCTGCCGGCCAGGTCAAGCTCATCGATCCGGCCAGCATGCGCCGCAGCGTGCGCGGCCAGGGCACCAACACCCGCCATGTGTGCGACATCCTGCCGCACGACGACCCCGCCGCCGCCCATCTGCTGGTGGTGGAGGTGATCACGCCGGCCAGCCATTCGTCGAGCTACCCGCCGCACAAGCACGACGCCGAGACGCCGCCCACCGAGACGCTGCTCGAAGAGACCTATTACCACCGGCTCAACCCGCCGCAAGGTTTTGCCTTCCAGCGCGTCTACACCGATGACCGCAGCCTCGACGAGGCCTGCGCGGTCGAGGACCACGACGTGGTGATGGTGCCGCGCGGCTACCACCCGGTTGTCGCGCCGCATGGCTACGACCTCTACTACCTCAACGTGATGGCAGGCCCGAATCGCTTCTGGGTCTTCCGCAACGATCCGGCGCACGAATGGATGCTGCAGCCGGCCACCCCCCAACGGAGCTGAACAACATGGGCGCCCCCGAAGCTTTCACCGCCACCACCGACGTCGGCCATTTCATCGGCGGCCGCGTCGTCGCCTCCACCAGTGGCCGCAGCCAGCCGGTCTGGAACCCCGCCACCGGCAATGCCGCACGCCAGGTCGCCCTGGCCAGCGTGGACGAGGTCAATGCCGCCGTCGCCGCGGCCCAGGCCGCCTTCCAGGGCTGGGCCGACACGCCGCCCATCCGCCGCGGTCGTGTGCTCAACGCCTTCCTGGCGCTGATGAACCAGCACCGCGACACCCTGGCCGCCATGATCACCGCCGAACACGGCAAGGTCTTCACCGATGCCCAGGGCGAGGTGACGCGCGGCATCGACATCATCGAGTTCGCCTGCGGCATCCCGCAGCTGCTCAAGGGTGACTACACCGACCAGGTCAGCACCGGCATCGACAACTGGACGCTGCGCCAGCCTCTCGGTGTGGTGGCGGGCATCACGCCCTTCAACTTCCCGTGCATGGTGCCGTGCTGGATGTTCCCGGTCGCCATCGCCTGCGGCAACACCTTCGTGCTCAAGCCCAGCGAACGCGATCCCAGCGCCAGCGTGTTCATGGCCGAACTGCTCAAGCAGGCCGGCCTGCCCGACGGCGTGTTCAACGTCGTGCAGGGCGACAAGGTGGCAGTCGACACCCTGCTCAACCATCCGAACGTGAAGGCTCTGAGCTTCGTCGGCTCCACCCCCATCGCGCGCTACATCTACGAGACCGGCGCCCACCACGGCAAGCGTGTGCAGGCCTTGGGCGGCGCCAAGAACCACATGGTGGTCATGCCCGACGCCGATCTGGAGCAGTCGGTCGACGCCCTCATCGGCGCAGCCTACGGTTCGGCCGGCGAGCGCTGCATGGCCATCAGCGTTGCGGTGCTGGTGGGCGACGTGGCCGACAAGATCGTGCCGCTGCTGGCCGAGCGCGCCCGCACGCTCAAGATCAAGAACGGCATGGCGCTCGACGCCGAGATGGGCCCCATCGTGACGCGCGAGGCGCGTGACCGCATCGAGGGCTACATCGGCATCGGCGTCGAGGAAGGCGCTCAGCTCGTGGTCGACGGCCGCGGCCACAGCGTGGCCGGTCACGAGGCCGGCTTCTTCACCGGCGGCACCTTGTTCGACCATGTCACGCGCGACATGCGCATCTACAAGGAAGAGATCTTCGGCCCGGTGCTGGCCTGTGTGCGCGTGCCCGACTTCGCCTCGGCGCTAGCACTGGTCAACGACCACGAGTTCGGCAACGGTGTGGCCTGCTTCACCAGCGACGGCAACGTGGCGCGCGAGTTCGCCCGTCGCGTCCAGGTGGGCATGGTGGGCATCAACGTGCCCATCCCGGTGCCCATGGCCTGGCACGGCTTCGGCGGCTGGAAGAAGAGCCTGTTCGGCGACATGCACGCCTACGGCGAGGAAGGTGTGCGCTTCTACACCAAGCAAAAGAGCGTGATGCAGCGCTGGGCTGCCTCGACGCCCAAGGGCGCCGAGTTCGCCATGCCGACGGCGAAGTGATCGGCGCGGCCGGCGGCGCAAACGCGCGCACGCCGGCCGCGCCTGAGGGACGGTGATCGGTCCGGTGTAAGCCGGTGGCGATCAGCTCAGATCGGGGTGGGGGCGGGATTACGCAGGGCAAGGACGGCTGCAGCGGAAAGCAGGGGCCGCCGTGCAGGGGACATGAGGTCGCGCCCTGCCCTGCTGGATCCCGCCCCCTTTTTGTCTCCGCTGCAGCACTGACCAGCGCCGTGCGACACCCCTTGGCGCCGCGCTGCGCTTGCGCCGGCACGGGCTGACCCCGAGAGCCAGCTCGGCTGGACTTCGGCTACAAGTCTGCCTTTCCAGCTTCAGCCTGAGCCCGTCATGCCAGTCACCTTCCACCGAGCCGCCACGCCGCAAGAGCCCACTTCAGTGCTGCGCCGCTGGGCCACGCGCAGCGCCAGATGGACACATCTGCCGACCGCGATGGTCGGTTTGTGCGCGGCGCTGGCCTGGCCGGTCGGGCCTGCCTGGGCTGCTGCGCTGCAGGCGGGGGAAAAAACCCTCACCGCCCACACCCGCGACGGCCAGGCACTGACCTTGGGAACGCTCACGCTGACGGACGATGGCGCGGGCGCCTGGACCTACACGCTGCATCTGGACCACCGTCAGTTCACCGACCACTTCCTGTCGATGAAGGAGTTCAAGTGCCTGAGCGGCGGCGGCGAGGTCACCTGCCATGTGCCCTATCCGTACAAGAACCCGCACCGCGTCAGCACCACCGACCTGTCCTGGCTGGAGCATGACCTGCTGTTTCTCTATAAGCTGCCGCGCGAGTTCGGCGCCAAGTTGTGGAACGGTCTGTATTTCCAGTTGAAGGATGACGGCCAGGGCCGGCTGGTCGGCACACCGCAGGCGGTGGATCTGAACCGCATCAGCTCACCGCCCGAGCGCCAGGAGGTGGCGCCATTCCGACCGGCGCTGCGCGACGACCTCCCGCCCGGGGCGCGCTGGATCGAATCGATCTCGATCCGCTGACCTGAACGACGATCAGCCCGCTGGGCGGGCCGCCTTGCCCAGCCCTTCCAGCACCTGCATGGCGCGCCAGCAGGCGCCGGTGGTGTGGTAGTCGACCTTGCCGGCCGGGCTTTTTTCGTTGGTGTGCTTGACGTTGTCCGGCCCGAGGATGCGGAACCAGGCACCGTGCTCGTGGTCGACCCAGTGGCGCCAGGCGTAGTCCCACAGCTGGTCGTAGACCTGCCAGTAGCGCGCCTCGCCGGTGCGTGCGCCGAGCAGCGCGGCGGTAGCCAGGCTCTCGCACTGCACCCAGTGGTACTTGTCGGGAAAACACACCACGCCGCCGGGGCCGAAGCCGTAGACGATGCCGCCGTGGGTCTGGTCCCAGCCGTGCTTGAGGGCCGCGTCGAACAAGGCCCGGGCGCGGGGCAGGTGCCACGGCTCGGGGCGGCGCTGCTCCAGCAACAGCAGCAACTGACCCCACTCGGTGAAATGACCAGGCTGATAGCCCCAGGGGCGGAAGATGTTGGTGGCGTCGCCCTTGTTGTACTCCCAGTCGATCTGCCAGTCGGGGGTGTAGTGCTCCCAGATCCAGCCGTCCGAAGGCACCGTCAGGCGCTGCACCACGCTGTGCGCCACGGTCGCGGCGCGGTCAAGGTAGATGTCGTCGCCGCTGGCCTCGTGGGCCGCCAGGCAGGCCTCGACCAGGTGCATGTTGGCGTTCTGGCCGCGGTAGGGCAGCAGTTCACCGGCCGGGCTGATCTCGTCGGCCACCAGGCCATGGGCCGGCTGCCAGAAGCGCGCGTCGATCGTCGCCAGCGTCTCGGCCATGCCGGCGCGCGCTTCATCGATGCCGGCCATGGCCGCATGCGCATGCGCCAGCAGCACGAAGGCCAGACCGTAGGCGTGCTGGGTGGCGTCGACCCTCTGGGCGCGGCCGTCGACCCAGTCCAGCTCCCAGAGATAGTTGCCAGCCGGCTGACGGTGCGCCTCATGCAGGAAGGCCAGGGCGCGCCGGGCGTAGTCGAGATACTGCGGCTGGTCCGGGAAACGCCGCGCCGCCATCGACCACAGGAAGACATAACGGGTGCTGCTCACCAGGTGGCGGCGCACGCGGTTGTAGACCGTGCCGTCGTCCTTGAAGAACTGGAAAAAGCCGCCGCTGGGGTCGACCGCACGCGGGTCGTAGAAGTCCAGGATGGACTTCACATGGGCACGCAAGGCGGCGGGCTGGCGCATGTCGGGCAAGGGCGGCGGGGTCGCAGTCATGGCGTGGCCTGTTGGTGATGTGGGGGGCTGGACAGTTCGGCGGCGGACGTCAGATCATGGCCAGCGGCGGTTTGTGGCGCGGCAGCGGATGCGCGGCGTCCAGCGCGGCCAGGACATCGGCGTCCAATGTCAGCGTGGCCGCCGCCAGGTTGTCGCGCAGATGGGCAGGCTGCACCGCCTTCGGAATCACGCTCACACCGGGCTTGGCGAGCAACCAGGCCAGGCCAAGCCGGGCAGCGCTGACACCGAGGTCGGCGGCGATCCGGGCAAGCTTGCCGTCGCGCGCGCAGGCGCCCTGGTCGATGGGGCTGTAGGCCATCAGGCCCATCCCCTGGCGGCGCAACGAGGGCAGCAGAGCCAACTCGGGCCCGCGTTCGGTGGGCGAGAGGTAGACCTGGTCGCACACGCAGGCAGTGGCCGGGTCAGTCGACACAGCCGCAGCGGCGCCAGCCAGTTCCTGCATGTCGTCGACATCGAAGTTACTCACGCCCCAGTGACGGATGGCGCCGCGCGCCTGCAGTTCGAGAAAAGCAGCCACGGTGTCAGCCAGCGGGTGCTGGCCGCGCCAGTGCAGCAGGTACAGATCGATCCGGTCCAGCCCCAGGCGCTGCCGGCTACGGCTGCAGGCTGCAAGCAAGCCCTGGCGGCTGGCATTGTGCGGGTAGACCTTGCTGACCAGGGTGATGTCGTCGCGCCGCACGTCGCCGGCCCGCAGCGCTTCGCCCAGCGCCAGGCCCAGCACAGTTTCGGCACCACCGTCGCTGTACATCTCGGCGGTATCGAACAGGCGGTAGCCCATCTCGAGCGCCTGGCGAACAGCCTGCACCTCGCCGGCACGTGCTCTGGCTTGTTCACCCATCCGCCAGGTGCCCAGGCCAAGCACCGGCAGCTGGAAGCGCCCGTCAGCCAGAGCCAGGGCGCGCGGGGCCGTCGCCATGCGGTGTCGATTGGATTCAGTTCAGGCCGGAATGGCGGCAGGGGCCGGCAGCTGCGGCACCACCGGACCGGCCGCTTGACCGTCGGCCGCCGCCGCGGTATCGCCGTGCAGGGCCTTCCAGACCCGCGCCGGTGTGAGCGGCATCTGCAACCGTTCGACCGCCTCACCCAGGCCGGCCGCAGACAGGGCGTCGATGACCGCATTGACCACCACCGGCGTGGCGCCGATGGTGCCAAGTTCGCCCACGCCCTTCACGCCCAGCAGGTTGGTGGTGCAGGGCACGCTAGTATCGAAGCGGGTCTTGAAACCGATGAAGCTGTCGGCACGCGGCAAGGCGTAGTCCATGAAGCTGGCATTGAGTGGCTGGGCATCCTCGCTGTACACCACCTGCTCTGACAGCGCCTGGCCCATGCCCTGCATGGCGCCACCCTCGATCTGGCCCTCGACGATGACCGGGCTGACGACGCGGCCGATGTCGTTGACCGAGGCATAGGCGGCAAGTTCAACCGCGCCGGTGTCGGGGTCGATCTCGACCTCGCAGAGATGGCAGGCATTGGGCCAGCTCGGTGCCTGCGCCGTCGTCTCGCCGTCCATGGCGATGTGGGCCGTCGGCTGGCGCGCGGCCAGCTCGAACAGGCCGATGCCCAGGTCAGTGCCGACCACGTCGAAGCGGCCGTCGCGGTATTCCACGTCGCCGGCCGGCGCTTCGAGCGCCTCTGCAGCGAGATCCTTGGCATGTTTGACGGTCTTTTCGGCCGCCACCTGCACGGCCGACCCACCGGTGAACAGCGAGCGCGACCCGGCGCTGCCAAAACCGTTGGCGGCGTCGGTGTCGCCTTGCAGGATGCGGATCTTGTCGATCGACACGCCGAACACGTCCACCGCCAGCTGCGCATAACTCGTCGCGATGCCCTGGCCCATGGCCTGGGTGGCGCTGGTCAGCTCGATCACGCCCTCGGGCAACACGCGCACCTTGACGGCCTCGGTGAAGGCGTTGCCACTGGTCCACTCCAGAAAGGTCGACAGCGCGCGGCCGCGCAGCCTGCCCCTGGCGCGCGATTCGGCCTGGCGCGCCGTGTAGCCGGCCCAGTCACCGAGTTCCAGTGCTTGATCCAGCATGCGCTCGAACTGGCCTACGTCGTAGGTCTGACCCATGGGATTGGTGTAGGGCATCTGCTCGGGGCGGATGAGGTTGCGGCGACGGATCTCGACCCGGTCCAGGCCCAGCCGGCGCGCCGCCGCGTCCATCAGCCGCTCGGTCATGTAGATCGCCTCGGGTCGACCCGCGCCGCGGTAGGCGCCCACCGGCGTGTTGTTGCTCAGCACCGCGGTGAGCGTCAGGTCGATGGTGGGGATGTCGTAGACGCTGGTCGTCACCCAGGGCCCGATGAGCAGCGGGATGAACAGGCCGGGCGGCAGCGGGTAGGCGCCCACGTTGGCCACGGTGCGGATGCGCAGCGCCAGCACCTTGCCGGCAGCGTCCAGTGCCATCTCGGCATGGGTGTTTTGGTCGCGGCCATGGACCGAGGCGCAGAACTCCTCCAGGCGCGTGCCGCGCCACTTCACCGCCCGGCCGAGCCGCAGGGCAGCAAAGGCGACCACCACGTCCTCGGCGTACAGGCCGGTCTTCATGCCGAAGCCACCGCCGACGTCATGCACCCGCACCCGCACGCTGGCGGTGGTCTGGCCAGGCAGCAGCTGAGCCAGGCCGTCGCGCACGGCTGACGGCATCTGGCTGGACAGCGTGACGGTCAAACGACCGCTCTGCGCGTCCGATTCAGCCAGCACCACTCGAGGCTCCATGGCGCTGGGCGCCAGGCGCTGGTTGACCAGATCGAGCGCCACCACCTGGTGGGCGCGCGCAAACGCCGCCGCACAAGCCGCGGCGTCGCCGTGACGGGTCTGGGCCACGACGTTGTCGGCCGCCTGGTCACTCAAGGCCACCGCACCTTGGGCCAGCGCCGCGTGCATGTCGGCCACGGCTGGCAATTCCTCGACCTCGACCATGACCCGTTCGGCAGCACGTTCGGCCGCCTCGCGGCTTTCGGCCACCACGGCCGCGATCATGTCGCCCACGAACCGCACCTTGTCCAGCGCCAGCACCGGCCGCGGCACCTGCAGCGCAGGGCTGCCATCAGGTCGGCGGAAGGGCACAACCGTCGTCATGGGCTTCACGCCTGCCTGCTGCAGGTCGGCACCGGTAAAGACCGCGACCACGCCAGGCGCAGCCAAGGCATCGGTGATATCGACCGCCAGCAGCCGCGCATGGGCGTAGGTGGAACGCACGAAGACCAGGTGCAGCAGCCCATCGGCGGGGCGCAGGTCGTCGGTATAGCGGCCCTGGCCGGTGAGCAGTGCCGGATCTTCGATGCGCCGCACCGCCTGGCCACTGCCGAAGCGCGCCGCCATCGGGCCGGGGGATGTCGTGGTGGACGTCATGCCTGGGCTCCTTGAACGCTGGGCGCCATGTCGCGTGCAGCCTGCTGCACCGAGGCGATGATCTTGGCGTAGCCGGTGCAGCGGCACAGATTGCCTTCCAGTGCGGCAACGATGTCCCGCTGGCTGGGAGCCGGGTTTTCTGCCAGCAATGCGGCGGCCGACATCAACATGCCCGGCGTGCAGAAACCGCACTGCAAGCCGTGGCAGGCCTGGAAGGCCTGTTGCAGCGGATGCAACCCGCCGTCAGCCGCTGCCAGCCCTTCGACCGTGGTGACCTGTCGACCGGCGGTCTGCACCGCCAGCACGCTGCAACTCTTGACGGCCTGGCCGTCGAGCATCACAGTGCAGGCGCCGCACTGCGAGGTGTCACACCCCGCATGGGTACCGGTCAAGCCGAGTTGCTCGCGCAAGGCATCGATCAGCAGCGTCGCCGGTTCCACGTCAAGCGCTACAGGGCGCCGGTTCACGGTCAAGTTCACTCCACTCATCACACACGCTCCTGGGCCAGGGAAGGTGCATGCTAGCCGCAGCGGTGGGTGTTTGCCGGGCGGACCATGCACAACATGATCGCGGCGGCCAACATAACGTAGCGTCGGCACATGGCGGCAGACATATCGACTGCGGCCGCACATGGCGGCAGACATAACGACTGCGGCCGCACATGGCGGCAGACATAACGACTGCGGCCGCACATGGCGGCAGACATAACGACTGCGGCCGCACATGGCGGCAGACATAACGACTGCGGCCGCACATGGCGGCCGCTTGGGCATGCAAACAAAAAATAGGCGGTTGGCGCGGTGTTCAGCGACGCAAGTCGCGCCGCCAAAATCACTCATTTGTCCAGCACACCATCACCCTGCCATTGATACTGCGGCCCGCGGTGACGACCGTTGATTTCAAACCTTGTGCAGGCGCACAAAAAAGGCGAATGAACAAGGTCGGGCGAACGTGAGCCAGCGAACTGGCCATCAAGCGTGGTTGATCAGGAAATCTTCCACCGCCTTGCCCTCAGCAATTGCAGCGGTGAGCCACTTGGGTTTCAGGCCACGACCGCTCCAGGTGGAGCCGGACACCGGGTCGCGGTATTTGGCAGCCACCTTGGATTCCTTGGGTGCGCCGCTGCTGTCCTTCTTGCCCTTGCTGCTGACTGAGTCCAGATCTGCCACCGACAGGCCGTGTTCTTGCATCATGCGCCTGATGTCGGCAATGGCCCCATTTCGTTGCGCCGCCAATTGCGCCTCGATCTCCTTGGCTAGTTGGGCTTGTTGCTCGACAAGGGCAGCTTGTTGGGCGCGTAGTTCTTGCAGGGAAGTTGACATTGTCGTGTGTGTGCTGGGTGGATGGATACCAATGATTATGTCGGTCGCCCGGCACGCGGCGCGACGTAGCCTTAGTATGCCTGTGAATCCATACCTGCAAAAGAGGGCTCAGGGTATTTTCCGGTCGACGCTGCGCAGTCCTGGGTTGGACCGGGTATCAGCAGGTATCAGGAGTACCAACTCGCCGCAAAGCGCTGTCGTGCTGTCGGCCTATGACCACAACTCAGGCCTGACCCGTCCCGTAATGAACAAGCCGATGAACGACTCCAAACTGAATGGACCTGACCCGGCTTGGTCGGACCGGCCAGCCTGGCCCATCACCGACGTTGCTATAGGCGACCACCGTCAGAGCCAGTGGTCTACGACGGCTGTTCAGCTGCCTTCGGCGCCGCAGGCACAATCCCGGCCACGGCGCCGGCAGGTGTCGTTTTGAAAATGGTGGGCTGATGGCACCGGCGTACGGTCGCCGCCTTGCCCTGAAATAAGAATAGACCCATGGAAGCTGATCCAACTCCCCGTAAAAACGAGACAAAAAAGGCTCTCACGATAGGTGTCGTCGGCATAGGCGCCATGGGTTGGGCAATGGCCTGCCGGCTGCAAGATTTGGGCTATGCGTTGGCCGTGGTTGATATCCGTGCCGAAGCACGGGCGGCCGCTGATGCGTTGGGCATGCGTGTGTGCTGCAATGCCGCAGAACTTGCCGGCCACGCGGATATGGTATTGATCGTGGTGGTGAATGCGGAGCAGATCGCCACAGTGATCAGTGGCCCGGGTGGACTGCTGGAAGCCGGCAGTTCGCAAAATCTGCAGAAGCGGCGAACTCATACCGTGTTGCTATGTTCCACGATTGCACCGACTGACAGCGCGCAGTTCGCCCATACTCTTCAGCAAGCAGGTCTGGAGGTACTCGATGCACCGATTTCCGGCGGGCCTGCGCGCGCACGCGCAGGCACCTTGAGCATGATGTTGGCAGGGTCAGACCACTGCCTTGAAAACTGCACTGACTTGCTGGCCGACCTGGCAGACAAACGCTTTGTGGTCGGTCAGGCGGCCGGCAAAGCTGCACAGGCCAAACTTGTCAACAATATGTTGGCCGGCGCCAATCTCGTGGCAGGTGCAGAAGCCCTGGCTTTGGCAAATACGCTTGGCCTGGATGGACGGCAGATGTTCGACATCATCTGCGCGTCCAGCGGTGCATCTTGGATCTTTGCCGATCGCATGGCGCGGGCACTTGCAGAAGATTTTCAGCCGCGCGCTGCCGCACATATTCTGACCAAGGACGTCGGCCTGGCCACCGACATGGCCGCGGCCGCTGGGCATGCCGTGCCGATGGCCGACGCTGCCCTTGCTCGGTTTCGCCAGACGTTGGCGGCGGGCTGGGCTGAACTCGACGACAGCGCTGTTATCAAGACCTGGCAGCGGCCGGATTGCTGAGATCATTGCCGCCGTGGCCCTCGCCGCCGGCGCGAACTGACCAGCGCGACCTGAACGGGCTGACGGTGCACACTCGATCGATCACTTGTCACGGCGTTCCCCCAGCCAGTCCACACCAAGCTCATCCATGAAGATCTGTATCGTCGGCGTAGGCGCGATTGGTGGGTATCTCGGTACTCGCCTGACCGTGGCCGGTTCGGCGCAGGTGTGCGCCCTGGCGCGTGGCGCCACCTTGGCCGCCCTGAACGAACAGGGCTGGCGCGCCCAGGTGGGTGACCGGCTGCTGCAGGCGCCGGCCGTGGCCAGCGACCAACCTGCCGCGCTGGGCGTGCAGGACCTGCTCATCATCGCGGTGAAGGCCACGGCGCTGAGTGAACTTGCGCCGCAGTTATCACCCCTGATCGGCCCGGACACCGTGCTGCTGCCGGCGATGAACGGCGTGCCGTGGTGGTTCACCCAGGGCGTGGCCGAGTTGGCCGACGCTCGGGGTCAGTGGCTCCCGCTGCACAGCGTTGATCCGGGCGGGCGCATCGCTGCCGCGCTGCCGGCTGAACAGGTGCTCGGCTGCGTGGTGCACATGAGCTGCTCGACCAGCGCGCCCGGCCTGGTGCAGCACAAGATGGGTGCCGGCCTTATCGTCGGCGAGCCGGTCGGCGGCCTGAGCGAGCGCGTCGAGCGCGTTGCCGGGCTGCTGCGCCAGGCGGGTTTCGATGTCACCGCCTCGGCGCGGGTGCGCGAGGATATCTGGTACAAACTCTGGGGCAATCTGACGATGAACCCGCTGTCGGCCTTCACCGGCGCCACCATCGACCGCCTGCTCGCCGACCCGCAGGTGCGCGACTACTGCTCGGCCGCCATGCTGGAGGCGCAGGCCATCGGCGCACGCGTCGGCTGCCCCATCGCCCAGACACCCGAGGACCGCCACGCCATCACCGCCAGGCTCGGCGCGTTCAAGAGCTCGATGCTGCAGGACGTCGAGGCCGGCCGCGCCATCGAGCTCGACGCCATCGTCGGCGCGGTGCATGAACTCGGCCAGCGCGTGGGCGTCGCCACGCCGCACATCTCGGCCCTGCTGGGCCTGACCCGAGTGTTCGCGCAGCAGCGCGGGCTGTATCCGCCCCTGGCCTGATTCCGCCGGCCGGGATGGCCCCGCTGCTCTTCAGGCCGGGGCCGGCGATGGCGGCGCGCGATAGGGCAAGGCGAACAGGGCCACGGCCGCCAGCAGGCCCAGCGCAGCCGAGCCGTAGAGCACCCGCATGCCCCAGCGCTCCAGCCCCAGGCCGAACAACCAGGGCGCGAAGGCCTGGGCGATGCGGCTGGGCAGCATGAGCAGGCCCTGGCGCGCGCCATATGCCTGGGCGCCGAACAGCACCAGGGGCAGCGTGCCCTTGGCGATGGTGAGGATGCCGTTGCCCGCACCGTGCAGCAGGGCGAAGGCAAAGGCTGCCGACGGCCCGAGCAGCAGCAATGTGGCCGCGCCGAGCGGATGGGCCAGCGCCGCCAGCCGCGCCGAGAGCAGCGGGTGCAGGCGGCGCAGCAGGCCGAATTCCAGCAGCCGCCCGGCCACCTGGGCGGGGCCGACCAGGGCGCCCACCGCGACCGCGACCGACAGCGACACACCGCCCGACTGCAGCATGCCCGGCAGATGCGCCGCCATGGCGGTGCTGATGAACCAGGCCAGCGCAAACACCGTGGCCAGCAGCCAGGCGGCGCGGCGCTGCTCGGCCGGGCTGAGCAGGCTGGCCCGCTCGGCCTGGGCGGGTGGTTCAGCCTGGGCTGCCGGCGCGGGATCGGCCACGCCCACCGGCAACAAGGCGGGCGCACGCGGCAGGCTGGCATTCAGCACCAGGCCCGGCAGCAGATGCAGCGCCGCCCAGCCCAGGCAGGCACCGCGCCAGCCCCATTCGGCCAGCATCAGGCCCGAGAGCGGCCAGCCCACGGTACTGGCAAAGCCGGCCAGCAGGGTGATGCCGGTGATGGCGTTGCGCGAGTCGCGCCCGTACAGCCGCACCAGGCTGGCGAAGGCCGCCTCGTACAGCCCGGCGCCCATGGCCAGGCCCATGAGCAGCCAGCCGGCGGCCAGGCTCCACAGGCCCTGGGCCAGCGCCAGGGTAAGCAGGCTGGCGGCAAACAGCACGCTGGTGCCCATCAGCACCGGGCGGCCGCCATGGCGGTCGATGGCCGCGCCGGCCGCCGGCCCCACCGCCGCCGACACCAGCAGCGCCAGCGAGAACAGCGCAAAGACGCTGGACGTGCTCAGCCCCAGTTCACCCGCCATGGGCGCGGCCAGCACCGCCGGCAGGTAGTAGGACGAGGCCCAGGCCAGGGTCTGGGCCGTGCCCAGGGTGGCAACAACGCGGGTGCGGCCGGCGCGTGGTGGCTTCATGGCCCGAGTGTCGTCGCCCTCAAGCCCGCATCAGACGCGCTACATGCGGGCGTCGGGCGGGTGCCATGCAGTCCGGAGGTGAATATCAGCCCGGGCCCGCAGCCGCGCGCACCGCCGCACGTCTGGCCAGCTCGATCTTGGCGATGGCGTTGCGATGCACCTCGTCCGGGCCGTCGACGATGCGCACGGTGCGCTGATGGGCATAGGCCTGGGCGAGCCAGAAGTCCTGGCTCACGCCGGCCGCGCCATGCGCCTGGATGGCCCAGTCCACCACCTGGCAGGACACCTTGGGCGCCACCACCTTGATCATGGCGATCTCGGCCTTGGCCGCCTTGTTGCCGGCCACGTCCATCATGTGTGCGGCCTTGAGCGTGAGCAGGCGGGCCTGGTCGATCATCATGCGCGACTCGGCGATGCGCTCGTGCCAGACCGACTGCTCCGCCAGCGGCTTGCCGAAGGCCACGCGGGTCTGCAGG
>JBEEJN010000074.1:0-18784 GCA_041169165.1 Pseudomonadota bacterium
TGGTGGCCCACTTCCAGGCCATCGGTGAGCACTACAAGGCCGAGATCATCGCCAGCATCCCGGCCGGCGAGGATGTGTCGCTCTACACCGAGGGCGCCTTCACCGACCTGTGCCGCGGCCCGCACGTGCCGAGCACGGGCAAGCTCAAGTTCTTCAAGCTGATGAAGGTGGCCGGCGCCTACTGGCGCGGCGACCACCGCAACGAGATGCTGCAGCGTGTCTACGGCACGGCCTGGGCCAGCAAGGACGACCTGCAGAAATACCTCACCATGCTGGAGGAGGCCGAGAAGCGCGACCACCGCCGCCTGGGCCGCGAGCTTGACCTGTTCCACATCGACGAGCACTCGCCCGGCACGGTGTTCTGGCATCCCAAGGGCTGGGCGGTGTGGCAGGAGGTCGAGCAGTACATGCGCCGGGTCTATCGCGACAACGGCTACCTGGAGGTCAAGGGCCCGCAGATCCTGGACAAGGGCCTGTGGGAGAAGACCGGCCACTGGGACAAGTACCGCGAGAACATGTTCACCACCGAGTCGGAGAAGCGCGACTACGCCTTGAAGCCGATGAACTGCCCGGGTCACATCCTGATCTACAAGCAGGGCATCAAGAGCTACCGCGACCTGCCGCTGCGTTTCGGCGAATTTGGTGCCTGCCACCGCAACGAGCCCACCGGCGGGCTGCACGGCATCATGCGCGTGCGCGGCTTCACGCAGGACGATGGCCACATCTTCTGCACCGAGGACATGATCCAGTCCGAGGTGGCGAACTTCACCGCTCTGCTCAAGAAGGTGTACGCCGACTTCGGCTTCACCGAGATCCTCTACAAGCTCTCGACCCGGCCTGAAAAGCGCATCGGCACCGACGAAAGCTGGGACAAGGCCGAGGCCGCGCTGGCCGACGGCCTGCGCGCGGCGGGCTGCGAGTTCGAGTACCTGCCTGGCGAGGGTGCGTTCTACGGCCCCAAGATCGAATACACACTCAAGGACGCGCTGGGCCGCCAGTGGCAGTGCGGCACCATCCAGGTCGACCCCAACCTGCCGGAGCGCCTGGACGCCGACTTCGTCGGCGAGGACGGTGCACGTCATCGCCCGGTCATGCTGCACCGGGCCATCCTGGGTAGCCTGGAGCGTTTCATCGGCATCCTGATCGAGGAACATGCCGGTGCGTTGCCCTCCTGGCTCGCGCCCGTGCAGGTGGTGGTGCTCAACATCACCGACGCCCAGGCCGAATATGCCCAAGGCATCGCCAAAATGCTGCAAAAACAAGGACTTAGAGTCGCGTGCGATTTGCGCAACGAAAAAATCACGTATAAAATCCGCGAGCATTCAATGCAGAAGGTTCCGTATCTGCTCGTTGTCGGTGACAAGGAGATGGCTGCCGGGGCCGTTGCAGTGCGCGCCAGAGGCAACAAGGACCTCGGTGTGATGGCCCTGGAGGCCTTCTCCCAGATGTTCGCGGCTGAGCTCGCCACCCGAGGGTGACGGGCTTCGCGTCGTTGAGCATCAACCTTGCCAGACGACGCGTGTGTTGAACCCCGGGCCTCGTGCCCAGAAGGAAACTGACCATCGCTACTTTTCTTGATCGCCGCACTCCGAACGCCGAGCGCAAGCACCGCCTCAACCGCGAGATCACCGCCCTCGAAGTTCGCCTGAACGGCCCTGAGAACGAGCCCCTGGGCATCGTGAGCATTCAGGAGGCACTGCGCCTGTCGGCCGAGGCTGACGTCGACCTGGTGGAGATTGCGCCGACCGCGCAACCCCCGGTGTGCCGGCTGATGGACTACGGCAAGTTCAAGTACCAGGAACAGAAGAAGGCCGCCGAAGCCAAGGCCAAGCAGCACGTCATCGATGTCAAGGAAGTCAAGTTCCGCCCTGGTACGGACGACGGCGACTACAACATCAAGATGCGCAACCTGCGCCGCTTCCTGGAAGAAGGCGACAAGGGCAAGGTCACGCTGCGCTTCCGCGGCCGCGAGATCACGCACCAGGACATCGGCATGCGCATGCTGGAACGCATCCGCGATGAGCTGGCCGATGTCTCGCTGGTCGAGCACATGCCCAAGCTCGAAGGCCGCCAGATGATCATGGTGCTGGCGCCCAAGAAGAAGAAGTGACTGGTTGAAGACCGGTTGATGAGTTGAAGGAATGGAGACAGGGCGGTTTGGTCGCCGCCCTGTCCCGGTGCCCGCAGGCCCCCAAGACGCGAGTTGTTCGCGGCGCCTGGCGGGAACAAGCAAGAAGGAGCAGTCATGCCCAAGATGAAGACCAAGAGCAGCGCGAAGAAGCGTTTTCGCGTTCGCCCGGGTGGCACCGTCAAGCGCGGTCAAGCGTACAAGCGCCACATCCTGACCAAGAAGACCACGAAGAACAAGCGCCACCTGCGTGGTGCCGTCAACGTGCACGAAACCAACATGGGTCACATCGCTCAGATGCTGCCCTTTGCTGGTCTCTGATCAGGTCAGGTAGAAGGAGCTTTATATGCCTCGCGTCAAACGTGGTGTTACCGCACGTGCTCGTCACAAGAAGGTCCTGGCCCTGGCCAAGGGCTACCGTGGTCGTCGCAAGAATGTCTATCGCATCGCCAAGCAGGCGGTGATGAAGGCAGGCCAGTACGCCTACCGTGACCGCCGTGCCAAGAAGCGCGAATTCCGTCGCCTGTGGATTGCGCGTATCAACGCGGCTTCCCGTGCGCTGGGACTGACCTACAGCAAGTTCGTGGCCGGCCTGAAGAAGGCCCAGATCGAAGTCGACCGCAAGGTCCTCGCCGATCTGGCCGTGCATGACCCGGCCGCCTTCGGCGCCTTCGTCGCACAAGCCAAGGCCCAACTCGCTTGAAGTCTGCTGTCTGAGCGCGGTCCATGAGGCCGCGCCCGGGCGTCAAGCATTGCAAGGCCGAACCCTGGTTCGGCCTTTTTTCTTTATTCCTCTGCCCGATTCATCGTCGCCATGAACGCCATGACTGATCTGGACACCCTGGTGCAGGCTGCCCAGGCCGATTTCGCCCAGGCCGCGACCCCCGCTCAGCTCGAAGACGCCAAGGCCCGCTACACCGGCAAGACCGGTCGTGTGACCGAACTGCTCAAGGGCATGGCGGCGCTCTCACCCGAAGAGAAGAAGACCCGTGGCGCGGCGATCAACGAGACCAAGCAGCGCATCGAGGCGGCCCTGAACGAGCGCCGTCGCGCCCTGGCCGAGGCCGAACTGCAGGCGCAGCTGAAGGCCGAGGCGCTGGACGTCACGCTGCCCGGCCGCCGTCGTGGCAACGCTGGCCTGCACCCGGTGTCGCTGGCGCTGGAGCGCATCGAGCAGATCTTCGGCTCCATGGGTTTCGACGTGGCGGACGGACCCGAGATCGAGACCGACTGGTACAGCTTCACCGCGCTGAACAACCCGGAAAACCATCCGGCGCGTTCGATGCAGGACACCTTCTACGTCGACATGCAGGACGACGCCGGCCGGCCCCTGTGCCTGCGCCCGCACACCTCGCCCATGCAGGTGCGCTACGCCCGCCAGCATGCCGCGCGCCACGCCGCCGCCATGGCCGCTGGACTGGCCATGCCCGAGATCCGCGTCATCGCGCCGGGCCGCACCTACCGTGTGGACAGCGATGCCACCCACTCGCCCATGTTCCACCAGTGCGAAGGCCTGTGGATAGGCGAGAACACGAGCTTCAAGGACCTGAAGGCTGTCTTCACCGATTTCTTCCGCAGCTTCTTCGAGACCGACGATCTGGAGCTGCGCTTCCGCCCGTCCTTCTTCCCCTTCACCGAGCCCTCGGCCGAGGTCGACATCGCCTTCGCGAGCGGCCCGCTCAAGGGCCGCTGGCTGGAAGTGGCCGGCTCGGGCCAGGTGCATCCCAACGTGGTGCGCAACTTCGGCCTGGATCCTGAGCGCTACATCGGCTTTGCCTTCGGCATGGGGCCGGACCGCCTGGCCATGCTGCGCTACGGCGTGAACGACCTGCGCCTGTTCTTCGACGGCGACCTGCGCTTCCTTGGCCAGTTCGCCTGAACCGGCGCCACATCCGCCCGCACGCCCTTCGACCTCTCTTGACGCGTCAGCAGCCCTGACGCCAGGCGACTCACGATGCAATTCCCCGAATCCTGGTTGCGCGTCTTCTGCAACCCCGCACTCTCCACCGACGAACTCGCCCGCCTGCTCACCATGTCCGGCATGGAAGTGGAAGAGCAGCGCCCCTTCGCGCCGCCCTTTGCCGGCATCGTCGTGGCCGAGATCCTCACCGCCGAGCAGCACCCCAATGCGGACCGCCTGCGCGTGTGCACGGTCGACGCCGGCCCGCACAGCCAGGGCGGCCCGCTGCAGATCGTCTGCGGCGCGCCCAATGCGCGCGCGGGCATCCGCGTGCCGCTGGCCCTGGTCGGCGCCGAACTGCCGCCAGGCGAGGACGGCAAGCCCTTCAAGATCGGCAAGGGCAAGCTGCGCGGCGTCGAGAGCCAGGGCATGTTGTGCTCGGCGCGTGAACTCAAGCTCTCCGAGGACCATGGCGGCCTGCTCGAACTGCCAACTGATGCACCGGTCGGCCAGGACATCCGGCACTACCTGAACCTCGACGACACGCTCTTCACGCTCAAGCTCACGCCCAACCTGGGCCATTGCCTGAGCGTGTACGGCATCGCGCGCGAGGTCTCTGCGCTCACCGGTGCACCGCTCGTCACGCCGGCCATCACGCCCGTGGCGCCACGCCATGACGCACGCCTGCCGGTGCGCGTGGAAGCGCCCGACCTGTGCGGGCGTTTCTCCGGCCGCATCGTGCGCGGCATCGACCCCAGTGCCAAGACGCCGGCCTGGATGGTGGAGCGCCTGGCGCGTTGCGGCCAGCGTTCGGTCAACGCCCTGGTCGACATCTCGAACTACGTGATGTTCGAATACGGCCGCCCGACCCATATCTTCGATCTGGACAAGATCCACGGCGGCCTGACGGTGCGCTGGGGCAGGGCGGGCGAAAGCCTGAAGCTGCTCAACGGCAACACCATCACGGTGGACGAGCAGGTCGGCGTGATCGCTGACGAGCAGGCGGTCGAATCGCTCGCCGGCATCATGGGCGGCGACGCCACCGCCACCAGCGACGCCACGCGCAATGTCTATGTCGAAGCCGCCTTCTGGTGGCCCGAGGCCGTGGCCGGGCGTTCGCGCCGCTACGCTTTTTCCACCGATGCCGGCCACCGCTTCGAGCGCGGTGTCGACCCGGCGCTGACGGTCGAACACATCGAGCGCATCACCGCGCTCATCCTCGACATCTGCGGCGGTGAAGCCGGCCCGATCGATGACCAGACCAGCAGCCTGCCCGAGCGCAAGCCGGTCACGCTGCGCGTGGACCGCGCCTCCAAGGTGATCGGCATGCCGGTCACGCAGGAGCAGTGCGCCACCGTGCTGCAGCGCCTGGGCCTCGAATTCACCTCAGCGCCCGGCCTGCTGACCGTCACGCCGCCGACCTGGCGCTTCGACCTGCAGATCGAGGAAGACCTGATCGAGGAAGTGATTCGTGTCATCGGCTTCGACAAGCTGCCGGGTGATGCGCCCATCGCGCCGGTGACGGCCAAGGTACGCAGCGAGTCGCGCCGCAGCAGCCACCAGCTGCGCCGCCTGGCCGCCGGCCTGGACTACCAGGAAACCATCAACTACAGCTTCGTCGAGGAGCGCTGGGAGCGCGAGCTGGCCGGCAACGAGCGGCCCATCCGCCTGCTCAACCCCATCGCCGCGCCGCTGGCCGTAATGCGCTCCAGCCTGATCGGCGGGCTGGTGGATGTGCTCAGGCGCAACCTGGCCCGGCGTGCGCCGCGTGTGCGCGTGTTCGAGATCGGCCGCGTGTTCGCGCGCGACGCGTCGGTGCTCACCACCGAGCAGTCGGTGGTCGGTGTGGCGCAGCCGCTGCGCATCGCCGGGCTGGCCTATGGCTCGGCCGACGGCTTGCAGTGGGGCAGCCGCGAGCGCAATGTCGACTTCTTCGACGTGAAGGGTGACGTCGAGGCGCTGTTCGCGCCGCGCCAGATAAGCTTCGTGGCGGCCGAACATCCGGCCCTGCACCCGGGCCGTTCGGCGCGGGTCGAAGTCGACGGCCGCGCGGTTGGCATCGTCGGTGAGCTGCACCCGCGCTGGCGCCAAGTGTATGACTTACCTCATGCGCCAGTGCTGTTTGAACTCTCGCTCGAAGCGTTGCTGGAACGTCAATTGCCGCAGTTCTCGCCATTACCGCGTCAGCAGGCGGTGTATCGCGACCTCGCCTTGATCGTGGGCGACCAAGTGACGGCTGGCGAATTGCTGGCTGCGGTGATGGCTGCGCCGACAGATGGCGTGTTGCGCGGAGCTCGCCTGTTTGATCTCTATCGCCCTGACAGCGCGCAGCCAGGCATCAACGCCGGCGAACGCAGCCTTGCCGTGCGACTTGAGTTGATCGACGACAACTTGGCGCTGACCGACGCGCGCTGCGACGCGGTGTCGGCCGCCGTGCTCGCTGCAGCCCAGGCACGAGTTGGCGCGCGCCTGCGCGGCGCTTGATCAATGCTGGGCGGGGTCTACCCTGAGTGGGCCCGGCTTGGCACAAGGCACCATCCATCCTGGCGATGCAGTCAACCGAGACGGACCTTGTCCATGGAACGCGACATTCTTCCCATACTGGAAACACCGACGCTCACCAAGGCAGAACTGGCCGAACTGCTGTTCGAACGTCTCGGCCTGAACAAGCGCGAAAGCAAGGACATGGTCGAGTCCTTCTTCGATTTTGTGCACCGATCGCTGGTGCAGGGTGAGGACGTCAAGCTCTCGGGCTTTGGCAACTTCCAAGTGCGCCGCAAGGCCCCTCGGCCTGGGCGCAACCCGCGCACCGGTGAGGCCATCCCGATCCGTGCACGCAATGTGGTCACATTCCATGCCAGCCACAAACTCAAGGCTGTTGTGCAGGGTGAGCGATCTGCGGAGGGCGACTTCGAGTAAAGTCTAGTTTTGCAGCTCGATCCCATTGATTTGCAATGGAAAACGCCCTTCCGGCCATCCCACCGAAGCGTTACTTCACGATCGGTGAGGTGAGCGAGCTGTGCGGCGTCAAACCTTACGTACTCAGGTATTGGGAGCAGGAGTTCTCGCAACTCCGGCCAATGAAGCGGCGTGGCAACCGTCGCTATTACCAGCATCACGAGGTGCTGCTCATTCGGCGTATCCGTGACCTGCTGTACGAGCAGGGATTCACGATCAGCGGTGCGCGGAATCGGCTGTCTGAGGTCGGTACCGCAGCGTTTTCAGACTCCGGCTTCTCCGACGATCTGACCGTAGATCTCTTCGATGAAGTTGCAGCTTCCCCATCGAACAACAGCATAGCCTTCGGAACTACCGCTCAAGACGTAGCGACCCCGAGCGGCTTACACGCGTTGTCTACGCCGGTACTGCCTCAGGTCGCGCTTGATGAACGGGACGAGCCGTCAGGACCAGTACCTCATGATTCGAAAGCTACTTCTCCTGCCGCTGACGTCCGACCTGGCACTGCGGCTACGCCGCCACCGTTGAGCCCACAGGCCATTAGGCATGAGCTTCAATCGATCAAAGAGCTTCTGGATGCTGGCGCAGAACGCGATTTTCTGGGTATACTAGCAGTCTCAGTCGGGGTGTAGCGCAGCCTGGTAGCGCACTTGCATGGGGTGCAAGGGGTCGCGAGTTCGAATCCCGCCACCCCGACCAATGAGATTAAAGAAGGTTAGCTCTCACAAGGAGCTAACCTTTTTTGTTGTGCGCGCAAGTCTGGGTTCCGTGCCAATCCGTTCAAACAGCAATTGCATTGGGACTTCAGCAACGCGCACCGAGATCGCCGATGCAGCGGAGGCCATCAACCCATAAACACTGTGGTCATGGAGCGAGTCACGAGGTGAGTTATCGACTTACATGGCCCGAGTGAGTCGATGTGAGTCTCCGATCTGATATGCCAGACCGTCCATTCGCGGCTTAGAAACTGCCAAGTTAAACAGCCATAATTTCGACGCATAGCCTCAGCATATTCGAGTAGGCCGCACATTTCGTTGATATAGCCTTCAACGAGCATGAAGTGCCTTGGCGGAAGCGGTGAGATTCGAACTCACGAACGGTTGCCCGTTGCCGGTTTTCAAGACCGGTGCAATCGACCACTCTGCCACGCTTCCTGGTGCTGGTCTTGTCGTTGCGACACGCGATATTGTAGGCCGGCTTCCTGCTGCGCTTGCCTCCGAACTCATGCGGGAGCTTGTGCCTGTTTGCAGGGAACACTGAAAAGATCGCGGCGCCCGCCGTCGATGCGCGCAGCAGTCAGGGCGCCGCCCCAAACACAGCCGCTATCCAGTGCGAGCAGGTCAGGGCGATTCACCAATCCCAAGGTGGACCAATGTCCAAAGGCGACCGGATGTCCTGCAGTGCGCCGGCCAGGTGCGTCGAACCAGGCCATCAATCCGGGGGGGGCCTGCGTGACTGATTCCTTGACGTCAAAGTCCATACGACCTTGTGCGTCGCACAGGCGTATGCGAGTCAACGCGTTTACCACCACTCGTAGCCGTTCGTACCCTCGGAGGCTGTCGTTCCATTGCACCGGTTGATTGCCATACATCTCACGCAAAAACGCGGGCAATTCCGGACCTCGGAGCACGGTTTGCAGGTCGCTGGCCAAAGCCAGGGTTTGCGCAAGGTCCCATTGCGGCAGCACACCGGCGTGCACCATGAGCCAACCGTGTTCATTCAGAGCCAAGTGTTGATAGCGCAGCCAATCCAACATGGCCGCGCGTTGCGGCGAATTGAGAATCTGACCGATCGTGTCGCCACGCCCAAGTGGCCGCACGCCGTGTGCTGCCGCGAGTAGGTGCAGGTCGTGATTGCCAAGCAGGCAGCGTGCAGAGTCGCCCAAGCTGAGCAGTCGTTTGAGCGTGTCCAGAGACGCCGGGCCGCGATTGACGAGGTCGCCTAGCAGATAGATCTGATCGCGCGAACTTGAGAAGCCGATGTCAGCAAGTAGGCGTTCGAAGGCGTCACAGCAGCCTTGCAGGTCACCGATGAGATAGATCATCCGTCGATTCTGCTACGCTCAAAAGCCCTCAACTGCCGGCTCGGCCGGGTGACGGTCGCCTGGTCTCGGCGGCCGTGGCTCTAGTCCTGCCCGTCATGGACGCAGCGCTTCTTCTATTTCTCATCCTCCTCAATGCCTTGTTCGCCATGTCCGAAATGGCGCTCACCGCCAGCCGCAAGGCGCGCTTGCAGGTGTTGGTCGAAGGAGGCGATGCCGGTGCCCGTTCAGCCATGATGCTGGCGGAAAGGCCGACCCAATTTCTTTCGACGGTTCAGATCGGTATCACGTCGATCGGCGTGCTCAACGGCATCGTGGGCGAGGCTGCTTTTTCAGAGCCACTTGCAAAATGGCTTGAACTCGTCTTGCCCATGGTGCCCGTCAAGGTGGCCGACGTCGTGGCCACTGGCTTGGTGGTCATGAGCATCACCGTGCTGACGATCATCTTCGGTGAACTGGTGCCCAAGCGCATCGGCCAGATGCACCCGGAGGCGGTCGCTCGTCTGGTGGCCAAGCCCATGACCTGGATCAGCCGATTGGCTGCGCCACTTGTGCGCCTGCTGTCGGCCTGCACGTCGACGGTGCTCAAGGTGCTGGGAATCAGCGACAGCAGCAACCGCAGCGTGACGGAGGAAGAAATCGCGGCCAGTCTCGAAGAGGGCCTGGATGCTGGCGTGATCGAAGCGCACGAGCATCAGATGGTGCGTAACGTGTTTCGCCTGGACGATCGACAGATCGGCTCGATGATGATTCCCCGCGCCGACATCGCGTGGCTTGACCTCAACGCCTCTGCCCCACAGGTGCTGGCCGCGGTCGCCGAACATGGGCATTCGCGCTACCCGGTGTGCCGGGACAGCTTGGACGACGTGCTGGGTGTGGTCACGTCGCAGCAACTGCTGGCCCAACTGGCCGCCGGCGTCATCGCGCCACCCCAACGGGTCGATGCTGGAACGAGTGCCTTGGTCGGGTCGCCGTCCGCACCGGCGACCAATGCTGCATTGGCCGACACCAGCGCTGAAGTCGACGTGAGCCGACGGCCGCTGTTCGCGATTGCGCAAGTCATGCAGCCTGCCGTTTTTGTACCCGAAACACTGACCGGCATGGAACTGCTTGAGCACTTCCGGGGCTCGTCGGTGCAGATGGTGTTCGTCGTGGATGAATACGGCGTCGTGCAGGGGGTGATCACGTTGCGCGATGTGCTTGAAGCCATCACCGGCGAATTCAACTCGCCAAGCAGCGAGGACTCCTGGGCGGTGCAGCGTGAGGATGGCAGCTGGCTGATCGACGGCCTCATCCCCGTGCCTGAACTCAAAGACAGGCTGGCGCTGAAGGGACTGCCCGACGAAGACCGTGGACGCTACAACACTTTGGCCGGAATGATCATGTTGCTGCTGGGCAGGCTGCCGCAGACGGCTGATATCGTCGAGTGGGGGCAGTGGCGCTTCGAGGTTGTTGATCTCGATGGCAAACGTGTCGACAAGGTGCTGGCCAGCCGCATGCCCGACAGCGAATCCCAACCTGAAAGCATTGCCAAGTGACGAACGCGAACACGACCTCCTCTCCTCAAGCCTCTGCAGCGCCCGCCGGTGGCGCTGCTGCTCTTTACCGTGAACCGACGCTGCTGGACAGCAAGGTACATGTGGGCCTGAAGATCAAGTCACATGTGGACTGGAGCTTCACGCGTGACCTGAACGCGGTGTTCGTCACCGGGGTCGAGTTTCCCGAAGCGGGGCGCGAATATCCGATCGCCTTCGTGCCTGGCGGCAGCGATGCCAAGGGCAAGGCACAAGTCGTGCCGGTCGCACTGCTCGGGCTGCGTGAAAAGCAAAACCTCTATCTCAAGGCTGACGGCAGCTGGGATGCGCGCTACATGCCGGCCTTCTTCCGCCGCTATCCCTTCGCCTTCACGCCCACCGCTGACCAGCGCCTCGCACTGGTGTTTGACGCCACCTGGCCTGGCTTCAGCCGCGAGGAAGGCACCGATTTGTTGACGGCCGACGGACAGGCGACCGATCACCTCAAGGGGGTCAGCCAGTTCCTGGAAAACTTCGAGCAGGAAGCCGCCCGCACACGGGGCCTGTGCGAGAAGCTGGTCGAGTACGACCTGCTGCGCGGCGCCGAGATCAACGGCCAACTCGCCAATGGTGACAAGGTCACCGCAGCAGGATTCTTCATGGTTGACGAAGAACGCCTGCGCAAATTGTCCGACGAGCGTGTGCTGGAACTGCACCGCAGCGGTATCCTCGCCCTGCTGCATGCCCATCTGTTGTCGATGGGTCTGGTCAGTCGACTGGCCGAACGGATGGCCAGCCTGCAGGCTGGGGACGCAGCTTCCTGATCGCCGTTCGCGTCATGATGAGGCCCGCCGTTGCGGGCCTTTTTCTTGCGCCTGGTGTCAGGCTAGTTGGTCGGATCTGGCCAGTGGCGTGACGGACTCCGCGTCAGTCAAGTCGCTCTCCGCCTCAGCCCGTGGTGTGTTCTTCGGCATCATCCGCAGTCGCACATAGATGGGCGCAAAGGCCTCGGCCTGCGTGATCTCCACCAGGTGCTCGCGCGACAGTTCGAGCAGGGCGATGAAACTCACGACCACCACCTGAGGCCCGAGTTCGACCTCGAAAAGGTCGTTGAACTCGACGAAGCGTTGGCCGCTCAGGCGGCGCAAGAGCAACGTCATGTGCTCGCGGACCGACAGTTCCTCGCGCCTGATGAGGTGATGCTGGGTCAGTCGTGCACGTCGGACGACGTCAGCCCAAGCGTCGCGCAGTTCGGCCAGACTGACGTCGGGAAAACGTGTGCTCGGTTCGTCGTCGACATGACCCTGCGCGACCCTGAAATCACGCCCGATCACCGCAAGCTGGTCCAGTTGGTAGGCGCCAAGCTTGATCCGTTCGTACTCGAGCAGTCGGCGCACAAGTTCTGCGCGTGGGTCCTCGGGTTCCTTGCCTTCCTCGCTACGGCGCGGAGGCAGCAGCATGCGCGACTTGATCTCGATCAGCATTGCTGCCATGAGCAGGTAGTCGGCCGCAAGCTCGAGGTTGTGCTTGCGGATCTGCTCGACATAGTCGAGGTATTGCCGCGTGACATCCGCGAGCGGGATGTCGAGGATGTTGAAGTTCTGCTTGCGGATCAGGTACAGGAGCAGATCCAGCGGACCCTGGAAAGTCTCGAGAAAGACCTCCAACGCATCCGGAGGGATGTAGAGGTCGCTCGGCATGGCGAACAAGGGCTCGCCATACAAGCGTGCCACGGCCACATGGTCGACTTCTTGAGGCAGCACCATGGCGCTGGCCTCGGTGGCGGGTGGCGCTGCGAGCTGGTCGCCGGCTCTGCCAGCCAAGCGCGGCCCCGCCTCAGTTGCTCTTGGTCTGATAGACGTAAGGCTGTTGCGCGACCTTGGCGGCCTTGAACTCTGCCTCGGCACTGCGGTCGATCTTGCGATCCCACAACAGCCCGCGACCTTCACGCTGACGCTGCTCGAGTTGCGGGTCGCGCTTGCGCAAGTCGGCGATGAAGTCAGTCACGTCCGAGGTGTGTGCTTTCCAGAACAGCGGCATGGTCGGTTCCGCACTGAAGCGGCAGGCAAGAAAGGGGTTGGGGCTGGCGCGACGCAGGCGCAGTCAGCGCGATGTGCCAATCATTTTACGGTGCCTGCGCGGCATCACCGTGCACTGCAACATTCCCACCGGGTGTGGCTGCTGCACGCTGGGCTGCCTCGTCGGCCAGTTGTTGTGCCAGCGCCAGCGCGGCATCCAGATCTTCCACCACGTGGGCGAGGTCGGGCGTATGACTCTCACCGTGATCGGCGATGAAGCCGCTGCGCTGCATCAAGCTGCGCGGCTGTTCGTTCACATCGGCCAGCACCATGGCCACGCCCTGGCGCGCCAGGCTGCGGCGCAGTTGCGACAGGGCGTCCACGCCCGAGGTATCGATGGAGATGAGTTGGTGCATCTCCAGCACCAGTGTGTGTGTGCCGATGGGTAGGCTTTCGCCCAGCGATTCGAGCTTGCCCACTGCGCCGAAGAACAGCGCGCCGTACAGGCTGTGCACCACCGCACCTGTCGGCAAGGCCTGGCCGCCCGCCAGCAGACTGAGCCGCTCAGCACGGAACAGCGTGCTCATGCGCCAGATGAAGAACACGCACGCCAGCACCAGGCCAACTTCGACCGCCACGGTGAGGTCAAAGACGACGGTGAGCAAAAAGGTGCCGACCAGAATGGTGCGGTATTGGATGCTGAAGTTGCGCAAACGCTTGAACTCGTGCCATTCACCCATGTTCCAGGCCACGAACAGCAGGATGCCGGCCAGTGCCGCCAGCGGCACATGGACGGCCAACGGTGCGGCTACCAGGACGATGAGCAGCAGGGCCAGCGCATGCACCACGCCGGCGATCGGGCTGACCGCACCGGCTCGCACATTGGTGACGGTGCGGGCGATGGTGCCGGTGGCTGGAATGCCGCCGAACAGCGGCGCAACAACGTTGGCGATGCCCTGGGCCATGAGTTCCTGATTGGGATCGTGGCGTTTGTGGACGGTGAGGTTGTCGGCCACGCGTGCACACAGCAGCGACTCGATCGCACCCAGGATGGCGATGGTCAAGGTGGGGATCATCAGCTGCTTGGCCTCCACCCAGCTGAACTCAGGCAGGGTGGGTGAGGGCAGGCTTTGCGGTATGCCGCCAAAGCGCGAGCCGATGGTCTCGATCGGCAGGCCGAACAGCACCGTGGCGGCGGTGGCCAGCGCCAGCGCCACGAGGGTGCCGGGCAAGTGCGCCAGCAGGCGCACGGCGCGGTGCGCGGCCGTGGCATGGTCGGTCGGCATGGAGTAGCTCTTGGGCCAGGCCACGACCAGCGCTAGGCAGACCAGACCCATGGCCAGGGCGTAGAAATTGGTCTGTCCCAGGTGGTGGCCCAGGGTGCCGAGTTGGCTGAAGAAGTCGCCCGGCATCTTGGCGATGGGCAGGCCCAGCAGATCCTTGGCCTGCGACAGCGCGATCAGCACGGCGATGCCGTTGGTAAAGCCGATGATGATGCTGATCGGGATGTAGCGCACCAGCGCACCCAGCCGGAACAGACCCAGGGTGATGAGCAGCAGCCCGGCGAGCATGGTCGCGATGAGCAGGTTGGCCAGGCCATAGCGCTCGACGATGCCGTAGACGATGACGATGAACGCGCCTGCCGGCCCGCCGATCTGCACCTGCGAGCCGCCCAGTGCTGAGATCAGCAGCCCGGCCACAATGGCCGTGATGAGGCCCTGTTCCGGCTTGACGCCACTGGCGATGGCGAACGCCATGGCCAGCGGCAGGGCGACGATGCCGACAGTGAGACCAGCGCCCAGGTCGGCGGCAAAACGCTGGCGGTTGTAACCCGGCAGGGCGTCGAGCAGGCGCGGGCGAAAGCTGTGCAGAGCCGGCAGCGCGGCGCGCATGACGCGCAACTGTTCGGCCACGCGTGTGGCCAGAGTAATGGTGTGCGAGTTCACCGCTTCAATGTATCAGCGCGGCATGTGGTGATCGACGCGCTGCATCAAGGTGACGGTGCCGCGGCACACCGAGGGTCAGGCGGCAGGCAGCGGCGCCTCGATGGCCACCTCGTGAGCTGCCATCAGCTCCAGAGCCTTGACCAGTGCGGAGTGGTCGAGCTTGTCCCAGCCCTGGGCCGCACAGGTCTGCATCAATTGCGCGGTGCTGGCCGTGTTGGGCAGTGCCAAGCCCAGGGCCTTGGCACCCTGCAGGGCCAGGTTGAGATCCTTCTGGTGCAGGCCAATGCGGAAACCTGGCTTGAAGGTGCGCTTGATCATGCGTTCGCCGTGCACCTCCAGGATGCGGCTGGACGCGAAGCCGCCCATCAGCGCCTGGCGCACCTTGGCCGGATCAGCGCCGGCCTTGCTGGCAAACAGCAGCGCCTCGCCGACAGCGGCGATGTTGAGCGCCACGATGATCTGGTTGGCCACCTTGGTGACCTGGCCGGCGCCAACACCGCCCACATGGGTGATGTTCTTGCCCATCAGCGCAAACAGCGGCTGCACGCGCGCGAAGGTGGCCTCGCTGCCGCCCACCATGATGGTCAGGCTGGCCGCCTTGGCACCCACCTCGCCGCCGCTCACCGGCGCGTCGAGGTAGTCGGCGCCGAGCTCGGCCAGGCGGGCGGCAAAGGCCTTGGTCTCGATGGGCGAGATGCTGCTCATGTCGACCACCGTCTTGCCCGCGCCGCCGCCTTGCAATCCTTCGGCGACGCCACCGACGCCGAACAGGACCTTGGCCACGTCCGGTGTGTCGGGCACCATGGTGAAGATGACTTCTGCGCGCGACGCCACGTCGGCGGCGCTCGCGCAGGCCACGGCGCCGGCGTCGAGCAGGGCCTGTGGCACGCTGCTGCGGGTGTGGACGAACAGGCTGTGGCCAGCGGCCAGCAGATGGCCGGCCATGGGCGCACCCATGATGCCCAGGCCGATGAATCCGAGTTGCATCGAGAAAGCTCCGGAGAATTGAAAGTAGTCAGCGGCGGCGGGCGGGTCGCCCGCGGTTCAGCCCTGGCGCAGTTCGCCCAGCAGCTGCTGTGAGCCTGCGGCGATCATGCGGGCATCCGAGCTGACGGTGAGAAAGCGGTAGCCCAGGTCGCGCCGCGCCAGCGCGCCTGAGCTGACGCCGTTGTGGATGCCGCACACCACGCCGTGCGCCTTGGCGCGTTCGGCGATGTGCGCGATGGCCTGGGCGACCGGCGCGTCGACGTTGTCGAACACCGGCCGACAACCCATGGACAAGGACAGATCGGACGGGCCGATATAGATCGCGTCCAGCCCCTCGACCGACAGGATCTCGTCCAGGTGATCCAGCGCCTGCGTGGTCTCGATCATGGCGAAGACCACGACGGTCCGGTTCGCTTCGCTGGGGTAGTCGGCGCCGCCGTACAGGGTGGCGCGTACCGGTCCGAAGCTGCGCGAGCCCTGCGGCGCGTAGTGGCTGCAGGCCACCAGGCGCTGCGCCTCCTCGCGGCTGTTGATCATGGGGCAGATCACGCCATAGGCGCCGGCGTCGAGCGACTTCTGGATGATGCCCGGCTCCAACCACGGCACTCGCACCACCGGTACGCTGGCGGTGGTCGAGATCGCCTGCAACATGGTGACCATGGCGGGGTAGTCGATCAGGCCGTGCTGCATGTCGATGGTCAGGCT
The DNA here is from genome assembly GCA_041169165.1 of Pseudomonadota bacterium. Lineage (GTDB taxonomy): Bacteria > Pseudomonadota > Gammaproteobacteria > Burkholderiales > Burkholderiaceae_C > Sphaerotilus. The sequence goes on from JBEEJN010000074.1 coordinate 16,198, forward strand.
GTCCCAGCCCTGGTGAGCCATCACTTCAGCCGAAAAGCTGTTCGGAATGGCCAGCCAGCCATTGAAGGCGGCCCGATCGGCCTGCCACAGGGTGCGCAATCGGTTCTCTCTCATCAGGGCTCTCCTGGGTTGACGGGGCCGTGCGGGCGGCTGTGCCGTGCCTCCGCACAAGGTAGAATCCATGTCATCGTACAACTGGAGCTTGGGTCGCGGCTACGGGTTAACACGTGCTCCTGCGCGCGGCAACCCTGTGATCGGCAGGTCAGGGCAGGGCGTTCTGCACCCGACGGCGGCGCTCGCGGCTGTTGGCCAGATGGGTGCGCATGGCGGCGCGGGCGGCATCGGCGTCACGATTGGCGATGGCGTCATAAATGCTCTCGTGTTCGCCGTTCACGCGCTTGAGGTACTGGCGCCGCTCCTCGCTTTGTTCGGCCGGCGCTTCCAGCCGGGCGCGCGGAATGATCGAACTGCCCAGCGAGCTCATCAGCTCGGCAAAGTGCTCGTTCTGGGTCGCACGGGCAATCTCGAGGTGGAACTGGAAATCGGCGCCAATCGCATCGCGGCCGTCGTCCACCGCCTGGACGACTGCGTCCAACGCCTGGCGCATGGCGTGCAGATGGGCGTCGCTGCGCCGCATGGCAGCCAAGGCAGCCGCCTCGGTCTCGATGCCGATGCGCAGTTCTAGCATGGCAATGACGTCGGCCAGGGTGGCGAGCTGGCCGGCACCGATGCGAAACCCAGTGCTGTCGCCCAGTCCGATCACAAAGGTGCCGATGCCGTGGCGGGTCTCCACCAGGCCAGCGGCCTGCAGCTTGGAGATGGCCTCGCGCACCACCGTTCGGCTGACGCCGAACTCCTCCATGATGGCGGCCTCGGTAGGCAACTTGTCGCCGGTCGGAATGCGGCCGTCGCGGATGCGGTCGCCGATGGCTTCGACGAGTTCCAGCGCCAACGTGCGGGGCCGGCGCCGGTTGCCGGGGCCAGCAGCGTTGGCGGTCGTGCCGCTCAGGTGAAGAGGCATCAAGTCTTGCGCGGAAGTCTTCATGATCTTTAGTGTTTTCCCTAGGTTGATCTGCAGAGGCGGCCACCTACAGTTGCCGCAAGTTGTACGACAACGGATGACGTTCAACAAGATCTCGCAAACACTGTAGCAAGCGCTCTCGCGCTCGGCACACACTGCGCTGCAGCCGCCACGCCGCGGCCCAGCCACGGAAGTCCACCCATGCCTTGCCATCCCACCCCGCTGCGTTTTTCCCGCCTCTTGCTGACCGGAGCCGCCGGTGGCCTGGGGTGCGAACTGCGCAGCCGCCTGAAGGCCTATTGCGACACCCTGCGTCTGTCCGACATCGCCGACCTCGGCGCCGGCGCGCCTGGCGAGGAGCTGCAGCCGGTGGCGCTGGAAAACGCTGCCAGCGTGTTCGACCTGCTGGATGGCGTCGATGCCGTGGTGCATCTGGGCGGCGTGTCCACCGAGCAGCCCTGGGCACCCATCCTGCAGGCCAACATCATCGGCGCCTACAACCTGTACGAGGCGGCGCGCAAGCAGGGCGTCAAGCGCATCGTCTTCGCCAGCTCCAACCATGTGACCGGCTTCTACCGCCAGGACCAAGTGGTCTCGCCGCGCGACCCGGTGCGCCCGGACGGCCTGTACGGCCTGTCCAAGGCCTTCGGCGAGAACCTGGCCCAGCTCTACTTCGACCGCCACGGCATCGAGACGGTGAGCGTGCGCATCGGCTCGTCCTTTCCGGCCCCGAAGAACCGCCGCATGCTGGCCAGCTGGATGAGCTACGACGACCTGGAGCGCCTGGTCGTCTCGGCGCTCACCGCGCCGGTGGTGGGCCATACCGTCATCTACGGCATGGGCGACAACACGCTGACCTGGTGGGACAACACGCCGGCGCGCCACATCGGCTACCGGCCGCAGGACAGCTCCGAACCCTTCCGCGCCGCCATCGAGGCGGCCGAGCCCCGGCTCGACATGAACGACCCCGCCACGGTCTACCAGGGCGGCGCCTTCGTGCGCCTGGGCCCCTTCGAATGACACCCTGACGTCCGATCGCCAGATCGCCCGCGGCAGCCGCTGCTGCCCTTCCTCCCGACCCCTCACCGGAGACACCTGATGAAGACCCTGACCATCCGCCTCGGCACCCTGGCATCCGCCCTGTCCCTGCTGGTCCTGGCGCCGCTGGCGGCCCAGGCCACCGAATTCCGCTCCTCCGACATCCACCCGGACGACTACCCCACCGTGCAGGCGGTGCGCCACATGAGCGAGACGCTGGCCAAGAGCAGTGGCGGCAAGCACAGCATCAAGGTCTTCGCCAAGTCGGCCCTGGGCGGCGAGAAGGACACCATCGAGCAGACCAAGCTCGGCGCCCTGGCGATGACGCGCGTGAACGTGGCGCCGATGAACAACATCTGCCCGGCCACCATGGTGCCGACCATGCCCTTCTTGTTCCGCAGCACCGAGCACATGCGCAAGGTGCTCGACGGCGCGATCGGCGACGAGATCCTCAAGGACTGCGAGGCCCAGGGCTTCATCGGCCTGGCCTTCTACGACTCGGGCGCACGCTCGATCTACTCGGTCAAG
>JBEEJN010000075.1:0-18344 GCA_041169165.1 Pseudomonadota bacterium
AGGGGATTTCGCAGTCCTGGCCGGTGACGATCGGCATCTTCAGATCGCCCGAGCCATAGCCCACGCCCTTGACCGAGGACAGGATGCCGATGGAAAGCCCGTCGTAGGGCGACAGCGCGCCGTGCAGCTGCTTGTCGCCGTAGTTCGAGGACAGAAGGTTGTCCATCCGGGCCTGCGCCACGGCGCCGTCCCAACGGAGCGTACCGACAACGTCCATGCCCATCTGGCCCGAGGGGATGACGATGTCCCCTGCGTCGATCATCGGCTGCAGGACCGACATCGCGCCGTTGTAGAAGAAGAAGGCGTTGTTGTCGTCGGGCGAGCCACCGAACAGCTCGATGTTGAACGGGCCCTTGCCGGCCTTCAGGCCCAGCTTGTCGACGATGGACGAGGCCTGGATCACGCCGACCTGGAAGTTGTCGAAGGTGGCGTAGTAGTCGACGTTCTTGCTGCCCTTGATGAGGCGGTCATAGGCGATGACCTTGATGCCCTTGTCGGCCGCGTTCTGCAGCACCTTCGAGAGCGTCGTGCCGTCGATCGAGGCGATCACCAGCACCTTCACGCCCTTGGTCACCATGTTCTCGACCTGGGCGAGCTGGTTGGGGATGTCGTCGTCGGCATATTGCAGGTCAGTCTTGTAGCCGCGCTCCTTGAGCACCTTGACCATGTTGTCGCCGTCGGCAATCCAGCGTGCCGAGGTCTTGGTCGGCATGGAGATGCCGATGGTGCCCTTGTCCTGGGCGCTGGCCGGTGCAATGGCACCAAAGACGCCGAGCGCAAGGCCGGCGATGAGGGTCTTGAGGCTGAACTTCATGGTGTGTCTCCTGGGGTGTTGAAGAACGGGAAGGGTGGGCGACCTGGGGTCGTCCGGGGAACATCAGCGAACAGGGTGGTTGCAGCAGCGCTGGGTGGGCTCGTCGCTCCGCGTCCGTGGATCAGCGGCGCGCGCAGTGTTGCTGCAATCACGCCATGATGGGACAGGGTTTTTCAGGAGCCGGTCCAGCGCAGCACGAGCGGGTCGAGCCGGCGGGCGGTCTCCAGCAGGCCGGCGCGCACCTCGGGGTGCAGGCGGGCAAACGGGTGGCGCGGCGCCTCGCAGTCGATCACGCCGCCGGCCTTCATCAGCGCCTTGGCGGCGAGCAGTCCGGTCTGGCGGTTCTCGTAGTTGATGAGCGGCAGCCAGCGCTGGTAGAGGTCGGCGGCGTCGGAGCGGCGCCCGGCGCGCCAGGCGTCCATGATCTGGCGGATGCCGTCCGGATAGCCACCGCCGGTCATGGCACCGGTGCAGCCGGCGTGCAGATCGGGCAGCAGGGTGATGGCTTCCTCGCCGTCCCACGGGCCTTCGATGGCGTCGCCGCCCAGACGGATCAGCTCTCGCAGCTTGCTGGCCGCACCAGCGGTCTCGATCTTGAAGTAGGACACCTGCCTGATCTCGCTCGCCAGCTTCGCCAGGAAGGCGGGCGTGAGCGGCGTGCCGGCCACGGGGGCGTCCTGGATCATGATGGGGATGTCGATGGCATCCGACACCGCGGCGTAGAACTCGGCAATCTGCGCCTCGCCCACGCGGATGGTGGCGCCGTGGTAGGGCGGCATCACCATCACCATGGAGGCGCCCAGGTCCTGGGCGCGGCGGCTGCGCTCGGCACACACACGCGAACTGTAGTGGGAGGTGGTCACGATCACCGGCACACGCCCGGCCACATGCTGCAACTGCACCTCGGTGAGCAACTCGCGCTCGGCGTCCGACAGGGCGAACTGCTCGGAGAAGTTGGCCAGGATGCACAGACCGTCGGAGCCCGCATCGATCATGAAATCGAGGCAGCGCTTCTGGCTCTCGATGTCCAGTTCACCCGACTCGGTGAAGGTGGTCGGCACGACCGGAAAGACGCCCTGGTAACGCGGCGTCGGGCAGGGGCTGCTCATGGCGGTGGTCCTGAATGGAGAACGGTCAGTGCGCGGCGGAGTGGCGGGCGAACAGCAAGGCGGCCCGTGTGCTCAATGTGAATGCCGTGGCACTTCGCTGCCGCGGCAGCCGACCAGGAAGTCGAAGTCGCAGCCCTCGTCGGCCTGCAGCACATGCTCGACATAGAGCTTGCGGTAGCCGGCGCCGTCCCTGGGTTCGACCGTGCGGGTGGCCTGCCAGGTGGCCAGGCGGGCCTGCAGTTCGGCGTCGGAAACATCGAGGTGCAGGCGCCCAGTGCTGCAGTCCAGCTCGATCCAGTCGCCGTCCTGCACCACCGCCAGCGGGCCGCCGGCGCGCGCCTCGGGCGCCACATGCAGCACCACGGTGCCGTAGGCGGTGCCGCTCATGCGTGCGTCGGAGATGCGCACCATGTCAGTCACTCCTTTAGCCAGCAGCTTGGGCGGCAGGCCCATATTGCCCACCTCGGCCATGCCGGGGTAGCCACGCGGGCCGCAGTTCTTGAGCACCAGCACCGAGTCGGCGCTCACGTCGAGATCCGGGTCGACGATGCGGGCCTTGTAGTGCTCCAGGTTCTCGAACACCACGGCGCGGCCGCGGTGGGTGAGCAGCGCGGCGGTCGCCGCCGAGGGTTTCAGCACCGCGCCCTTGGGCGCCAGGTTGCCGCGCAGCACGGTGATGGCACCGTCGGCCTTGAGTGGCCGCTCGAGCGGGCGGATGACCTCGTCGTCTTGGATGGGCGCGTCCTTGACGTTGTCCCACAGGCTCTGACCATTGGCGGTGAGTGCGCCCGGATGCGGCAGCAGGCCGGCCTCGCCCAGGCGTCGCAGCACGCCGGGCAGGCCGCCGGCGTAATAGAACTCTTCCATCAGGAAGCGGCCCGAGGGCTGCAGGTCCACCAGGGTGGGCGTGCCGCGGCCAACCGTGGTCCAGTCGTCCAGATCGAGTTGCACGCCGATGCGCCCGGCGATGGCTTTCAGATGGATGACCGCATTGGTCGAACCGCCGATGGCCGCGTTGGCGCGGATGGCGTTCTCGAAGGCCTCGCGCGTCAGCAGCTTCGAGAGGCGCAGATCCTCGTTCACCATCTCGACGATGCGCATGCCCGACATGTGGGCCAGCACGTAGCGGCGCGCATCCACCGCCGGGATGGCGGCGTTGTGCGGCAGGCTCACGCCCAGGGCCTCGGCCATGCAGGCCATGGTGCTGGCCGTGCCCATGGTGTTGCAGGTGCCGGCCGAGCGCGACATGCCGGCCTCGGCCGACATGAACTCGTGCAGCGTGATGGTGCCGGCCTTGACCTGCTCGCTGAGCTGCCACACCACCGTGCCCGAGCCGATGTCACGGCCCTTGTGCTTGCCGTTGAGCATGGGCCCGCCGGTGACGACGATGGCCGGCACATCGCAGCTCGCCGCGCCCATCAGCAGCGCGGGCGTGGTCTTGTCGCAGCCCACCAGCAGCACCACGCCGTCGATGGGGTTGCCGCGGATGGCTTCCTCCACATCCATGCTCGCCAGATTGCGGGTCAGCATGGCCGTGGGACGCAGATTCGATTCACCGTTGGAGAACACCGGGAACTCCACCGGTAGCCCGCCCGCTTCGATGACGCCACGGCGAACATGCTCGGCCAGCTTGCGGAAGTGGGCGTTGCAGGGTGTCAGCTCGCTCCAGGTGTTGCAGATGCCGATGACCGGCTTGCCGCGGAACTCGTGGTCCGGGATGCCCTGGTTCTTCATCCAGCTGCGGTACATGAAGCCGTTCTTGTCGTCCTTGCCGAACCATTCGGCAGAACGCAGCGGGCGCCGGGCGGGCGGCTTGGGATGGCTGGCATCGGATGACATGCCGCCATCTTAAAGTCTTACTTTATTTGCAAAGTAGCTGGTAGAAACCCTGGGACGCGGCAGATATCTGCACTTTTAGTATGACTACATTGCAAGCCTCACCCCGCCTGCCGGAGCCCGCATGTCTGTTGCCCAGCCTCTCCTCACCGCCGTCTACCCCAGCCTGGCCGGACGCACCGTGCTCATCACCGGCGGCGCCACCGGCATCGGGGCCAGCCTGGTCGAGCGTTTCGTCGGCCAGGGCGCCAAGGTGGCGTTCGTGGACATTGACGTCGCCCACGGCCAGGCGCTGGCCGAACGCCTGGCCGCCGAAGGGGCTCGTACCCCGCCGCTGTTCCTGCGCTGCGACCTGACCGACATCGCCGCCCTGCGCGCCGCCGTCACCGAGGTGCGCGCTGCCTTCGGCCCCATCACCGTGCTGCTCAACAACGCCGCCAATGACCAGCGCCACCAGATCGCCGCCACCACGCCCGAGAGCTGGGACGCGACCATTGCGGTCAACCTCAAGCACCAGTTCTTCGCCGCCCAGGCGGTGATGGACGACATGCGCGCCGCCGGCGGCGGCAGCATCATCAACTTCGGCTCGATCAGCTGGATGCTCAAGCAGGGCGGCATGCCGGTCTACACCACCAGCAAGGCGGCGGTGCAGGGCCTCACACGCAGCCTGGCGCGCGACTTCGGCCCGCACAACATCCGCGTCAACACCCTGGCGCCGGGCTGGGTGATGACCGAGAAGCAGATCCGCCTGTGGCTGGACGACGCCGGCCGCGCCGACATCGCCCGCGGCCAGTGCATCAACCGCCCGCTGCTGCCGGACCACATCGCCGCCATGGCGCTCTTCCTGGCTGCCGACGACAGCGCCATGTGCACCGCGCAGGACTTCATCGTCGACGGCGGCTGGGTCTGACCCGACACCTGGAGCACCGAGATGCAGATCACCCAGGCCGAACTGCTGGTCGACGCCCGTGCCCGTCTGGGCGAAGGCGCGCTCTGGGACGACCGCAGCCAGTCGTTTTTCTGGACCGACATCGAGGGCTCGACCCTCAGCCGCTGGCGCGAGGGTGAGCCCGTGCGCGTCTGGCCCCTGCCCGACCGCGTCGGCAGCATGGCCCTGTGCGAGCAGGTCGATCAACTGCTCATCGGCCTGGCCAAGGGCGTGGCGCTGTTCAACCTGGCCACCGGCGCGATCTCGACCGTGGTGCCGGTCGAGGCCGACAACCCCGACACCCGCATCAACGACGGCCGCTGCGATCCGCAGGGCCGCTTCGTCTTCGGCATGTACCACCGCGCAGAGACCGCCGGCGGCGGCTTCTGGCGTGTCGGCCCCGACCTGGCGGTCGAACGCCTGCCCCTGCCGCTGGCCGCCGTGGCCAACAGCCTGTGCTTCAGCCCCGACGGGCGCTGGATGTATGTCACCGACACGCCCAGCCGCACCATCCACCGGCGCGAATATTTCGCCGATGGCCGCATCGGCGAGCCCGAGGTCTTTGCCCGTCTGAGCGAGGCCGACGGCTACCCCGACGGCTCGTGTGTCGACGCCGAGGGCGGCGTGTGGAACGCGCGCTGGCAGGGCCGCGCCGTGGTGCGCTACAGCGCCGCGGGCGAGATCACCGACCGGGTGGAACTGCCGGCGGCCCATGTCACCTGCCCGGCCTTTGGTGGACCGGCGCTGGACCGGCTCTTCATCACCTCGGCCCGCGCCGGCCTGGACGCGGCTGCCCTAGCCGCCCAGCCCTTGGCCGGCGGCGTGTTCAGCGCCCGCCCGCCGGGACGGCGCGGCCTGGCCGAACGGCGCTTTCGCACCGCGTTGACGGTGTGAGTGCTGCGGGCAGCATCCGCCAGCGCGAATTCGGCCGCTTGCCCGACGGCCGGCGGGTGCTGGAAACCACCCTCGATCAGGGCGAAGGCGGCCTGGCGTTGAGCGTCATCAACTGGGGCGCAGCGGTCACCGCCCTGCGTGTGCCGGACCGCCAGGGTCGGCGCGCCAACGTGGTGCTGGCCTGGCCGCGTCTGGCTGACTATGTCGAACGCCCGCAGGCCTATCTGGGTGTCATCGTCGGTCCCTATGCCAACCGCATCGCCGACAGCCGCTTCACGCTCGACGGCGTCACCCATGAACTGCAGCCCGACCCCGGCGCACGTCACATCCTGCATGGTGGGCCGAGTGGCCTGGGGCGCGGCTGGTGGGAAGTGCTGCCGCAGGACTCGCCGCCGCTGGTCGACACCGATGCCGCGCCCGACGAGCTGGCCGTGACGCTGCGCTGCAGTCGCGCTGACGGCGCGGGTGGTTTTCCCGGCGCGCTGGAGGTGACGGTGCGTTTTGGCCTCACGCGCCAGCAGGAGTGGCGCATCGACTACCAGGCACGCGCCCTGCGGCCCACGGTCATCAACCTCAGCCAGCACAGCTATTTCAATCTGGCTGGCCAGGGCTCGGCGCTCGACCAGGTGCTGATGCTCAATGCCAGCCGTTACGCCGAAGTCGACGCCGGCCTCATCCCGACCGGGTGGGCCGATGTGGCCGGCACACCGTTCGATTTCCGCCAGCCGCTGCCCATCGCCGCGCGGCTGGCGCAGGCCCACCCGCAACTCGCGCTCGGCCACGGCTACGACCACTGCTGGCTGCTGGAGCCGGGCAGCGCCGCCGCGTCAGGGTCGGGCCTCACCCTGGCCGCCCGGCTGCGCGACCCCGGCTCGGGCCGGGTGATGAGCGTGTACACCAGCGAGCCGGCCATCCAGTTCTATTCCGGCTGGTTCCTGGCCGATGCCAGCGGCGATGGCCAGGTTGGCGGCAGCCCAGCCCCAGCGCGCGGCGCCGGGGTGTGCCTGGAGACGCAACATCCGCCCGATGCACCCAACCAGCCCGGCCTGCTGGCCGGCAGCGGGCGCGGCGTCGTGCTGCGCCCGGGCGAGGTCTTTCGAAGCACGACGGTGCATCATTTCAGCCTCGCTGCCGCGGCCCTTCCTCCCTCCCCTCCTCCCGCCGCGCCACCGACCCCACCTCACCCAGAGGACGCCGCACCATGAGTCCGACCCCACCGACCTTGACGCCATCCGCTGCGTCGTCCGCGACCGCCGTCGCCTCGACCAATGCCCGGCCTGCGCCTGGCGCGCCGTGGCCGGGCCGGCACGGCCCGCCGCTGGTGGCCATCCTGCGCGGCGTGCAGCCGCACGAGGTGCTGGCGCATTGCGACGCCCTGGTCGACGCCGGCTTCGACTGCATCGAGGTGCCGCTCAATTCACCCGACTGGGCCACCAGCGTGCGCAGCGCGGCCCAGCGATTCGGCAGCCGCGCCCTCATCGGCGGCGGCACGGTGATGACGGCCGCTCACGTGGACGAACTGCTGGCCTGCGGCGCCCGGCTCATGGTCACACCCAACACCCGGCCCAGCCTGATCAGCTACGCCGTGCAGCACGGCCTGCAGGTGGCCGCTGGTTTTGCCACTGCCAGCGAGGCGTTCAACGCCCTGGACGCCGGCGCGCAGATGCTCAAGCTCTTTCCCGCCACCACCTACGGGCCCGGCCATGTGAAGGCACTGCGTGCGGTGTTGCCCGCCGGCCTGCCGCTGCTGGCGGTGGGCGGCATCACGCCGGCCAATCTGGGCGATTACCTGCGCGCCGGCTGCACCGGCGCCGGCCTGGGCAGCGATCTGTACAAGCCGGGCCAGGACGTGGCCCGCACCCGCCAGGCGGCGCGGGACTTCGTGCAGGCCTGGCGCGAGGCGATCCAGCCCGGCGGCGAGCGCGACGACGACAGCTCGCGCCACAAGGAGCGCCGCTGATGGGCCGGCCACTGATCGCGGTCGACTGGGGCACCAGCAGCCTGCGCGTCTACCGGCTGGACGCCGCCGGACACATCGTCGCGCAGCGGGGTTGCTCGATCGGCCTGCTGGCCTGCCAGGGACGCTTCGAGGCGGTGCTGGCCGAACAGATCGCCGGCTGGGATGACCTCGACCTCATCGTCATGGCCGGCATGGTCGGCAGCCGCAACGGCTGGCAGGAGGTGCCGTACGCGCCCTGCCCGGCTGGCGCGGACGAGATCGCCGCCGGCATGGCCCAGGTGGCCGCGTCCGCTTTGCCCGGGCGACGCGTTCATATTGCACCGGGTCTGGCCGACGCGGGCAGCAACACCCGCGCGCCCGAGGTGATGCGCGGCGAGGAAACCCAGCTGCTCGGCCTGCTCGATGCACTCGACGCCAGTGACCCCGGCCCGCACACCGTCTGCCTGCCCGGCACCCACAGCAAATGGGCCACGGTGCAGGGCGGGCGCATCCGCGGCTTTCGCACCGCCATGACCGGCGAGGTCTACGCGGTGCTCAGGCAGCACAGCATCCTGGGCGCGCAGATGAACGCGGGGCAAGCCGCCGGGGCCGACGCCCTGCCGGGCGCCGGCCAGGAAACAGGCACAGCCGCCGAAACCTGCAGCGCAGCCTTCGAACTCGGCCTGAGCACCAGCCGCGGCGATGGCGGCCTGCTCAACCACCTGTTCAGCGTGCGGGCGCGCCACCTGTTCGGCCAGTTGCCGGGTCCGGCCGAGTCGGCCGACTACCTGTCCGGCCTGCTCATCGGCCAAGAGTTGCAGGGCTTGCTGCCGGCCGACGCGGCGACCCGCACGGTGCACCTGATCGGCAACTCGGCGCTGATGGCGCGATACCAGCACGCCCTGCGCCACTTCGGCGTCGCCAGCCAGCGACACGCCGAAGGCCTGGTGACCCGCGGTCTGTTCGCGCTGGCGCAGCGCTGCACCACGAGCTGAACAGACATCTGCGGCCACTCAGGCCTACACCGTTGTTCGGCGTCGACCACCGGCCGGCCGATCAGCGCCGGCCCGGTGTCCTGCCCGTCATGCGGGCTGACTGCAGGAAGTCAAAGTCCACGCCGCGGTTCGCCTGGGTCACGCTCTGCAGATAGAGCTTGCGGTAGCCACGCTCGGCCGTGGGTTCGACGACCGGGTTCAGGCGGGCGCGTTCCGCCAGTTCCTCGGCGCTCACCAGCAGGCTGACCTCGCGCCGGCTCACGCTCAGGCGGATGCGGTCGCCGTTCCTCACCTGGGCCAGCGGCCCGCCGATGGCCGACTCCGGCGTCACATGCAGCACGATGGTGCCGAATGCGGTGCCGCTCATGCGCCCGTCGGAGATGCGCACGATGTCCTTGACCCCCGCGCGCGCCAGCTTGCGCGGAATGGGGAGGTAGCCCGCCTCGGGCATGCCCGGCGCACCCTTGGGCCCGATGTTCTTGAGCACTAGCACGTCATCGGCCGTCACATCGAGTTCCTCGCTGTCGATACGGCTCGCCATGTCCGCCAGGTTCTCGAAGACGACGGCGCGGCCTTCGTGTTCCATCAGCCGCCCATCAGCCGCACTTTGTTTGATGAGGGCGCCGCCCGGCGCCAGGTTGCCGGTGAGTACGGCGATGCCGCCTTGAGGATAGATGGGCTGGGCGATGGACCGCACCACCTCCTGCCTGAAGCCCGGTCCGGCAGCCTCGATCTGCTCGCCCAGGGTGATGCCGTTCACCGTCAGGGCATCGAGCCGCAGCAAGGGTTTCAGCTCACGCAGCAGCGTGGCCATGCCGCCGGCGTGGTGGAAATCCTCCATGTAGTGCTGGCCCGAGGGCTTCAGGTCCAGCAGCACCGGCGTCTCGCGACCCATCTGGTCCAGCGCTGCCAGGTCGAGTTCCAGCCCCATGCGCCCGGCGATGGCGGCCAGGTGCACGACAGCATTGGTCGAGCCGCCGATGGCCAGCAGCACACGCATGGCGTTCTCGAAGGCCTCGGGCGTGAGGATGCGGTCGATGGTGAGCCGCTCGCGCGCCATCTGCACCACACGCGCGCCAGTCAGCTCGGCGACGCGGATGCGGTCGGCCGTCACCGCCGGCGGCGAAGCGCCGCCAGGCACCGTCATGCCCAGCGCCTCTGCGATGCAGGCCATGGTGCTGGCGGTGCCCATCACCGAACAGGTGCCCACGCTGGCTACAAGTTGGTCGTTCACCTCGGCGATCTCGGCCTCGTCCACCTCGCCGGCGCGGAACTTGCCCCAGTAGCGCCGGCAATCGGTGCAGGCGCCGACGCGTTCACCGCGGTGTGATCCGGTCAGCATGGAGCCGGTGATGAGCTGGATGGCCGGCAGCCCGGCCGAGGCCGCGCCCATCAGCTGCGCCGGCACGGTCTTGTCGCAGCCGCCGATCAGCACCACCGCGTCCATGGGCTGGGCGCGCAGCATCTCCTCGGTGTCCATGGCCATGAGGTTGCGCAAAAACATGCTGGTCGGCGCGGCAAAACTCTCGTGCACCGAAATGGTCGGAAAGGCCATGGGCAGGCCGCCGGCCAGCATCACGCCGCGCTTCACCGCCTCGATCAGCTGCGGCGCATTGCCGTGGCAGGGGTTGTAGTCGCTGCCGGTGTTGGTGATGCCGATCACCGGGCGGTCCAGCGCCGCATCGGTGTAGCCCGCGCCCTTGATGAAGGCCTTGCGCAGAAAGAGCGAAAAGCCGCTGTCGCCGTAGCTGGTCAGGCCCTGGCGCATGCCGGGGGGCGACGCTGCGCCGCGCGTGGAAGTCGCCGCACCCGGGCTGGGCGCAGGCGTGGCACCACGAGGGGCACCTCGGTCGGAATCGATGGGGTCAGACATGGCGGTCGGTACGCTGTGCAGAACAGGTGAAGGACAGCTGCAACTGTATGCGCCAGATCTGCGCGGTCAGCGCCGCCCCGCCAGGTTTCAAACAAAGGCACGCAGGGGTTGAACACCCCATATTCACGGGCCAAAACTGGCCGAGTTTCACGAAAAAACCAAAAAATCAGGAATATGCGCCGGTCGCAATGTCGCCCCGAAACTGCAACTCACCTCAATTCAGGGATACGCAGCCACTAAGGCATCGGTCACAGTCATCTCATGGATGCACGAAACAGGCAATCCAGGAATCTGACGCCTGCTTGAGCAGCAGCGAACGATCAATCCGACGGCGGATAAACCGCCGCAGTTCCAACCTGACGATTTTGACGCTGTCCGCCGTCCCCAAACCTTCTGCCAACCGCCAACTGGCGGGAACGCATCCTCATCAAGGAGTTCACCATGCCGTTCAAGAAACTTGCCGTAGCCGCGGCCCTTATCGGCTCGACCGCCATGGCGTCTGCGTTTGCGCCACCGACACAACATCTGACGCTGACCTACAGCGGTCCGGATATCGTGACCGGCTTCACCGGTATTGGTTTCGTCGATTCCAGCACTTTTCTGCAGGGATACCTCACCACATTCACCAGCGTGTTGTTTGATTCGACTCCGGTGACCATTCTCGGTGGAGGTACGTCGTTCCAGATCCAGAGTTCGTCGACCAGCCTGACTCACACCGTTGATATCTATGCCGACGTCATGAGTATGCCCGGCGTAGTCAACCCAGCGCCCAAGTTCTCGACCTCGTTCACCTTCCTGACCACGCCGACCCAGGTCCAGACACCCTCGACCCAGTTCACGCCGCCCAGCGCCCCGGTGCCGGAACCCGAGTCCTACGCCATGCTGCTGGCCGGCCTGGGCGCCCTGGGTTTCATGGGCAAGCGCCGCGCTGCCAAGCAGGCCTGATTGCATCAGGGCATTCACGCGTATCAAACAAGAGCGGGCCCAGGCCCGCTTTTTCATTTTCCAGCTTGCTGCTTTCCATTCATCTCACGGGTTACCGCCCCGAGCAAACCGTCGCCACTTCATCTCAAGTCACGGCATTAATTCTCAAAAATCAGGTGCAATCCACCTTAATCCAGGGATGGGTCTACACGGCTGCGCGGGTCAAACTTCCTTCACGGAATCGACGAAGACCTGTCGCGCAACTCCTGATCCGGCCACTGCACTCACACATTCCATACCGTTGGAAACAATCGCCATGAAGCTCAAGAATATCGCCGCAGTCGCAGCCATGCTGCTAGCCAGCGCCACCACAATGGCTGCCGTGCCGACAAGCAATTTCAATGTGCAGGACGCCGACCCAGTGCTGACCTTTTCAGGGGTATCAGGCACGAGCTTCAGTTTCAATTTGATGGCAGGATTCACCTACGACCTGGTGTTGTCGGTGTCATCGAAGTACACGGACACCACATTCAATTCAGTCACCCAAACCACCGGGTTCAAGATGAACGGCGTCGTTTTTGACGGCCACGCCTACCAATTCTCGACCACGCCAAATGACGGGCCGTCGTCGCTGTTTGGTGGAATGTTCGTTTCCCAGGACTTCGATAATCAGGTGGCTTTCAACCCGACAGGACTGAGCGCCGGCCCGCATACCCTGACGGTGACCAGTTCGACAGGCAACAACGCGACGTTCAACGGCACGCTCGACGTGACAAAGGCATATGCCGTGAGTGCGCCGGTGCCGGAACCCGAGACCTACGCCATGTTGCTCGCCGGCCTGGGCGCGCTGGGCTTCGTCGGTAGGCGCCGCCGCACTCAAGACGTCTGAGACACCCGGGTGGCGACCGCGCCGGGCGGCTGATCAGCCGGCCTTGCTCGCCACCACGACCTGGAAGTTGCCGAAGAACACCGTGCGGCGCTCGCAGTGGGTGATGCCGGGCATGGCCTTGAGCGCCTCGACCGGATCGTGGGTGCTCCACAGCGCCAGGCCCAGGGGCTCGAAGACCTTGAAATAGGTCCAGCTCAGCAGGCGCAGCAGGCCCAGGCTGGGGCGGTGAAACTCGGCCAGGAAGAGCTTGCCGCCCGGTGCCAGCACCCGGCAGGCTTCGGCCAGGGCCTGGTTCTTCAGTTCGTGCGGCAGCTCGTGCAGCAGGAAGAACACTACGTTGACATGCACCGAGGCGTTGGGCAGCCGGGTGGCGGTGGCGTCCTGGGCGAGAAACTCCATGTGATCCGCCAGTTCGGGCATCTTGCGTCGGGCGTTGAGCAGCTCGTTGTCGATGATGTCGACCACCTGCAGTCGCTCGGCCCCAGCCTGCAGCGACGCCCGCGCCACCCGCGGCATGACGTTGCCGAAGGCGCAGGACGTGATGAGCGCGGTGCGTCCGCGCAGGTCCATGCGTGCGATCCGGGCCGTGATGAGCGACACCAGCCGGTCGTACTGGAACAACAGGATGGCGGCAATGAGGGGCTGGAAGTCGACCAGGCGGATCAGCCGCATGTCCGAATAGATCGGGTAGACATGGGCGGCGGCGCGTTTCACGCCCGGCGTGAGGCCACGCACGATGAGGGCGCCACGCGTGGCGGCGAAGAAGAAGGCGGCGGTGGCGGCGAGCAGCAGCAGGACCGTCAGCACGGCGGGCACGAACCAGGAAGACACAGCGGGTTTCCGTTTCTGCGTCGGGCTGGCCGCGCGGGAGTCGCGGGCCGCATGAGGGCACCGACGCCAGACCATTGACGCACAGCCGGCGCCGGCCGTGCTTGCCGCGCATCAAGTCCGGTGCGGCCAGGCAGGCCGGGCCCGCCAGATCAGCGTGGCCAGCCTGGCACGGCGCCCGTGCCGCCTAAGATCCGGCTCCCAGCCTATTTCCCCTTCTCGGCCGACGTGCGCATCCTGCTGGTTTCCGACCTCCACTACACCTTGCCGCAGCTCGACTGGGTGGTGCGTATGGCGCCGGGCTACGACCTGGTGGTGCTGGCCGGCGACCATCTGGACATCAGCTCGGTGGTTCCGCTGGATGCCCAGGGCATCGTCATCCTGCGCTACCTCGCACTCATCAGCGGCGGCAGCGCCGGCCGGGTGGTGGCCAGCTCGGGCAATCACGACCTCACCGGCCCGGACCACCACGGCGAACAATGCGCCCTCTGGCTGGCCGAAGCGCGCGCCGCCGGCGTCGCCACCGACGGCGACACGCTGCAACTGGGCGATGACACCCTGGTCACCGTCTGCCCCTGGTGGGATGGCCCCGTCGGCCGAGCCGCCTTGGAGCGCCAGCTCGACGCCGACGCGGCACGCCGGCCGGCACGCTGGATCTGGATCTATCACTGGCCGCCGCTGGGTTCACCCACCTGCTGGACCGGCCGGCGCCATTACGGTGACGCCGATCTGGCCGGCTGGATCGAGCGCTACCAGCCCGACCTGGTGCTCAGCGGCCATGTGCACGAGCCGCCCTTCAAGCCTGCCGGCCACTGGGCCGACCGGCTCGGCCGCAGCTGGGTGCTCAACGCCGGGCGCCAGATCGGCCCGGTGCCGGCGCATATCGAGATCGACCTGGCCGCCGGCTCGGCCACCTGGCGCTCGCTGCTGGGCAGCGAACAGCTGGCACTGGACGAGGCCCAGGCGCCGCCGCGCAGCGTGTTCTGAAGCCCGCACGCACATCCAGAAGCTGCAGTACGGGCCGGCGCGGCCAGGCACGTGACGGATTCAGTAGTCCGGATCGGGGTCGCGCGCCGAGCCCGGCCGCACGCTGGCAACGGGGCGCAGGGCCAGCCGGCTCAGCACGTCAGACACCATCGCCAGCCCAGGTGCGTCGCCGCCATATTGCTGCTTGAGATCGGCCAGGTAGCGGGTCACGACATGCAGCCGCTCGGCCAGGCCAACCGCCACCAGCCGCATGATCTCGGGGTCACTGGCCAGCAGGGCCTGGCCGTCCGGGGCATGGCGCAACACGCAGGGGCTGGTGGCCTCCACGGTGGCGCTGTAGGGCGTGCCGAGCAGCAGCGAGATCTCGCCAATCATCACGCCCGGCTTGGTGATGGTGTTGACCACCACCGTGCCCTTGCGCACCTGCAGTTCGCCGCTCACCAGCACCCACACGGCCCCAGCCGCGCCGCCTTCGCGCAGCACGATCTCGCCGGGTGCGAACCCGACTTCGGGCAGGTGCGCCGACAGGGTGAGCAAGTCCTTCATGCGACCATCGTACGCGCGCCCGACCCACGACTGACTGACACCTTCACGACGCCAACCCGACGTCACACCTCCCATCGTCACCTACACGGTGATCAAGACGGTGCGCCAGGCTGCCGTGCTGCTCTCGCTGGCCGGGTTCATTGCCCGCAACATGGCTGGCCTGAGTTCAGTCCCGACTCGGCTCGTCAGTCGGCCGCGTCGTCCACGGCCGGTTCGGCGTCTTCACCCACCGCCGAGTCCGACTTGTTCCTGCGACCCCGAGCTGCCCGCCGTGCCGCACGTTCGGCGTCCCGCAATCGCGCCTGTTCGGTCCACTGCACGAACTGTTCGGGTGACTCCAGCGTCAAGCGGCCCCAGGCGCCGGCGCGGAAGTCATTGATCACCACCTCGGCGGCCTTGTGCAGCAGCACCTGGCTGCCGGCGATGAGGGCGCCGCGCTTGCGCCCGATGTGGGCCAGCAGGGCCAGTTCGGCCTCGCTGGCGTGGCGCTGCCCGGCATCCTGCGCACCCACGATGTGGCCGGCCTGCTGCTGGGCATGATGTTCGGCCCAGGCGCCGGCCAGCGGCGGCGGCGCCTTGGCAAGCTGGGCGGCGTCGAGCTTGTAGCGCGCCAGCAGGCGCGCCTCATGCAGCGGGCGCACACTGGCCAGCAGGGCCAGGGCCACGTCCACCTCGTCGTAGGCGTTGCGGCCGATGCTGCCGGCCGCCGCCAGATGCCAGCCGCTGTGCTCGACGGCGATGCGCGGCCACAGCATGCCGGGCGTGTCGTAGAGGTAGAAGTCGCTCGCCAGGGTGATGCGCTGCTCCACCTTGGTGATGCCCGGCTCGTCGCCGGTCTTGGCGCTGCGCTGGCCCACCAGGGTGTTGATGAGGGTGGATTTGCCCACGTTGGGCACGCCGCAGATCAGCACCCTCAAGGGCTTGACCATGCCGCCGCGCAGGGGCGCCAAGGCGCGGCATTCGGCGATGAGGCGGCGCGCCGGAGCGGCTTCGCTGGCGTCCAGGCCGATGGCGCGGGTGCCCGGCTGGGCCAGGTAGTGGGCCAGCCAGGCAGCGGTGAGCGCGGGCTCGGCCAGGTCCTGCTTGTTGAGCACCTTCAGGGCCGGCTTGCCGGTGGTCAGCTCGGCCAGCAGCGGGTTGGCGCTGGAGCCAGGCAGGCGCGCGTCGAGCAGCTCGATCACCACGTCGATGTCCGGTAGCCGCTCGACGATCGCCTTCTTGGTCGAGTTCATGTGACCGGGGAACCACTGGATGGACATGGGCAGACGTCGCGCTGGCGTGAAGGAAAGGGATAGACGAGCCCCGGATTGTCCCTGGGCCGGCCGCGCCACCGGCTCGCATAGCATGCGAGCGCGCCCCCATTCCCTCAGCCACCCGACGCCACCCACCATGAGCCCTGCACCCGCCCGCCCCGTCACGCCCTTGTTTGCCCGCCTCGTCGCGCTGATCGGCAACACCGCCGTGGCCTGGCGTCGCCTCACCCAGGGCAGCGTGCGCCAGCAGGCGCTGGGTGGCACCCCGGTCATTCCGGCGGCGCGGCCGCAGGGCGCCATTCCCACCCTCAAGATGCCCACCGCCCAGGGCTGGGCCGCGGGCCAGACGCCGCAGGCCGCGCCCGGCCTGAAGGTCAACGCCTTTGCCGCCGAGCTCAAGCATCCGCGCTGGATCCATGTGCTGCCCAATGGCGACGTCACGGTGGCCGAGGCACTGTTCGAGCCCAGCCCGGCGCAGTCGCTGTTCGATCACGCCATGCACGCCACCATGCGCCGCGCCGCCGCCATCGGCCCCAGCCCGAATCGCATCACCCTGCTGCGCGACAGCAATGGCGACGGCGTGGCCGAAACCCGCACCACCCTGCTCGACGGCCTCACGCAACCCTTCGGCATGTCGCTGCTGGGCGAGACCTTCTACGTCGGCAACACCGATGGCGTGATGGCCTTTCCCTACACGCCCGGCGACACCCGCATCACTGCGCCGGGTCGGCGCCTCACCACCCACCCCGGCGGCGGCCACTGGACGCGCAGCCTGCTGGCCAGCCCCGACGGCCGCAGCCTCTACATCGGCGTGGGGTCGCTGAGCAACATCGGCGACGCCGGCATGGCGGTCGAGCAGGGCCGCGCCGCCATCCATGTGCTGGACATCGCCAGCGGCGCCAGCCGCATCTTCGCCGCCGGCCTGCGCAACCCGGTCGGCCTGGCCTGGGAGCCCACCACCGGCCAGCTCTGGACCGTGGTGAACGAACGCGACGGCCTGGGCGACGAAACCCCGCCCGATTACCTGACCAGCGTGCGCGAAGGCGGCTTCTACGGCTGGCCCTACTGCTACTGGGGCAAGACGGTGGACGACCGCGTGCCGCAGGACGCCGCCCTGGTCGCCAGCGCCCTCACGCCCGACTACGCCCTGGGCGGCCACACCGCCTCGCTGGGTCTGTGCTGGATGCCCGCCGGCACCCTGCCCGGCTACCCGGACGGCATGGTCATCGGCCAGCACGGCAGCTGGAACCGCAGCACCCTGAGCGGCTACCGCGTCGTCTTCGTGCCCTTCGTGAACGGCAAGCCGAGCGGCCCGCCACGCGACATCCTGAGCGGCTTCCTGGCGCCGGACGAATCAGCCTCCTACGGCCGCCCGGTCGGCGTGGTCATCGGCCCGGGCGGGCATTCGCTGCTCGTGGCGGATGACGTGGGGGATGTGGTGTGGCGGGTGGTGGGGGCTTGAGGCCGTCCGGCGGCGGAGCTGGATGCGGCGACCACCGCGGAGATTGGTCCGCGGTGGGCGGCGGCAATTCGCCTTGGAACGGGATGGCCTGCCGGATGAATTGGGTTGGGGTTGTTGGTGGTCGGCTTGCGACCCGAAGCGGTCCCAACAAAGCGCGAATTCAGCGCACGGAAAGCGTCGCCCAACGTTCAAGGTAACCGGACCTGCGCGGCTTTTCGCGCAGGTCCAGTTGACCGCAGGGTTGGGCATCGCTTAGCGAACCGCTTTACGAAGACCGCGCATTGCATTCTTGTACCCATCCGCAAGTTGAGAAGAGCGACTTTCGTCAAGCAGGTTGGTGAAAAAACTCTCAGCGTAGTTATTGATAAGACCAATGCCATCCGACTCAAATGAAAACCGCGTGTTCACGATGTATGCCTCAATAGCGGATGTAGTGCTCTCGTCAAGATAGATCGCAGCACTGCGGTTGATCTCTTGGAGCTTACATATATCAGCAGGTAGCTCGGACATGGCATCGCGCATACCTTGATACAGCGTTTCATGCTTATTGAAGTAATGCATTGCCTCCGCGACATTGCTCATGTGGTCAAAGTTCGAGTGGTACTGCTCGGCAAGCAACTTGCGGTTATGAAAATCCTTTTGAAGGAGAACGGATAGTTGTTCCGCGAAGTTGTGCCGCTTCCCGATCTGGATATCGTCATGTTTCACCCGTCGGCCGATGCGGTAAGTAACGTATGTGGTGATCAGCCACCCGATACCGAGGCCAAACCACTTCAAGGTATCAATCGTCTGTGGATCAAGTGCCATAGCGTGTGCCTTGCGATGCCCAACGTCAAAGTTGAGCCGCGCTGTGCGACGCCGGGCCGCGAGGCGCAACTTCAGCCGGGGCGCCTCGCTGCCCGGTGGCGCATAGCGTCGGTTCCAACGAATACGAAGGGATTTCCCCAATCCGGTGACGGTATCGCGGTACCAAGATTGCCATGTGGAAGGTCAATCTGTGTTGGAAAGGAGAAGTCCCATGAGCGAGATTACACGAGGGCAGATCGTGCGTGTGGGCGTCGATCTGG
>JBEEJN010000076.1:0-18245 GCA_041169165.1 Pseudomonadota bacterium
CGACCTGCCAGGGCGCGCCGTCCTCGGCGCTCAGCTTCAGGCTCACCGGCTCCTCGACGCCGGCCATGCTGGCGTAGACCAGCACCGTGTCGCCGAGATGCTCGATCACGTCGATGCGCGCCCGCCAGCCCGGCTCGGCCGACGGGCCGGACGACACCGTCATCGACTCGGGCCGGATGCCGACCTGGGCCACCTCACCGAGCCGCGCCAGCGTCGCCGCCTCGCCCCCGGCGGCCGGCAGCACGAAGCTGCCCGAGCCGTCACCAATGCGGACGCCGGCCGCGCCGGCGTCGCCCACTGCCCGCGCGCCGCTCTTCAGCACGTTCATGCGCGGGCTGCCGAGGAACTGGGCGACGAAGACGTTGGCCGGGCGCTGGTACAACTCCAGCGGCGTGCCGACCTGCTCGACCACACCGCGATTGAAGACGGCGATGCGGTCACCCATCGTCATCGCCTCGACCTGATCGTGGGTGACGTAGATCATCGTGCTGCCGAGTTCGCGGTGCAGACGAGTGAGTTCCACGCGCATCTGCACGCGCAGGCCGGCGTCAAGATTGGACAGCGGCTCGTCGAACAGGAACACGTCGGGCTTGCGCACGATGGCGCGGCCGATCGCGACACGCTGGCGCTGGCCGCCCGACAGCGCCTTGGGCGTGCGGTCGAGCAGATGCGTGATCTGCAGCACCTTGGCGGCCTGTTCGACCTGGGCGCGCGCCTGCTCCTTGGGCACCTTGGCCATCTTGAGGCTGAAGCCCATGTTCTCCGCCACCGTCATGTGCGGATAAAGCGCATAGCTCTGGAACACCATCGCCACGCCGCGTTGCGGCGCCGGCAGGTGGTTGGCGATGCGCTCACCGATGCGCAACTCGCCGCCGCTGATGTCCTCCAGCCCGGCGACCATGCGCATCATGGTGCTCTTGCCGCAGCCCGACGGGCCAACAAACACCATGAACTCGCCGTCCTGGATGTCGAGATCAACACCCTTGATGACCTCGACGCCGCCGCTGTAGGTCTTGCGGATACCCCGCATCGTCACTGCTGCCATGTATAGGCTCCAATTGGTTCGTCTGCGTGCGAAAGCTCAGCCCTTGACGCCGCTGCCCATGGCCGACTGGATGAACCAGCGCTGGAACAGCAGGTAGACCAGCAGCACCGGCGCCGACATCAGCACCGAGAAGGCCATCACGTCGCCCCAGATCGGTGGCGGCGTGCCGAAGAACTGCGCCAATGCCAGCGACACCGGCCGCACGTCGGCGCCGCGTGTGACCATCAGCGGCCACAGGAACGCGTTCCAGTACTCGAGGCTTTGCAGGATGGCCACCGTGGCGATGGCCGGCAGCGACAGCGGCATGATGATCTGCCAGTAGATCTTCAGGTGCGTGGCGCCATCGAGGTAGGCGGCCTCGTCGTAGTCCTTGGGGATCTTGGCGAAGAACTGATAGAACAGGAAGATCGAGAAGGGATGGGCGATGAACGGCACGATCTGCGCCTGGTAGGTATCGACCCAGCCGACCTGGTTCATCATCAAGAGCATCGGCACCGCCAGTGCTTCCATCGGGATGATGATGAGCGAGATCACGCCCATCACGACGAAGTTGCGGCCCGCAAAGCTGATGCGCGCCAGCGCGTAGGCCGCCAGCGAGTTGACGAAGACGCCGAAGAAGACGATACACACGACGATCAGCGCCGAGTTCATCAGGTAGCGCGGTACCGGCGAGGTCTTGTCCGACAGCACCTGGCGGAAGTTCTCCAGCGACATCTGCGCCGGGTCGACCCAGAAGGCGCGCCAGTTGCCGAAGTCGAGCAGGATCTGCTGTTCGTCGGCCTTGAGCGAGGTGGCGACCATCAGCATCAGCGGTGCCAGCACGAAGGCCAGCAGCGCGATGGCGATGATCATCAGCAGGAGACGTTCAACGCGGGTGCTCATTCGATGGCCCTCTCTTCCTTGACCAGGCGACGCTGCACCAGGCTGATGGACAACACGATGAGGAAGAAGATCACCGCCGCCGCCGCCGCGATGCCGACCTTGCCCTGGCGAAAGCCGGTGAGGTAGATGAAGCGCACCAGCGTGTCGGTCACGCCCGATGGCCCGCCCTTGGTGAGCAGTTCGACCTGGGTGAACAGCTTGAAGGCCAGGATGGTGGTCGTCATCACGACCAGGATGTGGGTATTGAGCAGGCCCGGCATGGTGACGTGCCAGAACTCGTTCCAGCGGTTGGCACCGTCCAGGCTAGCCGCTTCGTACAGATCATGGTTGATGCTTTGCAGGCCGGCAAGATAGACCACCATCTGGAACGGAAAGCCCTGCCAGGCCGACATCAGCACCAGTGCAGGCATGGCCGTGTAGGGATTGCCCAGCCAGTCGACCGGACTGAGCGTGCCCATGCTGAGCGAGGTCAACAGGGTGTTGAAGAAACCGCCCAACTGGAACAGCGAGAACCAGATCACCGACACCACCACCATGGAGATCACGGTGGGCAAAAAGTAGATGCCGCGAAACAACTGCCGCATCGGCAGCTTGGTGTTGATCAGCATCGCCACCGCCAGCCCCAGGCCGCACTGCAGCGGCACCACCAGCACGGTGAAGTAGGCCGTATTGAGCAGCGTGCGCAGAAAGTCGGGGTTCTCGAAGATGCGCAGGTAGTTGCGCCAGCCGATCCATTCGGTCGGCACCCTGGGGTTGGGCACCAGGCGCTGGTCGGTGAAGGAAAACGCCACCGTCAGCACGAAGGGAAAGATCAGGAAAAGCAGGATCAGCGCCAGCGCCGGGCTGAGAAACAGCCAGGGCCGCAAGCCAGCCTGCGACTTCGCGGTCGACGCGTCGGGCATGGGTGGGTCTCCGGGTAGCGGCCAGGTCAGGCGCCGACCCGCGGGTCGCGCCCAGAAGCAGCGAGGCGGCCCGCAGACCGCCTCGACATCATCGTCAGATCACTTGCCGAAGGGCTTGTAGCCCTTGTTGTCCTCGATGTCCTGGTCGACCTTCTTGGCCGCGGCGTCGAGGGCCTTCTTGGCATCGCCGCCGTCGACCACATCGGCCACCGCCTTGGCAAAGGCCGCGGTGATGGTCGGGTAGGCCGGGTGGGCCGGACGGGCCACGCTGACCTTGGCCAGCTGGTCGATATAGAGCGACAGCGGGCCGCCGGCCTTGTACAGCTCGACCTTGGGGGCGGCCGACTTCACGCCCGGCACGCCGCCCATGGCGGTGGAGAGTTCGGCCACGTTGTCGGTGCCCAGCATGAACTCCAGCAGCTTGCCAGTAGCTTCCTTCTGCTTGCTCTTGGCGTTGATCGACCAGGCCCAGCCGCCGTTGCCGGTCACGGCCTTGGCGCCGAACTTGGGCATGGGCAACAGCACCAGATCCTTGTCGAAGGCCTTGCTGTGCGCCGGCCACATCCAGTGGCCGACAAAGCTCAGTGCCGCGGTCTTCTTGCCGTAGAAGCTGTCGTCGCCTTCGCTGGCCGGGGCGATCCAGCCCTTCTTGACGAAGCCTTGCAGCGTGCCGAGCGCCTTGACGGCGGCCGGGCCGTTCATGGTGCCTTCAGCCTTCCAGCTCTTGCGGTCGATCAGGTCGCCGCCGAAGGACTGCACCCAAGGCGAGAAGCCGTAGGTGTACCACTCGCCCTGGCCGTAGTTGAGCTTGACGTCCATGGCGTACTTGATGCCCGGCAGCTTGGCCAGCTTGCCCAGCGCGTCCTCGAACTCGGCACCGGTCCAGGCGTCATCAACGCCCTTGGGAATGCGCACCTTGGCGGCGTCGAGCAGCGACTTGCGGCCCCAGATCGACAAGCCTGAGTCACCCTGGCCGAGGCAGTAGACCTTGCCGTCTGGCGGGTAGGTGCCCTGGTTGATCAGCGAAGGCAGCATGTCGCCCATCAGCTTGGCCGACACCAGGCCGTTCAGCGGCGCGATATAGCCCGACCAGGCGTAGTTGGCGTAGTTGGGACCGTCCAGGTCCAGCAGGTCAGGCAGATTGCCCGACAGCGCGGCAGCCTGCACCTGCTCGTTGTACGAGCCCTCGGGCTGGATCTCCAGCATGGCCGGCATCGACGGGTTGGCCTTGTTCCACTTCTCGATCAGCTGAGCCATGCGCTCGCGCTCGTTGTCGGCGCGACCGCCGTGGTGCCACACACGCAGCACGTCGGCCGACAGCGCGGCCTGCGACGCCAGGGCCAGCGCAGCGGCGGCCAGCAGCTTGGAACTCAATTGCATGGGGATGTCTCCGGGAAGAGGCGCCCGCCGCATGACGGACAGGCTGGGATGTTGCAGGCGGCTCGGATGCCGGGCCGTCCAGGAAGCGCCGTGTGCTCCGACCAACTAATTCGTATTACTCACGACGGACAAACGATATCCCAAGCGCTTTGGACATGTCAATGCCGCGCGCCTGATGGAAACGTTCAACCAGGGAAAACACCAGCCCCGCCGGCAAGCCCGCCCACACGGACGACCTGCATCGGCGGCTGGCTCGATGCGCAGCGCCTGTCCGGCGCTTTGGCATGATCGCGCCCCACCATGCCTTTCGACCCGCGCGCCATCACCACCCCGTTTCGCATGCAGCCCGGCCTGCGGCGAGTGGCACCCGGCACCGCCGCACTGCACGCGGCGCCGCCAGGTTCGGCGGCATTCGAGGCCAAGCTGGCCGTGTTGTCGCGCGGCGCGGCCCATGCCACGGCGCACTGCCTGGTCGGGCTGCCGGGTGCCGGGTTGATCGCCGCCCTGCGCCTGGTGGCCGAGACGGCGCAGCAGTGTTGCCCGGCGGCACTGCAGTGGCGCGCGGGCCGGCTGCTCAGTCCGGCGCTGGGCCTGGCATGCAGCCCTGAGGGTGATCTGGCGCCGTCCGACGAGGACTCGAACACCGCTTGCCCACCCCATCCCGGCGCCTGGGCGGTGTTGCGCGCCTTGCCCGCCACGCAACGTGCCGCCGGGCTGGCGAGCCTGAGCTTGCAGGAAGACCTGGCCCTGATCGACGCTGCCACGGCCAGCCTGCCCTGGATGGCGGTATGCCTGCCGTCGCACTGGGATCCGGCTGAAAAGGTCGGGCGGGATTTCCGCAGCGTGCATGCCCCGGTGGCAGACAACCATCGGGTGCATGCCGCCGGGCCGCAGTTGCTGGCACTGGTGAGTGCGGGCCAGGCCTGGGAGCGTTTTGTCTGGACGCTGACGCCCTGGCCGGGTTTGGACCAGCATCCGCTGCGCCACGAGCGCCGGCCCTGGCCGCAACACTGCAGCGCGGACGCACTGCTGGACCTGGCCGTGCTGCGCACCGAGCGCCAGGGCTTTCTGCCGCTTGCCGCGGCCAGCGGCAGCGTGAACGGCGATGGCCGGCCGGTGCGCCAGGCGGTGTTCACCATCGAGGTGCAGGCGCGCCCGCTGCGCCAGGCCCTGGGCGAGGAGTTCGCGCCAGCCACGGTCACGCCCGGCCATCTGGCGGATGCACTGGCCAGCATGAGCGACGCGGTGCTGGCCTACCGCAGCCTGACCCCCGCCCGCGACCGGCTGGTGGCCGGCCTGCGCGCCTTGCAGGCCAGCGCAGCGCCGGGCCGGCACGAGACGGCCGCATGAACGATCCGGACCAGCCCCTGCCCGCTGACGGCCCCGCACAGCGGCAACAGCCGACGGCGCCGCAGGGCCCGCGCCGTCCGCCACAGGTCGCCCCCATCACCCCGGCCCGTCTGGTGCTGGATGCCGAAGGCCGCCCCTGCGCGCCCGACTACGGTGACGTCTACCACCCCCGCCTGGGCGCGCTGGCGCAGGCGCGGCATGTCTTCCTGGCGGGCAACGGCCTGCCGGCGCGCTGGGCCGGGCGGCAACGTTTTGTCATCCTGGAAACCGGCTTCGGCCTGGGCAACAACTTTCTTGCCACCTGGGCGGCCTGGCGCGCCCTGCCGCCCGAGCAGCGCTGCGAGCGCCTGGTCTTCGTCTCGGTCGAGAAGCACCCGCTCAGCCGTGCCGACGCCCAACGGGTACACGCCGACAGCGAGCTGCCCGAACTGGCCGCCCAGCTTGTCGCCGCCTGGCCGCCCGCCACGCCTGACCTGCACAGCCTGGATTTCGAGCACGGCCAGGTGCAACTGCTGCTCGCCCTGGGCGATGTCGAGGAGGTGGTGATGCGCCGCGGCGGCCTGCTGGCCGAGGTCGACGCCTACTACCTGGACGGCTTTGCGCCTGCCGCCAACCCGGCCATGTGGTCCGACGAGCTCATCAAGCGCCTGGCCAGGCTGGCCGCGCCGGGCGCCACCGCCGCCACCTGGAGCGCCGCTCGGGCGCTGCGCGACGCCCTGGTCGCCGCCGGCTTCGCGGTGGAGCGCCGCCCCGGCCTGGGCAGCAAGGTGCACATGAGCACGGCGCGTTACGCCCCGCGCTACACGCCGCCGCGCCCGGTCGCCTGGGCGCCGCGCGCCGCGGCGGGCGAGGTGCGCGACAGCCGCGCCCTCGTCATCGGCGCCGGACTGGCCGGCTGCGCCGCTGCTCACGGCCTGATGCGCCAGGGCTGGCAGGTCACCGTCATCGACACCCTGCCGGCGCCTGGCCTGGCCACCAGTGGCAACCCCGCCGGTCTGATGCATCCCATCATCAACGTGCCGGACAGCCCGCACGCGCGCTGGTTCCGCGCCGCAGCACTGCGCACCGCCACGCTGGCGCGGTCGGCGCTGGCCCGCCATCGGCTGGTTGGCCAGTTCGACGCCGGCCTGCTGCGACTGACGCCCGACACTCTGCCCGAGCTCGCCCATGCCCAACTGCAGGCCCTGGGCCTGCCCGCCGAAGTGGTGCAATGGGTGGACGCTGACGCAGCAGCCACCCTCAGCGGCCTGCCGCTGCAGCACGGCGCCTGGCTCTTTGGCGCCGCCGCTCCGGGCAGCGCCGTCGCCGCGGGCTGGCTCTCTCCTGCTGCCTGGTGCCGCGAGCTGCTTGGTCTGCACGACAACGCCGCCGACGGCGGCGCAGGCTGCAGTTCCGGCGGCAACGACGACGGCGACGACAACAGCCGCCGCCAGGCTCGTCAGCTGCGCTTTCTGGGCCAGCGGACCGTTGCACACATCCGTCGTCACCCGGCGCCGACCGGTGCCCGCCGCGACACGCCTGTCGACGCGTCCGCCACCGCGGCCGGCGCCAATCACACCGGCCCCCCTGACACACCTGGCGACGCCCCGCTGTGGCACGCCCTCGACAACCACGGCTGCACCATCGCATCGGCCCCTGTACTCGTGCTGGCCAATGCCGACGGTGCGCTGCCCCTGCTGGCCGACGTACCGGGCCTGCACGCTGCCCTGCCCGCCCGGCTGGAACACATCCGCGGCCAGACCACGGTCATCCACCTCGACACGCTCAGCCCTGACCAGCGCGCCAGCCTGCGCCTGCCGCGTCTGCCCGTCAGCGGCCAGGGTTACGCCATCCACCTGCCGGCCGATACAAGGACCCAGGCTGCAGCCGCAGGCCCGGACTGCGGCGAACGTCTGCTCGTTGGCGCCACCAGCCAGCCCGGCGATCGCCACCCCCACCTGCGCCTGGCCGACCAGCACGAGAACCTGAAGCGCGCCGCCGCACTGGGTGTGTTCGGCCCCACGCACCGCCAGGCCCCGCCGGACTGGGCGCTCGCCCTGCCGTTGGCTGGCCGTGTCGGCTGGCGCCTCACCGCGCCCGACCGTCTGCCCCTGGTCGGCCCGCCGATCGACCTGCAAGCACTGGCACTGGCCCGCGCCGGCCGCGCCCGCGTCGATTCGCCGCGGCTCCTGCCCCGCTGCCACGACGCCCACGGCGGGGTTTACGTCTGCACCGGCCTGGCCTCGCGCGGCATCACCTCGGCGGCGCTGGCGGGCGAAATACTCGCCGCCTGGATCACAGGTTCCCCCTGCCCCGGCGGCGGCGAACTGCGCACGTTGGTGGACCTGGCAAGGTGGGTGTGATCCGACTCACCGACTCATTTCAACCACGAATAACTGCGGTTTCGGCCCGGCATCCGACCCCAGAGGCCATGGCTGGGCTCAAGATTCGCAACATCAACGCCACCTGCGATACCCTTGCGCTGACCGAATAGACGGCGTTCACCGAAAACCCGTGTCCACCCTCACTGACAATTGCGCCAACTGCGGCACGCAGTACGCAAAATCAAATAAATAAATCTCTGAGAATAAGTTTTCCATGCCTTGCAAGACGATCTGGGAGCCACAAGGTCTGCTGACCGAATGGTGGGGTAATGCCACGAACGCTGAAATGGTGGCGATGCAGGAACAGGTGCATCGACATCCTCTTTTTGATGCCACGGTGCGTTATTCGATCCATGACTTCAGCCGCTGCGACAGTTTCTCGCCGAGCCAACCCGAGGTGGAATATTCGGCAGCAATCGACGGCGCGGCCAGCAAGTCGAGCAAGAAACTTAAAATCGCCATCGTCGCCGCCAATGCCGGCGTCACGGTGATGGTCCATCAATACATGGCCTTGGGCCTGAGCCCCTATCCGGTGAAGTTTTTCGCCACCTTGGCCGATGCGCGGGCCTGGGTGACCTGAGCCCCAGGCCGCAGCGTCGCACTCTGATCTGCCGCCGCCCCGGGGGTGCCGCGCGTCGTGCTCACCGCCCGTCGGCCATTGCATGGCGCCGCCTGACTCACCGACTCGCCCGCCGGCTCGCGGGTCAGCTCGCTCGTCAACTCGCAAGCCTGCACGATCACCATGACCGTGACCGCCTACCCCCAGTTGCTCAGCCCCCTGCAGATTGCCGGCGTGAGCCTGCCCAACCGCCTGGTAATGGGCGCCATGCACACCCGCTTGGAGACGCTGGACCGGCCGCAGGAACGGCTGGCGGCCTTTTATGCCGCGCGGGCCCGCGGCGAGGTGGGGCTGATCCTGACCGGCGGATATGCGCCGGTGCCCGAGGGCGTGATGGACGAAGGCGGGCTGGTGCTCGACCGCGCCGAGCAACTCGCCGAACACTGACCGATCACCGAGGCGGTGCGGGCCGCCGGCGGGCGCCTCGTGCTGCAGATCCTGCACGCCGGGCGTTACGCCAAAGTGGCGAGCTGTGTCGCGCCCTCGCCCGGCAAGGCGCGCATCAACATCCATCCGCCGCGCGCGCTCAGCACCGGCGAGGTCTGGGCCACCGTCGAGCGTTTTGCCAACACCGCCGCCCTGGCCGAACAGGCCGGCTACTGCGGCGTCGAGGTGATGGGCTCGGAGGGCTACCTCATCAACGAGTTCACGGCAGCACTCACCAACCAGCGCAGCGACGAGTTCGGCGGCAGCTTCGAGCGGCGCATCCGTTTTGCGCTGGAAATCATCCGCGCGGTGCGCGCCCGCGTGAGCCGCGGCTTCCTGCTGATCTACCGCATCTCGGCCATCGACCTGGTGGACGGCGGCATGAACGGCGCCGAGGTGGCCGAGTTCGCCCGCCAGGTGCAGGCCGCCGGCGCCGACCTCATCAACACCGGCATGCATCGGCTGGCACGAGGCCGGCGTGCCGACCATGGCCGCACCGGTGCCGCGCGCAGCCTGGCTGGCGGCCATCCGCAACGTCAAGCAGGCGGTGACCATCCCGGTGTTGGCCAGCAACCGCATCAACACGCCCGAGGTGGCCGAGCAGATCATCGCCTCGGGTGCGGCGGATCTGGTCTCGATGGCGCGGCCGCTGCTGGCCGACCCGGATTTCGCCCGCAAGGCGCGGCTGGGCCGCGCCGACGAGATCAACACCTGCATCGCCTGCAACCAGGCCTGCCTGGATCACATCTTCACCAAGCGCACAGCCACCTGCCTGGTCAATCCGCGTGCCGGGCGGGAGATCGAGTTCGACGAGGCCCTCGGCTCACGCTTGGGCACCGGCCCGGACAGCCGCCAAAGCGCCACGCCGCGCCGCTTGGCCGTGGTGGGCGGCGGCCCGGCCGGCATGGCCTTTGCGCTCAACGCCGCGCTGCGCGGTCACGCGGTCACCCTGTTCGAGGCCGGCGCCGAGCTGGGCGGCCAGCTCAACCTGGCGAGGAAGGTGCCCGGCAAGGCCGAGTTCAACGAGATGCTGCGCTACTTCCGCGTCGCGCTCGATCGCGCCGGTGTCACCGTGCGCTTATCCACCCGGGTCGAGGCCGAGGCGCTGGCGCGTCGGGTCCGCGCCGGCGAGTTCGACGAGGTGGTGCTGGCCACCGGCGTGACGCCGCGCCGGCCCGAGATCCGCGGCCTCGATCACCCCAAGGTGCTGAGTTATCTGGACGTGCTGGGCGCAGGTGCGCCGGTCGGCACCACAGTGGTCATCATCGGCGCCGGCGGCATCGGCTTCGATGTGGCCGAGTTCCTGGTCGGCAACGCTGCCGAGTCACTCGACCCGCCGGCCTTCATGGCCGCCTGGGGCGTGGACCAGACGCTCAGCAGCGCCGGCGGGCTGCAGCCAAGCGCCGCGTCCAAGCCAGCCCCCGCAGCGTCGCTCACGCGGCGCGTCCACCTGTTCCAGCGCAAGGCCGAAACCCCGGGCCGCCACCTGGGCAAGTCCACCGGCTGGATCCTCAAGGCCAGGCTGCGCCGCGCCGGGGTGACGACGACGCCCGGCGCGCACTATCTAGCGATCGACGATGCCGGCCTGCACCTCATGGTGGAGGGCCAGCCCCGCGTCGTTGCCGCCGACACCATCGTGTTGTGCACCGGCCAGCTGCCCGACCGCAGGCTGCACGACGAGCTGCTGCGCCGGGGTGTGCCGTCCCGGCTCATCGGTGGCGCCGACACGGCAGCTGAACTCGACGCCCAACGCGCGATCGAGCAGGCCACGCGACTGGCGCTGAGCTTTTGAGCGCCGCACTTTTGAGCGCCGAACCGCACTGCGCTACCCTCGACCGCCCGGGTCCGCACCGGCCTGACCCACACCCGACCCACCGCTCATGAACACCGATCACACCCTGGTGGCCTGCAGCCACGCCCGCCATGCCCGCGCCATCGTGGACATCTTCAACGAGGCAATCGCCAACTCCGCCGCGCTGTACGACTACCACCCGCGCCCCTTGTCCAGCATGGACGCCTGGTTCGCCGCCAAGGACAAGGGCAAATTTCCGGTCGTCGGCATCGAGGACGACGCCGGCACGCTGCTGGCCTTCGGCAGCTTGGGCACCTTCCGCGCCTGGCCGGCATACAAGTATTCGGTCGAACACTCGGTCTATGTGCACCACGAACAGCGCGGCCGCGGCCTGGGCCGGGTGGTGATGCAGGCGCTGATCGCGGCGGCGCGCGAGCGTCAACTGCACGCCATGCTGGGCGGCATCGACGCCGCCAACGCCGGCAGCATCGCCCTGCATGAACGGCTGGGGTTTCGCCATGTCGGCACGCTGCCGCAGGTCGGCTTCAAGTTCGGCCGCTGGCTCGACCTGGCGTTCTACCAGTTGCTGCTGGACACCCCCGCCGAACCGGTCGACGGCTGAATCCGTCCAACGTCAACCGCGCCCTGGCCTGCCGGGTGACCTGCCGGCTGGCAAGCCGAGCGCTCAGCGCTCAGCGCTGCAGGTGCTCACGCGGTGCGGCATGCCGATCCAGCCAGCCCAGCAGCAGGCTGTAGAACTCCAGCGCAGCAAACGGCTTGCTGATGAAGTCGTCCATGCCGGCGTCCAAGCAGCGCTGGCGGTCCTCGGCAAAGGCGTTGGCGGTCATGGCGACGATGGGCAACACCCTGGCCGACTGACTGCGGCGGATGGCCCGGGTGGCCTCCAGGCCGTTCATGCGCGGCATCTGCATGTCCATCAGCACCAGCTGATAGCGCTGGGCACCGGTCATGTTGACCGCCTGCAGGCCGTCGAGCGCCTCGTCGGTCACCAGGTCGACCTCCTGCAGCAGCGCCACCACCACCTCGCGGTTGACGTCGTTGTCCTCGACCACCAGCACCCTGGCACCGCCATGGCGGGTGCGCAGCGCGGCGGCCAGGTCGGCTTCGCTCGGCCGACGGCCGACGCCAGTCAGCACTGGCGGCGGCGGCGGTGGCAGCGGCACCGGGCCCGCCGTACCCGCGACACCCGCCACACCCGCCACACCTGCCGTTACGCCAGCGCCGACTGGCAGCGTTGCCGCGCCACCGACGGCCGGCTGAGCCACCGGCACCAGGGTGATCTTGCTCAGCCTGGCGGTGAACCAGAAGGTCGAGCCCAGCCCCGGCGCGCTGCGCACCCCGGCCTGGCCGCCCATCTGTTCAGCCAGTTCACGCGTGATGCTCAGGCCCAGGCCGGTGCCGCCGTACTGGCGGGCGGTCGAGTCATCGGCCTGCTCGAAGCTGGCGAACAGCCTTGCCTGCGCCTGCGAATCGATGCCGATGCCGGTGTCGGCCACCTCGAAGTGCAGCAGCGCGCTGTCGGCGTCCTCGCTGGCCACATGGGCGCGCAGCGTGACCTGACCCTGCTCGGTGAACTTGATCGCGTTGTTGGCGAAGTTGAGCAAGGCCTGCTGCAGCCGGGTGGCATCGCCGGCCAGGCGCTCGGGCAGGTGGCCCACCTCGCACGCCAGCTGCAGGCCCTTGGCGCGCGCCGGCGCCTCCAGCAGCGCCATCACATTGCCGACCAGCTGCTGAGGATTGAGCGCACGTTCCTCCAGCACCATCTTGCCGGCCTCGATCTTGGCCAGGTCCAGCACCGAGTTGAGGAGCTGCAGCAGGTAGTTGGCCGAGGCCTGCAGCTTGGCCAGGCGTTGCGACTGTTCGGCGTCCAGGGCACCCTGACCGATGAGGTGGGCCATGCCGATCATGCCGTTCAGCGGCGTGCGGATCTCGTGGCTCATGGTGGCCAGGAAGCTGGACTTGGCGCGGCTGGCAGCGTCGGCGGCAGCACGCGCCGCTTCCAGCTCGCGGGTACGGTCCCGCACCAGCGCCTCGAGCTGGCTGTGGTGGCGCTGCAGTTCCAGCTCGGCGTGTTTGCGCTCGGTGATGTCCTGCACCGTGCCGGCCAAGCTCGGGGTGCGGCTGCTTTCGTCGCGCACCATCTGGCCGGTGCCGTGCATCCAGCGTTCCAGGCCGTCGACCGGCCGCAGCACGCGGAACTCGACGTCCAGCGGCTGGTGCTCACGCAGCGCCTCGCGCAACATCTCGCCCACCCGCATGGCGTCGTGCGGATGCACGATGGCCAGCCAGCCGTCCAGGGTGTGCGCATCGCCGCCACGCAGGCCGAAGATCTCATCCAGCACCGGCGTGCAGGCGTAGTCGCCGGTGTTGCGCTGCATCACGAACGAGCCGATGCGCGCGGCCTGCTGGGCATCGCTGAGCAGCGCGCGGCTGCGCCGCAGCGCCTGCTCGACCTGCTGGCGCTCGGCGATCTCGGCGCGAAGCTCCTTGACCAGGTCGACCGCCATGGCGTCGAAGGTGCGCGACAGCTCGCCAAACTCGTCGTGCGTGCCGGTCGCGCTGTGCACCGTCGTGTCGCCCTGAGCCACCGCCTGCATCGCGCCATGCAAGCGCCCGAGCGGGCGCAGCACCTTGCGGTAGATCTGCCACGCCAGCAGCAACAGCAGGCCCATCAGGCCGACCGGCACGGCCACCGACACCGCGTGGTACACGCGTTCGGCCGCCTGGCGGCGCGCCGCAGCCGCGTCCGACCACTGCTGCATGAGGCCGCTGATGACCTGGGCGCGCGCCAGCAACTGGCTGACCAGCAGCTCCTGGCGGCGCCGCGGCAGGTCGGCCCCCGCGCCGTCAGGCACCGCGACGAGTTGCTTGAACACGGCCGCCAGCTCGTACACCTCGCCCTGCACCTCGTCCGGCGCCGGCAGCACGTCGGCGTCATCGCCCTGCAGGGCCAGCTCGATCTCGGTCAGGCGCGCCTGCCACTGGCGCGCCGCGCGCTCGTGGGGATGCAGGGCGTAGTCCTGCGTCAGAACCAGCAGCCCCGTCACCTGCTGGTTGACCGTGTGCGCACGGTCCTGCGCGGCCGATAGCGCGGCCAAGCGGGCGTCGAGCATCACGTCCGTGGTGACCAGGGCTCCACCCAGCACCGCAGCCACGCTCAACGCCAGTACAAGCAAGGTCTTGATGCGCATGGCGCGCTCCGTCTACTCGATCACGCTCACCGCCTGCGCGTTCACGCTGCGCAGCGGGCTCGAGTAGAGAAAGTCCAGGTAGTTGGGCATGTATGTGCCGCGGGCATGGCCCTCCTGCAAGGCCCAGCGCGCTTCACCCTCGATGGTGGTGATCCACTGCTGGTCCAGGCTCAGGCGGTAGCGGTAGTCCGGCCAGATCCAGTCGATGAAGGCCTGGTCCAGCCCCAGCCGCTTGCGCAACACCTCCTGTGCAAGCCGGGGCTGCGCGGCGATCAGGCGCTGGGCCTTGTCGAGCGCGCGCAGCAGCTTGACCAGATCGGCGTCGCGCACACCACGCAGGGCGCGTGGCATGACCAGATTGAAGGCCAACCGGTAGCTGCTGCCGCGCGGCAGCACATGGGCCCCCGGCACGCTGTGCGCCACCTCGTAGGCCACCGGCTCCCAGATGGCGACCGCGTCCACCTCGCCGGCCGCCAGCGCGGCAGCCATCTTCTCGGGCGCCAGATTGCGCACCTGCACCTTGGCCGGCTCGACGCCGCCCAGCAGCAGCGCGGTATCGAGGTAATAGGCGCTGGCCGCGCCCTGCACCGTGCCGACGCGCCGCCCGGCGAGCTGCCCGATGCGGCTGGCCGGCACATCGCGCCGCACCACGACCTTGATGTCGTTGTCGCTGGTCACGAAGCTGGCCAGCACGACGAAATCGCTACGCTGCAGGCTGTTGAACATCACCACCGCCTCGGAGGTGGTCGCCAGGTCGGCGCCGCCATCGAGCACCGCCTGCATGGCGCGGTGGCCGCCCTGCACCTCGCGGATCTCGTAGGCCAGGCCCTCGGCAGTGAACAGGCCCTGGCTGTCGGCCACATACAGCGGCAGCGACAGCGGCGTGCGCGACACCACCAGGCGCAGGCGCGGTGCCGCCGCAGGCGCACCGTCGCCGGCTGCCGTCCGTGCCGGCACGGGCCAGCCGGCCAGCAGCAGCGACAGCAGCACCAGCCAGGCCACAAGCCAAGCCGGCTGACCTGGCCACACCGTGGCGCTGGGCGGCACCAGGGGTCGACGGAGGACACGGATCACGGCCAGACCTTTCTCGAACTGCACACGCCGCGTGCCACGCAGGCGCGCCGGACATGTGGACTATCACACGCGCCACAGATCGCAACGATTGACGTACAGCAACTCTGGTTCACGCACCAGCAGGCCAGGCCTGACCGCCGGCGCGCAGCCGCCGGTACAGCGTGTTGCGGCTGATGCCCAGCCGGCGCGCCGCCTCGCTGAGGTTGCCGCCGCAGGTATCGAGCACACGGCGCACGGTGTGGTCCTGCTGCAGGCGCAGGTTGGCGTCCGGGTCGAGCACCTCGGCTTGGGCGCTGCGGTCGGCGGCTCGGCGCGTCGAACGTTCAGCGGCGAGATCGGCCGCCAGGTCATCCGCAAGGTGCTGCCAGCCGATCTCCGGCTCGTCGTCGCCCAGCAGGGCGCAGGCGGTGCGCAGGGCGTTGGCGAGCTGGCGCAGGTTGCCGGGCCAGCGGTACGCGGCAAAGGCGCGCGCCAGCTCGGGCGCCAGGCTGATCCGGCGCCCGCCCAGGCTCTCGCCGCCAATACCGTCAAGGATGCGGCGCACCAGCACCGCCAGGTCGGCGCGCTCGCGCAGCGGTGGCAAGGTGAGCGTGAGTCCGTTGAGGCGGTAGTACAGGTCCTCGCGGAAACGGCCCTGGGCGATGGCCTCGCGCAGGCTGCGGTGGGTGGCGCAGATGAGGCTGAAGTCCACCGGCACCGCCTTGCCACCACCCAGGGGCACGACGGCACGGTCCTGCAGCACGCGCAGCAGGCGCGCCTGCATGGCCAGCGGCATGTCGCCGATCTCGTCGAGCAGCAGGGTGCCGCCCTGGGCCTCGCGCACCCGGCCCGGTGCACCCTCGCGGCGCGCGCCGGTGAAGGCGCCGGGCTGGTAGCCGAACAGCTCGGCCTCGATCAGCGTTTCGGGCAGCGCGGCGCAGTTCACCGCCACGAAAGGGCCGGCGCGACGCGGTCCGCAGGCATGCAGGGCGCGTGCGAACACCTCCTTGCCCACGCCGGATTCACCATGGATGAGCAGGGCGATGGGCTTGTCCACCACCCGGCGGGCGCGCGAGATGACCTCGTGCAGCGCGGCGTCGCCGCTGTCCAGCGCGGCCAGGGCGTCGGCAGGCGTGGCCGGGCCGCAGGTCGCGGATGCGGGCCCGGCATCGGCCCCCTGCTCGGACGCGGCGTCGACCCGCGCGGCCGTGGGCGACCATGCCGACGCCAGCAGGGCGCTGCGGCGTGCGCCGTCGACGCGCACCCACCAGCGCTGGCCCTGCGGGCGCTGCAGCGCACGCGGCACGGGGCTGGCCGACCACTGCTGCAGGGTGGCGATGTCCACACCCAGCAGCTCGTCGACACGCTCGCGGCCTATGGCCTCGCGCTGCAGGCCCAGCATGGCCAGGGCGCTGCTGTTGGCGCCGATGAGCGTGCCGTCCTCACCCAGGGCCAGCAGGCCTTCGGTCAGCGTGCCCAGGCCTTCGGTCTGGCCGTGCAGGCGTACGCGCAGGCCGGCGGCGTGCCAGGTGTCGAACAGGCGGTGCTCGACCATGCGCGCCGCGGCGCAGGCCAGGCCCAGGGTGTGGCCCAGGGTGCTGGGGTGGTAGGCGCGCTGGTCGCCCGAGATGTCGATCGCCCCCAGAAGCCGCCCGGCCGGGTCGACGATGGGCGCGGCGCTGCAGGTCAGAAAGGTGTTGCGCAGCAGGTAGTGCTCGCCGCCGTGGATGACCACCGGCGCGGCGTCGGCCAGCGCGGTGCCGATGGCATTGGTGCCGCGCACCACCTCGCTCCACTGCGCGCCGGGGCGCAGGGCGACACGCTGGGCGCGGTCGGCAAAACGGTCGTCGCCCAGCACCTGCAGCACCATGCCCTGGGTATCGGCCAGCAGCATGAGGCTGTCGGTGGCGCGCACATGCGGCAGCAGGTAGTCCATCACCGGGCGGGCGTGCGAGATCAGTTCGTACTGGCGCTCCATGGCGCGCGCCAGCTGGGCCGCCGAGGCATGCGGCGTGCCCTGGCTGCGTCCGTTCATCGACAGCCCGGCCGCGGCGCTGCGCTGCCAGCTGCGCGCCAGCGCCGGGCCGAGCAGCTCGGAGCTGACCTCGCCGTCTTCGGCCAGACAGCGGCGGGCATCGCGCAGGCGCGCGGCGGGCAGGTGCGGATGGCGGGGGGTGAGCAGGTTCATGGCGTTCGGGGAGATTGGGACGACGGCAAGGCGCAGGGCAGCAGCGGCCAGGCTGCGCCCGTGTTCCACGCTGTCACTTATGCACGGCCGTTCCAAGGGGTGAACCCAGGGCCGGCAGGACAGCACAGCGAAGCGTGTGACCGGCCTGTGCAGCAACGGAGCAGCACAGCGGCTGAACAGGCCGGTTGAGCAGTGCTGTGCAGGTTTCGGGCCAGCTTTGCCGCGAAACCGCCTGATTCCTGCGCGAAGCGGCCCGGCTGGCGCCTGGCACGTGAGCTGCACAGGGTAGCCGGCGCAGCAGCCGGGCGGATCCATGCCAGAGGCACCGGTTGCGGCACAGGGCAGATCTGCACTTTCCCCGCCCTTCCCTCACCTTCCCTCACCTTCCCTTGTCACCCACACGTCACTGGAGACCCGCATGACCGTCTACGCAGCCCCTGGCACCCCCGGCGCCAAGATCACCTACAAGACCCGCTACGACAACTTCATCGGCGGCCAGTTCGTCGCGCCGGTGGACGGCCGTTATTTCGACGTCGTGACGCCGATCAGCGGCAAGGCCTACACCCAGGCCGCCCGCTCCAGCGCCGAGGACGTCGAACGCGCCCTGGACGCCGCCCACGCCGCCGCCGACGCCTGGGGCAAGACCTCGGTGACCACTCGCGCCAACATCCTGCTCAAGATCGCCGACCGCATCGAGGCCAACCTGGAGCTGCTGGCCTACGCCGAGACGGTCGACAACGGCAAGCCCATCCGCGAGACGCTCAACGCCGACATCCCGCTCAGCGTCGACCACTTCCGCTACTTCGCCGGCTGCCTGCGTGGCCAGGAAGGTTCGCTGTCCGAAGTGGACGGCGACACCGTGGCCTACCACTACCACGAGCCGCTGGGCGTGGTCGGCCAGATCATTCCCTGGAACTTCCCCATCCTGATGGCGGCCTGGAAGCTGGCCCCGGCCCTGGGCGCGGGCAACTGCGTGGTGCTCAAGCCGGCAGAGTCCACCCCCATCAGCATCCTCGTGCTTGCCGAGCTGATC
>JBEEJN010000077.1:0-17562 GCA_041169165.1 Pseudomonadota bacterium
GAAACGGACGGTCACGATGCCGAAATCATCGGTCACGATGGGCCGAGATCCTTGACCGGTCACGATCGCCGAAATGACCGGTCACGTTGCCGAAACGGGCGGTCACGTCGCTCCGAAATACGCAGTCTTCAGTTGGATTTCAAAGACTTGAATCTCCGGCACGCCTGGCTTTGCGGCGAGGTTGATCGTCTCTGGTGCCAGCTTGTATCGCCAGACGATCTGATCCACCTGCTCCACGAACAAATCTTTTAAGCGGGTGTTCGCGCCGCTGTGCTCATAAATCTTGTTCTTGGGCAGCGTGCGGCCGAACTCCGCTTGCTTGGGGTAGGCGAACAAAGCACTCATCCGGCCCCCTGGATCACCAGGAAGGTGATGAGTTCGAAGTCGTCCAGGCCGGAGATGGTGTTGGTCAGCGCCGTGGTCTTGCCGCCAGTGAACAGGCTGTCCAGGTCCTTCTCTTCTTTCACCTCGATCATGGAGCGGATGGCCTTGCCCAGCAGGTCGGAGTACACCAGCATCTGTCGACCCTCGGCCGTCTCGTCATTGAAGAGCTGGGTTGCGTTCGGGATGGGCTTGTCCTTGCCCTTGCAGCAGGTACGCGCCAAGTCCAGCAGGCGCTTGACCTCGGTATGGTCGTGCACCACATGGCCTGCCCGGTCGATGTAGACGAGGTAGTAGGGGTGCAGCCGGTTGTGCTGGTTGACGTTCACCCCTGCGTTGCGATTGCGCAGCGTGAAGATGACGCCGGGGTGCAGGCCCATTGCGGGTTCGGCAGGCACCACGGCATGCATGCCGTTGGGCACGTTGTTCAGCTCCCCATGGTCCTTGACGTAGTTGAGCAAGTCCATGCGGAAGTCGTTGAGGCCGAGGTCGGTGATGGACACGCCGGTCTTTAGGTCTTCCAGCTCGATGACTTCCTCTTGCAGGCGGCGTAGCTGCTCCTTGCGGTACGACACGTCGTTGGCTTGCGCGGACAGCACGTTGTCGTCACCCGTGGCGGTCACGTCCGCAATCATCATGCGGCTCTCCACCCTGTCCTTGAGGTTGATGTACTCGTCGAGGGTGATGTCGGGCCAGTAGTTGACCAGCTGGATGCTGGTGTTGGGCGAGCCGATGCGGTCCACGCGGCCAAACCGCTGGATGATGCGGACGGGGTTCCAGTGGATGTCGTAGTTGATGAGGTAGTCGCAGTCTTGAAGGTTCTGGCCTTCAGAGATGCAGTCCGTACCGATCAGCAAATCGACCTCGGCGGGCTCGCCTGGCAGCACCACGGCCTTCTCCTTGGAGCGCGGGGAGAACAGCGTCAGTAGCTCCTGGAAGTCATAGCCCTTCTTCAGTGTGGATCTAGGCCCGCCCTTGCCAGTTACCTTGGCGGTGTGCAAGTCATGGGCTCCTTGCAGCACGGGGGCGAGGTTGGCATAGAGGTAGTCGGCCGTGTCCGCAAAGGCGGTGAAGATCAGCACTTTTTTGTTGCCGGGGTTGATCGGGTTAGCGATCTTTTCCAACAGGTGCGCTTTGAGGTGTTGGAGCTTGGCGTCGTCTTTTGGCGTGATCTTGTTCATCGAGGCCAGCAGGGTGTCGATGAGTTCGAGGTCGCCCTTCAGATCGCGCTCCCACGAGGGCAAGTCCATGTCGCCGAGGCTGATCTTGACCTTGCCACCGATCTCACCGGTGTCGTCGTCGAGGATCGGCAGTTCGTCGTCGTCGCCTTCGAGGTTCGCCAGAACTTCGGTCAGGTCACCCACGCTGGCCGACACGCCCGATTGGTTGAAGGCGGCAATCTTCGCCAGGGTGCCTTGGTGATTGCGGCGCAAGGCGTTCAAAGTCAGCCGGAATGATTCGACCGAGCTTTCCAGCCTCTTGAGCAAGTTCACCGTCATCAGGGCCTGGAGGCTCTTTTCGCGGTCGGCTTGCTTGAGGGTGCCTTTGCTGCCAACCTTGGTGTCGTAGGCTTCTTCGTACTTCTTGAGGCGACTGGGCAGGATGTAGCTGACCGGTGCGTACACCGACAGCTTCAGCAAGGATAGCTGGGCAAAGATGTCGTTGAAGCCCATCACGTCCGTGCGTGCGGTCAGCGGGCTGTGATAGGACAAGGGTTTGCGGCGCTCGGGGAATTGGCCGATGTCCTTGGTGTCGTAAAAAGTCTGGATGTGCTTGCGAGAGCGTGCGATGGTCACGCTGTCCAGCAGCTCGAAGAAGTCGAAGTCCAGCGATTCGAGGATGGCGCGTGCAGTGCGCTCCTCGGGGGGCAGCTTGGCCCAGTTGTTGAACGCGGTCTGCGCGCCGCGGAAGATTTCTTCGATGCTCTTGCCTGTCTTGAGCTTCTTGCTGAGGATTTCAGAGTCACCCTCGTAGGCCAGCGCCAGCTGATTGCGCAGGTCGGCAAAGCGGTTGTTGACCGGGGTGGCTGACAGCATCAGCACTTTGGTCTTCACGCCTTCCTTGATGACCTTGTTCATCAGCTTCTGGTAGCGCGTTTCCTTCTCCTTGTAGGCG
The DNA here is from genome assembly GCA_041169165.1 of Pseudomonadota bacterium. GTDB lineage: Bacteria > Pseudomonadota > Gammaproteobacteria > Burkholderiales > Burkholderiaceae_C > Sphaerotilus. The sequence goes on from JBEEJN010000077.1 coordinate 2,497, forward strand.
TCGTTGTTGCGGAAGTTGTGGGACTCGTCGATGACCACGAGGTCATAGTTGCCCCAGTTGATCCGGTTCAGCGGTGTGCCGAAGGATTCGCCACTGGTACGGCTGAGGTCGGTGTGGCAAAGGACGTCGTAGTTGAAACGGTCCTTGGCGAAGATGTTGGTCTTGAGGTTGCGGTTGTAGTTGAGCCAGTTGTCAGCCAGCTTTTTCGGGCACAGCACCAGAACCGACTTGTTCCGCAGCTCGTAGTACTTGACCACGGCCAACGCCGTGAAGGTCTTGCCCAGGCCCACGCTGTCGGCCAGGATGCAGCCGCTGTAGGTTTCCAGCTTGTTGATGATGCCGGTGGCTGCGTCCCGCTGGTAGTTGAAGAGCTTCTTCCAGATCAGCGTGTCTTGGTAGCCGGTGCGGTCGTTGGGGAGGACGTCCTCGTCGATCTCATCCAGGAACTCGTTGAAGATGTTGTAGAGCATCAAGAAGTAGATGCTCTCGGGCGAGTTCTCCTGGTACACCGAGGCGATGTGTTCCCAAATCTGCGTGGTCACGTCCTCCAGCTTCTCGGGATCGTTCCAAATCTGGTCGAACAAGCTGAGGTAGGTGGCGGCAAAGGCGGGCTCGTCCATCTTGTTGACGAGGTTGGACACGGCATTGCCTTGCTGGTAGCCGAGGTCCACCGCCGTGAATCCGTGGAGCGGCATGTAGGCGGTGTCTGCACCATTGGCCTGGACCACGGCAAAAGGCTGCATGGGTGCCTTGGTGCGGTTGCTCTTGAACCGGGCCTTGCGGCGCATCCAGTCGGCGCATTCCTTGGCGATGGCACGCTGGGTCAGCTTGTTGCGCAGCTGAATCTCGAACTCGCTGCCGTACAGGCTGCGCTCGCGGTCGAGCTTGGGGATGTGGAATTCCTTGCGCTCTTTGCGAATCTTGTCGGTGACTTCGCTGGCCGTGAAAGTGGGAGAAGTGAAGATGAAGCTGAGTTCGTCGATCTTCTCCAACTCGGCCTTCAAGGCCTCGAAGGCGTACATCGAGAAGCACGAAGCGGCGATCTTCAGCCGTGACTTGGGCTTTAGCGTCGCCTTGAGGTCGTCACCCAGCAACCGGGTGATGTTGTCAATCAGCTCCATCCTTCTTTGACTCCCTTGCCAGCCAGATCAACTCCTCATCGCGCGTGACCTGGGCAGGACCCTGCTGGCGACGCGGCTTCAGCGCGACCCAGGATGCCCTCGGTCGTTGCACTAGGGGTTCGACAAGGCAGTTTATCGAGGTAGTGTCGGCGCGAATCGCTGCACCACTGCAATGCGGGTAGCAGGGGACACAAGTGCGATATCGGTCAGAGCTCCTGACCCGGTATGCGCGGTTGGAAGGCCCGCTACCCAAGCCATGTCGCGGAAAGCCGTCGGAAGTTTTCGCGACTACAACCCGCTACCCAGCGTCATGCTTGTACGCGGTGAGGTGCTACCCGGCTGCGGCTTCCGTGAAGAGCAGCGCCATCTAGCGGCCATGCCACGCGCGGCGACTGTTGGCCGGTGTGGACGGCTGGAGTACCCGTACCGGAGCGGTTGGCCGCTCCGAACAGCACATCACAGCACTGTCTTGGTTTCCACAATCAATGCGGAGTCGCTACGCACCGTTGCGAGGCCGCTGGACGACAAGTACTGCGTCCACCTTGATCCAAGCTCATCCAGCCAAAAACTGGCACCAGACTGGCACCAACGAAAAAGCCAGCACGTGGCTGGCTTTGCGTACTGTAGCTAAGTCGTTGATTTAGCTAGCAAATTTTGGCTCCCCGACCTGGGCTCGAACCAGGGACCTACGGATTAACAGTCCGGCGCTCTACCGACTGAGCTATCGGGGAATCGAGACCGAAAGTATAAACCAATTTAGCTGCGCCTGGCAAGCCCTGTGATCCAGCTTGTGCACTTCATGGCTGCCCAGCGCTACGTGCACCGGAAGCAGGCTAGCAATATCGCGACTTTTGAAGGTCAGTCGAACACCGGTGTTTCCACGCCCAGCACCTTGTGCAACTTGGGGCTGGTGGTGGTGTATTGCAACAACACTCGCTTGTCCGGGAACACATAGGGGCTGGCACCGAAGGCGGCCAATGCAGCTTCGTGGAAGCCTGACAGGATGAGCTTCTTCTTGCCCGGGTAGGTGTTGATGTCACCCACGGCGAAGATGCCCGGCACGGTGGTCTCGAACTTCTCGGTGTCGACCACGAGCTGCTTGCGATCGATGCCCAGGCCCCAGTCGGCGATGGGGCCGAGCTTGGGCGACAGGCCGAAGAAGACCAGCAGCTGGTCGAGCGGCACCACGCGGGTGACGCCGTCGCCGCCGGTCACCTTGATGGCGCTGAGCCGCGCGTCGTGCTCCTCAATGCCGGTCACCTGACCGAGCACCAGCTGCATCTCCATGGCGTCGCACAGTTCGCGCATCTTGGCCACACTGGCGGGCGCGGCACGGAAGCCGTCACGCCGATGCACGAGGATGACGCTCTCGGCCTTGTTCGGGCCGTCGTGGGCGAAGTTCAGAGCCCAGTCCAGCGCAGAATCGCCGCCGCCCACGATCACCAGGTTCTTGCCGGCGAACTGCTCCGGGTTGCGCACACGGTAGTGCACCTGGCTGCCTTCGTACTTGTCCAAACCGTCAACACGCAGCATGCGGGGCTGAAAGGAGCCCACGCCACCCGCAATGAAAACGGTACGCGAAATGAAGCGCGTGCCCTTGCTGGTAGCGACGTGAAACCGTCCATCTGCCTGCCGTGCGACCTCGGTCACCTCCTGGCCCAGATGAAAGGTGGCGCCAAAAGGCTCGATTTGCTTGAGCAGGTTGTCCGTCAGCTCCTTGCCCGTGCACACTGGCACCGCAGGGATGTCGTAGATCGGTTTGTCCGGATAGAGCTCGATGCACTGTCCGCCCGGATACGCCAGGGTATCGACGATGTGGGCATTGATCTCGAGCAGACCAAGCTCGAAGACCTGGAACAGGCCGACCGGACCGGCGCCAATGATGACGGCATCGGTCTCGATGGGCGGGCCATCGTTCAGGGCGGGGACATTCGGACGGGGGTGGTCGGCGATCAATTGCGCATCCAGGGCTGAACGCGGCCAACTCGTGGCGCGCAGGAGGGCTTCAGCAGCGCGCGCTCAGCGCTTGAGCTCGTTCAGCTTGCCCTTGACGTCTTTCCAGTCGTCTGCGTCGGGCAGCGCGGCCTTGCGCTTGGTGATGCTGGGCCACTTGGGCGACAGCTCGGCATTGAGCTTGATGAAGGCCACCTGGTCGCTCGGCACGTCTTCCTCGGGCACGATGGCGTTGACCGGGCACTCAGGAATGCAGACCGCGCAATCGATGCATTCATCCGGGTCGATGACCAGGAAGTTGGGGCCTTCGCGGAAGCAATCGACCGGGCACACGTCGACACAGTCGGTGTATTTGCAGCGGATGCACGATTCGGTGACGACGTGGGTCATGAGACGGCAGACAAGTTGGACAGTGGATGAAAGCCCGGCGCAGGCGCCCGAGCATGTAAACGGAATATTTTAAGGTGCCGGGGCGAATCCCCAGAAGTGACGCAGCGCAACTCAGGCGCCGTTGTCATCGCCGGCGCCCGGAGCCCCCGGTTCAGCCAGCGCGGACAGTGCCGCAGCGCCCGCCCCCACGGTGACAACCGCCGGACGCCCGGCATGCACCGCCGAGGCCTCGCCCAGCGCGGCCAGGGTGTGAGTGGACTCGATCTGGTCCGGCCAGCCGGCGCGCGACACCACCAGCACCGGCGTGGCGATGGGCCAGCCCGCGCCCAGCAGCCGTGCGGCCAGTTCGCCGAGCTGGCGCCCGGCCATGTAGAACACCTCGGTGTCGGCGCTCAGGCTGCTGCGCAGCTCGCCGGCCAGGGTCATGGCGGTGGCAAAGCTCACGCTGCGGCCGCTGCCGCGGCGCGTGAGCGGGCGCTGGGTGGCGGCCGCAGCGGCCAGGGCGGCGGTGACTCCGGGCACCACCTCGCAGGTGATGCCGGCGGCCTGCAGGGTGATCAGCTCCTCTTCGAGCCGGCCGAACAGGCTGGGGTCGCCACCCTTGAGCCGTACCACTCGCTCATGCGTGCGCGCCTTGTCCAGCAGCAGGGCGTTGATCTGCGCCTGCTGGGTGGCGTGCACGAAGCCGCGCTTGCCGACGTCGATCCACTCGGCGTTTGGCGCCAGCTCGCGCAGCGCCGGGTCGGCCAGGGCGTCGAACAGGACGACCTGGGCCTCGCGCAGACGCGCTGCACCCCGCACGGTGATGAGGTCGGCCACGCCGGGGCCGGCACCGATGAAGACGACGTGGGCCATGGCTGTTGCGCGCGTTCGTACCGGGTGGCTCAGTGGACGGCGACGGTCGGAAGTCTGCCTGGCGCGCTTCAGGCCGCCAGCGCCTTGTCGACCAGCAGCGCACCGCTGGTGCGGTTGGTGGTGGGGTCGACGACGATGAGCGCGCCGCCCACTCGGTTGGCCGCATAAGCCTCGACCGGCAGGGCCTGCTGGGTCTGGATCTGCACCCGGCCGATCTCGTTCACGCCCAGCTGATGGGCGTCGACCTCGTCGAGCGAGTTGATGTCCAGCCTGTGCTCGATGGCGGTGATGCGTGCCTGCACCCAGCGGTTGCCGTGGCGCACCCAGTACTTGCGGCCCAGCACGGCGGGCTCGACGTCCAGCCAGGCCAGGGTGGCGCTGAAGGCCTGCGTGGTCGGTGCGCTGCCGGGCGTGAAGATCCAGTCGCCACGCGACACGTCGACCTGGCGGTCCAGCACGATGCCGGCCGACTGGCCCGCCTCGCAGCCGTCCACCTCGCTGCCGGCGTGGCGCACGGCGGCGACCACCGCCGTCTCGCCGCTGGGGAAGATCTGCACGCTGTCGCCCGGCTTCACGCTGCCATGGGCGATGCGGCCCCACATCACTCGGTGCTGATGGCCCACGCCGCCAACGGCGGCACCTTGTGCATTCACTTCGCCGTCATCGCGGGCGACGTACTGCACCGGCACCAGCAGGTTGCCGTCGTGCGCCTCGTCGGTGACCGGCAGGGTTTCCAGGATCTGCAGCAGCGTCGGGCCGCTGTACCAGGGCCAGTTGGCCGAGGGCGTGGCGACGTTGTCGCCGCGCAGCGCCGACACCGGCACGATGCCCTTGACGGTGATGCCGGCCTCGGCGGCGAACTTGCCCAGCGCCGCGGACACGGCCTTGAACGCGGCTTCGCTGCGCTCGTCGATGGCGTCGAGCTTGTTGACCGCGAACACGATGCTGGGCACACGCAGCAGACGGGCCAGCAGGCTGTGGCGGCGCGTCTGCGGCAGCAGCATCACCTCGGGCACGCCGGTGTCGAGCTTGGTGATGTCGACCAGCACCACGGCGGCATCGGAGCCGGCGGCGGCCGTCACCATGTTGCGGGTGTACTGCTCGTGGCCAGGGGCGTCGGCGATGATGAACTTGCGCGTGCGGGTGGCGAAGTACTGATACGCCACGTCGATGGTGATGCCCTGCTCGCGCTCGGCCTCCAGGCCGTCGGTCAGCAGCGACAGGTCGATGGGCGCACCCGCGGCACGCTTTTCCAGCGCGTCGAGCTTGTCGGCCAGGATGCCGCGGCTGTCGAACAACAGCCGCCCGATGAGCGTGCTCTTGCCGTCGTCCACGCTGCCGGCGGTGAGGAAGCGCAGGGCCTTGTGGGCGAGTTCCTCGCCCGCATCGATATGTGCAGTACTCATGTCGTATCCAATCTATAGCAAGGTACTTGCGTGGAACCGGCTTAGCCGGGCCACTGCAAGAGCCCCGGGGCCCATTCAAAGGCCCCTTTAGGGCCCTTGGGGTGGCGAGCGCTAGCGAGCCTGGGGGCTCAAAAGTAACCCTCTTTCTTGCGGCGCTCCATCGAGGCCTCGGACGTGCGGTCGTCCATGCGCGTGGCGCCACGCTCGCTCACCGTCACCTGCAGCGTCTCGGCCACGATGTCGGCAGTGCTGCTGGCCAGGCTTTCCACCGGGCAGGTGCAGGTCATGTCGCCCACGGTGCGGAAGCGCACGTCGACGGTCTCAATCGTGTCGCTCGCGTCCGGCGGCGTCACCTCGGTCACCGGCACCAGCAGGCCCTTCCTGCGGTAGATCTCGCGCTTGTGCGTGTAGTAGATGTCGGGCAGAGGGATGTTCTCGCGCGCGATGTAGAGCCACACGTCGAGTTCGGTCCAGTTGCTGATCGGGAAGGCGCGGAAGTGCTCGCCCGGCTTGATGCGGGTGTTGAACAAGCTCCACAGCTCGGGGCGCTGCTCCTTGGGCTGCCATTGGCCGAAGCTGTCGCGGTGGCTGAAGATGCGCTCCTTGGCGCGCGCCTTCTCCTCGTCGCGACGCGCGCCGCCGATCATGCAGTCGAAGCGGTGGTCCTCGATGGTCTCCAGCAGCGTCACCGTCTGGTGGCCGTTGCGTGATTCCAGCGGATGGGCCAGACGGATGGTGCCCTTGGCGATGGAGTCATCGAGGTGGCCGACAATGAGGCGCTCGCCCATTTCCTTGACACGCTCGTCGCGGAACTGGATCACTTCCGGGAAGTTGTGGCCCGTGTCCACGTGCACCAGCGGGAAGGGCAGCTTGCCGGCAAAACGCGGACGCTCACCCGGCGCGCTGATCTTGCGCTTGAAGGCCTTTTCGGCCAGGTGCAGCACGACGCAGGAATCCTTGCCGCTGGAAAACAGCAGGCCGGGGCGTTCGAAGGCACCTGCGACTTCACGCAGGATGAAGATGGCTTCTTCTTCCAGCGCGTCAAGGTGGCGCTGGTCGACATCGGGCACGAGGGCCGCGCTGCGCGTGGCTGCGTTCATGCGGATGCTCCTTGTTCTTGCTTCGGGTTCGTGAGGGGCAGGGTCGAGGCGGCGGCGGCCGGCTCCTGGTGCACGTGCAGGCCACATTCCTTGGCCTTCTCGTCTTCCCACCACCAGCGCCCGGCGCGGAAGTCCTCGCCTACGGCGATGGCACGCGTGCAGGGCGCGCAGCCGATGCTGGGCATGAACTCGTCGTGCAGCGGGTTGTAGGGCACGTTGTGGGTCTGGATGTAGTGCCACACGTCGGCCCAGGTCCAGTCGATCAGGGCGTTGAGCTTGGCGCGGCCGGCGTCATCGGCCTCCAGCAGCGTCATACCGCCGCGATTGTTGCTCTGCTCGCGGCGCAGGCCGGTGACCCACGCCGTGCGGCTGGCCAGCATGCGGCCCAGCGGTTCAAGCTTGCGGATGCCGCAGCAGCCCTTGCGCAGCGCCAGGCTCTCGTACATGACCTTGTCGCCGTTGCGTTTGACGAACTCGATCACCGCCTCGGCCTGCGGGCGGTAGACCTCGACCGGCAGCTGGTAGGTGGCCTCGATGCGGCCGATCAGCGCCACGGTCTGCTCGTGCAGCGCGCCGGTTTCCAGCGTGCCCAGGGCGATGGGCAGCTGGTGGCGGGCGATCAGGTCGGTGATGACCATGTCCTCGGCGCCCAGGCTGGTGGCCTGCACCACCGTGCCGGGGTGGGCGGCGGCGACCTGGCGCAGCGCGTCGAGCGTGGCGGCCAGGCGCTCGTCGTAGCCGGCAGTCTTGCGGGCGTACAGAGAAATCGCGCTCATATGTCGGCTCCGACGTTGACGAACTCCCTGGCCACGGCGGCCGGACGAGCGTAGACCGGGCGCGGCTCGCTCACGTCGCCCTGGTAGTGGCCCAGCTCGAAGAACTCCAGCGCGCGTTCTGCCGCCTGGCGCGACTGGTCGCGGCGCAGCTGGGCGGCATCGAAGCCGGTGCGCTGCATCAGCGGCAGCATGTCGACCAGCACCTCGCCTGTGGCGCGGATCTCGCCGGCAAAATAGTAGCGCCGGCGCAGCAGGCGGGCCTGGGTGTAGGCGCGGCCGTCCACCCATTTCGGGAACTGCAGCACCACCAGGGCCAGGCGCGGCAGGTCGGCCACGATGTCTTCCACGTCCACGGTGTTGGCCAGGACGAGGCCGGTGCGGGTGCCCGCCGGCCAGGTGTCGCGCACGGCGTGCCACTGCTCCAGCGTGAGCAGCAGGCCGTCGCGCGGCGAGGGGTGGGGCGAGGGGCCGTCTTCGCCACCCACGGTGGTCCAGGCGTCGTGTGCGGTGTCGATGAACTTCATGATCTTCTCGGCTCTGCGATGTTCTGTGGGCGCGCTACGGCAAGCGGGACTCAGGCCTCGGCACGCGCGGTGGCGGTGCGCTGGGCGTTGGCCGCCACCTTGAAGGGCTCCAGGCCCAGGCGCTTGACGGCGTCGATGAAACGTTCACCGGCCGCGCGCTCCTTGCGGTAGGTCTCGAGGATGGCCTCGATGGCATCGACCACCTCGCTCGCGGCGAAGCTCGGGCCGATCACCTTGCCGGGCACCGAGGCGCCGCTCTGCGTCGAGCCGTCCGAGCCGCCCAGCGTGAGCTGGTACCACTCGGTGCCGTCCTTGTCGACGCCCAGCACGCCGATGTGGCCGCTGTGGTGGTGGCCGCAGGAGTTGATGCAGCCGCTGATGTGCAGGTCGATGTCGCCGATGTCGAAGACCTCGTCGAGGTCGTCGAAACGCTCGGTGATCTCGGCCGCCACTGGGATGGAGCGGGCGTTGGCCAGCGCGCAGAAGTCGCCGCCCGGGCAGGCGATCATGTCGGTGAGCAGGCCGATGTTGGGCGTGGCGTAGCCCGCCGCCTTGGCGTCGGCGTACAGCGCTGGCAGGTCGGCCACCTTCACCCAGGGCAGCAGCAGGTTCTGGTCGTGCGTGACGCGCAGCTCGCCCAGGCTGTAGCGGTCGGCTAGGTCGGCGGCCTGGTCGAACTGGACGTCCGTCGCATCACCAGGCGCCTGGCCGGCGCGCTTGACCGACAGCGTCACGGCGCGGTAACCCGCCACCTGGTGGGCGTGCACATTGCGCTCCAGCCAGCGGCGGTAGGCCAGCGGCTGCTCGGCAGCGGCGCTGATGTCGGCGGCACGGCCGGCGTCGGCAGTAGCCACCACGCCGGCCGGGCGCAAGAAGCTCGCGGCCACGCGGTCGAACTCGGCCTGGGTGACGATCTGGGCCTCGCCGTCGCTGTCGAGCTTGAGGATGTTGTCGAACTCGGCGTTCACCGCGTCGAAGAACTTCTGGCCCTCGGCCTTCACCAGGATCTTGATGCGCGCCTTGTAGGCGTTGTCGCGCCGGCCGTAGCGGTTGTAGACCCGCACCACAGCCTCGATGTAGACGAGGATCTGCTGCCAGGGCACGAAGGTGTTGATGACCACGCCATTGATCGGCGTGCGGCCCATGCCGCCGCCCACCAGCACCTCGAAGCCCACCTCGCCGGCGGCGTTCTTCTTCAGCTGCAGGCCGATGTCATGCCACGCGATGGCGGCGCGATCTTCCGTCGCGCCACTCACCGCGATCTTGAACTTGCGCGGCAGGAAGGCGAACTCGGGGTGCAGCGTGCTCCACTGGCGCAGGATCTCGCAGTAGGGGCGCGGGTCGATCAACTCGTCGGCCGCCACACCGGCCAGGGCGTCGCTGGTGATGTTGCGGATGCAGTTGCCGCTGGTCTGGATGCCGTGCATGTCCACCTCGGCCAGCAGGTCCATCACGTCGGCCGCCTTGGGCAGCGGGATCCAGTTGAACTGGACGTTCTGGCGCGTGGTGAAGTGGGCGTAGTTGCGGTCGTACTCGCGCGCGATGCGGCCGAGCTGGCGGATCTGGCGCGAGCTGATCTCGCCGTAGGGCACGGCCACGCGCAGCATGGGCGCGTGGCGCTGCACATACCAGCCGTTCTGCAGGCGCAGGGCACGGAACTCGTCATCCGGCAGCTGGCCGGCCAGGTGGCGCTGCAACTGGTCGCGGAATTGAGCCGCGCGGGCCTTCACGAAGCGGCGGTCGAAGTCGGTGTACTGGTACATCGCAGGGTCAGGTCAGGAGGTCGGGACGAGTCGGAACGGATGGGCGCCGGAACAGGCGGCCGCGAGAGATTGTCGACGTGCGAAAAAAATGGCTGGCCATCAATGGATGACCTTGAGCCCGGCCGTTACGAGCGAGGCACACAGCAGCAGGCGCACGATGCGTTCCGGCATGCGGCGCGTGAGATGGGCGCCGAGCCAGATGCCGGGCAGCGAGCCGATGAGCAGCGAGCCCAGCAACACCCACTCCACATTGCCCAGCGTCGCATGGCCCAGGCCGGCGACCAGGGTGAGCGGCACGGCGTGGGCGATGTCGGTGCCGACGATGCGGTGCGCCGGCAGGCGCGGGTACAGCAGCAGCACTAACGTCGCGCCGATCGCGCCGGCGCCGATGGAGCTGAGCGACACCAGCACCCCCAGCAACAAGCCGGCAGCCACGGTGAGCACGGGCTTGCGCGACTCGGGTATCCAGCGCTCCAGTCGCAGGCCCACGCTGGTCCAGGCGTCGCGGTAAGCCACCGTCACGGCGGTCAGCAGCAGGGCGATGCCCAGCGAAAAAGTCAGCGCCGAGGCCCAGCCCTTGGTCACGCCGGTCAGGTGCATGAGCGCGATGGTGGCCGCCGCGGCCGGCAAGCTGCCGAGCAGCAGCAGGCCGGTGATGCGGTAGTCCACATGACCATGGCGGTGATGCGCCCATGCGCCACCGCTCTTGGTGATGCCGGCGAACCAGAGATCGGTACCGATGGCGACCGCCGGGTTGAGCTTGAAGACCGAGATCAGCAGCGGGGTCATGAGCGAACCGCCGCCGACACCCGTCATGCCCACGATGGCACCGATGCCAAAGCCACTCAAGATCGCAATCAGGTCCATGCCGGTTCCGAAGTCGTGAAGATCGTGCTGCTGCAGTGCAGCAGCGATCGAGGCCGCGACTCTAGGTCAGGCATTCATATTTCCAAAATACATATTTCATCGATGCATATGATCCAATGAAATATAAAGAATCAGCCGAAGCACTGACACGTCCGAAAGACGCAGCGGTGATTGCGTTGACCCAGCCATCTCACGCCCGGATTGCAGCCCTGTCGCCACTGGCGCGCCAGCGCTTGCGACCGGTGAGATCGGATCAGCGCGGCTTGAAGACCTCGCCACTCAGCTTGTCGCCGGCCTTCAGGCCATGGCGGACGAACCAGCCCTGGTTCATCTCCAGCGCCAGTCGCACCGGCTTGGTCGGGCAGTGCGAGGTCTCGTCCAGCGGCTTCATGTCGGCGATGTTGACGATGCTGCCGTCGTCGGCCAGGAAGGCGATGGACAGTGGGATGAGCGTATTGCGCATCCAGAAGCAGCTCATCTCGGCGCGCTCGAACACGAACAACATGCCGTCATTGGTCGGCATGCTGCTGCGGTGCATCAGGCCGATCTGGCGCGCCGCCGGGGTGTCGGCCAATTCCACCTTGAGACTCATCATGCCCGCACCGATGCGGATGATCGGCAGGTTTTGCGGCCCGCCTTGTGCCTGCGCAGGTGTGGCCAGTAGCGCCGCCAGTCCCAGCATGACCGCACCAGCCAGCCCAGCTAACGCCCGCACGCCGACGCGCTGGGCGCGTGTTGTGGTGAAAAAGGGCCGCCGAGCTGTCTTGATGTGGATCATGTTGCAATTCAGAGTCGACCGGAAGAATAGCGCATGCCCACTTCCAGCCGGACCGCCACGCGCCTGAGCGCCACCCAGATCGCGGCACTCGACGACCGCCGGGCGGTCGACAGCATCACCACCTGGCAGTCCTCGTCAGGGGCGACCGAGGCAGGCATGGATCAGCCAGCAGACGTGGCATGCGCCCGCATCGGCCAGACCCGCCTGCTGATCGCCGGCATGCACTGTGCGGCCTGCAGCGGCACGATTGAAGCTGCCTTGCGCGCCGTGCCCGGCGTGCGCAGCGCCGAAGTGAGTGGCGCCGCTGAACGCGCCGTCATCGTCTGGGACGCCAACCAGACCCGCCTATCGCGCCTGGTCGAGGCGATTCAGGATGCCGGCTACGGCGCCTTCCCCGACACCGGCGCGCAGGCCCTCAACCAGGCGCGGCAGGAATCGCGTCAGGCAGTCTGGCGGCTGTTCGTCGCCGGCTTTTGCATGATGCAGGTGATGATGTACGCCACGCCAGCCTATGTGGCCGGCGTTGGCGACATGTCGGCCGACATGCAGTCGCTGCTGCGCTGGGCCAGTTGGGTGCTGTGCATTCCGGTACTGGTGTTCGCGGCCGGGCCCTACTTCAGATCAGCCTGGGCTGCCTTGCGCCTGCGCCGCATCGGCATGGACGTGCCGGTGGCGCTGGGCATCCTCGTCACCTTTGTCGCCGGCAGTCAAGCCACGTTCAGCGGCCAGGGCGAGGTCTATTTCGATTCGCTTTCCATGTTTGTGGCCGTGCTGCTCGGCGCCCGGCTGCTGGAGACCCGCGCGCGCCGCCGCGCCGCCCAGGCCCTGGACGCTCTGGTGCGCCGCCTGCCCGACACCGTCGAACGGGTCGCGGACGACGGCAGTTCCCGCCTGGTCGCGCCGGCCGAACTCCGGGTGGGCGACCACTTGCGCGTGCAGGTCGGACAGGCTTTTGCTGCCGATGGCGTGCTGGTGCAGGGCCGCACCCAGGTGGACGAGGCTGCGCTCACCGGCGAATCCACCCCGGTGGAGCGTGGCGTGGATGACGAGGTATCAGCAGGTTGCCTCAACCTCGGCGCACCGGTGCTGATGCGCGCCGATCGACTGGGCGCGCAGACGCGCTACCAGCGCATCGTCGCCCTGGTGGAGCGTGCGCTCACTGAGCGGCCAGCCTTCGTGCAGTCGACCGACCGGCTGGCTGGCCCCTTCCTGTGGAGCGTGCTGGCCCTGGCCGGCCTGGCTTGGCTGGGCTGGCACTGGGTCGAGCCGGCGCGCGCCACCTGGATCGCGGTATCGGTGCTCATCGTCACCTGCCCGTGTGCGCTGTCCATCGGCGCGCCGGTGGCGCTCATCGCGGCGACCGGCCAACTGGCCCGGCGCGGCGTGCTGGTGCAAAAGCTCGACGCCCTTGAAGTGCTCACGCGCATCGACACCGTGGTGTTCGACAAGACAGGCACGCTGACCGAGGACAAGCTGGTGCCGGCATTGACCACACCACTGACGGCCGAGGCCAGTCGATCCATGTCGTCCTGGCAGGACCAGGCTGCGCGACTCGGCGCGTATTCGCGCCACCCACTGGCGCGTGCACTCGCAGTGGCACAGACGCACGCACACGCTGCACACGCAGCAGAAGACAACGCCGCAGCGCCGCAGGGGGATTGCACTGACACGTCCTGGCAGGACGTGACCGAACAGGCAGGCGCCGGCCTGCAGGCCCGCTGCATCGACGCCGACAGCGGCCAGGTCGGGCACTGGCGCCTGGGCAGTGCCGCCTGGTGCAGCGTCAGCCCGACGGATGGCGACACGCCGGCTCGCCCGGCTGTCTGGCTGGCCCGGCTGGACGGCCGCGACTGGCAGCCGCAGTTGCGTTTCGAGTTTGACGAACTCATGCGCAGTGACGCGCCGGCCGCGATCGCCAGGCTGCAGGATCAAGGCCTGTCGGTGCATGTGTTGTCGGGTGACCAGCCGGCCAGCGTGGCAACGTTGTTGCAGCGCCTGCAGCAGCGGATGCCGCCGCGCGCCGCTGGACATGCGCGCCCGGACATCCAATGGCGCGCCCAGTGCACGCCGCAGGACAAGCTGCTCGCGCTGCAAGACCTGCAGCAGGCCGGCCGGCGCGTGTTGATGGTGGGCGACGGCATCAACGACGCCCCGGTGCTGGCACGCGCCGATGTGTCCGTTGCGATGGGCAGCGCCGCCGCCCTGGCCCAGGCCCGCGCCGACGTGGTGGTGCTGAGCAACCATATCGGCGACATCGAAGCGCTGCACTTCGATGCAGCACGTTGTCTGCGCATCGTTCGCCAGAACCTGTACTGGGCGCTGGCCTACAACCTGGCCTGCGTGCCGCTTGCACTGGCCGGCTGGCTGCCGCCCTGGGCCGCTGGCCTGGGCATGGCGGCCAGTTCCCTGTTCGTGGTGCTCAATGCCCTGCGCCTTACGAGCGCCAGCGCCAGGCCGACCGTGATGCGCATCGCCGCACCGCCGAGCACACCCGCTCAGCCCGCCCTGGTGCTGCACGACCGCCACGCAGCCAGCGCAAGCGCACGTTGAAGCCACTCTTTCCCGCCCTTGCGATGGACATTCTTTTCCTGCTCGTGCCGCTCTCCGTCGTGCTGGTCTTCGCCATCCTGGGTGTGTTCGCCTGGGCCTTGCGCAGCGGCCAGTTCGACGACATCGAACGCGAAGGATTGCGCATCCTTGAGGGCGACGGCTTGCCCCAGCCTGACAAATCTGGCACGACTGTCGCAATGCGCCAGCAACCCGCACGGGTTGACACCGATCAAGTGACACCCTGAAGGTGTGACAAAGAATTCCCGCCGAACCAGACCCGAGAGTTGCATAAGGAGCACACCGATGGCTATTTCATCCTCAACCAGTTCGCAGGCGGCGCCACCCGTCTACAGCGACACCGTAGTGCGCGGCTTCGCGCTCGCGGCCGTGCTGTGGGGCGTGGTGGGCATGCTCGTGGGCGTGATCATCGCGGCCCAGCTGGCCTGGCCCGAACTGAACTTCGGCCTGCCGTGGATCAGCTACGGCCGCCTGCGCCCGCTGCACACCAACGCCGTGATCTTTGCCTTCGGTGGTTGCGCCCTGTTCGCCACCAGCTACCACGTCGTGCAGCGCACCTGCCAGACGCGTCTGTTTGCCCCCGGCCTGGCGCTGTTCACCTTCGTGGGCTGGCAGCTCATCATCGTGCTGGCGGCGCTGTCGCTGCCGCTGGGCTTCACCACCGGCAAGGAATACGCCGAGCTCGAATGGCCGATCGACATCCTGATCGCCGTCGTGTGGGTGTGCTACGCCATCGTCTTCTTCGGCACCGTCGGCACACGCAAGGTGCGCCACATCTACGTGGCCAATTGGTTCTTCGGTGCCTTCATCATCGCCGTGGCCCTGCTGCACATCGTCAACTCGGCCGAGATCCCGGTCAGCCTGACCAAGAGCTACTCCGCCTACGCCGGCGTGCAGGACGCCATGGTGCAGTGGTGGTACGGCCATAACGCGGTGGGCTTCTTCCTGACCGCGGGCTTCCTGGG
>JBEEJN010000078.1:0-16432 GCA_041169165.1 Pseudomonadota bacterium
AGACCATCACCGCGCAGCCCTTGTAGTCGATACCGTATTCGGTGTTGTCGTAGCCGATGCGCTTGATGGTGTCGCGCGCCACCTGGATGTAGTCGACATGCGCGTTGGTGGTGATCTCGCCGGCCAGCACGACGAGGCCGGTGTTGCACAGGGTCTCGGCGGCGACGCGCGAACGCGGATCCTGCTCGAAGATGGCGTCGAGGATGGCATCGCTGATCTGGTCGGCCACCTTGTCGGGATGGCCTTCGGAGACGGATTCAGAGGTGAAGAGGAAGTCGTTCGCCACGGTGGGCTCCTACGGGTTGAGATGGGTGGGCGCTTCGCCTGGGTCTCACCGGGAGCTTGCGGCGAACGCTTTAGCGGATCTGGGTCGGCACCGTCACCGGTGTCGCGCGCCGATCACCTCCAGCTGCAGCTGCTGCTGTCGGTCACCGGCTCGTCGCCCCGCAAGTTGTTCTTTAACTCGGCGAAGCCCCATTTTAAGGGGGTAGGCCGTTTCCCCATCGACACGAACAGCGCGACCGCGAGCGGCCAGTTCCACGCCCAGGCGCCGGACTAGCCACGCAGACCGGCGCCACACGGGCCAGCGCCGTGCCGGACAATCCCCAGCCAGCCGAGCCGGGCGCGTCGCCGGACTCGTCCATCACACACCGGCGCGCCCACTCACCCGCCGGCTCCGTCCACCGATCACCGATGAGTTCCGCGTTCACGTCCCTGCTCCGCCTGGCCGCCCGGTTGCCCCTGCCGCTCATGCACGGCGTAGGTGCGGCGCTGGGCTGGTTGACCTATCTGGCGTCGTCCGCCTACCGCGAGCGCCTGCGCGCCAACGTGGCACAGGCCGGTCTGCCCATGAGCACGGCGCGCGCTGCCATCGGCCATGGCGGACGCATGGTGGCCGAGCTGCCGTATCTGTGGCTGCGCCCGCCCGGCGTGCAAGTGGGCGAGCGGGCCCAGTGGCAGGGCGCCGAGCTGATCGACGCCGCCTTGGCGCGCGGCAAGGGCCTCATCATCGTCACGCCGCACCTCGGTGCCTTCGAAGCCATTGGCCAGTCCTATGCCGAACACTGGGGCGCGAGCCGGCCGATGACAGCGCTGTACCGTCCCGCCCGCAAGCCCTGGCTGCAGGACCTGGTGGCCGGTTCGCGCCAACGCCCCGGCCTGCTCACCGCGCCGGCCAGCCTGGCCGGCGTGCGGCTCATGATCCGCACCCTCAAGCAGGGCGACACCGTGGGCCTGCTGCCCGACCAGGTGCCGCCCGACGGTCAAGGGGTGTGGGCGCCCTGGTTCGGCCGGCCGGCCTACACCATGACGCTGCTGGCCCGGCTCATCCAGCAGACCGGGTGCGCCTGGGTGGTGGTGTTCTGCGAGCGCCTGCCGGGTGGGCGTTACCTCGTTCGTGTCGCCGAACCTGCTGAAGCCTTGCCCGTCGGGGGCGACGCGGCAGAATCCGCCGCCGTGATCAACCGCGCCATGGAACAACTCATCCGCCAGGCCCCCGGCCAATACCTGTGGTCCTACGACCGCTACAAGCAGCCGCGCGTCGTCGACAGCGCCGGCGGTCACTCCTGATTCAGCCCGGAAGGCTTACACGATGGCACGACTCGGCCTGGCCCTGCTGTGGCTGCTGCACTGGCTGCCCCTGCCCCTGCTTGCAGCCTTGGGTCGGGGCCTGGGCGCCCTGTTATGGGCGCTGGGGCGCAAGCGCCGCCTGATTGCGCTGCGCAATCTGGAGCTCTGCCTGCCTGAACTCAAGGACGACGAACGCGTCGCCCTGGCGCGCGAACACTTCGCCTGGCTGGGCCGCAGCCTGCTGGAACGTTGCGTCTTGTGGTACGCCAGCCCGGCGCGGCTGCGCCGCCTCATCCAGGTGGAGGGTGACGTGCAATTGGCTGAACGCAGCGAACGCCCGGTGATGTGGCTGGTACCGCATTTCCTCGGCCTGGACGTGGCCGGCGTGGCAACCCAGCTCTTCCAGACGCGCCGGGTCGGCTCGATCTACCAGCAGCAGCGCAGCGCGGTGTTCGACGCAGTCATGAAGGCCGGCCGGCTGCGCTTCGGCAACGCCGAGATCTATCCCCGCAGCGACAGCGCCAAGCCGCTCATGCGCGCGATCAAGCGCGGCGACGCCTTCTTCAACCTGCCCGACATGGATTTCGGCGAACGCGATGCCGCCTTCGTGCCCTTCTTCGGCGTCGACGCCGCGACGCTGCTGGCGCCCTCACGCATGGCGCGGGCGCTGGACATGGTGGTGCAGCCGGTGGTCGCCGAGCTGCTGCCCGGCGGTCAGGGTTACAAGGTGCGCTTTCTCGAGCCCTGGACCGACTTTCCGACCCCCAACGCGGTGGCCGACACCACCCGCATGAACCGCTGGATCGAGGCCGAGGTGCGCCGCAAACCGGCCCAATATCTGTGGGTGCACAAGCGCTTCAAGACCCGTCCGGCGGGTGAGCCCGGCTTTTACTGATGCGCACCGCCGCGCTGCCGCACGGCGGTTGATGGCGGCGCTGACCAGCGATCCCGGTCCCAAGTGCCAAGAAATCGGCAGTCCGGCGACCTCGCGGCCCTGCTGAACCCGGGCCGCGCTCGATAGACTGGCCGCCCGCCCCGGCTTGCGCCGAGGCCAGCCCACGGAAGGCCCAGGCGCCTCAGCCGCATGAACGACGACACCCATGCCACCATCCTGATCGTCGACGACGATGCGGACAACCTGCTCGTGCTGAGCCAGATCCTGCAGCCGCACTACCGCGTGCTGGCGGCGCGTTCTGGCGAGACCGGTCTGCGCCTGGCCAGCGGCACGCCGCGCCCCGACCTCATCTTGCTCGACATCATGATGCCGGGCCTGGACGGCTACGACGTGCTGGGCCGTCTGCGCGACACCGTGCGCACCTGCGACATCCCGGTGGTCTTCGTCACCGCCCTGGGCGACGCGGCCGACGAGGAACGCGGTTTCAAGCTCGGCGCCAACGACTACATCAGCAAACCCATCAAGCCTGCAGTGCTGCTGGCGCGGGTGCGCACCCTGCTCGAAGGCAAGCTGGCGCGCGACTGGCTGCACGACCGCCATGCCGTGCTCGAGGCCGAGGTCAACCAGCGCCTGGATGAAAGCGCGCTGACCCAGCGCGTCAGCCTGCGCGCCCTGGCCCTGCTGGCCGAGGCCCACGCGCCCAGCGCACCCAAGCAGCATCTGCAACGCATCGAGGCCTTTGTGCGCCGCCTGGCGCTGCAACTGCGCGGCACACCGGGCCACGAGGCGCTCGGCAGCGACGCCCAGATCGAGCTGCTCGCCCAGGCCGCCACCCTGCACGACATCGGCATGTCCACGGTGCCGGCCGACCTGCTGGCCAGGACCGACGCGCTCACGCCCGCGCAACGCGCCACCCTGCAGCAGCACACCGTGCGCGGCAGCGAGGCCTTGCTGCAGGCCGAGGTGGACCTCGGCACGCCGCTGGACGTGATCGCCCTGGCGCGCGAGATCGCCCGCTCGCACCACGAGAAATGGGATGGCAGCGGCTACCCCGACGCTCTCGCGGGCAACGCCATACCCCTCTCGGCGCGCCTGCTGGCACTCGCCGATGCCTATGACGCGCTCACCTCGCCGCGGGTCTACCGGCCGCAGCCGTTCAGCCACGCGCAGGCGCGCGAACAGATCGCGGCGGGCCGCGGCAGCCATTTCGACCCCGCGCTGACCGACGCCCTGCTGGCCTGCCACCACGACTTCATCGCCATCGCCGAGCGCTACCGCGACGCCGGCACCTGAGCGCGCGTGCCGACCCAGCCTTCGCGCACCGGTCGGCCCCGTGCCGGCACGGCGCTGACGCCGCCCATGCCGCTGCGGCGCAGCGGGCGGCCACTCATGTGGCTGGCGCTGGGGGTGGTGCTGGTCACCGGCCTGCTCATCGGCCTGGCCCTGGCCTACCTGCGTGTGCAGGCCCTCACCGCCGGACACAACGCCACGGCGGCGCTGGCCCGCATCGTCGAGGAGCAGACCACCCGCACGCTGCAGGCGGTCGACCAGCGCCTTGAACTGACCGCGCAGCGGCTGGACCGCCTGCCCGCCAGCGGCGCCCCGGACGCCGCCGCGGTACGCGCCCTGCTGCAGGAGCAGCTCAGCGGCCTGCCCTTCCTGCGCGCGCTGTGGATCGTCGACGCCAGCGGCCGGGTGTTGTACAGCTCGGACAGCGCCTTGACCGACAGCGGCAGCCCGGCCCGCGAGCCCGGCCTGGACGGATCGGGCGGCGAACGCCCCGGCGTGCGCCTGCCGCCGCGCGCGCTGCCGCATCGCCTGGTGCTCGGTGCGCCGGTGCCTGATCCGCGCGGCGGCTGGCTCATCCACGCCAGCCGCCCCTTCGACCCGATCGAGCTGCCCGTGCCGACCAGCGCCAAGGCCGCGGCCGAGCCCCGCAAGGCCTTGATCAGCCGGGGCAGCCGGGTCGTGGCCGCGTTGCAGCCGGACTACTTCGAGCAGCTCTGGCGCTCGGTGGATCTGGGCGACGGCAGCAGCACAGCGCTGCTGCGCAGCGACGGCAAGCTGCTGATGCGCAGCCCCTTCGACGGCGCCTTGCTGGGCCGACCCCTGCCGGGCATCGACCTGGGCCCGCAGCAGCGGGCGGGCCAGCGCGTCGGCAGTTTCGACCAGGTCAGCCCGATCGACGGCGTCGACCGCCGCTTCGTCTTCCGCAGCCTGTCGGCCCAGCCCGACCTGTTCATCCTGGTCGGCCAGGCCAAGGCGCGCATCCTGGCGCCCTGGCGCAACATGGCCGGCCTGACCGGGGTCATCTGGCTGCTGGCGTCGACCGCCCTGCTGGTCTTGTCCAGCCACCTGGCGCGCGCCTGGCGCCGACTGGCGCGCGAGAACCAGAGCCGCGCCACGCTGTTGCGCGACCTGCGCATCGACATGAACGAAAGAATGCGCGCGCAACAGGAACTGCAGCGCCTGAACCGCACCCTGCAGGTGCTCAGCGCCTGCAACCTGGCGCTGGCCCAGGCGGCCGACGAGCCGAGTTACCGCAGCGCGGTCTGCCGCGCCATCGTCGACGCCGGCGGCTACGTGATGAGCTGGATCGGCCTGACCGAGGACGAGACGGTGCACGGCGTGCGCTGCGTCGCCCGCGCCGGCAGCGCCTCCGGCGCACCGGTCCACCCGGTCGTCGACGTGGACGCGCCCCCGGGCAGCGACAGCGCGCTGGCCGGCCGCGCGCTGCGCAGCGCCCGCACCCAGCTCGATGTGGCCGCGCCGGGCGCCGATGCCGACGCCGACCTGGACGTCATCGCCCTGCCGCTGGCCAAGGGCGAGCCTTGTTTCGGCGTGCTGGTCATCCACGCCGGGCAGAGCGCGTCCTTCGCCCGCCCCGAGGTGGCCCTGCTGGAAGAACTGGCGCACAACCTGGCGCACGGCATCGACGCGCTGCGCACGCGCAGCCAGCGCGACGCCGCTGAAGGCGCCAACCGGGCCAAGAGTGCCTTTCTGGCCAACATGAGCCACGAGATCCGCACGCCCATGAACGCCGTCATCGGCCTGAACTATCTGGTGCGCCGTTCCGGCGTGAGCGCCGAGCAGGCACAACAACTCGACAAGGTCGACAGCGCCTGCCGGCATCTGCTAGCCATCATCAACGACATCCTCGACCTGTCCAAGATCGAGGCCGGCCGGCTGGAGCTGGAACGCATCCCCTTCGCCCTGCCGGCCATGCTCGACAGCGTGTGCACCCTGGTGGGCCAGACCGCACGCGACAAGGGCCTGCGCCTGAGCCTGCAGGCCCAGGCGCGCAGCCTGCCCGTGTGGCTGATCGGCGACCCGACCCGGCTGCGCCAGGCCCTGCTCAACCTGGTGGCCAATGCGGTCAAGTTCACCGAACGCGGCGAGGTGGTGATCCGCGCCGAGCTGCTGGCCGAACGCGACGACGAACTGCTGCTGCGCCTGAGCGTGCAAGACACCGGCATCGGCATCGCACCCGAACATGTCGAGCGGCTGTTCCAGACCTTTGGCCAGGCCGACGTCTCGACCACCCGCCAGTACGGTGGCTCGGGTCTGGGCCTGGCCATCACCCAGCGCCTGGCGCGCCTGATGGGCGGCACGGTGGGCCTGACCAGCACGCCCGGCGTGGGCAGCCATTTCTGGTTCACGGTCTGGCTCAAGCGCGGACCGGAACAGGCCCAGGCCGACGCCGACCCGGTCGCCGACCTGCACCCCGACGCCGAAGCCCAGCTGCGCCGCCTGCACGCCGGTGCGACCGTGCTGCTGGCCGAGGACAACGAAGTCAGCCGCGAGGTCGCCGCCGAGATGCTGCAAGGCGTCGGCCTGAAGGTCGACAGCGCGCGCAACGGTCGCGAGGCGCTGGAGCTGGCGCGCGAGCGCCCCTACGCACTGGTGCTGATGGACATGCAGATGCCCGAGCTCGGCGGCCTGGACGCCACCCGCGCCCTGCGCGCCCTGCCCGGCTGGCAGGACACCCCCATCGTCGCGCTCACCGCCAACGCCTTCGAGGCCGACCGGCGCGCCTGCGCCGCCGCCGGCATGAACGACTTCGTCGCCAAGCCGGTCGAGGTCTACACCCTGTTCCCGGTGCTGCTGAAGTGGCTGGACTGGGCGGCCTCGAGCGCGGCAGCGCGCGGCACCGATGCCAGCGGCATGGCCGGCGCGCCGATCGATCCGGCCCGACTCGAAGCCAGTGCGGTGCTGGGCAGGCCGGCCATGGCGCAAGGCGCGGCCGAAACGGCTGCGGGCGCGCCGGCCACGGCGACACCCTGTACACCTGAGCCGACCACGCCGGGCACCGCGAGCGCTGCGTCCGACCCGGCCAGTGCGCGCGCCGCGCTGGCGCCACTGCTCGACCAGATCGCCGAGCTGCTGAGCATGGGCGACACCGCCGTCATCCCGCTGTACGACCGCCACGCCGCTGCGCTGAGCCTGGCCCTGGGCGCGGTCGGCACGGCGCAACTGGAACGGCAGATCCACCGTTTCGCCTTCGACAGCGCCGAACACACCCTGCGCAGGCTGCGCAGCTGAGCGCCAGGGCCCACGCGCCGCGTCAGCGCGCGCCCCGCCCCGGCCGGGCGTGGCTGGGCCGGCCGCGATAATCCGCGTCATGCAGCTCCGCTTCACCAAGATGCAGGGCGCGGGCAACGACTTCGTCGTGCTCGACGCCACCCGTGGACCGCTGGACCTGAGCCCGCAGGTGCTCAAGCGGCTCGGCGATCGACGCTTTGGCGTCGGCGCCGACCAGATCCTGGTGGTCGAACCCAGCCGCACGCCGGGCGTGGATTTCCGCTACCGCATCTTCAACGGCGCCAGCGGCGACGAGGTCGAACATTGCGGCAACGGCGCGCGCTGCTTCGTGCGCTATGTGCGTCAGCACGGCCTGACGGACAAGTCGGTGGTCAAGGTCGAGACCGTCAACAACCTGCTCGAACTGCGTGCCGAGGCTGACGGTCGGGTCACCGTCGACATGAACGCGCCGATGTTCGAACACACCCGCCTGCCCTTCGATGCCGGCGGCCTGACGCCGCGCGAGGTGAACGGCTGGCAGCTCTGGCCGCTGACGCTGGGCGCTGAGGCCGATGCGGAGCGCGTCGAGGTCGGGGTCGTCTCCATGGGCAACCCGCACGCGGTGCTGCGGGTCGACGGCGACGTCGACGCCGCGCCGGTCGAGCGCCTGGGCCCCAGGATCGAGGCGCACGCGCGCTTCGCTCGCAAGGTCAACGCCGGCTTCATGCAGGTGCTGTCGCGCAGCGCCATCCGCCTGCGCGTGTTCGAGCGCGATGCCGGCGAAACCCTGGCCTGCGGCACCGGGGCCTGCGCCGCCGTGGTGGCCGGCATCCGCCTGGGCTGGCTCGACGACGCGGTGGACGTGCACACCCGCGGCGGCCTGCTCACCATCCGCTGGGCCGGCCCGGGCCAGGCGGTATTCATGACCGGCCCGGCCGAAACTGTCTTCGAAGGGGAAATCAGCCTATGACGACCAGCAGCGGCGCCAGCCCCATCCAGGGCATCACCGAAGACGACATCGCCAACTACCTGGCCAACACGCCGGGCTTCTTCGAACGCCACGCCGACCTGCTGGCCAGCGTGCACCTGGCCAGCCCGCACAGCCACCGCGCGGTGTCGCTGCAGCAGCGCCAGATGGAGATGCTGCGCGAGCGCATCAAGGGCCTGGAGCGGCGCATCATGGACATGATCCGCAACAGCCAGGAAAACGCCGCCATCGCCGACCGGCTGCACGAGTGGACCCGTGCCCTCATGCTCGTCACCCTGGCGCGCGAACTACCCGGCGTGCTGGTCGAGGAACTGACCGAACAGTTCCTCATCCCGCAGGCCGGCCTGCGCCTGTGGGACATTGCGCCAGCCTATGCCGACGACAGCTACACCCAGGGCGTGACACCCGACATGCGCAGCTTCGCCACCAGCCTCACCCATCCCTACTGCGGCGCCAACGTCGGCTTCGACGTGGTGCGCTGGCTGGAGTCGCCGCACAGCGTGGCCTCGCTGGCCCTGGTGCCGCTGCGCAACGCCAGCCACGCGCCGGCCTTCGGCCTGCTGGTGCTGGGCTCGCCCGACCCGACGCGCTACAGCGCCGACATGGGCACCGACTTCCTCGTGCGCATCGGCGAGATCGCCAGCGCGGCGTTGAGCCGACTGCTGCCGGACGCGGAGTAGGCGGCGGGCCCGCGCCTCAGCCACGGCGCCCATCTCTGCGGGCAAATGCCGTCGCGCCGGGGCACCTGCCCTGGCAGCATGGCGCCATGGCCACACTCACCACCCAAGAGATCGAGCAGTACCACCAGCAGGGCTGGGTGGTGCCGCAATACCAACTCCCCGCTGCGCGGCTGGCCGACATGCAGGCCGCCCTGGCCGAACTGCTGCGCGCCAACCCCGGCGTGCGGCCGGAAAAGCTGGTGTCGGCCCATGTGGAGGGCGACAACGGCGAAGGGGTGCGCGGCAGCCGCGCCTTTCTCGACCTGGCGCGCGACCCCGACATCGTCGAACTGGTGAGCGGCGTGCTGGGCGAGGACCTCATCCTGTGGGGCTGCCACGTCTTCTGCAAGCCGGCCGGGGAAGGCTACGAGACGCCCTGGCACCAGGACGGCCACTACTGGCCCATCCGCCCGCTGGCCAACTGCACCGTGTGGCTGGCGCTGGAACCGTCGACACGCGACAACGGCTGCCTGCGCGTCATCCCCGGCTCACACATCGCCCGCCAACTGCACGAACACCTGCACGAGGACCGCGCCGACCTCACCCTGCAGCAGCGCCTGGCCGCCGGCAGCTTCGACGAAACCGCGGCGGTCGACATCGAGCTGCAGCCCGGCCAGATGTCGCTGCACGACGTCTACATGATCCACGGCGCCAACGCCAACCGCTCCACCCAGCGCCGCACCGGCGTGGCCCTGCGCTACATGCCCGCCAGCTCGGTGTTCGACCGCAGCATCAAGCCGGTGGACGGCAAGACCGGCGTGCCGGTCGACTTCGCCCAGCGCCCGCTGTGGCTGGTGCGCGGGGTGGACCGCAGCGGCAAGAACGATCTGGTGGCGGGGCACCGGCGCTGAGGGCGCCTTGGGACGACGGCACAGTCAACGCACCAGCCGCAGGTCGAAGGGATAACGCGCCACCGACAGCACCCGGCACTGCGCCGCCAGCGGGTGCGCCGGGTTGAACAGCAGGTTGTGGGTGCGGCCCACCACCACCGAAGGCACGCGCAGCAGCAGGCTGGCGCCGCCAGCCAGCCAGGCATCGCCGTAACGGCGGGTGCGGGTGAGCTGGTGCAGGTGGTCGACCGGCAGGTCGGCGTCGATGATCAGGTCGTCGGTGGCATCCGGCAGCTCGACTTCCAGCAGCTGCTCGTCGCGCACCCGGCTGAGCAGGGCGCTGCACGGGCGCGCTCGGTCGGTTGTGGCCAGCGCCCATGAGCCGCCCTCATCCACCGGCAGACCGAACAGCTCGCTCAGCCTGCTGTTGAGGCGGTCTTTCAGAAGAAAATGGACTGGCCGTTGAGTCCGGTGCGAGCCAGACATTGGCATCTCCCGATCTCGAATTGAGAAAATCAACTTCAGGATTTCTTCGCGTCATATGGAGCACGCACGTCAATCCAGAGTGTCGGCCCCATTCTTTTGAATTATTTCAAACTCCGTCAAAAGTGCTTGCGTCGCATTTTGGCAACGTATTGGCGTGGTCTATTAGCTGCACGGATGGAAATGCTCACACGTTTTCAGCTATCTCAACTGAAAGAAGTTCAAACCCCTTATTCAAGGGTGCATTCAATCGGTTTATTCATCTATATTATTTTCGGCGCTCGAACAGTATACGATGGATAATTCGCCATAAGAATTGGCAGTCCGATTGCATGCGGTTGGAATTCGGCGCAAGAATCATCATCGTCAGGAGTTAATGTGAATAACCGAATGTTTTCACGTGTCGTGCGCAATTGCGTCTTGGTTACCACGGCGGCGCTGATTGCAAGCACCACTATGCTTGCACAGGCAGGCACCGCGGCATTCACTGCACCGGCAACGAACACGTTGACACGAGGCTGGGGGCCGAATCAGCCGGTGAATCTGGGTACGGTATTTACGGCGAACAGCAGTTTCAATGTTGACTCACTTGGCATTTATCGTGATCCGTCCCTGACAGGCTCCGAGATTGTTGGCCTTTTCGACTTCTCTACGCATGCTCTGCTCGCAAGCACGACAGTTCAACTTACCGACACTTTGGCAGGTAGCTTTCTCTACCACGCCATCACCCCGGTATCGCTTCTGGCAGGACATCAGTATGAGGTGACAGCGTTTGTCGGCAATAATCCGTGGACGTTCGGCCCAGCACCCGCCACGGATTCACGCGTTACCTATAACTCACACCTCTATAACTACTCGAATCAGCTGGCATTTGCATCAAACAGCGGCGGCAGTGGTGCAGCATATTTCGGCGCGAACTTCACCATTGCCAGCGTTTCCGCAGTTCCGGAGCCGGAAAGCTACGCCCTGATGCTGGCAGGTCTGGCTGGTTTGACCGTGCTGGGCAAGCGAAAGAACAAGTCGCGACGCGCTTGATTCAGGCGGCTGCTGGAGAGAACTCCGGCAGCAGGACTGAATAAAGTCGGCGGAATCGCTCATGGCGCCAATTGGCGCCATTTCCATTGCCAGGCTTGAAGCGCTGCGCCACCGGCGGCGCCAGGCACACATCCGCCACGCTGCCCCCATCTGCCAGCCAGGCCAGCCGCGCCGCGCCCAACGCCCCGCCGGCCTCGCCGCCCTGGCGGGTCACCATGGGCACGCCGATGAGGTCGGCCAGCAGCTGGGCCCAGAGGGCGCTGCGGGCGCCGCCGCCGACCAGGCTGAGTTCGCGCACTTCGCCGGGCTGCGCGCCCAGGCTGTGCCAGCCGTCGAGCAGGCCGAAGCTGACGCCTTCGATCACGCTCCAGGCCAGGGTGGCGGCGTCGTGCTCGTTGGCCAGGCCGAAGAACACGCCCTGGGCGTGCGGGTTGTTGTGCGGCGTGCGTTCGCCGTTCAGGTAGGGCAAAAAGATGGGCGCACGTTCGCGTTGTTCGGGCGTGAGCTGGGCGGCCTGGGCCAGCAACGCGGCTTCGCTCTCGGCGCCCAGCAGGCGCTTGACCCAGGCCAGACCGTTGGCGGCGCTGAGCATCACGCTCATCTGGTGCCAGGTGCCGGGCAGGGCATGGCAGAAGGCGTGCATGGCGCTGGCCGGATTGGGGCGGAAACGGTCGCTGGTGAGGAAGATGACGCCGCTGGTGCCGAGCGACACAAAACCCTCGCCAGGGCGGACAGCGCCTATGCCCACGGCGCTGGCGGCGTTGTCGCCGCCGCCGCCGGCGATGGCGATGGGCCGTGTGCTCGGCAGGCCCCAGCGGGCGGCGAGTGCGGGCTTGAGGTGGCCCGACACGGCGCTGCCTTCCACCAGGCGCGGCATGTGCGCTTCGGTCAGGCCGGTGGCGGCCAGCACGGCGGGGGACCAGCGGCGCTGGCCGACGTCCAGCCACAGGGTGCCGGCGGCGTCGCTCATCTCGCTCACCGCTTCGCCGCAGAGTTGCAGGCGCAGCCAGTCCTTGGGCAGCAGCACACGACGCGTCCTGGCGAACAGCTCGGGCTCGTGCTTGCCCACCCACATCAGCTTGGGGGCGGTGAAGCCGGGCATGGCCAGGTTGCCGGTGATGGCGTGCAGGCCTTGGCCGTCAGCGGTTTCAGGCAGCGCGGCTTCCAGTTCGGCGCACTCGGCGCCGCTGCGGCCGTCGTTCCACAGGATGGCGGGGCGCAGCACCTCGTCCTTGTGGTCCAGCAGCACGGCGCCGTGCATCTGGCCTGAGAGGCCGATGGCGCGCAGCGCCGACATCTCGGCCGGGTGGGCGGCCACCAGGCGGGCGACGGCGCGTTCGGTGGCGGCCCACCAGTCGGCCGGCTGCTGCTCGCTCCACAGCGGCTGCGGGCGCTGCACGGTGAGCGGCTCGCCCACGCTGGCGACGATGTGGTGGTCATCGGCCAGCAGCAGGGCCTTGAGTTCCGAAGTGCCGAGGTCGAGGCCGAGGTACATGGGGTGAGGCGGATGGCGCAAGTTCTTGGCTCGCCCATCGATGGTCAGAACGGCCGGTCGGGCCGAGGCGATTTCAATTCAGCGAGCTGCCCGCAAACCGCTTGTCGGCCTGCTTGCGGAACTCGCTGGGCGTCATGCCCTTGATTTCCAGGAATCGGCGGTTGAAGTTGGCGACGTTGTTGAAGCCCACCTCGTAGCAGATGTGGGTGATGAGGCGGTCGCCTTCCATCAGCAGCTGGCAGGCGCGGTTGATGCGCACGCGGTTGACGAAGTCGGTGAAGGTGTTGCCGGTGGCGCGGCGGAAGAAGCGGCTGAAGCGGCTTTCGCTCATGCCCAGCTCGGCCGCGATGTCGGCCGCCGAGTGGCTTTGCGCCAGCTGGTCGGTGATGCGCTTGACCACCCGGTTGATCTGGTCCTGGCCGCCCTCGTCCTCGATGCTCTGCATCTGCACATTGCTGAGCAGGCGGTAGTCGGTGCAACGCGAGAGGTCGGCCAGCAGGGCGCAGAAGGCGGCGAAGCGGCGCAGGCCGCGGCTGCCCTTCACGGCCTGCCAGTGCGCCTGCGCCGGTTCGGACATGCCGAAGAACTCGATGCCGTGGCGCGCACGTTCCAGCAGCGGCAGGGCCTCGGCCAGCTCGGGCAACTGCTCGGCGGCCTTGGCGATGGGCTCGTGGCTGAACTGGATGACCAGGTCGCGCTGCGCCACGCCGCCGTCGGGCAGGTCCAGGCTGATCCAGTTGTGCGGCAGGCGCGGGCCGGTCAGCACCATGTGTCCGGGCTGGAACTGGCCGATCCAGTCACCCACGAAGGCCTTGCCCGAGGTGGCGACGATGAGGTGCAGCTCGTATTCGTCGTGGTAGTGCCAGCGCGCCAGCGGGGTGGGAAAGCCGTGCTCCAGGCAGCGGATGAAGCCGACGTCGGCCGGCTGCTCGTAGCCCAGGGCCGGCGAGCGGGCGTAGTCGTGCTCCAGCTCGGGCTTGAGCTGGCGCGGCAGCTGCTGGGCGCGCGGATGGGTGGGCATGACGGCAGACGATGGGGCGTACGGCAGGGCGGAGGAACTGGATCGGCCGGCTAGTGTCGACGCCCTTGCGGCGCGTGCATCAGGCGGGCGCGCGGTGCTCCGCGACGAATTGCGCCACACGAGCGCTGGCGTCGCGCACCGCTGCCACCAGGCGGGCGTCACCCGCGAGCGGGCCCCACAGCGGCGCGTCGGCGCAGAAGGCGGCCACCGGGTCGGCGGACTCGCAGATGGCATGGGCCACGGCCGGGTCCATGGCCTGGTCCTGGTAGGTGTAGGGGATGCCGCCCTTGTGCCATACCTGCAGGTAGGCCAGGAACAGGGCCGGCAGCATGGCCACGCTGGCGATGGATGCGTTGCGCGCCAGGCGCTCGCGGAAGGTGGGCGCGATGAAGCCGGGAATCTTGCTGAAGCCGTCCATGGCCACGCGCTGGTTGGTGTCGGCAATCGCGGTGTTGCCGAAGCGGTCCAGCACCACGTCGCGGTACTTGGCCAGGTCGATGGGGCTGGGGCTGAGCACCGGGATGACGTCGTCGGTGACGTAGTCGTAGGCCATCTTGCGGATGACCGGGTCGAGCGTGCCTTCGTGGATGTAGAGGTAGCCCACCAGGGTGCCGGCCCAGGCGATGCAGCTGTGGGTGGCGTTGAGCAGACGGATCTTGGCCTCCTCGTACGCCTGCACCGACGTCACCATCTCGGCGCCGACGGTCTCGAAGGCCGGGCGGCCGGCGATGAAGTTGTCCTCGATCACCCACTGGATGAAGCTCTCGCCCATCAGCGCCGCCGCGTCGTCCACGCCGGTGGCCGCCAGCACACGTTCACGCACGGCCGGTGTGGGCCGCGGCGTGATGCGGTCGACCATGGCGTTGGGGCTGGTGGTGTGGGCCTGCACCCAGGCCAGCAGTTCGGCGTCGCCGGCCAGCTCGATGAACTGCAGCAGGCCGGCGCGCGAACGTTCGCCGTTGTGGCGCAGGTTGTCGCAGTTCATCAGCGTGACCGGGCCGGCCTGGGTCGCCATGCGGCGGCGCAGGATGGCGGTGAGCGCGCCATAGATGGTGCTGCCGGGCCGGCCGGCCCTGGCAGCCTCCAGATCGGCGCGCAGGTCGGCGAAGGTGGCCAGGTCGAGCTTGTTCCTTGCGTCGAGGTAATAACCGGCCTCGGTGACGGTGAAGCTGATGATCTTCGTTGCCGCGTCGGCACCGCAGGCGATCAGGCCGGCCAGGTCGGGCGTGTAGCCGATCACTTCCTTGATGGCGGTGATGCGCTCGTACACATGTTCGCCCTGGGGCGAGATGGTCTCCAGCGTGTAGGCGCCGCCCTGGGCCTGCAGGGCGGCAATGGTGTCGGCCATGTCGGCTCGGCTGTTGCCGCCGGCCAGCACCCAGCTCGCGTCACCCAGCTTGTGCAGCTGGTTGAGGTAGACGGCCTGGTGGGCGCGGTGGAAGGAACCCAGGCCGATGTGGAGGATGCGCTTGCTCATGTGGGGTACTCCTGAAGGCGGCGGCAGCGGTGCGAGGCTCGCTCGTGCATGGGCGCCGGTCTGCCTCTGATCGCTGAGCTCAGAGGTCGAAATTGGTGGGCAGCATCACCACGTCGCGGATGGTCATGTGGCGCGGGCGGGTGAGCATGAAGAGGATGACCTCGGCCACCTCGCTGGCCTCGATCAGGCTGCCGGCGGCGCGCGCCTCGGCCAGCTTGTCGGCCGGCCAGTCGGCCAGCAGGCCGGTCACCACCGGGCCGGGCGAGATGGAACCGACGCGGATGCCGTGCTTGTAGACCTGGCGGCGCGTGGTCTGAACGAAGCAGTCGATGGCCCATTTGGACGCGGCATACACCGGCTCCCAGGGCGTCGGGTAATGGGCGGCCAGCGAGCTGGTGACGATGATGTCGCCGCGCTTCTGCTCGATCATGGGCTTGAGCACGTCGTGCACGTTCTTCATCACGACGTTGATGTTGAGGTTCAACATCCGGTCCATGGCCGCGGTGTCGGCGTCCACCAGGTCGCCGCCGATGTAGCTGCCGGCGTTGGCGTGGAAGATGTCGAGCTTGCCGCCACCAAGCGCCAGCACGCGCGGCACGAGCTGGGCGCAGGCGGTGGGGTCGAGGAGGTCGACCACCAGCGGCTGGGCGGCGCTGCCCAGGCGCTCGCACAGGGCGGCCAGGGCCTTGGCATCGCGGTCGATCAGCACCACCTGGGCGCCGGCGCCGAGCAAGGCCTCGACGCTGGCCAGGCCGATGCCCGAGGCCGCGCCGGTCACCGCGGCCATCCGGCCGCTGAGTACTGCAGTCATCACGTCATCCTTTGTTGGTGTCAGCTCAATGCGCCGCTGCCGCGCCGGTGCGCGTGATACGGCCCTGGGCGTCGAAGAGATGGGCGGCATCGGCGTCGATGTCCACGCCCACGTTGTCGCCCACGCGCAGCCGGGTGCGGGTGTTCTGGCGCGCCACCAGCTGGGCGCTGCCGGTCTGCACATAGATCAGCGTCTCGGCACCCAGGGCCTCGACCAGCTCGACCTGGCCCTGCACGCCGCCCGAGCCGGCCGGCTGCAGGGTGAGGTTCTCGGGCCGCAGGCCGACAAATCCGCCCGCCTGCACCGGCAGGCGGTAGACCTGGGTGAACTGCGGCACGGCGTCGGCCGCCACCACGTTCATCTGCGGCGTGCCGATGAACTGGGCGACGAACTGGTTGGCCGGCTGGTCGTACAGCTCCAGCGGCGTGCCGACCTGCTCGATGACGCCGTCGCGCAGCACCACCACGCGATCGGCCAGGGTCATGGCCTCGACCTGGTCGTGGGTCACGTAGATGGTGGTCGCGCCCAGGTCGCGGTGCAGCTTGGCGATCTCCACCCGGGTCTGGCCGCGCAGCGCGGCGTCCAGGT
>JBEEJN010000079.1:0-16377 GCA_041169165.1 Pseudomonadota bacterium
CCCACGCGCGACGACCTGACCTACGCCACCAGCAACAAGCAGCTCGCCTTCCTGCAGCACATCGTGCGCCACCTGAAGGACGAAGGCCGCGCCGCGGTGGTGCTGCCCGACAACGTCCTCTTCGAAGCCGGCGTGGGCGCCGACGTGCGTCGCGACCTGATGGACAAGTGCCGCCTGCACACCATCCTGCGCCTGCCCACCGGCATCTTCTACGCCCAGGGCGTCAAGACCAACGTGCTCTTCTTCCAGAAGATCAGCCAGGCGGCGACCGGCGGCACCGACGCGGTGTGGGTCTACGACCTGCGCGCCAACGCCCCGAAGTTCGGCAAGCGCACGCCGCTCACGCGCGCCCACTTCGCCGAGTTCGAAGCCGCCTTCGGCGAAGACTGCAACGGCGTGAGCCAGCGCACCGACCAGGGCGAGACCGGCCGCTTCCGCCGCTACACCCGCGAGGAGATCAAGGCCCGCGGCGACAGCCTGGACATCGCCTGGCTCAAGGACGACAGCGCAGAGGATGCGGCGGATCTGCCGGAGCCGGCGGTGCTGGCGCGGGAGGCGATGGAAGAACTCAATGGGGCGCTGGCGGAGTTGGAGGCGATATTGGCGGAACTTGGCGCCGAGGTACTCGAATGAAAGCGCAGGCTCCTGGCTGGGAAATTGTCGGCCTTATGAGCGTCTGTGACTTTGTCAGGGGCGTAACTTACAACAAAGTGGACGCGAGAGATATCCCGGGTCCAAATATGGTACCGGTCATTCGGGCAAACAATATTCAAGATCGACGATTCAATTTGGTGGAATTGGTCTATGTTCCGGCATCGCTGGTTTCTGCATCACAAATTATTAACGATGGCGACGTCGTAATAGCCACTTCGAGCGGAAGCGTTAGCGTTGTCGGCAAAGCAGCTCAGGCCCGCGAAAATATGAAAGCAGGATTTGGCGCATTCTGCGGCTTACTCCGCCCTGCATATGGCATAGATACACGGTTCTTTGGCCACTATTTCAGATCCGATTACTATCGTACGACTGTGTCCGCGATGGCACGCGGAGTGAATATTAACAATCTCAAGCGCGATCACTTCGAAGTGCTCCGCTTCCCACTAGCACCCGCAGCAGAGCAAACCCGAATCGCCGATAAACTCGACACTATGCTCGCCCGCGTGGACGCCTGCCGCGACCGCCTGGCCCGCGTGGCGCCCTTGCTCAAACGCTTCCGGCAATCGGTGCTCGCGGCGGCGACTTCGGGGAGGTTGACGGAGGATTGGCGCGTT
Source organism: Pseudomonadota bacterium (assembly GCA_041169165.1). Lineage (GTDB taxonomy): Bacteria > Pseudomonadota > Gammaproteobacteria > Burkholderiales > Burkholderiaceae_C > Sphaerotilus. The sequence goes on from JBEEJN010000079.1 coordinate 1,269, forward strand.
GCGAACTTACACGTTCATAATGCTGCTGAGCAGCAAGTTGCCTTACGTGAGTCATTTCGGAGTGGGCATTTGCGTGTGCGCGGCGACGCAATGCGGATTGAACAGGAATTGCTCTATGAACTTCCAAGTCCTTGGTCATGGATCGCCAATTACAGACTTGCTGCAGATGACTCAAATGCAATTTGTGCCGGTCCCTTCGGGACCATTTTTAAAGCGAAGGATTTCCGCGATGTTGGCGTTCCGATTATATTCTTGCGCCACGTTGGGGAAGGTCGATATCTGACCCACAAGCCGGGCTTTATGGATGAACAGGTGTGGGCTTCGCAGCATCAGCCATATTCTGTGTATGGAGGGGAGTTGTTGGTAACTAAACTGGGCGATCCACCTGGTTCGGCATGCCTTTATCCGAAAGATATTGGGGTCGCAATGGTGACTCCCGATGTAATTAAGATGAATGTGGACTCGGAGGTCGCAGAACCCATCTACTTGATGCACTACTTCAATTCTCCGAATTCGAAACGATTGATAGAAGCAGTTTGTTTTGGTGTGACAAGACTTCGCATTGATATTTCAATGTTCAAGACCTTCCCGATACCACTGCCGCCGCGCGCTGAGCAAACCGAAGTCGTCCGCCGCGTCGAATCCCTATTCGCCTTCGCCGACCGGCTTGAAACCCGCCTGGCTCAGGCGCGCAGCGCCGCAGAGCGGTTGACGCCGGCGCTGCTGGCCAAGGCATTCCGGGGGGAACTGGTGCCGCAGGATCCGGATGACGAGCCGGCGGCGGAGTTGTTGAAGAGGTTGGCGGCGCTGCGGGCGCAAGGTGAGGGCGGGCGTGCGCGTCGGAATAATGTGTCCGGGTGAGCAGCGAGTTGCCGAGGCGGTTTAACGAGTGAGCGCAGTCATCAGTGCGCGGCGGTATTCGAATATCTGACGTGCCTTGTCGGCCTCTGGCATGGCGGGGTCATCGCGCAGTGCGCTGCAGTAGGCGGCGAACATCATCTGTTCCAAGTAGAGTTTGTCGGCGCCGGGCAGTTTGGCGAGCAAGTCTTGAGTGGTGGTCTTGATCCGGGCTTCAAGTTCGGCGCCCTTGATCGGGCCTATACGCCCGACGCCCGCTTTAATCTCGTTATCCCAATCGCGCTGGGATTGTTTGGGTGGATCAGGGCAATCAAGGGCCCATGCTGCCAAGCTTTCGCACATCATGGTCAGACAAATGACTGACCAGGCGGCGCGTTTCCCAATTTGTCTATTCATGGATATTGCCTACTTTGCTTTTTGCATAACTGAGTAGCTGCACCATCGTGTCTCGTGGTTCAGGTGCGGTGAGTTTTCTTGCGTGGTCGATGGGTTTCAGGCCATCGCGGTCCGGGAGTTCGGTATTGGCCTTGTGTGCAAGCAGGCGGCGCACGGCGCCCAAGTTGCCATTGCGCACCGCCATCAGCAGAGCAGTTTCTCCCTCATTAGTTTGCAGGTCGATTGATGCATGGGCATCGAGCAGAGTATCAATGGCACTGGTCTGCCCAGCGACGGCAGCATAGATCAGTGACGTCCAGCCATCCTTGTCTTGCGCGTCGGGATGTGCGCCATGGGCGAGCAGGGTTTGTGCAACCTGGCTGGCCGAGTCGCAGCCGCGAAATTGGGCTGCCATCAGTGGGGTTACTCCGTCTTGCTTGGCGTTATCAGTTGCGACACCCAGTTCCAGCAATATCGACGTCAACTGGACGGCATTGGGGTCGCTGCAGACCGCGACGTGCAGCGGGGTCTCGCCCAGTTTGTTGCTCGTTCGAGGATCGGCGCCGGCGCTAAGCAATAGACGCACCCGTTTGCCATCCGTGTCGTTGGCACAAGCTCCGTCCCCAGTCGATCGCATGCTGTACATCAGCGGTGTATCACCTTTGGCGTCCCGGCGATCGACGACTGCGCCGAGTTGGAGCAGCGTTTGCATCTTGGTGATATTGCAAACAAAGCTGGCCTGCATCAATGGTGTGGCTTTGTCGTCATCATTTGGCAGATCCAGCGAGAACCCGTGGTGCTGAAGCCACTTCATAGCTCGCTCGGCGTTGCTGTCTGAAACGTAGTAGGCCTGAGTATGGATAATATCTCGTGGAACTGCAATCACGGCCGCGCCATGCTTTAGTAGCAGTTCGGCGGCATCGATCTGGCCATGAACAATCGCGCTTTCCAGCGCGTTTTGTATGCTCCTGGCAGAGGGGCGCAACACGAGCAAGCGTATCATTCGTTGCACGTCGTTGTGTTCTGACATGTATGAAAGAGCTTCAAATGGCGGTACCTTAGCCTGTAGCATCAGGTCGACGATGGATGTGCGGTTTAGCCGAGCTGAGTATTCGAACGGGCGTAAACCACGTGGGCTATTGCCATACCTGGCTGCCATATCGATACCTGCCGCCACAAGCAATCTGACTTTCTCGAGATCATTGTCTTCGATGGCGCGAAACAAGCTGCGGGCCGAATACTCGGTGCCCAGTCGCACGAGTTCAGCGCGCGCCTTGTCGCGCGGGTCGGCTGCCTTGCTGGCGGCAGGATTGGCGTTGGCCAATGTGCGCTGCATTTGATTGCGGTAGGTCAGCACGCGCTTTTCTCGCTCAGCCTCGTCCAACGCCTGGTTATCGCGCAGGGCACTGCAATAACTTGCAAACAACATCTGCTCGAGATACACCCGGTCAGCGCCCGGCAAGCGGCCCAACAGATCAGTAGTGAGTTGGTGGGTACGGCCCTCCAGTTCCTTGCCGGCGATATTGCCAAGTAGTCGCACGCCGACTCGGACTTCGACCTCGACGTCGCGAGACACCTGCTGCGGCATTGAGGGGCAATCCAATGCCGCTGCAACGATCGGAGGCAACGCCAGGAAGGCGGTGATCAAGACCCGGCGTACACCGATCGTCATGGTGGGATCCCTGCGTCATTGGCGGTGTGCACGAGGAACCGTGCCTGGGCCGCCGATTTCACCAGATTCAGCGGTGACACAACTCGGGTGAAGCAACACTCGCACGGTCGGCGGCTGTCGGATGGACGTCGCCGCAAGGAGGCGGGTGATACCATCGAGCGTGACCTGCCGCGCATTCGCTCGCAGGTTTTTCTTTGTAAATCAATGCCTTAGGGCGTTAATCGCAAGTGGCGGTCGGGTTCGCTCGGGTTCATGCGTCTCAATTCGATCAAGCTTTCAGGCTTCAAGTCTTTTGCCGACCCGACCACCTTCCAGCTGCCTGGCCAGCTGGTGGGGGTGGTGGGGCCCAATGGCTGCGGCAAGTCCAACATCATGGATGCGGTGCGCTGGGTGCTGGGCGAGAGCAAGGCCAGCGAGCTGCGCGGCGAGTCGATGCAGGACGTGATCTTCAACGGCTCGGGCAATCGCAAGCCGGCCAGCCGGTCGAGCGTGGAGCTGGTGTTCGACAACACCCTGGCGCGTGCCGGCGGGCAGTGGAACCAGTTCACCGAGATTGCGGTGAAGCGGGTGCTGACGCGTGACTGCACGTCGAGCTACTACATCAACAACCAGCCGGTGCGGCGGCGCGATGTGCAGGACGTGTTTCTGGGCACGGGCCTGGGGCCGCGGGCCTACGCCATCATCGGCCAGGGCACGATCAGCCGCATCATCGAGTCGCGCCCCGAGGAGCTGCGCCTGTTCCTGGAGGAAGCGGCCGGCGTTTCCAAGTACAAGGAGCGGCGGCGCGAGACCGAGAACCGGCTGAAGGACACGCGCGAGAACCTGACGCGGGTCGACGACATCCTGCGCGAGCTGGGTGGCAACCTGGAAAAGCTGGAGCGCCAGGCCGAGGTGGCGACGCATTACAAGAGCCTGCAGGACGCCGGCACGCGCAAGCTGCACCAGCTCTGGTTTCTCAAGCATCGCGACGCCGCGATCGAGGAACAGCGGGTGCGCAATGCCCAGGCCGAGGCGGGCAATGCGCTGGAAGCGCGCATCGCCGAGCTGCGCCATGTCGAGGCCGAGCTGGAGGAGGTGCGCCAGGCGCATTACGCCGCTGGCGATGCGTTACACGCGGCCCAGGGCGAGCTGTCGCAGGCAGCGCTGGAGGTCAGCCGGCTGGAGGAGCGCATCCGCTATGTCATCGAGGGCCGCCAGCGGGTGCAGGCGCGGCTGGACGAACTGGCCGAGCAGGATGGCCAGTGGCGCACGCGCAGCGACGACGCAAGCGTCGAGCTGGAAGGCATCGCCGAGCAGATCGCCGCGGCCGAGGAGCGCGGCGAGATTCTTGCCGCCCAGGCCGAGGAGCAGGAGCTGGAGCTGCCGCGCTGGGAAGACGCGCTGCGCGCCGCGCAGCAGCGCGCCAACGAACAGAAGGGCCGGGTGCAGCAGGTGCAGCAGCAGATCCAGCTGCTGGCGGCCGAGTCGCGCAATCTGGATGAACGCAGCCGCGAGTTGCGCACCAAACGCGATCGCCTGGTGGGCGAAAAAAAGCAGCTCAGTGCGCCCGATCCCGAGGCGCTGGAGCTGCTGCGCGAGCGCCACGCCGAGGCCGGCGCCCTGCATGAAGAAGCCGAGGCGCGGCTGCATCAGCTCAGCGACGAGCTGCCCGAGCTGGAAGAGCAGCGCCGGGCCGCCCAGGACGCGGTCAACCAGGGCACCAAGCGGCAGAGCGAACTCGCGGCCCGGCTGGACGCCCTCAAGGCGCTGCAGGACAAGGTGCAGACCGAAGGGCGGCTGAAACCCTGGCTGGCCAGACACGGGCTGGACGGCCTGACCGGCCTGTGGCGCAAGCTGCACATCGAGCCCGGCTGGGAAAACGCGCTCGAAGCCGCGCTGCGCGAGCGCCTGCAGGCGCTGGAGGTCGGCCGCATCGACACCCTGCGCGCCTTCGAGCACGACGCGCCGCCGGCCAAGCTGGCCTTCTACACGCCGGTCGCCGCCGCCCATGTCGACACCCACACGACGCTGCCGCGCCTGGTGGACAAGCTGCGCCTGGGCGACACCGGCCTGTCCGCCTTGCTCGGCGACTGGCTGGAAGGGGTCTACACCGCCGCCGACCTGGGCGCCGCGCTGTCCGTGCGCAGCCAGCTCACGCACGGCGAGGTGGTGATGACACCTGCCGGCCACGCGGTGAGCCCCTATGCCATCAGCTTTTATGCGCCGGACAGCGAGCAGGCCGGCATGCTGGCGCGCGCGCAGGAGATCGAGGCCCTGGCGCCGCGCCTGCGCGAGCAGGCCGACCAGCTCGACGCGGCGCGTACGGCGCTCATCCGGGCCGAGGCCGCCTGCACCGAATGCAGCCTGGCGCTGACCGGCCAGCGCCGCGCTGTTGCCGAGGCGCAGACCCGCGCGCATCAATTGCAGGTCGATCTGCTGCGCCTGACCCAGCAGGCCGAACAGGCGCAGGCGCGCCAGGGCCAGCTGGAGACCGACCTGGGCGAGATCGACGCCAGCCTGGAAGACATCCAGGAACGTCGCGCGGTGGGCGAAGCACGTTTCGAGGAGCTGGACCTGTCGCTGGGCGACACCCAGGAGCGCCACGCCCAGCTCGAAGAAGACGTGATCGCTGCCGAGCAGCGCCAGGGCGAAGCGCGCGAGCAGCTGCGCCGGCTGGAGCGCGAGGCCGCCGAGGCGCAGTTCGCCGCTCGTTCACTCGCCGCGCGGCGCGGTGAACTGCAGCGCGCCATCGAGACCGCGGTGGCGCAGATTGCTAGCAATGAGGCGAGCGCCGAGGCCTCACGCGCCGAACTGGCGCGCCTGGACGATGCCGTGGCCGAGGACGGCCTGCAGGAGGCGCTGGCCCTGCGCATGCAGCGCGAGCAGGCGCTGGCCGGCGCACGCAGCCAGTACGACGACCTGTCGCTGCGCCTGAAACGCTGCGACGAACAACGCCAGGCGCTCGAACACGGCCAGGCGCCGCTGCGCGAGCGCATCACCCAGCTGCAGCTCGAACATCAGGCGGCGCAGCTCGGCGGCCAGCAGTATCTCGACCAGCTCACGGCCGCCCAGGTCGACCTGGCCCTCATTGCCGCCAGCGTCGACGACGGCGGTGTCAAGCTCTACGGCCTGCAGACCGAGATCGACCGCATCAATCGCGAGATTGCCGCCCTCGGCGCGGTCAATCTGGCCGCGCTGGACGAACTGGCCTCGGCACGTGAACGCAAGGGTTTCCTGGATGCGCAAGGCGAGGACCTCAACAAGGCCATGCGCACGCTGGAAGACGCCATCCACAAGATCGACCTGGAAACCCGCGACCTGCTGCGCAGCACCTTCGACATCGTCAACGAGCACTTCGGCCGCATGTTCCCCAGCCTGTTCGGCGGCGGCAACGCGCGCCTGGTGATGACGGGCGACGAGATCCTGGACTCCGGCGTGCAGGTCATGGCCCAGCCGCCGGGCAAGAAGAACTCAACCATCCACCTGCTCTCGGGCGGCGAGAAGGCGCTCACCGCCATCGCCCTGGTGTTCGCCATCTTCCAGCTCAACCCGGCGCCTTTCTGTTTGCTCGACGAGGTGGACGCGCCGCTGGATGACGCCAACACCGAGCGTTACGCGCGGCTGGTGAAGAGCATGAGCGAGGCAACGCAGTTCCTCTTCATCAGCCACAACAAGATCGCCATGGAAATGGCCGAACAGCTCATCGGCGTGACCATGCAGGAGCAGGGCGTGTCGCGCATCGTGGCGGTGGACATGGAGGCGGCTCACGCCATGGCGCAGGCCTGAGCGGGGCGGCGGGGCGATGGTTGGACGGCTGCGGGACGGCTGCGGGAGGGCTGCGGATATTGGGCCGAGCCACCCATCGCGATGACCGGGCAACGTGGCGAGGACCGGCCGCGCCCAGCAACTCCCCGCAAAGCCGGGCTCGCCCTGACGGGAGACGGCCCGCGGCTGAGGCATCATGCGCGGCACCCAACACGACGACGGATGCAGCTCGCAGTGCCTGATTCCCTCCACCAGCCGCAAGGTGGTACGCGGCCATGATGACGAAGTCCCTGCAATTTTGGCTGGCAGTGGCCGGCGGCCTGGTGCTCGCCGGCTTGGTGATCCACAGCATCTGGCAGGCGCGCCGCGCCGGAGGCAGCTTGCGTGCGCCTTCTCCGCCACCGCAGAACTCGCGCTTGTTCGAGCCAACTTTTGCCGATGCCAGTCTGCTACATCCTGGTAGTGCCGACCCGAGTGAGGCGCGGCTCGATGCACGAAACGACAGCACCGGCGCCGATGCACTCGCCGAACCGGGCACCGCTGATGTTCCGTCAGTGGGCGACGCTGACCTGGACGCCTTGCTGCGTGTCACCCGTCGCAGCGCCAGCGCTCCCAAGGTCGACGCGCTCATCGACGCCGTGGTCGGCCTGGGGCTGGAAACACCCCTGCCGGGCGAGGCCGCATTGGCCCATCTGCCGGCGTCGCGGCGCGCGGGCAGCAAGCCTTTCCTGATCGAAGGGCGCAACACCCGCAGCGGAGAATGGGAAGCGCTGCGGCCAAGCGCGCGATACGTCGAACTGCAGGCCGGCGTGCAGTTGGCGAGCCGCAACGGCGCGATCAACGAGATCGAATACAGCGAGTTCATCCAGAAGGTGCAGGCCTTTGCCGACGCGGTGAACGCGTCTACCGACTTTCCGGACATGCTCGACGTGGTCGCGCGGGGCCGCGAGCTCGACACCTTTGCGGTCGCCCACGATGCCCAGCTCGCCATGCGGCTGCGGGTGCGCCGTGCGCCCTGGCCGGTGGCGGTGGTCAATCAGCATGCGGCGCGCCATGGCTTCGTGCCAGGCATGACCGCCGGCCGGCTGGTGCTGCCGGGCAGCGGCGAAGGCGCGCCGCCGGTGTTGAGCCTGCTGTACGACACCACGGCGGCGCTGGCAGATGACTCGGCGCACAGCCGGCTGGAAGAAATCACCCTGGTGTTCGACGTGCCGCAGACGGCCCAGGCCGAGGCGCCGTTCAACGCCTGGTGTGCCGCCGGTCGGGCCCTGGCGCTGAGTCTGGACGCCGCCATCTTCGACGATGCCGGCCGGGAATTACATCCCGAAGCGCTACCCCAGGTGGGCGAAGCCCTGGCCGACCTCTACGACCGCCTGGCCGAACGGGATCTGGCGGCCGGGTCACCCGCCGCCCGCCGCCTGTTCAGCTGACGCCCGGGCGGCGCGAGCGGCGCCCACCGCCATCCGACCCCCGTCGTCGGGCATCCCCACCGACCCCATCGACGCCAACGCTGCTGCCATGAGCGACCTGTTTCCCGACGCCGCGGACGCGGCTGCGACGCCGCCTGTTGCTACGGTGGAGCGCGCGGCTGCCTTGCGCACCGAGCTCAACCACCACGCCTGGCTGTACTACGTGCAGGACGCTCCGAGCCTGCCGGACGCCGAGTACGACCGCCTGTTCACCGAACTGCAGGCCATCGAGGCCGAGTGGCCCGGTTTGCGCACAGCCGATTCGCCCACCCAGCGCGTCATCGGCACGGTGCTGGACGGGCTTGCGCCGGTGCGTCACACGGTGGCCATGCTGAGCATCCAGACCGAGACCGACACCACGGCCGCCGGCGCGGCGGCCTTCGACGCCCGCGTGCGCAAGCGCCTGGGCCTGGCAGAGGACGCACCGGCCGTCGACTACACCGCCGAGCTGAAGTTCGACGGCCTGGCCATCAACCTGCGTTATGAGTCCGGCGTGCTGGTGCAGGCCGCCACCCGCGGCGACGGCGAGACCGGCGAGGACGTCACCCACAACATCCGCACCATGGGCCAGATTCCGCTGCGGCTGAAATGGCCTCCCAAGATCGGCGCTGGCGCGCTCTCGCAGCCCCCCGAGGGGGCGCGTTTCGGCTTGGGGCGGCCTGGCGGCGAAACGGATGTGGCCGCGCTCCGGCCCGCCGTGCTGGAAGTGCGCGGCGAGGTCTACATGCGCCGCGACGCCTTCGAGCGCCTGAACGAGGCGCAGCGCGCCAAGGGTGAAAAGACCTTCGTCAATCCGCGCAACACCGCCGCCGGCGCGGTGCGTCAGCTCGACCCGGCGGTGACCGCGGCGCGCCCGCTCTCCTTCTTCGCCTACGGCCTGGGCGATGTGCAGGGCTGGGAGGTGCCGGCGACCCACAGCGCCCTGCTCGACGCCCTCGCCGCCATGGGCCTGCCGGTATGCGCCGACCGCGTGGTGGCGAGTGGCGCGGCCGGCCTGGCCGAGTTCCACGCCGCTGTCGCCGCGCGGCGCGACGAGTTGCCCTTCGACATCGACGGCGTGGTCTACAAGGTCAACGACCGTGCGCTGCAGGCCCAGCTCGGCTTTCGCAGCCGCGAGCCTTTCTGGGCCGTGGCGCACAAATACCCGGCGCAGGAGCAGCTCACCCGGGTGCTGGACATCGACATCCAGGTCGGCCGCACCGGCAAGCTCACGCCGGTGGCCAAGCTGGAGCCGGTGTTCGTCGGCGGCACCACGGTGAGCAACGCCACGCTGCACAACGAGGACGAGACGCGCCGCAAGGATGTCCGCATCGGTGACACCGTCATCGTGCGCCGCGCCGGCGATGTCATCCCCGAGGTGGTCGGCGTGGTGCTGGAGCGCCGCCCGGCCGACGTGGGTGAACCCTTCGACCTGTACAGGCGCCTGGGCGGCCAGTGCCCCATCTGTGCCAGCCCGATCGCACGCGAGGAGGGCGAGGTCAACTGGCGCTGCAGCGGCGGCCTGTTCTGCCCGGCCCAGCGCAAGCAGGCGCTGCTGCATTTCGCCGGCCGGCGCGCCATGGACATCGAGGGCCTGGGCGACAAGCTGGTGGATCAGCTGGTGGATGCCGGCATCGTCGTCAGCCTGCCGGGTCTGTACAAGCTGGGCATCGCCCGGCTGGTGGCACTGGAGCGCATGGGTGACAAGAGCGCGAACAGCCTGCTGGCCGCCATCGAGGCCAGCAAGCAGACCACCTTGGGGCGCTTTCTCTACGCCCTGGGCATCCGCCAGGTCGGCGAGGCCACGGCCAAGGATCTGGCACGCCACTTCGGCAGTCTGGACAAGCTCATGGACGCCAGCATCGAGCAGTTGCTGGAGGTGGCTGACGTCGGCCCCATCGTGGCCGAGAGCGTGCGCGCCTTCTTCGCCGAAGCGCACAACCGCGAGGTGGTCGAGCAGCTGCGCGCCGCCGGCATCGACTGGCCGGAAGGGCAGGGCGACGCCATCGACACGCCGCGCCCGCTGCTGGGCAAGACGCTGGTGCTCACCGGCACCCTGCCCACGCTGGGGCGTGATGACGCCAGGGCGCTCATCGAGGCCGCCGGCGGCAAGGTGAGCGGCTCGGTGTCGAAGAAGACCCACTATGTGATCGCCGGCGAGGAAGCCGGCAGCAAGCTCGACAAGGCACGCGAGCTGGGTGTGGCGGTGCTCGACGAGGCCGGCCTGCATGCCCTGCTGAGTGGCGGTCACAGCCATTCGCTCGGCGCTTGACCATCCCCGATTCGTATGTTTTTCGCCATGGAATTTCAGTTTGGGTGACGTTTTGTCACTTGTTTCCTACAAGTCCCCCACACTTGTTGCCGCTGACCAGCACTCTGGCACCAATTGCAGCTCAGCTTCGAACCGCCCGATTTCTAGAATTTGAAAGAAATGAACGGGGCCAGGTCGGCGCCGTCACACAGCAAGACGAGGGCGCGATGGGCGTGAGGAACTGGTTGACGCCGGGGGCGGAGCGTACGGAGGCACCCGGTCCGGCCTTGAGTCTGCGAGTCGGGCGCAGCCATCTGGGCGCCATGCCCGAGCTGCCGGCCAGCCGCGACATCGATGGTCTGACCTTTGCCAACGCCATCCGCGCCCACCAGATCTGGAAAAAACGTCTGGGCGAAGTACTGGACGGCACGCCTCACCCGACCTTCGAGGTCGAGCACATACGCCGGGATGACGATTGTTCGCTCGGCCGCTGGTTACGCAGCAGCGCGGCGCTGGAGCACCGTGGCCGTGCGGTCTACCGCGAGTTGTTTGGCACCCACGCCGCCTTGCACCAGGCGGCGGCCGAAGTGCTGAGCCTGCATGCCCAGGGGCGGTCACAGCAGGCCAAGGCCATGCTGGAGCGCGGCCTGTTTGCGCGCAATTCGGTGTGTGTGCAGGGGCTGCTCGCCCAACTGTTTCTCGTCACCGCCGACACCGGTCTGCGCCCGTTGCTGTTGACTGACGCCGTCGCGACGTGACCCCTGACTGGCGCACACGCGTCAGGCGCCGCGACACAGCGAAGACAGCCGGCGCCAGGCTCGGTTAGCCTTGCCGGCTGTTTGCCCGCTCGCGGGTGCCACCGGAGTGTCATTTGTTGTCTCGCCTGGCGGCCTGGTTCGAAGGCCGGGTCCATCCCTTTCCCGACGCCGAGCCGGCCACACCGCCGCGCGGCCTGCTGCGTTTCATCTGGGCCTGCACTGCGGGCATGCGCGGGCCCATCCTGGCGATGTCGATCTGTACGGCCCTCATCGGCGCCTTCGAGGCGGTGCTGTTCGGCATGCTCGGGCGCATCGTCGACTGGCTGGGCGCGACCACGCCCGCGCGCCTGCTGGACGACCATGCCGTCGGCCTGGCGGTGCTGGCTGGGGTGCTGATCGCCAGCCCGGTGGTGGTCGCCGGCCAGACCCTGTTCAAGCATCAGAGCCTGGCCGGCAACTTTCCCGTGCGGCTGCGCTGGAACTTCCACCGCCTGCTGCTGGGCCAGAGCATGGCTTTCTACCAGGACGAGTTCGCCGGCCGGGTGGCGGCCAAGGTGATGCAAAGCGCGCTGGCGGTGCGCGATGCGGTCTTCATCGTCACCGACATCCTGGTGTTCGTCGCCACCTTCTTCTTCACCCTGGGTGCCGTGCTGGCGGGTTTCGATGCCCGGCTGCTGCTGCCCTTCGCCGCCTGGCTGGGCCTGTACCTGCTCGCGCTGCGCTGGTTCATTCCGCGCCTGGCGCGGGTGTCGCAACGCCAGGCGGACGCACGCGCGCTCATGACCGGGCGCATCACCGATGCCTACGCCAACATCGCCACCGTCAAGCTGTTCTCGCACGGCCGGCGCGAGGCCAGCTTCGCGCGCGCGGCCATGCAGGAATTCCTCGGCACCGTGCATGGCCAGATGCGCCTGGTGAGTGGCTTCGAGACCACCATCCACTGCCTGAGCATGGCCCTGGTGATGAGCACCACCGCCCTGGCGCTGTGGAGCTGGCGCGAGAGCGTGATCGGCATCGGTGCGGTGGCGGCGGCCACCGCCATGGCGCTGCGCCTGAACGGCTTTTCGCACTGGGTGATGTGGGAAATGTCGGCCCTGTTCGAACATGTCGGCACGGTGCAGGACGGCATCAACACCCTGTCGCGCCAGTACACGGTGGTGGATGCCCCGGCAGCTCAAGCGCTGGTGGTGCCACGGGGCGAGATCCGGTTCGAAGGAGTGGGCTTTTCCTACGGCGACGCGCAGCAGCGCGTCATTGACGACCTCACCCTGCACATCCGCGCGGGCGAGAAGATCGGCCTGGTCGGGCGCTCGGGCGCGGGCAAGTCCACCGTGGTCAACCTGCTGCTGCGCTTCCACGACCTGCAGGCCGGGCGCATCCTCATCGACGGCCAGGACATCGCCGTCGCCACCCAGGACAGCCTGCGGCGCCAGATCGGCATGGTGACCCAGGACACCTCGCTGCTGCACCGCTCGGTGCGCGACAACATCCTCTACGGCCGCCCGGACGCCGACGACGGCGCCATGATCGCCGCCGCCGAACGGGCAGAGGCCACCACCTTCATCGCCAGTCTGGTCGACCCCAAGGGCCGTTCAGGCTACGAGGCGCATGTGGGCGAACGCGGGGTGAAACTCAGCGGCGGCCAGCGCCAGCGCATCGCCATTGCCCGCGTCATGCTCAAGGACGCGCCCATCCTGCTGCTCGACGAGGCCACCAGCGCGCTGGACAGCGAGGTCGAGGCGGCGATCCAGCAAAGCCTCTACCGCCTGATGGAGGGCAAGACGGTGGTGGCGATTGCGCATCGCCTCTCCACCATCGCCGCCATGGACCGTCTCATCGTGCTGGACGCCGGGCGCATCGTCGAGCAGGGCAGCCACGCCGAGCTGCTCGCCGCCGGTGGCCTGTACGCCCGGCTGTGGGCGCACCAGAGCGGCGGCTTCCTGGGCGAGACGGTGGACGATTGAGCGGCTGCCCGGGGTGGCCCGGTGCGGCGCGGCGCCGCCTCAGGCCTGCGCCTTGGCCTTGAGCCGGTGACGGCTGCGCATGCGGATGTTGAGCATCTCCACCGCCAGCGAGAAGGCCATGGCGAAGTAGATGTAGCCCTTGGGCACATGGTGACCAAAACCTTCGGCGATCAGCACCACGCCGACGACGACCAGGAAGCTCAGCGCCAGCATCTTGATGGTCGGGTGGTTGCTGACGAAGCGGCCGATGGCGCCGGCAAACAGCATCATCAGCGCCACCGAGATGATGACCGCGGCGATCATCACCGGCAGGTCGTCCACCATGCCCACGGCGGTGATGATGGAGTCGAGCGAGAAGATCACGTCGACCACCATGATCTGGCCGATCACCAGGGCGAAGCTGGCCGCGGCCTTGGCGGCGGTGTGTTCCTCCTCGCCTTCCATGCCCTGGTGGATCTCGCCGGTGCTTTTCCAGATCAGGAACAGGCCGCCCAGGATGAGGATGAGGTCACGCCCCGAGATGCCGCGGCCGAAGAGGTGGAACAGCGGCTCGGTCAGCCCGATCAGCCAGCTCAGCGTGAGCAGCAGGCCCACGCGCAGGAACATGGCCATGAACAGGCCGATGCGCCGGGCGCGGTCGCGTTGTTCGGCCGGCAGCTTGTCGACCAGGATGGCGATGAAGATGACGTTGTCGATGCCCAGCACCAGCTCCAGGGCGGTGAGGGTGGCCAGGGCGATCCAGGCCTGGGGGTCGAGCAGCAATTCGGTCATGTCGATGCAGGGGATGAGTGTTGCTGCAATGTAAACCGACCGTCACCAACCTGCAGTGGCGGGCCGCCGGGCTGAACGATGGGTCAAGCCGGCGGGATCGAGTCAGGGTTGGACGTCAATGCAAACTCCTGTGCCAGCAAGGTGTACGAGCGCCGCCGCGCATCGCGGTCGTAGGCCCAGGTGTTGATGACCAGTTCATCCAGGCCCAGTGAGCGGGCAAGGGCGCGCAGGCCCTGGCCTACCTCAGCTGCGTCGCCTACCAGGGCGCGGGCGCGCAAGGCATCCACGGTGGGCTGTTCATCCGGCGAGAAGCCCTGGGCGGCGATGTGGTCGGGCGACTGCAGTGCGCCGAACACGCCGCGATTGCGGTCGATGCGCCAGCGCTCGCGGCTGAGCGCGTGATGGCGCGCCTCGGCGCTGGTCTGCGCCGCCAGCGCCCAGACGCAGATGGTGGCCTGCGGCTCGGGGTGGCGCTCACTGGGCTGGTAGTGGCGGCGATAGATGTCCAGCGCCTGCTCGACGCCGGCGCCGTCCATGAAGAAGTAGGCATAGGCATAGGGCAGGCCAAGCTGGGCGGCGAGTTCGGCACCGTAGTTGGAACTGCCCAGGATCCAGACCTGCGGCACGCGGTCCGGGTCGGTGCCGGCGCTCGGCGCGTCGCTGCCGGCCGGACCACGCGGATGCGCCACCACTCCGCGCCAGGCCTGGCCGGCCAGCCAGGCCTGCAGTTCCTGCACCTGTTGTGGAAAGTTGTCAGGGTCGGCGTGCGGATTGAGCGCACGGGCAGTGCGCAGGTCGCCGCCCGGCGCCCGTCCTACACCGAGGTCGATGCGCCCCGGCGCCAGGGCGTCGAGCACGCGGAACTGCTCGGCCACCTTGAAGGCGGCGTAGTGCGGCAGCATCACCCCGGCGCTGCCGATGCGCAGCCGGGTGGTGCGCGCGGCGATGGCGGCCATCAGCACCTCGGGTGCCGTGCCGACGATGGTGGCCAGGCTGTGGTGTTCGCTGACCCAGAAGCGTTCGTAGCCCAGCGCCTCGCAGTGCTGCGCCAGGGCCACGCTGTCACGGATGGCTTCGTCTTCGGGCACGCCCGCCAGGGCCACCGACTGATCCAGAACCGAAAGTTTCATGTCGACAGGCTGGGGGTGCGGACAAAAACTTGGACAGGTTATGCGGCTAGGCCCAGGCTCCGGCGGTGCACGGCGGGGCTGCGGAAGCCCAGTGAGCTCTTGATGCGAACTTCGTTGTACCAGCGGATGTACGCGTCC
>JBEEJN010000080.1:0-15902 GCA_041169165.1 Pseudomonadota bacterium
CGCGGTGGGGGCGCTGAACATCACGGTGACCTTGTACTTCTCGACCAGGCTCCACCAGATGCCGGCGTCCGGGCGGATGGGCAGGCCTTCGTACATGATGGTGGCCATGCCGTTGATCAGCGGGCCGTAGATGATGTAGCTGTGGCCCACCACCCAGCCGATGTCGCTGGTGCTGAAGTAGGTCTCGCCCGGCTTGCCCATGTAGATGTGCTTCATCGAGGCGGCCAGCGCCACGGTGTAGCCCGCGGTGTCGCGCTGCACGCCCTTGGGCTTGCCGGTGGTGCCCGAGGTGTAGAGCGTGTAGCTCGGGTGGGTCGAGTCCACCCAGGTGCAGGGCACTTCGGTGTTCAGGTGCTCTTCGCGCAGGGCGGCGTAGTCCAGGTCGCGGCCTTCGGTGCGCGCGAACTCGGCCAGGCCGCGGTTCACCATCAGCACCTTGGCGGGCTTGTTGCCGGCCAGGTTGATGGCTTCGTCCAGCAGGTGCTTGTAGGGCACGACCTTGCCGCCGCGCATGCCGGCGTCGGCCGACACGATGACCTTGGGTTGTGAATCGTCGATGCGGCTGGCCAGCGAGTGGCTGGCGAAGCCGCCGAACACGACCGAGTGGATGGCGCCGATGCGCACGCAGGCCAGCATGGCAAAACACGCCTCGGGGATCATGGGCATGTAGATCAGCACGCGGTCACCCTTGGTGACGCCCTGCGCCTGCAGGATGGCGGCCATGCGCTGCACCTCGGCGTGCAGCTCGCGGAAGGAATAGGCCTTCTCGGTCTCGGTCTCGGTGGAAACGAATATCAGCGCGTTCTGGTCCGGCCGATCAGCCAGATGGCGGTCGACGGCGTTGTAGCAAAGGTTGGTCTCACCACCCACGAACCACCTGGCGAACGGCGGGTTGCTGTAGTCGCACACCTGGGTCGGCTGCTTGTGCCAGTGGATGAGCTTGGCCTCTTCGGCCCAGAAGCCCTCGCGGTCTTCGATCGAACGGCGGTGGAAGTCGGCGTAGCGGGTGGTCATCGGCTGTCTCCGGGGCGGCAAGAGTTCACGGAACTGGGGCTGGATCTGATTCCAGAATTCATAATTAAAAATCCCTGGGCTGACGGTGTGCTGTCGGACGGTGGTGCGGCCGCGCGCGCCGTGGCCTCAGGCTGGTGCATGCGGCAGGCCTTTCCCTCCCCGGCCCTCCCCGCCCGTCGCTACGTCGCCCGCTCCGTTCCGACTAGCCTGGGCGCGGCAGCGCCCTCAGGCTCAGGCATCGGCACAGTCAGATTGACGGCCGCAGCAGCGCCGTGCCGCACAGGCGCTGCAGGCTGTTGTGGTGCTGCACGCCGGCCGCCGGCCACCAGGGCCAGCAGGCCAGGCTGCCCAGCCACTGCGTCAGAACCGGCGCGCGGCCCAGCCGCACGGCGTCGTCCAGGGTCGGTCGGTAGAGCGCCTCGGTCCAGCCCAGCGGCGCGAAGAAGGCCGCGCTGTCGGCCGGCGCAAAACGGAAGGGCGCGCAGGCCGCGGCCTCGCTTGACGGCCAGCGCGGGCCGACAAGCTGGAGCAGCAGCGGCGACACCAGGTCGGTGAGCCACCACTGCAGCCGGGCGCAGGCCCGCAGCCGGGTCGCCAGCGCGGCCACGTCGGCGGGCTGCAGATAGACCAGCAGGCCTTCGCTCACCACCAGCCAGGGGCCGTCGGCCTGCAGGGCATTGGCGTACGTATCGGCCTGGACATCGGCGCGCGCTTGCTCGCAATGGGCGGCCAGCAGGCGCCCGAGCGCGCGCACGTCGGTGACGTCAGCCGCCAGATGGGTGTGCACGCAGGCCGGCGTGGCGCCGCGCAGGCAGCTGCGCCGGTAGGCCACCATCTCGGGCAGGTCGACGTCCAGCCAGCGCAGGCCGGGCGGCAAGGGCAGGCGGTAGGCGCGGGTGTCCAGCCCCGCGCCCAGGTTGAGCACGCCGCAGGCGCCGCCCGTCTGGCGCACGCAGTCCAGGATCAGCGCGTCCATCACGGCCGTGCGCACCACCACCGCCCAGGCGGTCTCGTGGCCCAGCGGCGTGTCGCGCACGATGGCGGCACCGTGTTCGCCGGCCAGGCGGCGCGCATGGGGGTCGCGGAACAGCGCGTCCGGCCGCTCGCTTTCCAGGGCCCGGTACATCGCCACCCAGTGGGCGGTGTCGCTGACATGGCAGATCGGCATGGCTGAGCCTGGCTGGGCGCGGCGGGCAGGTGCCGGCGCGTGGTGGACGTGCGGGAGGGACGGGAGGGGCGGGAGGGGCGGGAAGGCAGGGGCAGACGCAGCGGCGGCCCGGCAGGTGAGCGACAGGCTCGCCACGCGCAGCCGGCGCGGCAATCAGCCTGACCCCAGGGGCTGCGATCTTGCGCCGCACCGCCTGCCCGCGGCGGCCGGCTGCGGCTGACTTGGTATCGACTTGTTGTCGGGCCTGCACACGACGGACGGGCCGGCAAGGTGTCGCCGCGGCCGGCGCCACGGCGCCGGCCTGAAAGCCAATACCCAACAGCCCTGGGGCCCGGGCCATCCGGCCCGGTCCAACAGCCAACAGCCGGGCGCTACCGCGCCACTGGGGCCTGTGGCCCTGGTGCTGGAGACCTCAGGGACAAACGGAAACCCAGGGACTGGTGCGCGTCGTCGCGGGGCCCCCCGTCGCGGTAGGCCGAGCGAGCGTCGTCGGGGTGGTCGAACCACGACCCGCCACGCATGGCGCGCCGGGAGGATTCGAGATCCCCGTGGGGATCTCGAACCGGGTCCGCGGCGTATTTGCGCCGATCGTCCAAGCACCATTCCCAGACGTTGCCGTGCATGTCGTGCAGGCCCCAGGGGTTGGGTGCGAACTGCCGCACTGGCGTCGTGCCCTTGTGCTGTTGATTCCAGTTGGCACGGGTGCCGTCCGTCTCGTCGCCCCACCAGTAGGCCGTGCGGGTGCCGGCGCGGGCGGCGTATTCCCACTGCGCTTCGGTCGGCAAGGTGGGCTCACAGCCTGAGGGCAGCAGCTTGTGCAGGCGTTGCAGGAAGGTCTGCACATCGTCCCAGCTGACCTTTTCCACCGGGCGCTCGGCGGCGTCGGGGCCGTCCTTGAACCGGCTCGGGTTGTCGCCCATCACGGCCTGCCATAGCGCCTGGGTGCAGGGGGTGTCGGCGAGCCAGTAGCCTTCGGTGAGAGTGACCTCGTGCTGGGGGTGTTCGTCGCCATCGCCCACGCCTTCGGGCGAGCCCATGAGGAAGTGGCCGGGGGGGATGTAGCGCAGGCGTTGGGTGATCGGGATGCGACCGGTCAAGGTCAGGTCGGCGTAGAGGCCGTAGGCGTCACTACCCACATACAGCTGCCCAGGCAGCAGCACCTGGGCAAGCCCAGAAGATGCCTGCCACTGCACCTGCTGGCCGTTGGGCGCCCTGTGGCCAAGGAACAACTGACCGTTGAGAAGTTCGGCCTCTTCGGCCCAGGCGGGCGGCTCCACGGTCTGGAGGCGCCAGCGCCATGGGCCGGCACCGATCTCTGCGGTGCCCGCCTGCAGCCATTCGGTCGGCAAGGCAAGACCTTCCTGGCGTGCAGGCTGACGGTGAAGCAGGCGGCCCACAGTGGCCCACACCTCATACACCGGGGACGTCAGTTCGAAGGGTGGCGTGAGGCGCTGCCCGGGGCGGGTGGATGCCTGCGGATCGAGAAAGATGCGGTTGCCCTGCTGCACCCATTGCCATTGGCCGATCAGGGCGTCTGGGGCGTGTGGCTGACGAGGCCAGCCCTGGGCGCCAACGCTGGCAATCAGGGCATCCAGCGCGGCGAACAGTGCGGGGTCGAGGGCGCGGACCGCATCGACTGCCGTCGACTGGATGAGTTGTGCAGCCTGCAGCACGGCCTGGCGGTCGGCTGGGGCGAGCGCGGCCAGGCCGCGTGCCTGGCTCAGCAGGCTTTCGAGCGCGTGCAACTGCCCGCTACCCTGCCCCTGCGCCGCCGTGGCGTGACGGAAATCCTCAGCCAGGTTCATGCTGCCGCGCAGGTGGGCGTGGTCAGCCCGCCGGGCCTTGTGTGCCGCATCGCGCA
The DNA here is from genome assembly GCA_041169165.1 of Pseudomonadota bacterium. GTDB lineage: Bacteria > Pseudomonadota > Gammaproteobacteria > Burkholderiales > Burkholderiaceae_C > Sphaerotilus. The sequence continues at coordinate 4,044 of JBEEJN010000080.1, forward strand.
GCGCTTGCGGCAAGCGGGCGTAGGCCGCCAGGTGGTGGCTCAGCCGCTCTGGGCGGATGGCGCAGCTGAGGGCCTGCTGCTGCACGTCCGGATGGTTCCAGAACCGGCCTTCGAGCCCGGCGTCGCCACCGCCTGATTGCAGCAGCCCGCACCAGGCGCGCAGCAATGGCGGGTCGATGCGCAGCGCGGTGGCGCCCAGGGCCAGCAACTGGTCGAGCGGGGTCGTGCTGTCAACGTGTGCGGGGGGCTTCACGGGCATGCCGGATGCCAAGACCACGGCCGCACCGTGTCGTTCGCGCTGCCAGCGACTGTCGGCACTCCAGCGCACGACGGTAAAGAGCTGCAGCAGTTCGGGGGCGATCGCCTGCGGGCTGACGGGTGCGAGGGCGATCAGCCTGGCGCCTTGTCGATGAAGCGACTGGCTCCACTCGATCCACTGCGCCTGTGCGCCGCCTGTACTGCCGCCCTGGAAGGCGCCCAGGTCACTCGCCACGATGACGGTGGCGCCGGGCGCCACCCGCCAGGCCTCGGGGCCACGGCGAAGGCGGGCCAGTTCGGCTGCGCCTGGATGTCGCGGGTGCTGCCACTTGCGCCAGCCGTTGCCCGGGCCCTGGGCCACGGTGCGCAGGCTCAGGCTGCTGTCCGGCAGGGCGGCATGGATGCGACGGGCCAGGGCGTGGAAATCGTCGCGATAGGGGGTGAGGCGCGGGCTGCAGTCCAGCACCAGCACGAGCGGCTCGGGCCAGCGGCGCTGCGCACGACGGGGCAGACGCCCCGGCAGTTCGCGCCGGGCCAGGCGATCGAGCAGGCGCGGCCAGTCGATGCCGGCGTCAACGGCAATGTCGCCATGCCGGCGCAGGGCGGGCATGGCCCGCGCCCAGGGCACGAGGTCGGCAGTACCGACGGGCTCGGAGGCGGCCGGTTCGAGGTCGGACAAGGGCAACGGAACAGCGGCGTCGACACGGGCATCCACGTCGCCGGTCGTCAGCAATTCCATGACCCAAGCGCCGGGCATGCGCAAGGGCAGGCGCATGCTGGCCGAGCCACCACGGACTTGCGGCGGATCAGCCTGATCGACCTCGATCGCGAGATCGACCGGCGCGATATCGACGACCTCTGCACGGGGTTCGGGCTCGGCCACGGGCCGACGGAGAAGCGCGCTGCGGAAAGCACCGTCGTCGTCGATCACGAGCGGCGCATCGGCACCGCGCGCGAGCGCCCGCAGCAGGTCGGCGCGGCCGGTCTGCTTCATGCGGCTGTCGTCACCGGCACGGCTCAGGCAGCCGGGCCGGCCTGGCCGGGCGGAGCCAGCGCAGGAATCGGCTGGCGACCCTGGCCCTTGTCACTCACCGGGTGCTTCACCAGACCATAGGCGCTCAATTGGCCGAGCAGCTTGTGTTGCTCTGCGGGCCGCAGATCTGCAGGCAGATCCTCGGTCAGCTCAGCCAACGCGTTGAGCAGGTCGACGATCTCGGCCAAGCCGACCTTGGGAAAACCTTCCTTCGCCATCCAGGCGCGGTCGGCTAGCGTCTGGTCCACCGCCAGGGCGACCACGTCGGCGCTGACGATGCCGGTGCGGTGCGCATGTGCCGTGGCACGGGTGAGCATCCACACGCGCAGCTCACCCGCATCGGCGGGCGGGTTGAGGTTGAGCACGATGCAGCGGCGCACGAAGGCCGCGGGCAATTCGCGCTCTTCGTTGGTGGTGAAGATGACCAGCGGGTTGAAGGCCGGGTGGGCCGTGACCCGCCGGAGTTCCGGCTTGCGCATGGGCACGTGAAAGCTGCGGTTGCCCAGCACATCGAGCAGGCTGTTGGGCAGGTCGGCGTCAGCCTTGTCGATCTCGTCGATGAGCACCACGCTGCGCTGACGACCCTCGGCCGCACGCAGGAACGCCTGCCAGAGAATGCCCTGCTCAATGTATTTTTCGCTGGTCGGGTCCCAGCCGCCGTCCTTGCCGTCCTGGCCACTGGTGGCCAGTTGAGCGTCGAGCATGCGGGCCATGGCGTCGAAGCGATAGAGCAGGTCACTCGGCTCGAAACGAGGATGGATCACCTCGACCAGCGGTTCGCCTGCGCCCAGCAGTTTTGCAGCCACGCGTGCCAGCTGGCTCTTGCCGGAGCCGGGTTCGCCGCGCACCAGCAAAGGCCGTTTGGCGGCCAGCGCGAGCTTGAGCGCGTCGGCCTCCTGCTCGCTCACGAAATGCACGGCGCCCCGGAAATGCTGGCCATCAGCCAGTTCCTGGGTGCTTCCCTTGGCCTGGTCCAGAGTGTCGAAGATGTTGGGCATGGCGCTTGGATGTCAGATCAGGTTGCCCAGAATCGGAGCTGCTGCAGCAACGACCTTGCCGATGACACCGGCCAGCTTGTCGGCGCTGCCTGCCAGGTCGGCGATGACCTTGATGTTCTTCATGCCCTCCTCGAAGCGTGACTTCGCGTCAGCCGGCTTGGTCTGAACAACTCGCTCGACCGCGGCAACGTGCTTGTTCAGGCCGTCCTGCACAGGCCCGGCGGCTAGGGTTGCGATCTCGGCCCGGAGTTCCGCCAGCAGCGGCAGCAGGTCCTTCAGTTCAGCGCCTTGCCTGGACTGGGTGACAGCATTGCAGGCGGTCGACTGGTCGCCGGTAGACAGCGCAAACTGGCTGCCATGGGCGTTGATGGTGATGTTGGTGTTGCCAGGGGTGGTCACAAGAGCCTCCTTGCCCGTCGGTATTGCAGGTGCAGCGGGTGTTGCGCGTCGATCGACGTCGAGATCCCTCCAGAAGCGCTTGATCCAGAGGTCCAGGTCGCGGGGAGCGATGACGAACAGGTCCTCCGCAAGTTGCGGGTCACGCGCAAAAGCACGGAGGTTGAGTTCAGCCACCCAGGCGGCCTGCTCGAATACTTCGGGACAGTCGACCACCAGGGTGAGGCTGATTTCATCGACGTTTTCAATCTCGTCAATTCGGACCGTCACCGCCGCACGCACATGGTGCAACTCTTCGGCAGACAGCTTTTCCTGGCGTGCGAGCTTCGGCGCAAGCCGATCTTCAGGGCACAGGGCCACGAACAAGGCGATCAGCAGGTTGGTGGCCGCGTCTTCACCCGCCGACGGGCTGATCTCGTAGGCATGGATGGGTCTGGCCTCCCCGTGATCGTCACGCTGCAAGGCCAGTTGTCCGCCGAACATGACGGAGGCCAGCACGGCAATCGGGTTGACCATCATGTCCGGAACACGAACCACACGTCCGGAATGCGCACGCACCACCTTTGTCCGGGTCCAGCGGCATGCACAGAGCATGTATAGGGACGCTGCAGCCTGGCGGGTGGCCTCGTCGATAGGTTGAGCGAGGTCCTTCAACACTCGACGGATGCGCCGCATCACGTGGTGCGCCACCTCCTTTTCGGCTTGGCACAGCCCCTCAATGAAGGGTCGCTCCTCAGCCGTGAACCAGGGCATTCGTGGCTCGCGATCCGCCAGATCGGATTGCAGGGCTCGGAGGAATTCAGGTGCAGCCCGCAAGTGCTTGACGGCATGCGACTCATGACGACGTCTGAAGGCCTGACGAAATTCGGCGTCGCCTGAAACGTAGTCATGGGACCCTGGGTGCTCCGCCGGCGCGGGCTCTTCAATATTCACAGGGTACCGACACAGGTCTTCCAGTAGTTCTTCGCGCTCGCTGGGCCACCCGTAGCGGGCGCAGTCGAGACGCAGGTCCACAGGTACCGAATCCTGCTTGGAGCTGCCGGCTTTCAACACACAGGTGATGCGCCCTCGGTTGAAGCCCTTCTCTTGGTAGAGCTGATGGATCAGCTTCTGGGCCTCGAACGCCACGCCATAGCCGCGTGGATCGGCGACGTCTCGATTCGCGGCCTTGAGGTAGCGCGGCGAACACAGACAGATGATCTTGTCGGCGGCATTCACGCTGGCGCGCATCCAGCGCAGCCACTCGTCATCCGATGGCTTGCGGCCCAATTGCTGCCGATAGAACAGATCGAAGCGCACGCGTGCGCCACGCTGCTTCAACGCGTCTGCAAGGTGCACGACCAAATCGTGCGGCCAATCCGGATCGTCTGCCGCGTAGCTGATGAAGACGCTGTTTGCCAAGTTCATCCTCCCCTGCTCTGTCGCCCCACTCGCGCTACGCCCTGCTTTGCGTGAGTCGAGTATCGACCTGCGCAATGAATTCGAAATCCCGATCGTCATGCAGCAGCGCCACGTCCTGCTCGATCGCCGTCCGCGCGATCAGGCAGTAGTGCGGGCTGCGGATGGTGAGGCCGGCCCAGCGGCAGCGGGCGTACAGGCGCCCGGCGTCGGCGTGGGTGGCGCCACCGGCGCGCGGCTCCAGCATGGGCAGGACGGTGAAGCGCCGGGTGAGCGTGTCCAGGCTGCGCTCGTCGCTGGCGCCCTGCAGCAGTTCTTGCACGATGACGGGCGCGATCTGCGCCTCGCCGTTCGCAAGCAGCGCGCGCAGCCGGATCACGGCGGGGGTATCCCGGCCGCGCAGCAGGTCGATCCAGACGGTGGTGTCAACCAGCATCGCTGCCACCACCACCACCGCCACCACCGCCACCGGGCGCGCTCATGGCCTGGCGCACGGCGCGCACGTCGTAGTCCGGGGCGATGAGCGGCTGGCCGGCCAGGTCGAGGATGAGCTGCTGCCGGCGGCGGGCGACAAATTCGCGCAGGGCGGCATCGACGGTCTCGCGCTTGGACGCCAGGCCGGACAGGCGCCTGGCCTCGTCGATCAGCTCGTCATCGAGTTCGATGTTGGTGCGCATGGCGTACACCTCCGGGGTACACATCGATTCTGGCATGTGGCCGGGAATCGACTTGGCTGGAAGCGTGGCTCCAAGCCACCGTCGCGTGGACGCTTCAGGTGGGCCGGATCGCCGACCAGCCACCGCGACCAGGCGAGGACATGAGTCACCCGGGCACAGACCTCGGCACTACCATCAGGACACTTCGGACCTTCGCCAAGCACCGTCATGTCTGCCGTCTTGAAATCCAGCCCAGGCTTGGACCTGCAGGCCTTCCTCGCATGGGAAGAACAGCAGCCCGAGCGCCACGAGTTCATCGGCGGCGAGGTGTTCGCGATGACGGGTGCGCGGGCGACGCACAACCTTATCGGCGGCAACATCTTCTTCGCGCTGCGCGCGGGCCTGCGTGGCTCTCCTTGCCGTGTGCACTACGAAGGGGTGAAGGTGCACGTGCAAACCGCCAACGCCGTGTTCTATCCGGATGTGCTGGTGACCTGCGCCCAGGTCGATCTCGGCCCCGAGGCCGAACTGAAGAAGACCGCCCCCAAGCTCATCGTCGAGGTGCTGTCGAACTCCACCGCCGCCTACGACCGCGGCCGCAAGTTCGAGCTGTATCAGCAACTGCCCAGCCTGGAGGAATACCTGCTCGTGGAGGCGGACCGGGTGCATGCTGACCTGTTCCGTCGTAATGCCGAGGGGCTGTGGGTGCTGCATCCGGCCGGGCCGGGGGCGACGGTGGAACTGACCAGCGTGGGGCTGGCGGTCAGCATGGCGGAGATCTATGCGGACGTGGAGCACCACCACGCTGACCGCGCCGGCTCGCCAGCGGTCGGAGGGACATCCTGACGTTGTGATGGACGCTGGTGGGGCCGGGCAATGGTCTGCCTGGTCTTGCACCAGCCGTCGCCCGATGCCTGCAGCGAGCGCCCGAGGTCAACCCGCCGGCATGCGCTCAAGCGCCCGTGCAGCCCGCTCCAGCCCACCCAGCACCGTGTCGGCCACCTGGGCCGAGAAGCCTTCGGGCAGGCTGTTGCGCACCTGCTCGATGACCGCCGGGGTGCGGCCGATGAGATCCTGCAGCAGGGGCTCGGCGCCGCCGCGGTGCCCGTAGCCATAGCGCCTGGCGGTGCTGTTGAAGTGGCGGCGCTGGATGTGATCGGCGTCGTAGTGGCGGTTCTTGCCGACCAGGGCCATGGCAAGGCGGAGTTCGCGCGGCGACCACTGATTGGGGCCGTCGCCCATCACCGGGTAGGCGGACATGACGTCGTACAGCGGCGTGAGCCGGTAGCGGCCGCCGGGCAGCAGGTGGATGCTGAAGTTCTTGGCGTGGCCGTCGGGGGCGCGCAGCAGCCAGAACAGGATCTGCGCGGCCATCAGGGTGTTGAGGTCGCGCTGCGCCTCGACGGACTGCTGCAGCAGCGTGAAAAGCGTGGCCAGGCCTGGCCCGCCCTCGGCCTCGTATTTCACCCAGGGCGAGGTGCCTGTGGCCTGGCAGAAGTCCTCTTGCATCAGGCGCAGCAGGCGCTGGCCGTCGGCGCTGACCGTGCGGTCGAAGCGTTCGACCACCAGCACTCGCTGGCTGCCGAAGGTGGCAATGTCCGCATTCGGCACGGGCAGGCCATAGGCGCCGAGGAGCTTCAGGCACAGCCATTCGTTGTCGACCGAGGTGCTGAAGTCGGCCTGGCGTCCGCCCACCAGGCCGAGCGGCAGCTTGACGATGTGCGTCGTGGGCGTGGCGCCGCGCGGTGTCATCCAGCGGCCGTTCCAGCGCAGGAAGGCGTGTTTTTCCTGCGCGCCGGCCAGCGAGATGCGGAAGTCGTCGTCGGGGTCGCGCGCCGCGCCGTAACGGTCTGGATCGACGACTTCGAGCAAGTAGCGCTCGATGGCCGCGTCGTCCACCTCGACGCCTTCGACGCGCTCGTGGCCCTGTGGCGCGGCGCCTTCGGGCAGGAACTGCAGTGCGCCGACACAGTCGCGGCCGATGGCGCCCAGCAGGTCGAAGGGCTCGACCGAGCCGGTGCGGAAGCGTTCGGCCACGCGCTTGCGGATGGCAGCGCTGTCGGGCAGCAGGTTGTCGAAGTAGTGCTCGACCGCCCGGCCCTTCAGCGGCTCGTCGCCCAGGTCGAGAGGCAGCGACAGCGACAAGGGCCGTGCGGCCGGCGAGGCGCGCCACGCGGGGTCGTACTGCAGCTCCATGTCGCCGCGGGGGGTGACTGTCCAGCGGCCGACGTGCACGCCGTTGGCCCACAGTGCCAGGGTCTGGCTGCGGCTGGGGCGCGCCATGTTGTCACCACTCCACCGGCGCATCCGCCGCCGGGGCGGACGTGGACGCGGGTGCGGACGTGTCGCCGGCCGGTCGCTCGGCCAGGCTCAGCTCCAGGCCGACCACGGCGCACCAGGTCAGCAGCTGCTTGAGGCTGAGTTCATCGGCGTGGCTTTCGAGGTGCGAAACCCGGTTCTGGCTCAGGCCGAGCCGTGCGCCGACCTCGGCCTGCGTGAGCCCGCGTCGCTTGCGCGCGCTGCGCAGCAGCTGGCTGAGCTGGGGCGCGGTGAACAGCGTTTGAGGCTGAGCAGGGGGGTAGGCAGGGGTGCGGGCCGCGGCGCGGGCAGGATCGGGGTCCATGGCGACATCCGATATTCAGATAAGTCGAATGTATCCACAAAACAGATAAATTGGAAATATCCGGATAACGGATGCAGGTCAGATGCCCTGCCACCGCACCCCACGGCCGGGCTCGCAGGCCCGGCCGGTTCGGCAGGCTGAAGGAGGTCCGCAGGAACCTCCTTCAGTCCGGCCTCACCCCAGTGCCTTGATGACCTCGGCCGGCGCCTGCACCAGCTCGATGAGCACACCTTCCCCGCCGATCGGGAACTCGTCGTTGCTCTTCGGGTGGATGAAGGTGATGTCGTAGCCGGCCGCGCCCTTGCGGATGCCGCCGGGGGCGAAGCGCACGCCGTTGGCGCTCATCCACTCGACCGCCTTGGGCAGGTCGTCGACCCACAGGCCAACGTGGTTGAGCGGGGTGGCGTGCACGGCGGGCTTTTTCTCGATGTCCAGCGGCTGCATCAGGTCGACTTCGACGGCCGTCGGGCCCGTGCCCAGGGCGCAGATGTCCTCGTCGACGTTCTCGCGTTCGCTCACGAAGGTGCTCTTGATGCTGAGGCCGAAGATGTCGACCCAGAGCTTCTGCAGCCGGGTCTTGTCCGGGCCGCCGATGGCGATCTGCTGGATGCCGAGGATCTTGAAGGGTTTGGCTAGGCTCATGGCGGGTCGGTTCGGTTCAGGTCATTCGATGCGCAGCGACGAGGTCACCGGCAGGTCCAAGCGGGCCAGCAGGGCGCGGTCGTCGGCCACCTCGGGGTTGCCGGTGACGAGCAGCTTGTCGCCGTAGAAGATGGAGTTGGCGCCGGCCATGAAGCACAGGGCCTGCACGCCGTCGCCCAGCTCGCGCCGGCCGGCAGACAGGCGCACGCGCGCGCCCGGCATGGTGATGCGCGCCGCGGCGATGACCCGCACCACCTCGAAGGGGTCGACCGGCTCGGCGTCGGCCAGCGGCGTGCCGGCCACGCGCACCAGCTGGTTGACCGGCACCGATTCGGGCGCGGGGTCGAGGTTGGCGAGTTCGGCGATCAGGCCGGCGCGCTGTTCACGCGTCTCGCCCATGCCGACGATGCCGCCGCAGCAGACCTTCACACCCGCGTTGCGCACGTTCTTCAGCGTGTCCAGGCGGTCCTGGTAGTCGCGCGTGTGGATGATGTCGCCGTAGAAGTCGGGCGCGCTGTCCAGGTTGTGGTTGTAGTAGTCCAGGCCGGCCTGCTGCAGGGTGACGGCCTGTGCGGGCTCCAGCATGCCCAGCGTCGCGCAGGCTTCCAGGCCGAGCGACTTCACGCCGCGGATGAGTTCGGCCACTTTCTCCACGTCACGGTCCTTGGGCGCACGCCAGGCCGCGCCCATGCAGAAGCGCGAGGCGCCGGCGGCCTTGGCGGCGCGCGCGGCGGTGAGCACCTCCTCCACATCCATCAGCTTGCCGGCCTCGACGCCGGTGTCGTGATGGACGGACTGCGGGCAATAGGCGCAGTCCTCCGGGCAGCCGCCGGTCTTGACCGACAGCAGCGAGGCCAGTTCGACATCCCCCGCCGGCCAGTGTGCGCGGTGCACCGCGTGGGCCTGCTGCACCAGCTCGAACAGCGGCAGGGCCATGAGCGCCTGCACACGCGCCACCGACCACTCGCCCTGTTTCACGGCGCTCGCCGCCTGGACGGGAGACGAAGGCCGGTTGCGCGGCCAGAGCGTGACGGGCTGGATGTCAGAAGTGGCCCCAGCAGCAGGAACAGCGCCGACGGCCTGCTTCGCGGACACCACGGGTGCGTCGCACACGGCGACGACGGAGGAACACTGGGTCATGCGAACTCGATGATGGGTTGGTCGACCGCCAGGCTTTCACCCTTGGCGGCACGGACCTCCTTGACGACGCCGTCTTGCGCCGCCACGAGGATGTTCTCCATCTTCATCGCCTCGATGACCGCCAGGCGTTCACCTGCCGACACCTTCTGGCCCACCTGCACCGCCACGTCGACCAGCAGGCCGGGCATGGGCGAGAGCAGGAACTTGCTGGTGTCGGGCGGTGCCTTGTAGGGCATGAAGCGCGCCAGCTCGGCACCGCGCGGGCTCAGCACCTGGGCCTGGATGCGCAGGCCGTTGTGCGCCACGGTGATCCACACGCCCTTGCGCTCGACCTGGGCCACGAAGGGCTTGCCGTTGCACGAGCCGCTTGCGCGGATGGCGCCGAAGTCCCAGTCCTTGGCGATGTCGTAGCGCTTGCCTTCCAGGCTCACGGCCAGGGCGGCGCCAAGCTTGAGGCTCACCGGCACATGGCGGTGTGCGCCGGCCTCGCCCTTCACCACCACGACGAAGTCGCTGGCGATCTGCACGCCGTGGCCGGGCAGCTGGCCGCTGATGCCGGCGGCACGCTCCAGGAAGCGGCGGTGCACCGCGGCGGCCAGGGCGACGAGGAAGTCCGGGTCGTCGTGCGGCACTTCCTCGGCGCGGAAGCCCGTGGGGTAGTGCTTGGCGATGAAGCCGGTGTTGTAGATGCCGCCCACGAACTCCGGATGCCCCAGCAGGGCCGACTGGAAGGGGATGTTGCTGCTGATGCCGCGGATGACGAAGGCGTTGAGCGCCTCGCGCATCTTGGCGATGGCGTCGCTGCGGTCGCGGCCGTGCACGATGAGCTTGCCGATCATCGAGTCGTAGAACATCGGGATCTCGCCGCCTTCGTACACGCCCGTGTCGACGCGCACGCCGCCGAAGTTGTCGGTGGTGTAGGCAGGGCCCTGCAGCGTGGGCACCGACTGCTCCAGCACCGTGGCCGGCGGCTGGTAGCGCACCAGGCGGCCGGTGGAGGGCAGGAAGTTGCGGAAGGGATCCTCGGCGTTGATGCGGCACTCGATGGCCCAGCCCTCGCGCTTCACGTCGGCCTGGGTGAAGTCCAGCTTCTCGCCCGCGGCGACGCGGATCATCAGCTCCACCAGGTCCAGGCCGGTGATGCACTCGGTCACCGGGTGCTCCACCTGCAGACGGGTGTTCATCTCCAGGAAGTAGAAGTCCTGGTTCTTGCCGACCACGAACTCGACCGTGCCGGCGCTCTGGTACTTCACCGCCTTGGCCAGCGCCACGGCCTGTTCACCCATGGCCTTGCGGGTGGCGTCGCTGATGAAGGGCGACGGCGCCTCCTCGATCACCTTCTGGTGCCGGCGCTGGATGGAGCATTCGCGCTCGTTGAGGTAGATCGTGTTGCCGAACGAGTCCGCGATGATCTGGATCTCGATGTGGTGCGGCTCCTCGACGAACTTCTCGATGAAGACGCGGTCATCGCCGAAGCTGTTGCGCGCCTCGTTGCGGCAGGACGAGAAACCCTCGAAGGCCTCCTTGTCATTGAAAGCCACGCGCAGGCCCTTGCCGCCGCCGCCGGCGCTGGCCTTGATCATCACCGGATAGCCGATGCCCTTGGCGATCTCGACGGCCTGCTCGGGCGTGTCGATGGCATCGTTGTAGCCCGGGATGGTGCTGACCTTGGCCTCGTTGGCCAGCTTCTTGGACGCGATCTTGTCGCCCATGGCCGCCACGCTGTAGTGCTTGGGGCCGATGAAGATGATGCCTTCTTCTTCCAGCCGGCGCGAGAAGGCCTCGTTCTCGGACAGGAAGCCGTAGCCCGGATGCACCGCCTGGGCGCCGGTGGCCTTGCACGCGGCAATGATCTTGTCGGCCACGAGATAACTCTCGCGGCTGGGCGCCGGGCCGATCAGCACGGCCTCGTCGGCCAGTTCGACATGGCGGGCGTCGCGGTCGGCCTCGGAATAGACGGCCACCGTCTTGATGCCCATCTTCTGGGCGGTCTTGATGACGCGGCAGGCGATCTCGCCGCGGTTGGCGATCAGGATCTTGGAAAACATGAAAGGCTCCACTTCGGGGATCGGTTGGCAGGGGCCATTTGCGGAGGTAAAGGAGGAGGCCGCAGGCCGGGGGACACGGAGCAAATGGCCCCTGCCAACCGATCCTGCGCAAGCCTCCTACGCGATCACAGCGGGATGTTCCCGTGCTTGCGCCAGGGGTTGTCGAGCTTCTTGTCTTTCAACATGACCAAGCTGCGGCAGATGCGCTTACGCGTCTCGTGCGGCTGGATCACGTCGTCGATGAAGCCGCGTGCGCCGGCCACGAAGGGGTTGGCGAAGCGGGCCTTGTATTCGGCCTCCTTGGCAGCGAGCTTGGCGGCGTCGCCCTTGTCTTCGCGGAAGATGATCTCGACCGCGCCCTTGGCGCCCATCACGGCGATCTCGGCGTTGGGCCAGGCGAAGTTGACGTCGCCGCGCAGGTGCTTCGACGCCATCACGTCATAGGCGCCGCCGTAGGCCTTGCGGGTGATCACGGTCACCTTGGGCACGGTGCATTCGGCGTAGGCGTAGAGCAGCTTGGCGCCGTGCTTGATGATGCCGCCGTATTCCTGGCTGGTGCCGGGCATGAAGCCGGGCACGTCGACGAAGGTGATGACCGGGATGTTGAAGGCGTCGCAGAAGCGCACGAAGCGCGCAGCCTTGATGCTGGACTTGATGTCCAGGCAGC
>JBEEJN010000081.1:0-14569 GCA_041169165.1 Pseudomonadota bacterium
GGCAACTACGCCATCACCGACCAGACCAGCGCCAGCGCCGACATCGCCCGCAAGGCGGTGACGGTGACGGGCATCACCGTGGCCGGCAAGACCTACGACGGCACGACCAACGCGGCGATCAACACTGCCGGCGCGGCAGCGAGCTTCGTCGCTGGTGACGCGGTGACGGTCACCACTAACGGCGCCTTCGCCGACAAGAACGCCGGCGCGGGCAAGGCAGTCGCCCTGTCGACCACTTACGGCGGAGCTGACGCGGGCAACTACGCCATCACCGACCAGGCCAGCGCCAGCGCCGACATCGCCCGCAAAGCGGTGACGGTGACGGGTATCACCGTGGCCGGCAAGACCTACGACGGCACGACCGGCGCGGCGATCAACACTGCCGGTGCGGCAGCGAGCTTCGTCGCTGGTGACGCGGTGACGGTCACCGCCAATGGTGCCTTCGCAGACAAGAACGCCGGCGCGGGCAAGGCCGTTGCCCTGACCAGCACCTACGGCGGTGCTGACGTGGGCAACTACGCCATCACCGACCAGACCAGCGCCAGCGCCGACATCGCCCGCAAGGCGGTGACGGTGACGGGCATCACCGTGGCCGGCAAGACCTACGACGGCACGACCAACGCGGCGATCAACACTGCCGGCGCGGCAGCGAGCTTCGTCGCTGGTGACGCGGTGACGGTCACCACCAACGGTGCCTTCGCCGACAAGAACGCCGGCGCGGGCAAGACCGTTGCCCTGACCAGCACCTACGGCGGTGCAGACGTCGGCAACTACGTCATCACCGACCAGGCCAGCACGACGGCCACAGTTGCGCGGCGCTCCATCGGTGTGGTTGGTACGGTCGCCGCCGACAAGGTGTTTGACGGCAACACGAACGCGCTTGCTTCGGGCGGCACGCTGCAGGGCGTGCTGGGCACGGATGCGGTGCAGCTGCAGCAGACCGGCGCCTTCCTGGATCCGTTGGTTGGTACCGGCAAGTCGGTCGGCGTGGCCAACGCTCTGACTGGCGCGGACGCTGGCAACTACCAGGTCGGTCCGTCCAGCGCCACGGCATCCATCGTGTCGAACGACGCGGCGCTTGCAGCCAGCCAGACCGCACTTGCCGCCAACGGTGGCACCCGGTCGACATTGCAGGCCAATACGGTCGACGGGTCCGCCGGCGATGCGTTGCTCGCCGGGCATCAGAACGGCGTGGCCAATGTGGTCGCCGCCGGCGCAGGTGCAACCCTGGGTGGCTACGTACTGGCTGCGCTCACCCCGGACGCGTTTGCGCCGGTCGTGACACCGGACAACGCGATCGCCAACGCCGACCTGAACAGCCTGCCGCCGACCGCTGCGGGTCTGCTGCCCGTCGACAACCAGATCGCCCTGGCTGAGCCGATGACGGCTGCGGGCGCCGCGGTCCCGGCACCTGCTGTTGCCCCCACGGTCGCCGCGACTGTCGCCCCTGCAGCCGCAAGTGGCCGCCGCGGTGCCCTAGGTGTCAACAACACCGCACCCGCCGCTGCCCAGATTGCCGGCACCGGCACTGCCTCCGCCGACGCTGGCAGCCACTTGCAGCTGGCTCAGGCTGGCAGCACCGACGCTGGCACGGGCGGACAGGCTGTTAATCGTCGCAGCAGCACGGGGCGTTCCGGCGCTCGCACCAGCAGCACGCCGACGGTACAGCTTGGCGCCGGTGTCGAGCAGAACCTGGCACGCGCTGCGAGCGAACTGGCTCAGGCGCCGGTGATCGTGGCCGACGCAGGCAACACGGCTGGCGGCAACACGGTCGCAGGGTCCGTGGGTGCGAACGGCAATCTGGCCGCAGGGGCTGAAGCCTCGGCGTCGGGCGCAGGCGTGGTGGCGGGCATTGCCGCTGCGGCCTCTGCCGGTACCGTGCCTGTGCTGTCGCAGGCCTCGGCACCGTCCGATGCTCCGGCGAATGCACCTATCAGCAAGACGCTGGTGGTGCTGGGCACGCTGAGCACCCTGGCCGCTGGCCTGACGCTGGGCAAGCGCCTGTTCGGTCGCAAGCCGGACGCCTGATCCGGACCGGCGAGACGGCTGGGGAGCGAAAGCCTCCCAGCCGCACGGCGCAGATTGAACTTCGACGAGGGCGTGGCGCTGACAGGTGCCGCGTCGATGGCGAAGGGCGGTCTGCGCCGTGTTAGTTTTTCTGATCAAGCGGCCGTGGGCCGTGTCTGGGGCCGTCCATCTGCGGTGCACTGCAACATTGTTGCGCCGCCGTGCTTACCCCGATATCGTGGGCTGAAACTGCTGGCTAGCATGGCCCGGCGACGGGTTGGTGGGCAGCACAGGGCAGCCAAGCGGACCCAGACTGGAGGGTCCGCGTTCGATGTACATCGGCAACCATTGGCAGCAGCATCCGCAACGTTTGGCCTTCATCATGGCCAGCAGCGGCGAAGCCGTGAGTTATGCCGAGCTCGAGGCGCGCAGCAATCGGCTGGCGCACCTGCTGCGCCACCAGGGGCTGCAACGGCTGGACCACTACGCGGTGTTCATGGAGAACAACGCGCGCTATGTCGAATGCAGTGCGGCGGGTGAACGCGCCGGCCTGTACTACACCTGTATCAACTCCTTTCTCACCGCCGACGAACTGGCCTATATCGTCATCAACAGCGAGTCGCAGCTGCTCGTCACCTCGGTCGCCAAGCTGCCTGTCGCCCAGGCGGCGCTGGCCAGCTGCCCGCGGATCAAGCTGTGCCTGGTGGTCGATGGTGGTGCGGCTGTGGCGGCGCTGGGGGATGCACGCATCGTCGACTACGCGCAGGCCACGGCGCCGTTTCCGGCGACGCCGATTGCCGATGAATGGCTCGGCACGGCGATGCTGTATTCCTCCGGCACCACCGGTCGTCCCAAGGGCATCCAGCGGCCGCTGCCCGAGCAGCCACCGGTCGAGCCGCTGCCGCTGTTCAAGTTCCTGCACGGACTTTGGCAGTGCCGCGAAGGCATGGTCTATCTGTCGCCCGCGCCGCTCTACCACGCCGCGCCACAGGCCAACGTCTCGCTGGTGATCCGCAACGGCGGCACGGCGGTGATCATGGAGCAGTTCGACGCCGAACATTACCTGCAGCTGGTCGAGCGCTACCACGTCACGCACACGCAACTGGTGCCGACCATGTTCAGCCGCATGCTCAAGCTGCCCGAGGCGGTGCGTCGGCGTTATGACCTGTCCTCGCTCGAGATCGCCATCCATGCCGCCGCGCCCTGCCCGGTGCCGGTCAAGGAGCAGATGATCGACTGGTGGGGCCCCATCGTTCACGAGTACTACGGCGCCACCGAAGCGATGGGTTTCGCCGCCTGCGACAGCGCGCAGTGGCTGGCCCACAAGGGCACCGTCGGCAAGATCATCATCGGCGACCTGCATGTGTTGGGCGATGACGGACAAGCTGCGCCCAAGGGGCAGCCGGGTGAGTTGTGGTTCAAGACCGCCAACCCCTTCGTGTACTTCAATGACCCCGAACGCACCGCGGCCACACGCTCGGCCGATGGCACGATGTCGACCGTGGGCGACGTCGGCTACCTCGATGACGACGGCTACCTCTACCTCACCGACCGGTCATCGTTCATGATCATCTCGGGCGGGCTCAACATCTATCCGCAGGAATGCGAGAACCTGCTCATCACCCATCCGCAGGTGGCTGATGCCGCCGTGTTCGGCGTGCCCAACGAGGACCTGGGCGAAGAGGTCAAGGCGGTGGTGCAGGCCATGCCGGGGGTGGTGGCCGACGCGGCCTTCGAGCAGCAGCTCATCGCCTTCTGCCGCGAGCATCTGGCGCACCCCAAGTGCCCGCGGTCGGTGGACTTCGTCGACCAGCTGCCGCGCCTGCCCACCGGCAAGCTCTACAAGAAGCCGCTGCGCGACAGCTACTGGGCCGGCCATGCCAGCCGCATCGTGTGACCAGCGTGCTGCTTGCACCCGCCATGACGACGACCCCGACCCGATGATCGCCAGCGCAACAAGCCCTGTGGCCCCCGCACCGGTCGGCTACCCCCACTCCACTGCGACCAGCCCGTCGGACGCGCTGCTCAGCGTGCGGGGTGTGTCGGTGCGCTTCGGCGGCATCGTCGCGCTCGATGGCGTCAGTTTCGACGTCTCGAAGGGCCACATCTGCGGTCTCATCGGTCCCAATGGGGCGGGCAAGACGACGCTGTTCAACTGCATGAGCCGGCTTTACCAGTACCAGGCCGGCGACATCCTGCTTGAAGGCCGCTCGATCACCCGCGTGCCCACCCACGCCGTGGCCGGGCTGGGGCTGGGGCGGACCTTCCAGAACCTGGCGATGTTCAAGCACATGAGTGTGGCGGACAACGTGATGGTCGGCGCCCATGTGCGCTCGGTCTCGGGCTTCGCCGCGAGCGCGCTGCGCCTGGGCTCGGTCAGCGCCGAGGAGCGCCGCCTGCGCGAGCGGGCCCGCGGCATCATGGACTACCTGGGGCTCACACCGGTGGCCGACCGCCCCGCCGGCTCGCTGCCCTTTGGCACGCAAAAGCGCATCGAGCTGGGCCGCGCCCTGGCCGCCGATCCCAAGCTGCTGATGCTCGACGAGCCGGCGGCCGGCCT
Organism: Pseudomonadota bacterium; assembly: GCA_041169165.1. Taxonomy (GTDB): domain Bacteria; phylum Pseudomonadota; class Gammaproteobacteria; order Burkholderiales; family Burkholderiaceae_C; genus Sphaerotilus. The sequence goes on from JBEEJN010000081.1 coordinate 4,568, forward strand.
CAACCACGAGGAGCTCGAGGCGCTGTCCGACCTCATCCGCGACATCAGCAACCGCCTGCACATCACCGTGCTGCTGGTCGAGCATCACATGGGCCTGGTGATGGGGCTGTCGGACCATGTCGTCGTGCTCAATTTCGGCCGCAAGATCGCCGAAGGAACGCCCGCCCAGGTGCGCGAGCATCCCGACGTGATCAATGCCTACCTGGGCGCAGGAGCGGCCGGCCATGTCTGAGGTGCTGCTCGACGTCCACGGCCTTACCGCCGCCTACGGCGCGACACAGTTGCTGCACGGCGTGCAATTCACCGTGGCGGCCGGTGAGATCACCGCGCTGCTGGGCGCCAACGGGGCAGGCAAGACGACCACGCTGCGCGCCATCTGCCAGATGGTCAGGACCGGCGGCAGTCTGCGCTTCGACGGGCATGAACTCGGCGGCCGCTCGACCGAAGACGTGGTGCGCCTGGGTGTGGCCCATGTGCCTGACGGCCGCGGCACCTTCACCGCGCTCTCGGTCGAAGAGAACCTGCGCCTGGGTGCCTATGTGCGACGTGACCGCCACTGCGTGGCCGAGGACATCGAGCGCGCCTACGTCCGCTTTCCACGCCTGTGCGAGCGGCGCCATCAGCAGGCCGGCACCCTGTCGGGCGGCGAGCAGCAGATGCTGGCCATCAGCCGCGCCCTCATGCTGCGCCCGCGTCTGCTGCTGCTGGACGAACCCTCGTTCGGCTTGGCGCCGCTGATCGTCGAGGAAATCTTCGAGATCCTGCGCACCATCAACGCCAGTGACGGCGTGAGCATGCTGCTGGTCGAGCAGAACGCGCGGCTGGCGCTCGAAACGGCCCACCAGGCCTATCTGATCGAGACCGGTCGCATCGCCCTCTCGGGCTCGAGCCAGACGCTGATGGCCGACGAGTCGGTCCGGCGCGTCTACCTCGGCTATTGAGTCGGCACGGGCGAACAGGAGAGACAGGCTCGATGGATGGATTTCTGCACCAGCTGTTCGCCGGACTGGCCAACGGCTGCATCTATGGCTCAGTGGCGCTGGCTCTGGTGATGATCTACCAGGCTACCCACCACCTCAACTTCGCCCAGGGCGAGATGGCCACGTTCAGCACCTACGTCGCCTGGGCGCTGGTGGTGCACAAGGGCTTCCCGTACTGGGCCGCGTTCTTCGCCACGGTGGCGATCTCCTTCGCCGCCGGCGTCGTGATCCAGCGCGTCATCCTGCGGCCGGTGGAGAAAGCGCCCATCCTCACCAACGTCAACGTCTTCATCGGCCTGCTGCTCATCTTCAACGCCCTGTCGGGCTGGATCTTCGACCACGAGGTGAAGTCCTTCCCCAGCCCCTTTCCGCAGGAGTCCTTCCTCAAGACGACCTATTTCTCGGCGCACGAATCGGGCTCCTTCCTTGTCATGGTCGCGGTGCTGGCGGCGCTGTATGCCTTCTTCCGCTTCACGCCGGCGGGCCTGGCGATGCGCGCGGCGGCGCAGAACCCCGAGTCGGCGCGGCTGGTGGGCATCCGTGTGTCGTGGATGCTGGGCATCGGCTGGGGCCTGGCGGCGGCGATCGGCGCGGTCGCCGGCATGATGGTCGCCCCCATCGTCTTCCTCGACCCCAACATGATGGCCGGCATCCTGCTCTACGGCTTTGCATCGGCACTGCTGGGCGGCATCGACAACCCCTGGGGTGCGGTTATCGGCGGCCTCATCGTGGGCGTGCTGGAGAACCTGCTGGGTGCCTACGTGATCGGCACCGAGCTCAAGCTCACCGTCGCGCTGGTGCTGATCGTGGGCACCCTGACCCTCAAGCCCGCCGGCCTGTTCGGTCGCCGGGTGGTGACGCGCGTATGAGCGGCCCGCTGAGTTCCCGTCGCTGGGTCTGGCTGCGCGCGGCCGTGGTGCTGGTCGCGCTTTGCTTGCTGCCCTTCCTGGTCAAGAACTTCCGGGTGTTCCAGTTCACCATGGTGATGGTCTATGCCATCGCCATCTTGGGCCTCAACATCCTCACCGGCTACAACGGCCAGATCTCGCTGGGCCATGGCGCCTTTTATGCGGTCGGTGCCTACGCGACGGCGGTGTTGATCGAACGCGCCGGCCTGCCGTATTACGCAACGCTGCCGATCGCCGGCGTGATCTGCTTCGTGCTCGGCGCGGGCATGGGCTTTCCGGCGCTGCGGCTGGCGGGGCACTACCTCGCGGTGGCGACACTGGCGCTGGCCCTGGCCGTGCCGCAACTGCTCAAGTACAAGCTGCTCGAACACTGGACCGGTGGGGTGCAGGGCATTGTGCTCGTCAAGCCCGACCCGCCGATCCGCTTCCGCTTCCTGGACCAGCCCTTCAGCACCGACCGCTGGCTCTACTTCTTCACGCTTGCGGTGCTGATCGTGATGTTCGTGCTGGCCTGGAACCTGCTGCGCGGCCGCGTCGGCCGGGCCCTGATCGCCATCCGCGACCATCCCATCGCCGCCACCGCCATGGGCGTGAACCTGCCGATGTTCAAGACGCTCACCTTCGGCGTCTCGGCCGCCTTCACCGGTGTGGCCGGGGCGCTGAGCGCGCTGGTCGTGGGCTTCGTCTCGCCGGACAGCTTCACCGTCACCCTGTCGATCTTCCTGCTCGTCGGCGTCGTCGTCGGTGGGCTGGCCTCGATCGGTGGCGCCTTCTTCGGCGCTCTGTTCATCCAGTACGTACCCAACCTGGCCGAAGAGGTGTCCAAGTCCGCCCCGGCCGCCATCTACGGCGCCTTGCTGATCCTGCTCATGTACCTCATGCCCACCGGTGTGATGGGCATGTTGCACGTCGTGCGTGCACGCTTGCGGCGCGCTCCTGCCACCCTGGCCGCGGCGGCGACATCGGCCGCCCCTGTCGACAACCCCCCTCACTAGGAGACCCGAGATGACGCGCTTCCAACACCGCCGGGCGGCCCTGACCGCCCTTGCGCTCTGCGCCCTGACCACATCGGCCCTGGCCCAGAAGAGCTATGACCCCGGTGCCAGCGACAAGGAAATCAAGATCGGGACGATCCACCCCTATTCGGGTCCGGCCTCGGCCTACGGCACCATCGGCAAGGGCATCTCGGCGTATTTCGACATGGTCAATGCCAAGGGCGGCATCAACGGCCGCAAGGTCGTCGTTATCGCCAAGGACGATGGCTACAACCCGGCCAAGACCGTCGAGCAGGCGCGTGCGCTGGTCGAGGAAGAGGAAGTGCTGCTCGTCTTCAACTCGCTGGGCACGCCGGGCAACACGGCCATCCACAAGTACATGAACACGAAGAAGGTGCCGCAGCTCTTCGTGGCGACCGGTGCCACCAAGTGGGGCGACCCCAAGAACTTCCCCTGGACTATGGGTTGGCAGCCCAACTACCAGGGCGAAGGGCAGATCTACGCAACACACCTTCTCGAGACCATGCCCAACGCCAAGGTGGGCATCCTTTACCAGAACGACGACTACGGCAAGGACTACCTCAAGGGCTTCGAGGACGGCCTGGGCGACAAGGCCAAGTCGCTGATCGTTTCCAAGGTCAGCTACGAGACCACCGACCCGACCGTCGACAGCCAGATCGTCTCGCTCAAGAATGCCGGCGCCAACGTGTTCTTCAACATCACCACGCCCAAGTTCGCGGCGCAGGCGATCAAGAAGGCTGCAGAGATCGGCTGGAAGCCGTCGATCCACTACCTCAACAGCGTGTCGAGTGCGGTGGGTTCCGTGCTCAAGCCGGCCGGGTTCGAGAACTCGGTCGGCCTGCTCACCACCGCCTATCTCAAGGACCCCACCGACCCCGCCTTCGCCAATGACCAGGACTACAAGGACTGGCTCGCCTGGATGAAGCAGTACTACCCGGCCGGTGACGTGACCAGCAACTTCAACGTGACGGCCTACACCCATGCCTTCACCCTGGTGCAGGTGCTCAAGCAATGTGGTGACAACCTCACCCGCGCCAACGTGATGAAGCAGGCTGCCAGCCTCGACATCCCGCAGGTGCCGATGGCGCTGCCGGGTGTGGGCGTGAAGACCAGCGCCGATGACTACTTCCCGGTCGAGAAGGAGCAACTGGCCAAGTTCGACGGCAAGACCTGGGTCCGCTTCGGCAAGGTGTACGGCCGCTGAACGGCCGATCCTGCACGCGTCGCTTGTCGCTGATCTGCGGGGCGAGGCTCTCACGGCCTCGCCGTTTTTCATGGACACGGAGGCGGGCGGGTGCGCTTTGTGGCCGCGCGGCCAGCCTCAGCGGTCGAGCTGGCGGGCCAGCGCGGCGAGCAGCGTGGATGCCGCCCGCATCAGCACGCTGGGCCGCTTGTGTGCAGGGGTCGCCAGACACAGCACACTCGCCAGGCGCGGCTCGACCAGTGGACGCACGCGCAGCGCCCCGCTGCGGCCGGACGCCGCCACTGCACTGGCGGTCAGCACCGCATGGCCGTGGCCGGCGCAGACCAGGTCAATGATGGCGGCAATGCTCGACACCTCCAGGCGGATGTCCAGCACCAGGCCTGCAAGCACCGACTGCGATTCGAGCAGACGGCGGATCACGTGCTGGCGTTCCGGCACGATGAGCCCGTAGCCAGCCAGCGCCTTCAGGGGCAAGGGCGCTGCGTCGCTGCCCCCCTGCTCCGGCGCCGTCGGGTCAGTCGGCGTGTCGCCCCGTGGTTCCACCAGGCAAAGCCCTTCATCGAACAGCGGCTCGATGTGCAGCGCCGGCTCGGCCGCCGGGTTGTAGAGAAGTCCCAGGTCGACGCGACCGGTGGCAACCCATTCGCTCATGTCGGCCGAAAGCCCTTCGACGATGGCGAGCTTTGCCTTGGGCAACTCGGCCAGAAAGCCTTCGACCAGCGGTACCGTGAGCTGGCGCGCCAGTGTGGGCGGCAGCCCCACGGTGATGCGCCCGACCGGCAGCTCGCGCGTGGCGCCCATGTCCTCGCGCGCCTGAGCCACCTGCTGCAGGATGACCACGCTGTGGTCGAACAGGCGCTGGCCCGCCTCGGTGAGCGTCACACCGCGGCCATTGCGCAGCAGCAGCGTCTCGCGCAGGTCGATCTCGAGCGCGCGCACCTGGCGGCTCAGTGCGGGCTGGGCGATCTCCAGCACCACGGCGGCCTTGCTGAAGCTGCCCAGCTCGGCGACCTGGACAAAATATTCAAGCTGCTTGAGGTTCATGCCGCGAGCATGACTCAGCCGCGCCCCTGCCACCAGACCAGCAGACCCGGCACCGCCATGCACAGCAAGGCCAGGGCGAGTGGCAACACGAAGCTGCGCGGGCGCCACAGCTTGCTGCCCAGGCGCCCGATCAAGCGGCTCTGCTGGCGCCCGGCGAAGGCGTACCAGACCATGGTGTAGCCGCTCAGCAGCGCACTGGCGGAAAACCCGCTGCCGGCGTGCCAGCGGTCCAGCGCAACCAGGTACAGACCCGAGGCAGTGAAGGCCAGCGCCAGCGCCAGCCACATCCAGGCGACCCGGCGCAGATGGCGTTCGCCCAGTTCGAGCGCGTTCAGGCCGTGCAGCAGCGCGCCGAACACCGGTGTGAACACCAGGCTGAGCAGGGCTGCAACGAGCGGATGCCATAGCGCCAGGGGTTCCGCCAATGTGCCCGACGACTCGGCGTTGCGATCGGCAGAACTTTCGGCGCGGCTGCAGGCGTCGCCCAGCGGCGATGGCGCGGCCTGCGGCTCGACAGCCTGTGAATGGAGGGAAGTCCGCAAGGCTGACGTCCGAGCGGCGCGGAAGGCGGTGCCCAGGAGTGGCATGGGGTTGGATGCACGAGGCGGCTCAAGAACCGGCACATGATGCCCGTCTCATCCCTGCGTGACGCTGACAGCCCCACGATCAGGGTCATTGCGGACATGCGCTGTCGACCGCTGCGCTCAACTCCTGCACGGGCACGCGCCACAGAGTTGTGTCACGCGCTATCAGCGCTGGTAGGACGGATCGATGCGATCCACCAGCCGCCGCAGCGCGTCGAAGCCGTCCTGCCCCGCGCCGTATTTCGGGTCGAAGTTGAGCGCGTCGCGCACGCAGCGCTCCAGCACCTCGGGGGCGATAGGGCGCAGCGTGCCCATGGGCTGGGCGGTGGTCTGCACCTCGCAGGCGCGCTGCAGCGTCCACAGGTAGGCGAAGGCCTGGGCGACCGTGGTGCCGATCGTCACCGGGCCGTGGTTGCGCAGCAGCAGCACCGGCTTGCCGGCCGAACTGGCGAGGATGCGCTGGCCTTCGTCCGAGCGCACGGTGATGCCCTCGAAGTCGTGATACGCCACCTTGCCCCAGAGGTGGGCGGCGTAGAAGTTGGTGTAGCTCAGGCCCTCTTCCAGGCAGCTCACCGCCATGGTGGGCGTGGTGTGCACGTGCATCACGCAGTGCGCGTCAGGCAGCGTGGCGTGGATGGCGCCATGGAAGGTGAAGCCGGCCGGGTTGATCGGCCAGTCGCTGTTGCCCAGGATGTTGCCGTCCACGTCGACCTTCACCAGGTTGGACGCGGTGACCTCGCTGTAGTGCAGGCCGAAGGGGTTGACCAGGAACTGGCCTTGCGCATCGGGCACGCGCAGGCTGATGTGGTTGTAGATCAGCTCGGTCCAGCCCAGGTGGTGGAACACGCGGTAGGCCGCGGCGAGTTCGACACGGGCGGCCCATTCGGCCTGGCTGAAGCGGGCAGGGCGCGGGTAGGCTGACATGGTGGACTTGTCCGATCAGGTGTTGTTGCGATACGACCCGGGCTCGACAGCTCGTGATCAGTCTTGCCTTGTGGTGGAGGCCTTGCGCTTGGGCCATTGGTTGTAGCCAACGGCAGGGACATTGGCCTTCAGCGACTTGATGATTTCGACTTCCATCAGCCGGACTTCCTCGTCCGTGGCGGTGGTGGACTCCCACAGGATCTGCTTGCGAACCGTGAAGTCGCGACGTGCGTCATCGTCGAAGTCGCGTGCGATCAACTCGGCACTTGCACTGCCGAAGTAGTTGATGCTGTCGGTGAGATCCATCCCGACATAGATCTTTCCGTTCGGGTAGGTGATCTTGTAGACGACCATCCTTCGGGAGCGATGTGCGTTTGTCATGCCGTTCAAAGTTGCGCCGTCGTCGCGCGGTGCCCTATCGAACGTCGCTCCGGCTTCAAGCGAAGCGGAAGCTCACCGAGCCCAGCGGGCCGTAATCGGCGTGGAAGGCATCGCCCTTCACGCCGTTGACCGGGCGGGTGAAGCTGCCGGCGAGCACGACCTGGCCGGCTTCGAGCTTCTCGCCGTGCGGGGCGATCTTGTTGGCCAGCCAGGCGATGCCCATGGCCGGGTGGCCCAGCACGCCCGCCGCCAGGCCGGTCTCCTCGACCACGCCGTTCTTGTGCAGGATGGCACCGGCCCAGCGCAGGTCGAGGTCCATGGGCTTCATCGGCCGGCTGCCCAGCACAATGCCGGCGTTGGCGGCGAAGTCGCTGATGGTGTCCTGCACGCGGCGCATGGCCTTGGTTTCGCGGTCGAACTGCTCGATGCGCGCGTCGATGATCTCGATGGCCGGCACCACATAGTCGGCGGCCGAGAGCACATCGAAGAGTGTCACCGCCGGGCCCTGCAGCTCGCGGCCGAGCACGAAGGCCAGCTCCACCTCGACGCGCGGCGCGATGAAGCGATCGACGGGGATGTCGCCGTTGTTGGCGAAGAACATGTCGTCCATCAGCGGCGCGTAGTCGGGCTCGTCGATCTGGCTGGAGATCTGCATGGCGCGCGAGGTCAGGCCGATCTTGCGGCCCTTGATGAGCCGGCCGTCGGCCTGCTCCAGCGCTACCCAGGCGCGCTGGATGGCATAGCCGTCGAGCACGGTCATCTGCGGGTAGCGCTTGGAGAAATGGCGTACCTGCACGCGCTGCTTGCGGGCCTCGTAGAGCTCGCGCGCGAGCTGCTGGATGGTGGGGGTGTCGAGCATGGCTGGGGTTGATGCCGTTGGATGCGACCGGATGTGTTTGATTGGGCTGGCTTGTGCGCCCGGCTCAGGGCTTGGGCCGCGGTCCGCCGAAGAGCGGGTGCAGCGAGCTGTTCTTGGCGTCGAAGACCTCGGGGCCTTCGTCGATCTGCAGGGTCACGCCGATGTGGCCCTGGCTGAGCTGGGGTGCGAAGTGCGCCTTGACGCAGGCCTCCAGCGCCTGGCCGCAGGCTTGCTGCACGGCGGTGGAGCGACCGCGCGCCATGCGAAGGTTGAGGTAGACGAAGGCGTAGTCGCCATCACTGCCCGCGGCGCGGCCGGCCTCGCCGCCATCAGCCACCGCCCAGTGTGCGGCCGGGTAGGCCAGCACACGCACACCGCCGGTGGGGAAGACCGGCTTGTCGGCCTCGTCACGCTGGGCGCGCATGACTTGCGCCAGTTCGCGGCAGAGCGAACCCATGTCGCTGCCGCCTTCGCGCGCGGGGCGGTCGAGGTTGCCGGTGTAGAGGATGACGAGGTGGGGCATGGCGAGGCGCTTGGCGACGAGTGAGGGGGGTGGCTGTGGTGGTGAGCCTGGCTGGACGGGCGCTTCAGAGCCGCTGCGCGGCCTGGAAGCTCTTGTAGCCGTCGGCGGCGGACGACTGCGGCTGCGGCACGCCAGCGCCGCTCTGCGGCGTGACGGGGAAGATGGCGTTGATCTGCCCCGTGCCGCTGGCGCCGAAGTAGGGCGTGACCACCTCGGCCTGGCCGTCGTAGCTGCTCCAGCCCAAAGCGCCGAGCAGCATGGCGGTGTCGTGCATGAAGCCTTCACCGTGGCCCTTGCTGGCGTATTCGGGCAGCATGGCGCAGAACTCGGCCCAGCGGCCGGCCTGCCAGAGCTCGATCACCTTCTCGTCCAGCTGTTCCAGGAAAGGGCTCCAGACCTTGAAGGCGAACTCGGGCGCCAGGCCGTTCTGCGCGAAGCGGTGGCTGAGCGAACCGCTGGCGAGGATGGCCACCGTGCCCTCGTAGTGCTGCTCGATGGCCTGGCGCATGGCCCAGCCCAGGCGCGCGCTGTCGTTGAGGTAATGCACCGTGCACAGGGCCGAGACCGAGACCACCTTGAAGTGCTGGTCCTGGTTCATGTAGCGCATGGGCACCAGGGTGCCGTATTCAGGTGCCAGCGTGGTGGCGTCGTGTGCCAGCGTCTCCACGCCCTGCTCGCGCGCCACCTGAGCCAGCAGGCGGCCGAGCGCCGGGTTGCCCGGGAACTCGTAGCCCAGGTTGGCGATGAAGTGCGGCAGCTCGTTGCTGGTGTAGAGGCCCTTGAAGTGCGGCGCGCAGTTGACGTGGTAGTTGGCGTTGACCAGCCAGTGCGTGTCGAACACCACGATGGTGTCCACGCCCAGTTCGCGGCAGCGCCGACCGATCTCGATGTGGCCATCGATGGCGTCCTGCCGCGTACCCTGCCGCGGGCCGGGCAGCTCGCTCAGGTACATCGAGGGCACGTGGGTGATCTTGGCGGCGAGTGCAAGCGTGCCCATAGGCGGATCTCCTGCTTGATTCACCCCCCTTTGGCAAAGGGGGGCAGGGGGGATTTCAGCGCCCGGGACCGGCGCTCGGTCGACGGGGGAAATCCCCCTCGGTCCCCCTTTTACAAAGGGGGAAGGAAGACAGCGTCGCGCCACCGCCCGTGCTGCACACCCCCTTCGACACAGGGGGAAGGAAGACAGCGCGGCACCACAGTCTGCTTGGCACCCCCCTTTGGCAAAGGGGGGCCGGGGGGGATTTCTCGAACACCTCAAACGCCCCAATGCGGAATGTGGTGCGAGCCCAGGCTCACCGCCACGTTCTTGGGTTCGAGGAAGACCTCGTAGCTCCAGGTACCGCCTTCGCGCCCGGTGCCGCTGGCCTTGGTGCCGCCGAAGGGCTGGCGCAGGTCGCGCACGTTCTGGCTGTTGACGAAGCACATGCCGGCCTCGATGCTTGCTGACACGCGGTGCGCCTTGCCGAGGTTCTCGGTCCAGACGTAGCTGCTCAATCCGTACTGGATGTCGTTGGCGATACGGATGGCGTCGGCCTCGTCATCGAAGGGAATCAGGCAGGCCACCGGGCCGAAGATCTCG
>JBEEJN010000082.1:0-14039 GCA_041169165.1 Pseudomonadota bacterium
CCTCCGAACCGGCGGTCACGTTCGCCGAAACGGGCGGTCACGATACCGAAACGGCCTCAATGGCACCCGTCACGGCCGGCGGTCACGATGGCCGAAATGAGCGGTCACGTTCGCCGAAATACGCACTCACGACCGCCTTGCTGATGATTTGCCGCAGCGCGTGTTCCTTCTGCTCGTCACTGAGCTTCTTGCCCGAGGTGCCGAACTTGGTCAGCGCGGCCTTCACGGCCTGAAGGAAGGCCAGCTCGTCCCGGTGGGTCAGAGCCGCGTCCAGGGTGCAGCACAGCGCGAAGGCCTTGCTGGCCGACAGCACCGTGTCGGCGAAGCGCTTCTTGCCGTCTTCCAAGCCGAGCACATGGTTCGCGACGCCGGGCAGCAGTTGCCAGGACTGGGTGCGGAAGGCGGTGTAGTCGAAGCCGTGCAGCATGCCGTGCAGCACGTCCATCTTCTCCAGCAGCACGGCCAGGGCGTCCTCGGCGGCGATGGTCGGTTGGCCCTTGCCCTTGGCCTGGGTGTAGTCCTTCAACGCCGCCTTCAGCTCGTTGGCGATGCCGATGTAGTCCACCACCAGCCCGCCGGGCTTGTCCTTGAACACCCGGTTCACCCGCGCGATGGCCTGCATCAGGTTGTGGCCCTTCATGGGCTTGTCGACGTACATGGTGTGCATGCACGGGGCGTCGAAGCCGGTGAGCCACATGTCGCGCACGATGACCAGCTTGAAGGGGTCGGCGGGGTCCTTGTAGCGGCGCTCCAGGCGCTTCTTGACGTCCTTGCTGTGGATATGCGGCTTGAGCAGCGCCTTGTCCGAGGCCGAGCCGGTCATGATGATCTTGATGACGCCCTTCTCGGGATCGGGGTCGTGCCAGCCTGGGCGCAGGGCGACGATGGCGTCGTACAGGTGCACGCAGATGTCGCGGCTCATCGTCACCACCATCGCCTTGCCGTCCAGGCTGGCTTGGCGGTTCTCGAAGTGCTCCACCAGGTCGGCCGCCACCTTCTGGATGCGTGGGGGCGCGCCCACCAGCTTCTCCAGCGCGGCCCAGCGGCGTAGCTGCGCCGTCTTGGCGGTGTCGTCCTCTTCGTCCTCGGTCAGCTCCTCGACCTCGTCGTCCAGCAGCGTCGTCTCGGCCTCCTGCAGCTCCAGCCGGGCCAGCCGGCTCTCGTAGTAGATGGGCACCGTGGCGCCATCCTTGACCGCCTGCTCGACGTCGTAGATGTGCACGTAGTCGCCGAACACGGCCCGGGTGTCGCGGTCTTCCAGTGAAACGGGCGTGCCGGTGAACGCGACAAAGGTGGCATTGGGCAGGCCGTCGCGCAGGTGCTGGGCGTACCCGTACCGGACGTTGCGCAGTCCGCCGTAGTGCGCCTCCGGCTCGGCCACCTTCAGCATAAGTGGCTCGTTGGCCGCGGTGGCCTTCCTGGCGTCCTTGAGCTGCTTCTGCAGCTTGGGCAGGCTGGCCTGGAAGCCGTACTGACTGCGGTGGGCCTCGTCGCAGATGACGACGATGTTGTGCCGGTCGGAGAGCACCGGGAAGCTGTCCTCATCCTCGCCGGGCGTGAACTTCTGAATCGTCGTGAAGATGATGCCGCCCGAGGGCCGGTTGCCCAGCAGCTCGCGCAGCTTGGGCCGGGTGTCGGCCTGTACCGGCGTCTCGCGCAACAGCTCGGCCGCGCCGGCAAATACCCCGAAGAGCTGGTTGTCCAGGTCGTTGCGGTCGGTCACCACCACCAGGGTCGGGTTGCCCATGGCCGGGTGCTGCATCAGCTTGCCGCCCAGGCAGGTCATCTCGATGCTCTTGCCGGCGCCCTGGGTGTGCCACACCACGCCGCCCTTGCCGCGGCGGGCGGCATCGGCCTTCGGGTGGGAGGCCACCAGCACGCTCTCCACCACCGCCCGCACCGCGTGGAACTGGTGATAGCCGGCCACCTTCTTGACCAGCCGGCCCTCGTCCTCGAACAGGATGAAGTGCCGCAGGACGTCCAGCAACAGCTCGCGCTGGAACAGGCCGTGCACCAGTGTTTCCAGCTCTCGCATCGGCCCCAGCGGGTCGACGGTCACGCCGTCGATGGTGCGCCAGGCCATGTAGCGTTCGGGGTCGGCCGTGAGCGAGCCGACACGGGCCTCGATGCCATCGCTGATGACCAGCAGCGCGTTGCTCAGAAACAGGTCGGGGATGTCTTCCTTGTAGGCCTGCAGCTGGTTGAAGGCGGCCCACAGGTCGGCGTTCTCATCGCCAGGGTTCTTGAGTTCGACCACCACCACCGGCAGGCCGTTGAGGAAGAGCACCACGTCCGGGCGGCGGGTCTGCTTCGGGCCCTGGATGCTGAACTGGTTGAGCGCGAGCCAGTCGTTGCGGGCGGCCTCCGACCAATCCACCAGCTTGACCCGGTCACCACGGGTCTCGCCGTCCTTCTGGTACTCGACCGGCACGCCCTCCACCAACCAGCGGTGCATCTGGCGGTTGGCCTGCACTTGGCCGGGGATGTTCGGGTTCAGCACCATCCGGCAGGCCTCGTCCTGCGCGCCAGCAGGAATGTGCGGGTTCAGCCGCCGGATCGCGTCGCGCAGGCGGTGCTTGAGTGCGACCTCGCGGTAGCTGTCGCGCTCGGTGCCGGGCGTCTTGGCGTCCGGTGGCGACACGTCCGGCCCGTGGCCGACCTCCCAGCCGAGTGCCGCCAGCCAGTCAAGCATGGTTTGTTCAACGTCGTTCTCGGTGATGCCGGTCACTGCAGCGCCTCCACCAACGCGGCATGAAAAGCCTGGAAGCTGGATGACTGGCTGCGACTGGGCTCGATATGCCGGCCGATGGCTCGCGCCGTCTCGATCTTGGCCAGCCCGGCCTTGGCGTAGCCGTGGCGCTGCAGCACGCGCTCGAAGGCCTCCCAGGTGCCGCCGGCGATGGCATCCGGGTCACGCAAGCCGCGACTTTTGGGCACCCCGTCAGGCAGCTTCGGGTAAACGGCCTGCACAGCCGGCCAGTCGCCGAAGTACCACGCCTCCAGTTCCTCGGTGGCGATGCGGTTGGCCAGCTGCCAATCGGCTTTGTCCGGGCCCTGGCCGGCGGCTCCGACGGCGCGTGTGCGCGTCAGCAGACCGGCACGGGTACCGATGGCCTCCATGCGCGACTTGAGGGCCTTGCAGTCCTCGTCGTCCCGGTCGACGATCACCAGCACACGCCAGTCCTCGGGCAGCCATTGCGCATAGGCGCGCAGGCGGGTCTCCAGCTTGGCCATCAGATCGTCCTTGCCCTGGAAGGGATGGATCTCGAAGGTGCGTCGCGCCGGCATCAGGCGCGGCAACAAGGCGTGCAGGAAAGCCTCCATCGAAGGCTCCTCCACCAGCAGAACCAGGTGATTGGCGGCCGACATGCTCATCAAGCCTTCTTCCGGCTGGTCTTGGCGGTCGGGCGCTTCAGCGGACGTGTCGGCGCGCCCTGGTTGACGAGCGGATCGCCGACGCCCAACTGACCTTCCATCCACAGGTGGCCGAGCAAGGCCCCCTGCTCGATGAAAGCCGTGACGCCGGGCAGATCACATGCCCGCATGGCCTGCGTGTAGCCGGCCTCGTCGCGCCACAGCACCCGTACCTCCTCGGCGCGCAGGGCATTTACGAGGAATGGCGAATGGGTCGTCACCATCAGCTGGGTCTGCTCGGTGGCCTTGCGGCATTCCTCGGCCAGATCCAGCAACATCCGCGGGTGCAGAAAATTTTCCGGCTCCTCGATGCCGATGAACGGCGGCGGCGCCGGATCGTGCAGCAGCACCAGGTACTGCAACAGCTTCAACGTGCCGTCGGAGGCAAAGCGGGCCAGCACCGGATGACTGAAGGGCGCGTCCTTGATCTGCAGCAGCAGCCGGCCATCGGGCATCGTGTCGGCCAGCACGCGCTCGATGCGCGGCACCCGCTGGCGCAGCACGTCGAAGATATGCTCCAGCCGCTCGGCATGCTGCTCGCCCAGGTACTGGATGACGTTGGGCAGGTTGTCGCCGCTCCTGGTGAGGTGCTCTTGCGGCCCGGCTTCGGGCTGGCCGCGGGCGCTGTCAGCCGCCAGATAGGACACGTGCCAGCCAGTGATGAAGTCGCGCAGGGCCGCCACACGCGGGTGTTCGGCGAACTGACCCAGCGCATTGACGGCCAGCAGGTCGGGCGACTTCAGCGGGATGTCCACCCGCCGGTCCTGTTCATCGGGCAACTCGCCGCTAACCGCCTGGCCCACGCCCTGCCGGTAGTCGAGGAAGCGGAACGGCTTGCCGCCCTTACCGCGTGTCCAGCGCAGCCACTCCTCCATCACCACCGGAATGCCGTTCACCTCATCGACCGACAAGTGATAGGTGATGAGCGGGAAACCCGCCTCGCGGTACTTGATCTCGATGGACAGCGGCCCGTTGCTGCCCCGAGTCTTCAGCTCCTTGGCCCGGCCGCGCTTGTCCCAGGCCTTGCGAAGACCGAGTTCAAAGCACTCGGCCAGAAAAGCGAAAACATCAAAGACCGTGGACTTGCCGCTGCCATTGGGCCCGAGCAGCACGGTCAGCGGCGTCAGATCCTTGAGCTCCACGTCACGCAGAGCGCGGAAGTTCTGAACTTTGAGGTACTCAATGCGGACCGGGCCCTCCGGCTTCTTGCGGTGAGGGGTGCTCATGTTGTCGATTCCATCATGGCCTGCGCCTCAGGCAGGCGCAGCTTGCCGGAGATGAGACGGGGGAGAAGGGTGTCGCGAATAGACGCGAGCGCCTGTGCGGACCTGACCGAGCTGATCTGCCGGTCAACCAATGGCCTCACGAGTGACTCGAACCTCTCCAGCAAGGTCGCTGGGGGCAAGACGCATTGCGAGTTCGAGAACGTGGTCGTGGTGATGGTGTCGAAAACCGATCCATGTGCAGCGTTGACCAGGCCAGAGACCTCGTTTCGCAACAGAAGGTTTAGAGCACAAGGCACGTCACCCTTTGAGATCAGCGCGTAGCAGGTCTGATTCATCGCCATCGCATCCGCAAACATGACCATGCGACCCGTCGTCGCGCCGCGGGCAACGATGACGCTGGCGAGCGCGGGAATGATGCGCGTGGAACTACGTTCGAGCCCAGCTTGGCTAATAGTTCGCTCGGTTTCCACTAGCACGCTATCGCGACACTGGGATACATCCTTTGCACTGGCCCAGGGAATTCCGCCTCCCCAGAAGGCAGGGTTGTCGGTCTTGGGAGTTCCGCCACTCAGCAGCGACGCCACCTCAAGAATCGACCCGACTCGCCAGCCACGCGGAAGCGCACCCCGAATCGACTCCTCAAACTCCGCCGGAAACAGCGCCGCCGTGGCCGCATCCATCCCCTCGGGCTCGCGGCCTTCGGCCTTGGCACGCACCGGGTCGAAGTCGATGAACCAGCTCTTGAACAGGGCTTGGGCGATGGATTCGAGGGTGGCGTTGGTTTGGCGCAGGAGGTCGATGCGCTGCTGCAACGCCATGAGCATGGCTACAGTTTCCTCCTGAACCTTTGGTTGCGGCACCCCAACTTCAATATTCCGGAGGTCGCTGACATTCAGGTACGGGAGCGCGCTTCCGTTTGCTATGACGTTGAAATCAAGATGCGCAAGAAGAAAATGCAGGTACTCCGAAGAAACCTTTCCGTTAATGGGCGCAGCCGACATTAGATTGTTATCTAGGGCTGTTTCGCGTACCAATAGCCTTCGTCGGTTGTAGGTGAGGGCGACGCCAATCTTTGCAAAAACTGTCGCACCGGGCGGATGAAGTGCAGCCTTTATTTCGTTCGCCTTGGCCCTACTGACCCAGTTGTTGGCGGTCCGAATCTGAAATGAGTTCTCTGGCAAGCTGAAGTCGCTGACCTTAATGAATGGAATATCACCACTCTGCCCACCCTGATGTTCAGTCTTGAACGCACTGCCGACTCGAAACGTCGCAATCGAACCCAGTGGGACAGTCGGCCAAGCCCATGCCTCAGACTCCATACCCCATCCCTCCGAGCTTCTCCCGAATCACCGCATCCAGCTCGGCTCCCTTGGCCATCTGCTCCGCCAGTTGCGCCGTCAGCCGCTCCATCTTGTCGTTGAACGCCTCGTCGTCATCGTCGGTGGCCTCGGCGCCGACGTAGCGGCCGGGGGTCAGCACGTGACCGTGCTCGGCGATCTCGGCCAGCTTCACGGCGCGGCAGTAGCCGGGCACGTCGGCATAGGCTGGCCCCTCACCCTGGCCCCCTCCCCTCTGGGGCGAGGGAACAGATTGCCCGCGCCACGCCGCCACGGTGCTGGCGATGCGCTGCACATCTTCATCGTCGAACACCCGGTTCACACGCGTATTCATACGGCCCAGCTTGCGGGCGTCGATGAACAGCAGCTCGCCGCGCCGGTCGCGGCCACCCTTGGTCTTGTCCTTGGCCAGGAACCACAGGCAGGCCGGAATCTGCGTGTTGAAGAAGAGCTGCGGCGGCAGGGCCACCATCGCCTCCACCTCGTCGGCCTCGACCATCGCGCGACGGATCTCGCCTTCGCTGTTCTGGTTGGACGACATGCTGCCGTTGGCCAGCACCACGCCCGCCTGCCCGCGCGGACCCAGGTGGTGCAGGATGTGCTGCAGCCAGCCGTAGTTGGCGTTGCCGGCTGGCGGCGTGCCGTGCACCCAGCGGCGGTCGTCCAGCAGTCGCTCGCCGCCCCAATCGCTGATGTTGAAGGGCGGGTTGGCCAGCACGTAGTCGGCCTTCAGGTCCGGGTGCTGATCGCGGTGGAAGGTGTCGGCCGGCTCCTTGCCGAGGTTGAAGTCCATGCCGCGGATGGCCAGGTTCATCGCCACCAGGCGCCAGGTCGTGGGGTTGGCTTCCTGGCCGTAGATGGAGATGTCGCCGAACTTGCCGCCGTGGTTTTCGATGAACTTCTCGCTCTGCACGAACATGCCGCCCGAGCCGCAGCAGGGGTCGTAGACCTTGCCCTTGTGCGGCGCCAGCACCTCCACCAGCACCTTCACCACGCTGGCCGGCGTGTAGAACTGGCCGCCCTTCTTGCCCTCGGCGTTGGCGAACTGGCCGAGGAAGTATTCGTACACCTCGCCCAGCAAGTCCTTGGCGTGGTGACCCTCGCTGGACGTGAAGCCGATGGTCGAGATGAGGTCGATGAGCTCGCCCAGCTTGCCGGGCTCCAGCTGGGCGCGGCCGAAGCGCTTGTCCAGGATGCCCTTCAGGCGCAGGTTGTCGGCCTCGATGGCGTCCAGCGCCAGGTCGATTCGGGTGCCAATGTCGAACTGCTTGGCATTGGCACGGAGGGTCTCCCAGCGCGCCGGCCCGGGCACCCAGAAGCAGTTGACCATGGTGTAGTAGTCGCGCTCCTCGGCGGCCAGCACGCGGTCGTCGGCGTCGGGCAGGTAGAGGTCGCTGGACTCGTCGGCGAACGCGCCGGCCAGTTCGTCGCGGCGCTCGTCGAAGGCGTCGGAGATGTACTTGAGGAAGATGAGGCCGAGGACGATGTGCTTGTACTCGGCAGCGTCCATCGACGAGCGCAACTTGTCGGCGGCCGCCCAGAGGGTCTTCTTGAGGTCTGCTTGCATGGGTCCCGATGGAGTCTAGGAGTCGGCACGGGCGTGGCAGTCCGAGAGGCTCCGGCAGGCGGTCAGCGTAACGCCATCGCTTTTTCGCAGGGTACACCGGCTTGCGGGTCATTCTTTTTCAAACGTGCGCTGCCCACCTCAGGGTCAGAACTGCGCTGATCAATATGCAATCACCACGCGCGCCATTGCAATCAGGAATTGCATGTCGTTTGCTGCAGACGGCAGCGCAGCGCCGGATAGCTGTCGTCTGCGTTGACTGATTGCTTGCCGAGAAACGCCGCGTGCAGTTCAGCCAACACCGCGCGCGGGTCAACAAACGCTGCGTGCTGGTCAGCAAACGCCACGTGCGGATCAGCAAACGCCGCGTGCGGGTCAGCAAACGCCGCTTGCTGGTCAACAAACGCCACGTGCGCGTCAACAAACGCCGCTTGCTGGTCGACAAACCGCAAATGTTTGTCAACAGACGGCGTGGCAACGTCTGCAATTGCGAATTGAGTGTCTGCAAACGCCGGCTGATTGTTTGCAATCGCGCTTTGCAGACCGACATACGCCGTTCGACGACCGACATGCACCAGCTGCTGTAGCGCAAACGCCGAATGCAGACAAACAAACGCCGAGTGTGGGTACGCAAACGGCGTTGAGGGTCCAGCAAACGCCGGTTGCGCTGTCGCAGATGCCGCGTGTCGTCATGCAAACGGCACCGGCGTGCGTCAGTGCGGCGGCTTGGGCTGATCAAATACGCGTACGGGGTCGTCTTTTTAGTCGTCGTAGGTGACCAGGTTGCAGGCACTCAGCCCGCCATGAGCTTTCTCGCCATGCTCCAGCGGTGCACCTCGCTCGGGCCGTCGTAGATGCGAAAGGCGCGCATGTCCATGAAGATGCGCATGGCCAGGGTCTCGCCGGTCACGCCCTGGCCGCCGAGGATCTGCACCGAACGGTCCACCACGCGCCATTCGGCCTCGGAGCACACGACCTTGGCGCGGCTCGATTCGAAGTTGCAGCGCTCGCCCTGGTCCAGCAGCCAGGCGGTGTGCCAGATGTGCAGGCGCGCGGTCATCATGTCCATGTCGTTGTCGGCCAGCATGAAGCCCACGCCTTCGTGCTCGCCCAGCGGCTTGCCGAAGGCTTGGCGGCTGCGCGCATGGGCCAGCGCCAGGTCGTGGGCGCGGCGGGCCTGGCCTAGCCAGCGCATGCAGTGGGTCAGGCGTGCCGGGGCCAGTCGCACCTGGGCGTATCTGAAGCCCTTGCCGAGTTCGCCCAGCACGTCGGCGGCCGGCACGCGCAAGTTGTCGAACCTCACCACGGCATGGCCGCCGGTGAAGCAGCGGTCCATGGCGTGCATCTGGCGCTCGATGGTGATGCCGGGCTTGTTGTCCATGTCGGTCAGGAACATGGTGGCCGAGCCGTCCTCCAGCCGCGCCATGACGATGGCGTAGGCTGCGCCGACCGCGCCGGTGATCAGCCACTTGGTGCCGCTGATGAGGTAGTCGTCGCCGTCGCGCACGGCCGTGGTGGCGAGCATGGACGGGTCGGCGCCCGCCCCCGGCGGCGGCTCGGTCATGCAGAAGCACGAGCGGGTGTGGCCCAACACCTGCGGGCGCAGCCAGCGTTCCTTGTGAGCGGCGCTGGCCACGGCTTCCATGAGGTGGATATTGCCCTCGTCGGGTGCATGCACATTGAGCGCCGTGGGGCCGAGCGGCGAGTAGCCGGCTTCCTCGAAGACCACGGCCTTCTCGACATGGCTCAGGCTCATGCCGCCGTATTCGACGCTGGCGTGCGGCGTGAGCAGGCCGGCGGCGCGGGCGCGCGCCACCAGCTCGGCGCGCAGGGCCTCGCTCGGGCCGTGTTCGGTGTTGCCGGGGTCGTCTTCAAGCGGGATGACCTGCTCGGCGATGAACTGGCGCACACGTTCGCGCAGCGCCAGGGTGGCTTCGGGAAGCTGGAAGTTCATGGGGCGGGCGGCGACGGACGGTGTCGCGCGGTCAGCGTGCAGGCAGGCACGGGCGCGGCCAGCTTACCGCGCGCAGCAGCCGCCGCACGTCGCCAAGGTGCCGCCACGACCGCGCCACGGTGCGGACAGCGCGCCACCGAGCGTGCCGTTGCCGGCCCAGCCCGGCCTGCCGCTTGCTGTAAGCCGCCAGCGCCGCTCAGGCGCCCTGGTGCTTGCCGAAGAACGCCGCCACCGCGGCGATCAGCGCCTCGGGCTGGTCCTTGTGCGGCGAGTGGCCGCAGGCCGGCAGCTCCAGCAGCTCGGTCTGCGGCACACGGCGGCGGATGCCGCGGATCTGCTCCAGCGTGCCGTATTCGTCGTCGATGCCCTGCACGGCCAGCAGCGGGCAAGTGATGGCGGGCAGCTCGGCCTCGATGCTCCAGCGCGGAAAGTCGGGGTGCAGCCAGATGTCGTTCCAGCCGAAGAAGGCCGAGTCGACGTCGTCGTGGTAGCGCGCCAGGCGCGCGCGCAGATCGGTCGTCAGATAGACCTCGCGTGCCTTGCGGATGCTGGCCAGGCCGTATTCCTCCACCAGGATGTGCGGCGCCAGCACGATGGCGCCGGCCACCTGCTCGCCGTGGTGCGCCGCATGAATGAGGCTGATGGAGCCGCCGTCGCTGTGGCCGAACAGCCAGACCTTGCCCTTCACGCCTAGGGCGGCCAGCAGCGCCGGCAGCACCTCGTGGCTTTGCCGGTGCATGAAGTCCAGGCCCCAGTGCTCGCTGGCCGGGCGCGGCGTGGAGGCGCCGTAGCCCGGGCGGCTGTAGACCAGGCCGCGGCAGCCCAGGGCAGCGCAGAGTCTGGCTGGAAAGTCGCGCCACAGGCCGACCGAGCCCAGGCCCTCGTGCAGGAAGACCATCACCGGTGCGGACGGGTCATCCCCCGCGCCGACCCAGCGGTGCTCGATGCGGGCCGGCTGTCCGTTCCAGTCCGGGATCTCGACGAAGTTGATGTTCATGCTTGTGCAGGGCCAGGAGATGCATTATTGTGCCTACAAGAAAGATAGAACCACCGACGCATCATGTCAAGCAATATATTGCATGTCGTCGACCCGCCTGCCGACACCCCGACGGCAGTGGTGGGCGAGGACAAGAACCCCTTTCTCGTCGCCCTGGGCGAGCGGGCACGTGCGCTGCGTGCGCGCCGCGGCATGACGCGCAAAGCCACGGCCGTGGCGGCCGATGTGTCCGAACGCCACCTGGCCAATCTGGAATACGGCATCGGCAATGCGTCCATCCTGGTGCTGCTGCAGGTGGCGGCCGCCCTGCAGTGTTCGCTGGCCGAACTGATCGGCGACTTCACCACCACCACGCCCGACTGGCTGATGCTGCGCGAACTGCTCGAAGGCCGCGACGATGCCACGCTGCGCCGCGTGCGGGTGGCCGTGGGCGAGATGCTGGGCATGGGCGGCGCCAACGGCCAGGGCGCGGTGGCGCGCAGCCCGCGCATCGCGCTGGTCGGCCTGCGCGGCGCGGGCAAGTCCACCCTGGGGCAGATGCTGGCCGACGACCTGAGCTTTCCCTTCGTCGAACTGAGCCGCGAGATCGAGAAGTTCGCCGGTTGCAGCATCAGCGAGATTCAGGCCCTGTACGGCCAGAACGCCTACCGGCGCTACGAGCGCCGCGCGCTCGAAGAAGCGATCCAGATCTACCCTGAGGCGGTGATCGCTACCCCCGGCGGCCTGGTGTCCGACGCCGCCACCTTCAACCTGCTACTGGCCCACTGCACCACCGTCTGGCTGCAGGCCGACGCCGAGGACCACATGAAGCGGGTGCGCGCCCAGGGCGACCTGCGGCCCATGGCGGCCAACAAGGAAGCGATGGATGACCTCAGGCGCATCCTGGCCGGCCGCGCAGCCTTCTACTCCAAGGCCGAGTTCAAGGTGGACACCAGTGCCCAGCCGCTGGAGCCCACCTTTGCCCAATTGCGCGACCTGGTGCGCAGCGTCCTGCAGATGCCGATGTGACACGCATAAAAATGCATGTTTGTGCTTGACACCTTGATTACATGCAATATGATGCACACACCAACCCAAACAACCCCGCAGCAGTTCACCGCCCCAGGAGACCTACCGTGACCAGCACCACCCCCAGCGCCGTCGACTACCAGACGAACCCGAGCCAGTACCGCCACTGGAAGCTCAGCTTCGAAGGTGCGGTCGCCACCCTGGCCGCCGACTTCGACGAGAACGCCGGCCTGCGCCCGGGCTACAAGCTGAAGCTCAACAGCTACGACCTGGGCGTGGACATCGAGCTGAACGACGCCATCCAGCGCATCCGCTTCGAGCACCCCGAGGTGCGCACCGTGGTGGTCACCAGCGCCAAGGACAAGGTGTTCTGCTCGGGCGCCAACATCTTCATGCTGGGTGTCTCCAGCCACGCCTGGAAGGTGAACTTCTGCAAGTTCACCAATGAAACCCGCAACGGCCTGGAGGATTCCAGCCAGTACAGCGGGCTGAAGTTCCTGGCCGCGGTGAACGGCGCCTGCGCCGGCGGCGGCTACGAGCTGGCCCTGGCCTGCGACGAGATCATCCTGGTCGACGACCGCTCCAGCGCCGTCAGCCTGCCCGAGGTGCCGCTGCTGGGCGTGCTCCCCGGCACCGGTGGCCTGACCCGCGTGACCGACAAGCGCAAGGTGCGCCACGATCTGGCCGACATCTTCTGCACCACCAACGAAGGCGTGCGCGGCAAAAAGGCCAAGGACTGGCGCCTGGTGGACGACATCGTCAAGCCGGCCCAGTTCGCCGCCAAGGTGCAGGAACGTGCGCTCGAACTGGCCGCCCAAAGCGACCGCCCCGCCAACGGCAAGGGCGTGGCGCTGACGCCGCTCAACCGCAGCATCGAGGCCGACGCCCTGCGCTACGGCAACGTGTCGGTCGAGATCGACCGCGCCAAGCGTGTCGCCACCCTGACTGTGAAGGCCCCCGCCGGCGCCCAGCCGACCGACGTGGCCGGCATCGAGGCCGCGGGCTCCAACTGGTACCCGCTGCAACTGGCACGCGAGCTGGAAGACGCCATCCTGCACATGCGCACCAACGAGTTGGAGATCGGCACCTGGCTGGTCAAGACCCAGGGTGACGCCGCCGGCGTGCTGGCCATGGACGCGACGCTGCAGGCCAACAGCGGCCACTGGCTGGTGCGCGAGACCATCGGCTACCTGCGCCGCACCTTCAGCCGCCTGGACGTCAGCTCGCGCAGCCTGTTCGCCCTGATCGAGCAAGGCTCGTGCTTCGCCGGCAGCTTCCTGGAGCTGGCCCTGGCCTGCGACCGCAGCTACATGCTGGCCCTGCCGGACGACGAGGCCGCCGCCCCGAAGATCACGGTGAACGAGACCAACTTCGGCCTCTTCCCCATGGCCACGAACGAGAGCCGCCTGGGCCGTCGCTTCTACAACGAGGCTGCCGCCATGGACGCCGTGCGCGCCAGCATCGGCCAGGCGCTCGATGCCGACGCCGCCTTTGCCCTGGGCCTGGTCACCAGCAACCCGGACGACATCGACTGGTCGGACGAGACCCGCATCGCCATCGAGGAGCGTGTGGCCATGAGCCCCGACGCCCTGACCGGCATGGAAGCCAACCTGCGCTTCAACGGTGTCGAGACCATGGCCACGCGTGTCTTCGGCCGCCTGACGGCCTGGCAGAACTGGATCTTCCAGCGCCCCAACGCCGTGGGCGAGAAGGGTGCGCTCAAGGTCTACGGCAAGGGCGACAAGGCCGCCTTCGACTGGAACCGCGTCTAAGACTTTCCTCCCTCCCCCAGCGGGGGAGGGCCGGGGTGGGGGCGACTGCACTGACGCCAGCGCCACCGCCCTGAACAAACCCCACCCCTACCCTCCCCCGTTGGGGGAGGGCGTCACACCGGAGCCCCGCATGTCCACCATCGACTACAGCGAGAAGATCCCCAACAACGTCAACCTGGCCGAGGACCGCACGCTCAAGCGCGCGCTCGAGCAGTGGCAGCCCAACTACCTCGACTGGTGGAAGGACATGGGCCCGGACGGCAGCCAGAACTTCGACGTCTACCTGCGCACCGCCATCAGCGTGGATCCGCAGGGCTGGGCCCAGTTCGGCCACGTCAAGATGCCCGACTACCGCTGGGGCATCTTCCTGAACCCGGCCGAGAAGGACCGCAAGATCCATTTCGGTGACCACAAGGGCGAGGACGCCTGGCAGGACGTGCCCGGCGAATACCGCGCCAACCTGCGCCGCATCATCG
The DNA here is from genome assembly GCA_041169165.1 of Pseudomonadota bacterium. Lineage (GTDB taxonomy): Bacteria > Pseudomonadota > Gammaproteobacteria > Burkholderiales > Burkholderiaceae_C > Sphaerotilus. The sequence continues at coordinate 13,749 of JBEEJN010000082.1, forward strand.
TCACGCAGGGCGACACCGAGCCGGCCAGCGTCGAGCAGCAGCGCCACCTCGGCCTGACCTGCCCGAGCCAGTACGACCTGCGCAACCTCTTCCAGGTCAACGTCGAGGAAGGCCGTCACCTCTGGGCGATGGTCTACCTGCTGCACAAGTACTTCGGCCGCGACGGCCGCGAGGAAGGTGAAGCCCTGCTGGAACGCCGCAGCGGCCAGGAGAACAACCCGCGCATCCTGCAGGCCTTCAACGAGCCCACGCCGGACTTGTTGAGCTTCTTCATGTTCACCTACTTCACCG
>JBEEJN010000083.1:0-13943 GCA_041169165.1 Pseudomonadota bacterium
CGCCGCCGAACTTCATCGACAGCACGGTGGTGATCGCTGCAGTCAGCGTGGTCTTGCCGTGGTCGACGTGGCCGATGGTGCCCACGTTGACGTGCGGCTTGGTACGCTCGAATTTGCCTTTTGCCATTTCAGAAACTCCATAAAAAGAGCATGGCCAGTGGGAGGTTTTAGGTTTCCGCCTGGGTGTTGATGCCGGTGCCACTGGCAGCACCGGTCACCGCGGGCGAAGACCGGGAAGAGCGGCGGGCAACCAACACGGCACCCGCGCTCAGGAGACGATTTACTTCGTACGGGCGCTGATGATGGCCTCGGCCACGTTGCGCGGAGCTTCGCTGTAGTGCTTGAACTCCATCGTGTACGTGGCACGACCTTGCGACATCGAACGCAGCGTGGTCGAGTAGCCGAACATTTCCGACAGCGGAACTTCGGCCTTGATGACCTTGCCGCCGCCGGCCATGTCGTCCATGCCCTGCACCATGCCGCGACGGCTGGACAGGTCGCCCATCACCGAGCCAGCGTAGTCTTCGGGCGTCTCGACTTCCACGGCCATCATGGGCTCGAGGATGACCGGCTGGGCCTTGCGGCAGCCGTCCTTGAAGCCGATGGAGGCGGCCATCTTGAACGCGTTTTCGTTCGAGTCCACTTCGTGGTAGGAACCGAAGGTCAGCGTGACCTTCACGTCGACCACCGGGAAGCCGGCCAGCACGCCGTTGGGCAGCGTGTCGATCAGGCCCTTTTCCACCGCGGGGATGAACTCGCGCGGCACCACGCCGCCCTTGATGGCGTCGACGAACTCGAAGCCCTTGCCCGGCTCCTGCGGCTCGACGGTCAGCACGACGTGGCCGTACTGGCCCTTGCCGCCCGACTGACGCACGAACTTGCCTTCGACATCCTTGACCGCGGCACGGATGGTTTCGCGGTAGGCCACCTGCGGCTTGCCGACGTTGGCTTCCACGCCAAACTCGCGCTTCATGCGGTCGACGATGATTTCCAGGTGCAGCTCACCCATGCCGGAAATGATGGTCTGGCCGGATTCTTCGTCGGTGCGCACGCGGAACGACGGGTCTTCCGAGGCCAGACGGCCCAGGGCGATGCCCATCTTTTCCTGGTCGGCCTTGGTCTTGGGCTCGACGGCCTGCGAGATCACGGGCTCGGGGAAGACCATCTTTTCCAGCGTGATGATGGCGTCCGGATCGCACAGGGTCTCACCCGTGGTGACTTCCTTCAGGCCAACGCAGGCGGCGATGTCGCCGGCCAGAATTTCCTTGATTTCCTCGCGCTGGTTGGCGTGCATCTGCAGGATGCGGCCGATGCGCTCCTTCTTGCCCTTGATGGGGTTGTAGACGGTCGAGCCGGAGTTCAGCACACCCGAATACACACGCACGAAGGTCAGCTGGCCGACGAAGGGGTCGGTCATCAGCTTGAAGGCCAGGGCGGCAAACTTTTCCTTGTCGTCGGCCTTGCGGGTGGTCGGCTGGTCGTCATCGTCGGTACCGGACACCGGGGGGATGTCCACCGGCGAGGGCAGGAAATCGATCACCGCGTCGAGCATGCGCTGCACGCCCTTGTTCTTGAAGGCGGTGCCGCACAGCATGGGCTGGATCTCGGTGGCGATGGTGCGTTGACGGATCGCCAGCTTGATCTCTTCCTCGCTCAGCTCGCCGCTTTCGAGGTACTTGTTCATCAGCTCTTCGCTGGACTCGGCGGCCGCCTCGATCATGCTCTCGCGCCACTTCTCGGCCTCGGCCTGCAGGTCGGCGGGGATGTCGCGGTATTCGAACTTCATGCCCTGGGACGCTTCATCCCAGAAGATGGCCTTCATCTTGATCAGATCGACCACGCCCTTGAAGTTTTCCTCGGCGCCGATGGGGATCACGATGGGCACAGGGTTGGCCTTCAGGCGGGTCTTCATCTGGTCAACGACCTTGAAGAAGTTCGCGCCGGTGCGGTCCATCTTGTTCACGAAGGCAAGACGGGGCACCTTGTACTTGTTGGCCTGGCGCCAGACGGTCTCGGACTGCGGCTGCACGCCACCCACGGCGCAGTACACCATGCAGGCGCCGTCGAGCACGCGCATGGAACGCTCCACCTCGATGGTGAAGTCCACGTGGCCCGGGGTGTCGATGATGTTGAAGCGGTGTTCCGGATAGTTCAGGTCCATGCCCTTCCAGAAACAGGTCGTGGCAGCAGACGTGATGGTGATGCCGCGCTCCTGCTCCTGCTCCATCCAGTCCATGGTGGCAGCGCCATCGTGCACTTCACCGATCTTGTGGTTCACACCGGTGTAGAACAGGATGCGTTCGGTGGTCGTGGTCTTGCCGGCATCGATGTGCGCCGAGATACCGATGTTGCGGTAGCGCTCGATGGGGGTCATGCGGGACATGGTGTCTCTCCAAATGCAGGGGCCGCCCCCGGGTTGGTGACAACCCTGAGAGCGGCCGGGAAGGCGGATCGGCTAGTGGGCCGGGATCAGAAACGGAAGTGCGAGAAGGCCTTGTTGGCTTCGGCCATGCGATGCACTTCGTCGCGCTTCTTCATGGCGCCACCGCGGCCTTCGCAGGCTTCGAGCAGCTCGTTGGCCAGGCGCTGGGCCATGGACTTCTCGCTGCGCTTGCGGGCCGATTCCTTCAGCCAGCGCATGGCCAGGGCCACGCGGCGGATGGGGCGAACTTCCACGGGAACTTGGTAGTTCGCACCACCGACGCGGCGGGACTTCACTTCGACCATCGGCTTGACGTTGTTCAGCGCGGTCAGAAAGATCTCCAGCGGATCCTTGCCGGCCTTCTTTTCGACCTGCTCCAGAGCGCCGTAGATGATGCGCTCGGCAACGGCCTTCTTGCCCGATTCCATGACGACGTTCATGAACTTGGACAGATCGACAGAACCGAACTTCGGATCAGGCAGGATGTCCCGCTTGGGGACTTCGCGACGACGTGGCATTTCTCAATTCCTTTCGATGCTTCAGTTGGCAACCCGGCTTTTGGCCCGGCGGCCTGAGGTGTCAGCAAGACGGCACCTCACTTACTCGCTCACTCCTTCACTGGAGCGAACGTTGCTCCGGCCCCAGCGCGCAGCGCGCCGCAGGACGAAGCGGTGACCCGACGGATCAGGCCTTCTTCGGGCGCTTGGCGCCGTACTTGGAGCGCGACTGCTTGCGGTCTTTCACGCCTTGCAGGTCGAGCGAACCGCGCACGATGTGGTAACGCACACCCGGCAGATCCTTCACACGGCCGCCGCGCACGAGCACGACGCTGTGTTCCTGCAGGTTGTGGCCTTCACCGCCGATGTACGAGATGACCTCGAAACCATTGGTCAGGCGCACCTTGGCGACCTTGCGAAGCGCCGAGTTCGGCTTCTTCGGGGTCGTGGTGTACACGCGGGTGCAGACGCCACGGCGCTGCGGGCATTCCTGCATGGCAGGTGACTTGGACTTCGTGACTTCGGCCTTGCGGCCTTGGCGCACGAGTTGATTGATGGTCGGCATGGTGGGTAACTTGTTCCCGTTTGAAGTTACGACTGAAATTCCCGGCGGACCGAACGCGCAGCACAAAAGCTGGCGCCCAGCGCCGAAAAGCCCGCGAGTATAGCCAAGGCGACTGCCTGTGGACAAGTCGAACCTCGGCAGGACCGGTGACCGACCCGAACGCCCCGGCGCGCGACCGGCAGCCATGGCGCCACTCAGCCCACTCAGTCCACTCAGCTGGGCCGTGAAGATTTTTCAGGGCGCGTCGGTTGGCGCTTGGCTAGCATCGCCGCCGCTCACTGGCCGAGCCAGATGCCCAACCCGCCTCACAGCCAACAACACCGGAGACTCCATGACCGTCATCACCAATATCGAAGACCTGCGTGTGCTGGCCGAGAAACGCGTGCCGCGTATGTTCTACGACTACGCCGATTCCGGCTCGTGGACCGAATCCACCTACCGCGCCAATGAAAGCGAATTCCAGAAGATCAAGCTGCGCCAGCGCGTGGCGGTGAACATGGAAAACCGCAGCACGGCGGTGCAGATGGTCGGCCAGGCGGCGAAGATGCCGGTGGCCATCGCCCCGGTGGGCCTGACCGGCATGCAGCACGCCGACGGCGAGATCCACGCCGCGCGGGCGGCCGAGAAGTTCGGCATCCCCTTCACGCTCTCGACCATGAGCATCTGCTCGATCGAGGACATCGCCGAGCACACCCGCGCGCCCTTCTGGTTCCAGCTCTACATGATGCGCGACCGCCAGGCCATGGCCAACATGATCGAGCGGGTGCGCAAGGCCAAGTGCAGCGCCCTGGTGCTCACGCTCGATCTGCAGGTGATCGGCCAGCGCCACAAGGACCTCAAGAACGGCCTGACCGCGCCGCCCTCGCCGACCATCAGAAACATCATCAACCTGATGACCAAGCCGCGCTGGTGCCTGGGCATGGCCGGCACGCGCCGCCACACCTTCCGCAACCTGGTCGGCCATGTGAAGGGCGTGAGCAACATGAAGTCGCTCTCAGCCTGGACCAACGAGCAGTTCGACCCCAGCCTGTCCTGGGCCGACGTGGCCTGGGTGAAGGAGAAGTGGGGCGGCAAGCTCATCTTGAAGGGCATCCAGGACGTGGAAGACGCCAAGCTCGCCGTGGCCAGCGGCGCCGACGCCATCGTGGTGAGCAACCACGGCGGCCGCCAACTCGACGGCGCCCTGTCCAGCATCGAGGCCCTGCCTGCCATCGTCGAGGCGGTGGGCGACCAGATCGAGGTGTGGATGGACGGCGGCATCCGTTCCGGCCAGGACGTGCTCAAGGCCTGGGCCCTGGGCGCACGCGGCACCATGATCGGCCGCGCCATGGTCTACGGCCTGGGCGCCATGGGCGAGGCCGGCGTCACCAAGGCGCTGCAGATCATCCACAAGGAGCTGGACATCTCCATGGCTTTCTGCGGCCACACCCAGCTCACCGGCGTGGACCGCAGCATCCTCGTGCCCGGCACCTACCCGCTGCCCAGCGCCAACCCGCCGGCCTGAAGCCGGCGCACCCACCGCAGGCCTGCCAGCCCGTCGCCGGGCAGGAAAAAGCCGCCCTCGGGCGGCTTCGTCGTGTCCGGCCAGGCCAAGCCAGACCGGGCCGGGCCGGCGCCAGCGGGTCAGCTCGTTGGCGCGGCGCCGAACACCCGCCCGCTGTGCTCGCGCATGGCGTGGAACTGGATGTCGGGCGAGCGCTCCTGCGCCACGCGCAGGTCGGAGCTGTACTGCACCAGGAAAGCCGGCGCGCCGACCACGTCGTGGGCAATGCGCAGCGGCTCGCTGTCGATGAACTTCTTCAGCTTGGCCTCGTCGGTGCTGGTGATCCAGCGCGCCACCGAAAAGCGGCAGGGGTCGAGCCGCGCCTCGACGCCGTATTCGCCCTTGAGCCGGTGCAGCACCACCTCGAACTGCAGCTGGCCGATGGCGCCCAGCATCATCGAGCCGCCCGCCACCGGCGTGAACACCTGGATCGCGCCCTCCTCGCCCAGCTGCTGCAGGCCCTGGCGCAGCTGCTTGCTGCGCAGCGGGTCCTTGATCTCGACGGTGCGGAAGCTCTCGGGCGCGAAGAAAGGCAGGCCGGTGTAGTGCAGCGCCTCGCCCTCGGTCAGCGTGTCGCCCAGCTGCAGCACGCCGTGGTTGGGGATGCCGATGATGTCGCCGGCCACCGCGTCGTCCACCAGCTCGCGGCGCTGCGACAGAAAGCTCACCACCGTCTGCGGCCGCATCTCCTTGCCGGTGCGCACCACCTTGAGCCGCATGCCGCGCGTGAAGCGCCCGGAGCTGACGCGCACGAAGGCGATGCGGTCGCGGTGCGCCGGGTCCATATTGGCCTGCACCTTGAACACCACGCCGCTGAACTTGGGCTCGTCGGGCAACACGGTACGCTCGATCGAGCTGCGCGCGCCGGGCGGCGGCGCCAGCGCCACCAGCGCGTCCAGCACCTCGCGCACGCCGAAGTTGTTGACGGCCGAGCCGAAGAACATCGGCGTTTGTTTGCCGGTCAGGAAGTCGGCGTGTTCGAAGGCCGGCGCGGCGTCGCGCACCAGCTCGATCTCGCCCAGCGCCTGTTCGTAGGGCTGGCCGAAACGGGCGGCGTGGGCCGGCTCCTGCAGGCCGTGCAGCACCTCCTCGTCGCCGCCGGCGCGGTCCTCGCCCGGTGCGAACAGGCGCATCTGGTCGGCGCGCAGGTCCATCACGCCGTGGAAGAACTTGCCCATGCCCACCGGCCAGGTGAAGGGCACGACCGTCATGCCCAGCTCCTGCTCGATCTCGTCCATCAGCGCCAGCGGCTCCTTCACCTCGCGGTCCATCTTGTTGACGAAGGTGATGATGGGCGTGTTGCGCGCGCGGCAGACCTGCAGGAGGCGCCGCGTCTGCGGCTCCACGCCGTTGGCAGCGTCGATCACCATCAGCGCCGCATCCACGGCGGTGAGCACGCGGTAGGTGTCCTCGCTGAAGTCCTGGTGGCCGGGCGTGTCGAGCAGGTTGATGACGCAGTCGCCGTATTCCATCTGCATCACCGACGAGGCCACCGAAATGCCGCGCTGCTTCTCGATCTCCATCCAGTCGCTGGTCGCGTGGCGCGTGGCCTTGCGCGCCTTCACCGAGCCGGCGATCTGGATCGCGCCGGAGAACAGCAACAACTTTTCCGTCAGCGTCGTCTTGCCCGCGTCGGGGTGGGAAATGATGGCGAAGGTGCGCCGGCGGCGGATATCGGAGGCGAGGTCGGACATGATGACAAGCTGGCTGCTGGGCGCCGGTCGACGGCGCGAACCTGCGATTGTCGCCGGTGGCCGAATATCTTCGAAGCGCCACCGAGCACCAGCAGACCCCAAGGGTGCGTGTCACAGGCTCCAGCCGCCACCCAGAGGTCGGCCTCGCGCACTGTCTTTGCTCCGGCGTCCGCCAACTCAAGCCCTCCGCAACGCCGCCTCCACGAAATCCAGCCGATCCTGGCCGAAATGCATCTCGTCGCCGACGAAGCAGGTGGGGGCGCCGAAGACACCGCGGGCCACGGCCTCCTCGGTGTTGGCGATGAGCGCGGCCTTGACGTCGGCGTCGCCGACCAGGGCCATGAAGGCCTCGGGTGTGATGCCTAGCGGTGCGAGCACCTGGGCCACTTCGGCTGGGTCGCCCAGGTTGCGGCCCTGTTGCCACAGAGCGGCGTAGACCGCATCGGCGTAGGCGCGGAATGCGTCGGGCTGGCGCAACTGCAGGCCGACCGCGCCGCGCATCAGCGTGAGCGTGTTGATGGGGAAGTGCGGATTGAAGGTGTAAGGCACGCCCCAGCGCTGCGCCCAGCGGGGCAGGTCGGCGCTCATCCACTTGCCCTTGGCCGGCACGCTCACCGGGCTGGCATTGCCGGTGGCCTTGAACACGCCGCCCAGCAACATGGGGCGCCAGAGCAGTTCGGCGCCGCAGGCCGCGGCGATGCGCGGCAACTGGGTGTGCGCCAGGTAGGACGCGGGGCTGCCGAAGTCGAAGAAGAACTCGACGCGGCGGGCAGCGGTGGCGGCTGCAGTGGCGGTGCTCATGGGCTGATCCTTGCGTTCACTCGAAGGTCGGTTCGTCCCACCAGGGGAAGAAGTCGGGCAGATCGGTCGAGACGCGGTTGCGCCAGACCGCCGGGCGCTTTTCGAGGAAGGCGCGGACACCCTCCTTCGCATCGCCCGAACTGCCGCGAGCCTGGATGCCGCGGCTGTCAATGCGGTGGGCCTTCATCGGGTGATCCTGGCCGGCCATATGCCACAGCATCTGACGGGTCAGCGCCACCGACACCGGCGCGGCGTTGTCGGCGATTTCGCGCGCCAGCGCGCGCGCTGCCGGCAACAGCTCGTCGGGCGCATGAACCGAGCGCAGCAGCCCGCGCTGCAAGGCCTCGCTGGCCGCGAAGACGCGACCGGTGAAGCACCACTCGAGCGCAGTCTGCATGCCCACCAGGCGCCCCAGAAACCAGCTCGACGCCGCCTCGGGCGTGACGCCGCGGCGCGTGAACACGAAGCCGATGCGTGCGCCCTCGCTGGCCAGGCGTATGTCCATGGGCAGCAGCATGGTGGCGCCGACGCCCACGGCCGGACCGTTGATGGCGCCAATCACCGGCTTCAAGCTCTTGAAAATGCGCAGGGTGACGATGCCGCCGCCGTCGCGGTAGGTGTCGCCCACCTTGTAGCGGTCGCGCGCGGCATCGCCGCGGGCGGCGTAGTCGAAGGTGTTGCCGCCGGCGCTGGCCAGGTCGGCGCCGGCGCAGAAGGCGCGGCCCGCGCCGGTGACGATGACGGCGCGCACCGCATCGTCGGCATCGGTGGCGTCGAAGGCGGCGACGAGGTCATCGCGCATCTGCGTGGTGAAGGCGTTGAGCTTGTCGGGGCGATTCAGGGTGAGGGTGGCGATGCCGTCCTCGACCGCATAGGCCAGGGTCTCGAACTGGGGCGTGGTGCTCATCGTGGTCGTCGGGGTCAGAAGGTTTCCATCCACGGCCGCAGGTCCAGCTCGTGGGTCCAGGCATTGCGCGGTTGCAGGTGCAGCTGCCAGTAGCTCTCGGCGATGGCCTCGGGCGCGAGGATGCCGTCCTGGTCCTTCAGCGCGTAGCGGGCCGGGAAGTTGTCGGCGATGAAGCGGGTGTCGATGGCGCCATCGATCACCAGGTGGGCCACATGGATGCCCTGGGGCCCCAGCTCGCGCGCCATGCTCTGCGCCAGCGCGCGCAGGGCGAACTTGGCGCCGGCGAAGGCCGCAAAGCCGCTGCCGCCGCGCAGGCTGGCCGTCGCGCCGGTGAAGAAGATGCAGCCGCGGCCACGCGGCGTCATCACCCGCGCCGCCTCGCGGCCGACCAGAAAGCCCGACAGCGCCGCCATCTCCCAGACCTTGCGGTAGACCCGCTCGGTCATCTCGGTGATCGGGAAACGCACGTTGGCGCCGATGTTGAACACCACCACGTCCAGCGGCGCGATGTCGGCCTCGATGTGCGCGAAGAGTTGCTGCACCTGGGCCTCGATGCGGGCGTCGGAGCCAAAACCATGGGCGCGGCCGCCCTCGGCGGTGATGGCGTCGACCAGGGGCTGCAGGGCAGCACCGTCACGCCGGCTGGCGCACACGGTGTAACCGCCGCGGGCGAAACGCCTGGCGATGGCGCCGCCGGTGGCATCGCCCGCGCCGACCACCAACACGCTGCCCTTGGGGCGTTCAGCCGCGTCGTCGACGGGCGCGGCAGGGGTGGCATCGATGCGCATGCAGGTCTCCGCAATCAAGGCTGCGACGTCAGGGCGGGCCAGTATGCAGCGCCGGCGCCAGGCGCGCCGCTAGCATGTCCCCCCATTGCCTCCCCACCACCACCATGCAGCCCGGCTGCAGGACACCACGCCATGATTCTTGAAGTCGCAGACATCCGCATCCAGCCCGGCAAGCAGGCCGAATTTGACGCCGCCATCCAGCGCGGCGTGGAGACCGTGATCGCCAAGGCGGTAGGCTTTTCCGGCTACAAGGTCAACCGCTGCATCGAGACGCCCGAGCGTTACCTGTTGCAGATCTGGTGGGCCACACTGGAGAACCACACGGTGGACTTCCGCGGCTCGCCCGCTTTCGCCGAGTGGCGCGCCATCGTCGGCCCCTACTTCGCCCAGCCGCCCCATGTGGAGCATTTCGACCTGGTGGCGCAGTCGCGCGACTGAACACACGCGGCCGCGGCGACGGCAGCGCCCCGCCGCCACCGCCCCCTTCAGCTACTGGAAGGCCACCTCGTCGAAGCTGCGCAGCTTGCGGCTGTGCAGTTGCTCCAGGCGCTGGCGCTTGAGGATGTCCAGCGCACGCATGCCGATGCGCAGGTGCTGGTCGACACGCTCGCGGTAAAAGCGGTCGGCCATGCCGGGCAGCTTGATCTCGCCGTGCAGCGGCTTGTCGCTCACACACAGCAAGGTGCCGTAGGGCACGCGGAAACGGAAACCGTTGGCGGCGATGGTGGCCGACTCCATGTCCAGCGCCACGGCGCGGCTCTGGCTGAAGCGGCGCTCGGGCACGCGGTTCGGCAACAGCTCCCAGTTGCGGTTGTCGGTGCTGGCCACCGTGCCGGTGCGCATGATCTTCTTCAGCTCAAAGCCGTGCAGCTGCGTCACGTCGGCCACCGCCTGCTCCAGCGCCAGCTGCACCTCGGCCAGCGGCGGGATGGGCACCCAGGGCGGCAGATCCTCGTCCAGCACATGGTCCTCGCGCACATAGCCGTGGGCCAGCACATAGTCGCCCAGGGCCTGGGTGTTGCGCAGGCCGGCACAGTGGCCCAGCATCAGCCAGGCGTGCGGGCGCAGCACGGCGATGTGGTCGGTGATGGTCTTGGCGTTGGCCGGGCCCACGCCGATGTTGACCATGGTGATGCCGCTGCGGTCCGGCCGCATCAGGTGGTAGGCCGGCATCTGTGGCAGGCGCGGCGGCGGCGTGCCGCGCTCGTCGCCCGGCTCGGCCGGCAGGCCGGCGCGGCGCGTCAGCACATTCCCCGGCTCGACGAAGGCGCAGTAGTCGCTCGCCGGGTCGGCCATCAGTGAGCGGCCCAGCTCGACGAACTGGTCGATGTAGAACTGGTAGTTGGTGAAGAGCACGAAGTTCTGGAAGTGCTCGGGCGCCGTGCCGGTGTAGTGGCGCAAGCGGTGCAGCGAGTAGTCCACCCGCGGCGCGGTGAAGAGCGACAGCGGCCGGCGCAGCAGGCCGTCCGGCCCCGGCAGCGGCTCGTGCGTGCCGTTGGCGATGCCGTCGTCCATGGCTGCCAGGTCGGGCAGGTCGAAGCGGTCGCGCATGAGCAGGCGCTTCTCGGGCGACATCGAGCCTTCCACATGGTCGTGCTCGGCAAAGCTGAAATGCACCGGGATGGGCTGGCTCGACAGCCCCACCTCCAGCGCCACGCCGTGGTTGCGCAGCAGCAGCTCGAACTGCTCCAGGTAGTAGTGGGCGTACAGGTCCAGGCGCGTGAGCGTGGTCTCGTAGATGCCCGGGCCGGCGACGAAGCCGTAGGCCAGGCGCGAATCGGCCCGCGCCACGGTGTCCACGCGCAGGCGCACGAAGGGATAGCAGGCGCGCACATGCTCGGCCACGTCCTGCCCGGCGACGAAGTCGAACAGGGCCTTGCGCAGGTAGGCGATGCCGCTGTCGTAGATCGCGGTGGCATGCGCCAGCGCGGCGTGGGCCTCGGTGAAGGCCTGGGTGTTGATGAGGGTGCGCGACATGATGGCGCCATTGTCACCGCCGTCAGCGCCTGCTGCAGGCTGGGCGCCCGAGCAGCCGTCAGCCTGCCGAGACGTCCACCTGGCCGGCAACGTACAAGGCGCGCGGCAGGCAGCGCACGCTGAAACGCGCGGCGTTCGGCAACTGTTCGCCGTCGGCCAGCAGTGGCAGGGCACGCCCGGCGTCGATGAGGATCTTGGTCGCGCCGCTCCAGTGCAACGGCAGGTGGGCGTCGTCCAGGCCGTCCGAGGGCCCCAGCGCCAAGGGCCCGCTGCGTGCCCAGAGCACGGCGTGGCGGCCGGTGGTGGCGCGCACCCGCGTTTCCAGACAGGCGTCGACCAGACTCGTGGGCAGGCGGTGACGGCGGTCGGGCGTGTTGCTGAGCACGACGCCCATGGCCATCGCATCGTGCTGCAGCCGGCCGTTGATCCACAGCCGCAATTCGAACGGTGAGCTGTGCAGGCTGGCGCGCAGGCTGGCCCAGCGCTCGGGCCAGCGCCCCTGACCCAGCCATCCGGGCGCACGCTGACTGTGCTGGTCGAGCTGCGCATCGTGGCCCACGGACAGGCGGGTGCTGAAAAGAAACGCCTGGTTGTCAGCGTCGATCTGGCCGACATCGATCGGCTGCACCGGCGCGTGCAGGGCATAACGCAGCGCGTCCTCCCAGCGCAACGCCGCCAGGCCAAGCGCGCCGGCCAGTTCGTTGCTGCGCCCGCCCGCAATCAGCCCGACCCGGTGACCGCAGCGCAGCACGGCCGGCAGCATGTTGTGCAAGGTGCCGTCGCCGCCCACCAGCACGACGCGGGTGCGCGGCGCCATCACCATGAGCATCGCGCGCGCGGCCTCGGCGCTGTCCGGCGCCAGCAAGGGCACGCCGGGCGCGTGGCGCAGCAGCCAGCGCTGCATGGGCTGGCGCAAGGCTCGCGCCCGGCCACTGCCGGCCTGCGGGTTGAGCAGGACCACCGCGAGGGCGCTCATGGAGAGTTGGGTCGGCGGCCTGTGTGTCGTCGATCAGTAGTTGTAGACGCCCTGCTTGGACTTGCGCCCCAGGCGGCCGGCGGCCACCATCTCGCGCAGCAGCGGCGCGGGGCGGTACTTGGAGTCGCCGTATTCGCGCAGATAGACCTCCATCACGGCCAGGCACACGTCCAGACCGATCATGTCGGCCAATGCGAGCGGACCGATGGGCTGGTTGCAGCCCACCTTCATGGCGGCATCGATGTCGTCGGCCGAAGCCAGCCCTTCGCCGAGCACGAAGAAGGCCTCGTTGATCATGGGCACGAGGATGCGATTGACGACGAAGCCGGGCGCGTTCTTCACGCTCACCGGCGTCTTGCCCAGGCGCTCGGCCAGCGCCACCACCGCCGTGTGGGTCGCGTCACTGGTCTGCAGGCCGCGGATCACTTCCACCAGCGCCATCATCGGCACCGGGTTGAAGAAATGCATGCCGATGAAGCGGTCGGCACGCTGCGTCACTGCAGCCAGCCGGGTGATGGAAATGGACGAGGTATTGCTGGCCAGCAGCACCTCGGCGGGCAACTGGGCGTCGAGCTTCTTCAGGATGTCGAACTTGAGGCTCTCGTTCTCGGTCGCTGCCTCGATGACCAGGCCGCAGTCGTCCAGCAGGGCGTAGTCGGTGCCTGAAGAGATCAGGTCGAGCGCGGCCTGTTTGCCGGCGGCACTGAGCTTGTCCTTCTTGACCAGCCGGTCCAGACTGCCCGCAATGGTGGCCAGGCCGCGTTCGACCGCCGCGTCGCTGATGTCGACCATGACCACATGCACGCCCACGACCGCGCAGGCCTGCGCAATGCCATTGCCCATGGTGCCGGCGCCGATCACGCCCACCTTGTTGATGCTCATATCTCTACACCCTCTGAAAACTGTGTGAACCAGGAAATGCCGCAGGGAAGGCACGCCCGACCGTTGAGGGCAGAGCGCTTGTACTGGCGCAAATTGTCACGGCAATCCGTCACCCACCGGTGCCGAAATGCGAATTAATCCCAGGCTCAGCCCAGCCCCGGGCCACCCGGACAGCCGAGCGCTCGAGTGACCGGGTGCTGACTACACGGTGGCGCTCCCTAAAATCCTCGCTTTTCGCGGCCCCGGCCGGTCGTCACCGGCCGCGCAGCGCACAAAGCGCATCAGCCTTGCGCCGCGCCACCTTCGTTTTCGCTGTCATCAGTCGGTCTGCCAGGCCGCCTCACCCCCTCATCGCCCCGCCCATGACCGACGCGCTCAGCAAATCCTTCGAACCCCAGGCCATCGAGGCTCACTACGGCCCGGCCTGGGAGGCCAGCGGCGCCTACGCGCCCACGCTGGACACCAGCAAGCCCAGCTTTGCCGTGCAGCTGCCGCCGCCCAACGTGACCGGCACCCTGCACATGGGCCACGCGTTCAACCAGACCATCATGGACTCGTTGACGCGCTACCACCGCATGCGCGGCCACAACACCCTGTGGGTGCCGGGCACCGACCACGCCGGCATCGCCACCCAGATCGTGGTGGAGCGCCAGCTGCAGGGCCAGGGCGTGAGCCGGCATGACCTGGGCCGCAAGAATTTCGTCGCCAAGGTGTGGGAGTGGAAGCAGGTCAGCGGCTCCACCATCACCCAGCAGATGCGCCGCATGGGCGCCAGCGTGAGCTGGGACCACGAATACTTCACCATGGACGACAAGCTCTCGGGCGTGGTGACCGAGACCTTCGTGCGCCTGTACGAGGAAGGTCTGATCTACCGCGGCAAGCGCCTGGTGA
>JBEEJN010000084.1:0-13880 GCA_041169165.1 Pseudomonadota bacterium
AGAAGGCTGCACCCCCGCCCAGGTCGACAAGGCGGTCGAGAAGTTCGGCTTTGCCATGGGCCCCTTTCGCATGGGCGACCTGGCCGGCAACGACGTGGGCTGGTACATCCGCAAGCGCCGCTACATCGAAAAGCCCAACCTGCGCTACAGCAAGACCGCCGACCTGCTGTGTGAACTGGGCCGTTTCGGCCAGAAGACCGGCGCAGGCTGGTACGACTACAAGCCGGGCAAGCGCGACGCCATCCCGAGCGCCCTGGTCGAGCAGATGGTGGCCGACTACCGCAAGGAACTGGGCATCACGCCGCGCAAGATCAGCGACGAGGAGATCGTGCAGCGCCTGGTCTTCAGCCTGGTCAACGAGGCTGCGCGCATTCTTGAAGAAGGCATCGCCAGCAAGGCCAGCGACATCGACATGGTCTACCTCACCGGCTACGGCTTCCCGCTGCATCGCGGTGGCCCGATGTGCTACGCCGACACCTTCGGCCTGTTCAACGTCGTGCAGGCCATGAAGCGTTTTGCCCAGAACCCGCGCGACGACCAGACCTTCTGGCAGCCCGCGCCGCTGCTGGCCCAGCTGGTGGCCGAAGGCAAGAGCTTCAACTGAACAGAACAGAACGCGAGCGAGGACCAGACCATCATGAGCAATGCAGTAATCGTTTCGACCGCCCGCACGCCCCTGGGCAAGAGCTGGAAGGGCGCGTTCAACATGACGCACGGGGCGACCCTGGGCGGCCACGCGGTCAAGGCCGCGGTGGAACGCGCCGGCATCGACCCCGGCGCAGTGGAAGACGTCATCATGGGTTGCGCCAATCCCGAGGGCGCCACGGGCTGGAACATCGCCCGCCAGGTCGCCCTGCGCGCCGGCCTGCCCATGAACGTGTCGGGCATGACCGTGAACCGCTTCTGCTCCAGCGGCCTGCAGACCATCGCCCTGGCCGCCCAGCGCATCGCCGGCGGTGAAGGAGAGGTGTATGTGGCCGGCGGCGTGGAAAGCATCTCGTGTGTGCAGGCCGAGATGAACCAGCACATGTTCGTCGACAGCTGGCTCAAGCAGAACAAGCCCGAGATCTACTGGCCCATGCTGCAGACCGCCGAGACCGTGGCCAAGCGCTACAACATCCCGCGTGAACGCATGGACATCTTCGGCGCCGAGAGCCAGCAGAAGGCCTGTGCGGCCGCCGCGGCCGGCAAGTTTGCCGACGAGATCGTGCCCATCACCGTGACTGCCGGCGTGGCCGACAAGGTGCTGGGCCTGATCACCAAGCAGGTGACGGTGAGCGCCGACGAAGGCCTGCGCGAGGGCACGACGCTGGAAGCCGTGCAGGGCATCCGCCCCGCCACGCCGGGCGGCGTGGTGAGCGCCGGCAATGCCAGCCAGTTCAGCGACGGCGCAGGCGCCTGCGTGGTGGTGAGCGAGCACTACGCCCAGACCCATGGCCTGAAGCCCCTGGGCCGTTTCCTCGGTTTTGCCGTGGCCGGCTGTGAGCCCGACGAGATGGGCATCGGCCCGGTCTACGCCGTGCCCAAGGTCCTGAAGCGCCTGGGCCTGACGGTGGCCGACATCGACCTGTGGGAGCTGAACGAGGCCTTTGCCGTGCAGGTGCTGTTTTGCGCCGACACCCTGGGCATTCCCATGGACCGTCTGAACGTGAACGGCGGCGCAATCGCCGTGGGCCACCCCTACGGCATGAGCGGCCAACGCCTGACCGGCCATGCGCTCATCGAGGGCAAGCGCCGCGGCGCCAAGCGTGTGTGCGTCACCATGTGTGTGGGTGGCGGCATGGGCGCGGCAGGCGTGTTCGAGGTGCTCTGAGCCTCGGCCACACGGGCGGCGCGCCTGCGTCGCCCGCTTGAATCCATCGCTGCTGCAGGCGGCGGTCGGGCCAGCCGGGCGTGTCGCGGCGTGCCGCGCCTGCCCGAACCGCGAACCCGGCGTATCACGAAGCAACTACCCCATGCGCCAGACCCTGGACTTCCTGCTCTACGACTGGCTCAAGGTCGACACGCTGTGCACACGCGAGCGTTTCGCCGAGCACAGCCGCGACACCTTCGACGCCGTGCTCGACACCTGCGAGCGCATCGCGCGCGAGCAGTACGCACCCTTCAACCGCATCGGCGATGTGGAAGAGCCCTGGTTCGACGGCGAGAAGGTGCACCAGCCCGAGGCCACCCACAAGGCCTCGCGTGCCTATGTCGAGTCCGGCATGCTGGCCGCCACGCAGGACGCCGAGGTGGGCGGCATGCAGCTGCCGGTCACTTTGGCCATGGCGGCCAACGGCTTCTTCGGCAAGGCCGGCATTGCCCTGGGTGGTGGCGGCATGCTGACCACCGGCAACGCCAACCTGCTGCTGGTGCACGGCACCGAGGCGCAGAAGCGCGTGTTCGCCAGACAGGAGCTGGCCGGGCGCTTCAGCGGCACCATGTGCCTCTCGGAGCCGCAGGCGGGATCGAGCCTGTCGGACATCACCACGCGGGCGACGCCCGACGGTGAAGGCCACGAGGCCGATCCGCTCGGCCCACGCTACCGCCTGCGCGGCAACAAGATGTGGATCAGCAACGGCGAGCACGAGCTGGCCGAGAACATCATCCACCTGGTGCTGGCCAAGATCCCGGATGCGAGCGGCCAGCTGGTGCCGGGCATCAAGGGCATCTCGCTCTTCATCGTGCCCAAGAAGCTGGTCGGCCTGGACGGTGAACTCACTGGCGCGCGCAACGACGTGGCGCTGGCCGGGCTGAACCACAAGCTGGGCTACCGGGGCATCCCCAACACCCTGCTGAACTTCGGCGAAGGGCGCTACCCGGTGGCGTCCACGGGTGAGCCGCAGGCCGGCGCCATCGGCTACCTGGTCGGCCAGCCGGGCCAGGGCCTGGCCTGCATGTTCCACATGATGAACGAGGCGCGCATCGCCGTCGGCATGGGCGCGGTGATGCTGGGTTATGCCGGCTACGAGGCCAGCCTGGACTATGCGAAGACCCGCATGCAGGGCCGCCCGGTGCAGCCGCGTGTGGCGGGCGGGGCCGCGCCGGTCTCGAAGGACGCCAACCAGCCGCCCGTGCCCATCATCGAGCACGCCGACGTCAAGCGCATGCTGCTGGCGCAGAAGAGTTATGTCGAAGGCGGCCTGGCGCTGGAGCTGTACTGCGCCCGCCTGGTCGACGAGCTGAACACCGGCACGACGCCCGAGGCGCGCGACAGCGCCAGCCTGCTGCTGGACGTGCTCACGCCCATCGCCAAGAGCTGGCCCAGCGAGTGGTGCCTGGAGGCCAACAGCCTGGCCATCCAGGTGCATGGCGGCTACGGCTACACGCGCGACTTTCCGGTCGAGCAGTACTGGCGCGACAACCGCCTGAACATGATCCACGAGGGCACACACGGCATCCAGGCGCTCGATCTGCTGGGCCGCAAGGTGACCATGCAGCAAGGCGCCGGCCTGCGCGCCCTGGTGGAACGCATCGAGGCCAGCATCGCGGCCGCGCAGGGCAACGAAGGGCTGGCCGCACTGGGCCACACGCTGGCCGCGGCAGTTCGCCACCTGGTGCAGGCCACCCGTGCGGCCTGGTCCACCGGCGACCCGGTCGAGGCGCTGGCCAATGCCACGCCCTATCTGCAGGCGTTTGGTCACGTGGTGCTGGCCTGGATGTGGCTGGAGCTGGCGATGTGTGCCCAGGCCCAGGCGGGCAGCGGGCAGGGCGCATCAGGCAGCGCCGCGCAGACGGCCTTCCTGGCCGGCAAGCGCGCCGGCTGCGATTACTTCTTCGCCTACGAGCTGCCCAAGGTGGCGGCCTGGCTGGCGGTGGTGGAAACCCGCGACGCCACCTGCCGCAACATGGCCCCCGACTGGTTCTGAGGTCCGGCTGCTCGCTGGCCGCGGTCGCCAGCTGCTCCGACCTGTTCCCGACTTCCCGCACCATTCCGACTGAGGAGACCACCCCCATGAGCACCCCCGTGATGCAACTCTTCGACCTGAAGGGCAGGAACGCCCTCATCACCGGCGGCTCGCGCGGTCTGGGCCTGCAGATCGCCGAGGCGCTGGGCGAGGCCGGCGCACGCGTCATGCTCAGCTCGCGCAAGGCGGCCGACCTGGAGGAAGCCGTGGCTCATCTGCAGGACCGCGGCATCGACGCGCGCTGGGTGGCCGCCGACACCGCCCAGCCCGAGCAGGCCCTGCATGTGGTGGACGAGACCCTGCAGCGCATGGGCGCGGTCGACATCCTGGTCAACAACGCCGGGGCGGCCTGGGGCGCGCCGGCCGAGGACTATCCGCTCGACGCCTGGGACAAGCTCATGAACCTCAATGTGCGCGCCATCTTCGTGCTCAGCCAGGCGGTGGCCACACGCAGCATGATTCCGCGCCGCGCGGGCGGCAAGATCCTCAACATCGCCTCCATCGCCGGCCTGGGCGGCAGCTCCGAGGCCATGCCCACGGTGGCCTACAACACCAGCAAGGCCGCGGTCATCAACCTCACGCGTTCGCTGGCGGGTGAATGGGGCCGCTACGGCATAAACGTCAACGCGCTGGCGCCGGGTTTTTTCCCCAGCAAGATGACGCGGGGCACGCTGGATCGTGTGGGTGTCGACAAGCTCGCCGCGCGTGCGCCGCTCAACCGCCTGGGCGACGAGGACGACCTCAAGGGTGCAGCCCTGCTGCTGTGCAGTGCCGCGGGCAAACACATCACCGGCCAGACCCTGCCGGTGGACGGCGGCGTGAGTGCCGTGCTGGGCGGCTGAGGCCACGATCGATGGACTTTCCCATCCACATACCCTTCGTCGAGGACCTGGGGCTCAAGCTCGTGCGTTTCGCCGACGGCGAGGCCGAGATCTGGCTGGACGTCAACGAGCGCCTCACCAACTCCTTCCACGTGGTGCATGGCGGCGTGAGCATGACGCTGATGGACGTGGTGATGGCGCATGCCGCCCGCAGCGTCAACCTGCACCTGCCGGACAAGGGCCCGGGCCTGGTCACCATCGAGATGAAGACCAGCTTCATGCGCCCCGGCGAGGGCCGGCTGCGCGCCGTGGGCAAGCTGCTGCACCGCACCAGCACGATGGCCTTCACCGAGGCCAGCATCTTCAACGAGGCCGATGCCCTGGTGGCCCATGCCACCGGCACCTTCAAGTACGTGCGCAAGCTGCCGACCGAAGGCCGCCAGCTGCGCGACCTGCGCCGCCTGGACGGCGCCGGTTCGGACTGACGCATCAACTATTCCCTACGGAGACAGACATCCCATGACCACCGTCATCAACCGCGCCCTCGTGCTGGACAACCGCCCCACCGGCGAGCCCAGCGTCAGCAATTTCCGCCTGGTCGAACGTGAGCTGCCCGAACTCGCCGAGGGCGAGGTGCGGGTGCGCAACCACTACCTCAGCCTGGACCCCTATATGCGCGGGCGCATGAACGAGGGCAAGAGCTACGCCCAGCCCCAGCCCCTGGGCGAGGTGATGATCGGCGGCACGGTGGGCGAGGTGGTCGCCAGCCGCAACGACCATTTCAAGGTCGGCGACCCGGTGGTCGGCATGGGCGGCTGGCAGGAATATGTGCAGGTGCCGGCCGGCGCGCGCGGTGTGCTGCAGAAGGTGGACACCAGCCACATTCCGCTTTCGGCCTATCTCGGCGCCGTGGGCATGCCGGGCGTCACCGGCTGGTATGGCCTCACGCAGATCATCGCCCCCAAGGCCGGCGAGACCGTGGTGGTGAGTGCGGCCAGCGGTGCGGTGGGCGGCGCGGTCGGCCAGCTGGCCAAGGCGCGCGGCTGCCGCGCCGTGGGCATTGCCGGTGGGGCCGACAAGTGCGCCTATGTCGTCAACGAACTGGGCTTCGACGCCTGCATCGACTACAAGGCGCATCCGGATGCCAAGTCGCTGGGCAAGGCGCTCAAGGAGGCCTGCCCGAACGGCATCGACGGCTATTTCGAGAACGTCGGCGGGCGCATCCTGGATGCCGTCATGCTGCGCATGAACGCCTTCGGCCGCATCGCCTTCTGCGGCATGATTTCCGGCTACAACGGCGAGCCCATCCCCATGATCGCGCCGCAGCTCATCCTGGTCAGCCGCCTGAAACTCGAAGGCTTCATCGTCAGCGAACACATGGAGGTCTGGCCCCAGGCGCTGAAGGAACTCGGCACTGCGGTGGCCACCGGCAAGCTCAGGTACCGCGAGACCATCGCGCAGGGCCTGGACGCCGCACCCGAGGCCTTTCTCGGCCTGCTCAAGGGCGCCAACTTCGGCAAGCAGCTGGTCAAGCTGATCTGAATCCGCGGAGCTGGACACCATGAATGAATTCAAGGGCCGCATCGCGGTGCTGACCGGCGCCGCCTCGGGCTTCGGTCTGGAGATGGCGCGGCTGGCTGCCGGCGCCGGCATGAAGGTGGTGATGGCCGACGTGCAGGCCGATGCGCTGGAGCGCGCCGCCGCCGAGATCCGGGCCCTGGGCGCCGAGGTGCTGGCGCAGCAGGTGGATGTGTCCAAGGCCGAGCAGGTGATCGCCCTGGCCGCGGCCACCCGCGCCACCTTCGGCGTGCCCCACCTGGTGTTCAACAACGCCGGCGTGGGCGGCGGCGGCCTGATCTGGGAAGCGCCGCTGGCCGACTGGCAATGGGTGCTGGGCGTGAACGTCATGGGCGTGGTGCACGGTGTGCACGCCTACACCCCCATGATGCTGGAGGCCGCGGCGGCCGACCCGGCCTACGAGGGCCACATCGTCAACACCGCCTCCATGGCCGGCCTGCTCAACCCGCCCAATATGGGCGTGTACAACGTGAGCAAGCATGCCGTGGTATCGCTCAGCGAGACGCTGTATCAGGACCTGAGCCTGGTCACCGACCAGGTCACGGCCAGCGTGCTCTGCCCCTACTTCGTGCCCACCGGCATCCACCAGAGCGAACGCAACCGCCCGGCCGATGCACCGGCCGCCGCGCCGACCAAGAGCCAGCTCGTCGCCCAGGCCATGAGCGACAAGGCGGTCACCTCGGGCAAGATCACCGCGGCCCAGGTGGCGCAATTTGTCATGGACGCCGTGGCCGAGAAGCGCTTCTACATCTACAGCCACCCGCAGGCCCTGGGCAACGTGCAGACCCGGCTGGAAGACGTGGTCATGGGCCGCAACCCCACCGACCCCTTCAAGGAACGCCCCGACCTGGGCGTGAAGCTGCGCGCCGCGCTGCGCGGCTGACGCAGCCAGGCCGATCGCCGCCATGGCCATCCACCTGCCCTTTGTCGAACATGTCGGCCTGCAGTTCGTCGAGCGCGGCGAGGGCTACGCGGTGTGGGACATGCCCGTGCGCCCCGAGCACTTCAACGGCGCGGGCAGGGTGCACGGCGGCGCGGTGTTCACCCTGGCGGACAGCTGCATGGGTTCCGCGCTGTACTTCACCCTCGACCGCAGCGAGGCCTGCGCCACCGTGGAGCTGAAGATCAACTACTTCAAGCCCGTGACCGGCGGCACCCTGCGCTGCCGCAGCGAGCTGGTGCATCGCAGCCGCAGTCTGGCCCACCTGGACGCCACGGTGCATTGCGGTGAACTGCTGGTCGGCAAGGCCAACGCGACCTTCGCCATCTTCGCCCGCCGACCGGCTGCCACGAGCACCTGAGCCCTGACGTCGGCGCGTGCTGCCTGCCCGCGCATCAACTGCCGCCGAACGCCCCCAACATCGCCAGCAGCCACAAGCCGCCGAAAACGAAAGGCACCGAACGTGCCGCCAGGCTGCCGCGCAGCCAGGTGTGCGGGCTCGGTGTAAGGGGGCAGAGCCGCTGCAGCCCCGCGGCCTGGTACTGACTCAAGACTTCGTCTGACGCTTCCAGCGCGGCATAGATGCTCACGCCTATCACCCCGGCCACCACCATGCCGAAAAAGGGAAAGCCGAACACCAGCCAATGCAGCTTGGCCGTTGTGAGCGTGCCGTAGGCGGTGAACAGCAGGCCCTGCGACAGGATGAGCCACATCAGCCGGTGATTCACCAGGTTGTCCTCATGCGTCCACTGCTCGCGCAAGGCGCGGTAGAGGTCCCAGTCAGCGGCGGTCCCTGAACTGCCGCCGACTGAACTGTCGCTGAGCTTCAGGCTTGGGCGAATGTCAGCGGGCGGAGATGCCGGGTCGGTCATGTGCAGGGTGTGGTCGAGCCAGGGGGAAATAGCAGCGAAAAACGCCGCGTTGTTTGCGAACAATGCCCAGGACATCGAAAAACGGTCTCGGCTGGGTGAACGAGCTCGGGGAACGAGTGCCGACGTTGGCGTAAGGAAGAGCGTGGATCGGTAGTGCGGCCTCAGTCCCTGAGTGCCTGCCCGAGATTACCGATGTTGGCGCGCACTCCGGCGAGGGGCTCGGTTCCCCAGCGCTCGGTGATGAACTTGAGAATGGAGCCGGTGTCGTAGCGGGTGTGGTCGACGAAGCCGCGCTTCACGCCCGGGCCGACGATCAGGGCCGGGATGCGGGTGCCGGGGCCGAAGCGGTCGCCCCAGCCTGGGCCGGCGGGCGGGGCGACATGGTCCCAGTAGCCGCCGTTCTCGTCGTAGGTGAGCACGATGAGCATGTCCTTCCACTGCGGGCTGGCGCGCAGGCGGGTGAGGAGTTCGGCCATGTGTTCGTCGCCGCTCTTGACGTCGGTGTAGCTGGGGTGTTGCGTGTAGCGGCCGGCCGGCTTGTAGAAGCTCACGGCGGGCAGGCTGCCGGCGGCGATATCGGCCAGCAGGTCCTCGCCGTCCTTGAGGTGTTCGGCGCGGTCCTTGGTGCCGGGCGCGAAGCGGCTGTAGTAGTTGAAGGGCTGGTGGTGGGGCTGGAACATGGGGCTGGTCGGACCGCCGGCGTAGATGACCTGACGCTTGGCGGCTGGTGGCTGGCGGCCGTCGGCCAGGGCGGCGTTCCAGCCGCCGCTGTACCAGGCCCAGCTCACGCCCTTGGCGCTCAAGGTATCGCCGATGGTGGTTGCCGTCTGCGGCGGCACGGGTTTGCCGTGGCTGCCGGCACCTGCCGGATCCGCACGGTCGACATCGCTTTCATGGGGCGGAATGCCGCTGGGCTGGTAAGGCGGCTGCGAGGTGTTGACCGAATCACCGTCCGGGCTGACCTGGCCGCCACCGCGGCTCACCACCTTGACCGCGCCGACGTTGGCCGAGGGCGAGTCCGGCAGCCGGGTCAGCTTGCCGCCGGCGTCGAGCTTGACGCGCATGCTCTCGGGCGCATCCGCATGGCGCGGTGCGCAGGCGCAGATCAGGTACTGGTGGTTGAGGTAGCTGCCGCCGAAGGCACCCATGAAGAAGTGGTCGGCCAGGGTGTAGTCCTTGGCCCACTGCCACAGCTTCATCTGCGAGCCGTCGTAGTGGCCCATGCTCCAGCCGCCCACCTGGCTCATGGCGGCGTAGTAGTTGTTCTTCCCGCCGTTGATCTGCTCCTGGTTGTGCCAGAAGGCGTGGATGGGGCTGGGCACCAGTTCGTCCATGCGTTTGCCCACCGGCGCGGCGTCGATGCGGAAGGGCCCACCCACAGGACCATTGGGCAGGCGCGGGTAGCGGGCGTCGGGCTTGCCGTCGCTGCCGAAGACGATCAGCTCCTTGAGTGGCCGGCCGTCATGGTCGAGCTGGGTGCGGCTCTCGGCACTGGCGTTGGCGATGCCGTCGGCGCCGGGGAAGAGACCGTAGAGGTTGTCGAAGCTGTGGTTCTCGGCGTAGATCACGACCAGGTGCTTCACACGCGCCATGGCCGGCGTCTGCCCGGCGGACGAGGTCGGCGCTGCGCTCGGCGGCGCCATGGCGGCCGATAGTGCGCAGCCGCTGGACAAGCCACCCGTCACGGCACAGGTCAGGGCAGCGGCGGCAAACACGCCGGCCGGGCGCTGCGGCGCGCGCGGCACGGCGGCGGCGGTGGTCGCGGTGGGGGTAGGGGGGGAAGTGTGGGCAATGTGGGTCATCGCTCCAGTCTCGACCAGCGAACGGCGGCCGGGCTTGGTGCAAACCCTGGGGCATACTCGCGCTCCGTTTTTCACCTGACCGACGGCAGGCCGGCGCCCCGCCGACATCCTGCCGTCCGCCCGCCTTGGACAAGATCCTTCTTCAGATTGCGGCCGAACTCAAGGTCCGCCCCGCCCAGGTCAACGCTGCCGTCGAACTGCTGGACAGCGGCGCCACCGTGCCCTTCATCGCCCGTTACCGCAAGGAGGTGACGGACAACCTGGACGACACGCAACTGCGCGAGCTGGAAAGCCGCCTGGGTTATCTGCGCGAGCTGGAAGTGCGCCGCGCCGCCGTGCTCAAGAGCATCGATGAACAGGGCAAGCTCACGCCGCCACTGCGCGCCGCCATCGAGGCTGCGCCAACCAAGCAGGAGCTGGAAGATCTTTATCTGCCTTACAAGGTCAAGCGCCGCACCAAGGGCCTGATCGCGCGCGAGGCCGGCATCGAGCCGCTGGCCGACGCCTTGTTCGCCGACCCGAGCCGGGTGCCGCTGGACCAGGCCGAGGCCTTCGTCGCCGCCTACCCCGGCGGCAAGGAGGCCCTGGCCACGGCTGGTTTTGCCGATGCCCACGCCGTGCTGGACGGCGTGCGCGACCTGCTGAGCGAACGCTGGGCCGAGGACGCCGTGCTCATCCGCACCCTGCGCGACTGGTTGTGGGACGAAGGCCTGTTCAAGAGCAAGCTGCTCGACGGCAAGGACGAGCTGAACGCCGATGTCGCCAAGTTCCGCGACTACTTCGACTACGACGAGCCGATCTGTCGTGTGCCCTCGCACCGCGCGCTGGCCGTCTTCAGAGGTCGCACGCAGGAGTTTCTCGACGTCAAGCTGGTGCTGGATGAAGAGGTCGTGCCGGGGCATCCCAGCTTGGCCGAAGGCCGCATCGCCATCCACCTGGGCTGGAGCCATTCCAGGCGCCCGGCGGACGACCTGATCCGCAAGTGCATCGCCTGGACCTGGAAGGTCAAGCTCAGCCTGAGCCTGGAGCGCGACCTGTTCGCCCGCCTGCGTGAGGACGCCGAGAAGGTGGCGATCAAGGTCTTCAGCGAGAACCTGCGCGACCTGCTGCTGGCCGCACCGGCCGGCAAGCGCGTGGTGATGGGCCTGGACCCGGGCATACGCACCGGCGTGAAGGTGGCCGTGGTGAGCGACACCGGCAAGGTGCTGGACACCCACACCGTCTACCCGCATGAACCGCGCAAGGACTGGGAAGGTTCCATCCACACCCTGGGGCGCCTCTGCGCCACCCACGGCGTGAACCTGATCGCCATCGGCAACGGCACGGCCAGCCGCGAGACCGACAAGCTGGCGGGCGACCTGATCAAGCGTATCCAGCAGCTCGCAACCGGCACGCTGATCGACAAGGTGGTGGTGAGCGAGGCCGGCGCCTCGGTCTACTCGGCCTCGGAATTTGCGTCCAAGGAGCTGCCCGATCTGGACGTGAGCCTGCGCGGCGCGGTGTCCATCGCCCGGCGGCTGCAGGATCCTCTCGCCGAGCTGGTGAAGATCGACCCCAAGAGCATCGGCGTGGGCCAGTACCAGCACGACGTGAATCAGGCCGAGCTGGCGCGCACCCTGGGCACGGTGGTGGAGGACTGCGTGAACTCGGTGGGTGTGGACCTGAACACCGCCTCGGCGCCGCTGCTGTCGCGCGTGTCGGGCCTGAGCGCTGCGGTGGCGGCCAGCATCGTGCGCTGGCGCGATGCCAACGGCGCTTTCAAGAACCGCAAGCAGCTGCTGGACGTGAGCGGCCTGGGCCCCAAGACCTTCGAGCAGGCGGCGGGCTTTCTGCGCATCCGCGGCGGCGACAACCCGCTGGACCTGACGGGGGTGCACCCCGAGACCTATCCGCTGGTGCAGAAGATGCTCAGCGCCAGCGGCAAGCCGGCCGACGCCATCGGTGAACTGATGGGCCGCAGCGACGTGCTGAAGAAACTGCGCCCCGAGGCCCTGGCGGATGAGAAGTTCGGCGCCATCACGGTCAAGGACGTGATTGCCGAACTGGAAAAACCCGGCCGCGATCCGCGCCCGGACTTCAAGGTCGCGCGCTTCAACGAAGGCGTGGACGACATCAAGGACCTGAAGGAAGGCATGGTGCTGGAAGGCACGGTGAGCAACGTCGCCCAGTTCGGCGCCTTCGTCGACCTGGGCGTGCACCAGGACGGCCTGGTACACGTCAGCCAGCTGAGCAACAAGTTCGTCAACGACGCGCGCGAGGTGGTCAAGACCGGCGACATCGTCAAGGTGCGCGTGGTCGAGGTCGACCTGGCGCGCAAGCGCATCGGCCTGACGATGAAGCTGGATGCGCCGACGGGTGGCGCCGGCAAGGGCGGCGCGGCAGGGCGGGGCGGTGACGCCAACAGCTACCGCGCGCCCGAGCGCGGCGAGCGGCAGCGCGGTGGTGGTGGCTCACAGCCCGCCCAGGGCCAGAACGCCATGGCGGCGGCCTTCGCCAAGCTGCAGACACGCAAGTGAAGTGACGAGGCGCTGGGTGGGCGGGGGCAGGTTTTCCCCGCTGCGCGCCTGTCGCAC
The DNA here is from genome assembly GCA_041169165.1 of Pseudomonadota bacterium. Classification (GTDB taxonomy): domain Bacteria; phylum Pseudomonadota; class Gammaproteobacteria; order Burkholderiales; family Burkholderiaceae_C; genus Sphaerotilus. The sequence goes on from JBEEJN010000084.1 coordinate 12,474, forward strand.
CTGCGCAAGAGCCGGCTACGGCCGGCACTGACAATCGCCGCCCATGTCGTCGACCGTCTCGTCCAGTTCGTTCAGCCCGTCCAGTCCGCACGCCCTGCAGATCCACGCCGGCCCGGTGGCGTTGCGCCACATCCGCGCGCGCGGCCTGCAGGCCGCCGACATCCGCCTGGTGCCGGCGGCGGCCGGGGGGCCCAAGGGCCTGGTGCTCAATCCGCTCGATCGTTTCATCTTCGGCGAGTTGCTGGCCGGCGCGGGGCCGAGCGTGCATCTGGTGGGTGCCAGCATCGGCGCCTGGCGCATGGCCTCGGCCTGTCTGCCGGATGCCGATGGGGCGCTGGCCCTGCTGGCGGCGGACTACATTGCCCAGAGCTATGAACACGAGCCCGGCCAGATGCCCGACCCGGCGCGCACCAGCCGTGACTTTGCCGCCAGGCTGGATGAGCACTTTGGTGGGCGTGAGGCACAGCTGCTGAGCCATCCTCGCTTTCGTCTGCATGTGCTGGCCAGCCGCGGGCGTCGCCTGCTGCACCGGCTGCATGGCCACCCGGCGCATCGGCCCGAGCCGCGTGGCCTGCTCGGCCTTGGTTTTGCGGCGGCCTTTGCCGCCAATGCCGTGAGCCGGCGTGCCCTGGGCGGCTGGCTGGAACGGGTGGTGTTCAGCGACCCGCGCGAAGCCCTGCCGCTGCAGCTCGACGACGTGGTTACGCAGCGGGTGGCGCTCGACGCCGCCAATCTGCAGTCGGCCGTGCTGGCCTCGTGCTCCATCCCGTATTGGCTGCGCGCGGTGCAGGACATTTCCGGCGCGCCGCGCGGCGTGTACTGGGACGGCGGCCTGACCGACTACCACCTGCACTGGCCCTATGCCGAGCTGAACGCGGGCGTGAACGCTGCTCCGCACGCTGGTGCCGCCGCGCCCGGCCAGGAGCGAGCTGCCCTGGTGCTGTATCCGCACTTTCAGCCCCGCCTGGTGCCGGGCTGGCTGGACAAGGCGCACACGCGCCGCCACCGTCCCACGCGCGGCCTGGACAATCTGGTGCTGCTGTGCCCGAGTCGCGCCTGGATCGCCAGCCTGCCGGGCGCCAAGCTGCCGGACCGCGAGGACTTCAAGCGCTTTGTCGACGACGATGCCGCGCGCATGGCCCTGTGGCGGCGCGGCCTGGCCGAATCGCAGCGCCTGGCCGACGAGTTCGCCGACTGGATCAGCCGCGGTACGCCGGCCGACCGGGTGCTGCCGCTGGTGGCCTGAAGGATGAGGTCATGACCCGACAACCCCCGCCCCCGCCGCTCACCCCGGCCATGCGCGAACTGCTCGCGCGCATGGCGCGTTCGCGCCGGCCCGCCCTGCACAAGGTCGCTCCGCAGGAGGCGCGTGCGCTCTACAACACCGGCGCCGAGGTGCTGGACCTG
>JBEEJN010000085.1:0-13803 GCA_041169165.1 Pseudomonadota bacterium
GCGGCCGGAATGTCGATGACGATGCGCGACGAGCACTTCCGCTTGAGGTTCGAGCGCAGCGCGTTCAGCCCGCCTTCTTGTACAGCGTGACCACGCAAGCGCCGCCCAACCCGAGGTTGTGCTGCAGCGCGAGCTTGGCGCCCTTCACCTGCCGTTCACCGGCGGTGCCGCGCAGCTGCCACACGAGCTCGGTGCACTGCGCGAGGCCGGTGGCGCCGAGGGGGTGGCCCTTGGAGAGCAGGCCACCCGAGGGGTTGGTCACCCACTTGCCGCCGTAGGTGTTGTCGCCGTCCCAGATGAGCTTCTCGGCACCGCCTTCTTTGGCGAGACCGAGGGCCTCGTAGGTGAGCACCTCGTTGGTGGTGAAGCAGTCGTGCAGCTCGATCACCTGCACGTCCTTCGGGCCGTAGCCGCTCTTGGCGTACACCTCGTCCGCGGCAGCCTTGGCCATGTCGAAGCCGACCATCTTGATCATGCTCTGCGGCTGGAACGTCGTCGTCGGATCGGTCTTCATCGACTGGGCCACGATGGTGACGGCCCGATCCATCAGCCCGCGCTTCTTGGCGAACTCCTCGGAGCAGACGATGGCCGCGGCGGCGCCGCAGGTGGGCGGACAGCACTGGAAGCGCGTCAGCGGATCGAAGACCTCGTCGGAGGCGAGCACCTCCTCGACGGACAACACCTGATTGAACAGCGCGTAGGGGTTCTTGCTCGCGTGCGTGCGCGCCTTCGATGCCACTTTGGCGAAGGTCTCGCGCCGCGTGTCGTACTTCCAGCGGTACTCGCGGCCAGCCCCGCCGAACATCTGCGCAGCGAAGGGCGCCTGGTTGATGCCCTGCTGATCGCTCATCACCTGCACGTGCGGCTCCAGGGGGTTCGGGCGATCGGTCCACTTCGCCGCCAGCGCCCCCTTCTCCATCTGCTCGAAGCCGACCGCGAGCGCGCACTCGACGGCGCCGCCCTCGACGGCCTGGCGCGCCAGGAACAGCGCGGACGAGCCCGTCGAGCAGTTGTTGTTGATGTTGAAGACCGGGATGCCCGTCAGCCCCACGCCGTAGATCGCCGCCTGACCGGCGGTGCTGTCGCCATACACATAGCCGACATAGGCCTGCTGCACCAGGGCGTAGTCGACCCCGGCGTCGTCCAGCGCCAGGCGCGCGGCCTTGGCGCCCATGGTGGTGTAGGGCTCGCTGGCGCCCGGTTTGGTGAAGGGGATCATGCCCACGCCGACGACGTGGACGGGGCGCAACATGCGGCTCATGGGGTGGGTCTCCTGCGAAACGGACGGTCTTGGGTGGGGTAGGACTGTGGTGTTCAGCCCGGGTGGTGGATGGCGCGATAACGGAAGGTGCCCATGGCCTGGGCGGCGACTTCGCCGTCGGCATTGGTGATGCGCGCCTCGCAGAAGCACACCGACTTGCCGCCGCCCACCGCCTGGCCTACCGCCACCAACTGGCCGGTGGCCGGGCGCAGAAAGGCCACGCTCATGTCCACCGTCACCACCTCACGCTCGTAGTCGACCTTGGACAGCGCCGCGTGGGCCATGGCGCAGTCCAGCAGCGTCATCACCACGCCTCCATGGCCGCCGCCGTGGTTGTTGAGCAGTTCGGGGCGCAGCTGCACCGACACCCGCGCCTGGCCACCCTCGGCGCTGTCGCGCGTGATCTGCAGGTGGTCGATGAAGGGCACGTGGCGGTCGCGGCCGCTTTTCGGCTTGCCGTGGTGGTTGCCGTGGGCACCGCCGTGGGCACTGTCGTGATGGGCGCTCATGCCTTGCTGCTCCGCGCCGCGGCGGCGTGGGCCGCAGCAGCCGAGAAGTCGCGCGGGCCGGTGAGCGCCAGGCCGCCGTCCACCGGGATGACCGCGCCGGTGATCCAGCCGCCCCAGTCGCTGCAGAGCATCAGCGCCATGCGCGCCACGTCGTCCACCGAACCCATGCGCTTCAGGGGCACGCGCTCGGCCATGGCCTTCAGGGCATCCTCGCCCGGCGCCAGGCGGCGTATGCCTTCGGTGTCGGCAATGGGGCCGGGCACGATGGAGTTGATACGTATGCCTTCGGCGCCCCACTCCAGCGCCAGCACCCGGGTGAGCATGTCCACCCCGGCCTTGGCGGCGCAGACATGGGCCTGGAAGGGTGTGGCGATGAAGGACTGGCCGGCCGAGATCTGCACCACGCTCGCGCCCGGCTTCCGCAGATGCGGATAGGCCGCATGCACGACGTTGAAGCTGCCCAGCAGGTCGATATCGACCACGGTCTTGAAGGCGTTGGGCGACATCTCGGCGGCCCGCGCCAGGAAGTTGCCGGCCGCGCCCGAGATCAGCACGTCGATGGGCCCGAAACGCGCCACCGCCTGGGTATAGGCGGCCTGCAGCGCCTCGGGCTGGCGCACGTCGGCGGCCATGCCGAAAGCCTCGGTGCCGAGGGCCTGGAGGGCAGCGACGGCCGCGGCCACCTTGTCCGCCGAACGACTGATGATGGACAGGTGCGCCCCGGCGCGCGCAAAGGCCTGGGCGATGCCGAAGTTGATGCCGCTGGAGCCACCGGCCACGAAGACATGGCGGCCGGCGAACTGGTGGATGTGCAGGTCCATGGTGGGATTCATCAAGGTGCGGTCGGGAGGGTGGGCAGGGGCAGGTAGCGGAAGCAGCCCTGGGCGCTGGCGACGATCTGGCCGGCCGCATCGGTGACGCGGCCCCGGCACCAGGCCAGGCCGTCGCCTTCGCGCAGCACTTCGCCGTCGGCGGTCAGCAGGCCCAGGCCGGGGGCGAGGTAGTGGGTGCTGATGTCAAGCGTGACGGCGGTCTGGCGAAAGCCGCACAGCGACACCGCCGCGCTGGCCATCACCACGTCCAGCAGGGTGAAGACCGCGCCGCCGTGTACCGCGCCGATGACATTGCCCAGGTCGTCGCGCGCCGGCAACTGCAGCTGGGCCCGCCCGCCTTCGGAAAAGACGCGGCGCAGGCCCAGCAGGCGGATGAAGGGCACGCGGTCGAAGATGTGCCGCGGATCCTCGAAATCCTGGGCGGTGAGCGTCATGGGCCCTGCACCTGGTCTCGTGCCGGTTCCTCAGCACGTTCTCGCACCTGTTCGCGCAGCCGCTGCTTGAGCACCTTGCCCGCCGCCGAGAGCGGCAGCGCGCTCACGAAGCTGTAGCTGCGCGGGCACTTGTAGCCGGCCAGCTGTTCGCGGCACCAGGCGCGCAGCTTGTCCTCGTCCGGCACCTGGCCTTCACCGCTGCCGCCGGTCAGCACGACAAAGGCGTGCACCGCCTCGCCCCAGCGCGCGTCGGGCACACCCACCACCGCGGCCTGGGCCACGCTGGGGTGGGCGCGCAGGGCGGCCTCGACCTCGGCGCAATAGACGTTCTCGCCGCCGCTGATGATCATGTCCTTGAGCCGGTCGACGATGGCCAGCGTGCCGTCCGCCGCCATGCGCCCGGCGTCGCCGGTGCGGAACCAGCCGGCGTGGAAGGCCGCGGCCGTGGCCTCGGGCTGGCGCCAGTAGCCGGCGGTCACCATGGGGCCACGGCACCAGACCTCGCCCACCTCGCCGGCCGGCAGCTCGCGGCCGTCGTGGCCGGCGATGATGATCTCGGCGCCCAGCCCGGCGCGCCCCACCGAGTTGAGCTTGCCGGCCGCACGCGCTGCGGGCGAGCGGTGGTTCTCCGGCAGGTTGATGCACACCGCGCCGGCCGTCTCGGTCAGGCCGTAGGCCTGGAAGAACTCGGCCCGCGGCCACGCGACCAGGGCGCGGTCCAGCAGGTCGGGCGGCATGGGTGCGGCGCCGAAGGCGATGCGCTGCAGGCTCTGCACCCGCTCGGCGCGAAAGCTCGGGTCGTCCAGCAGCGCCTGCAGCATGGTGGGCACGACGATGATGTCGCCGATGCCGAGTGCATCGATGGCACCCAGCACCACCTCGGGCTTGAAGGCCGCCAGCGTCACCCAGGCGCCGCCGGCATTGCTCTGGCCGATCAGCCGGCCCAGCCCGGCGACGTGAAAGAGCGGCGCCACCAGCAGCGACACGCTGTCGGGCGGATTGGGCAGCTCGGCGGCGCGGGTGATGGACGCGCTCCAGAAGTTGGCGTGGCTGAGCATCACGCCCTTGGAGCGCCCGGTCGTGCCGCCAGTGTAGAGGATGGCGGCCAGCGCCTCGCCGCCGCTGCGGCTGTCGGGCAGCGGCGCAAGCGTGGCGGCGCGGCTGGCGAAGTTGTCCAGGTCGAGATGGGGGAAGGCCGGCACCAGGCCGGTGAGATCGGGCAGCTGGCGCGCCAGCGCCGCGTCGCTCAGCAGCAGGGCCGGCTCGCTGTCGGCCAGGGCATGGGCCAGCTCGGGCGCCGACCAGCGCACATTGAGCGGGCAGGCCACCGCACCCATCCACCAGCAGGCGAACAGGGCGATGACCAGGCGGTCATCGTTGGGCGCGAGCAGGGCCACGCGGTCGCCGGTGCGCACGCCCTGGGTCAGCAGGGCCGCGGCCAGGCGGGCCACGGCGTCGACCAGCGCGTCGAAGCGGTGCGAGCGCACGATGTCGCCCGCCGGCCCGAGGTGGGTGAGCGCCACCTTGTCCGGGTGGCGTTGCAGCGAACGGTGCAGGCCTTGGGTGAGGTACATGGCGCCGCAGTGTGGTCAGCCGCCGGCCTGACTCCAATGGCCGGATGCATCAATCGGGGTGGCAAAAAACGGCAAGGCGGCTCGCGCTACGTCATCCGCCCAGCGCCCGAATGTCTCCCTCCCCCTGGCAGGGGGAGGGCCGGGGAGGGAGTTGCGTTCGTGCATACCTGCACCACTGTCGACTCCTCCCCAGCCCTCCCCTGCCAGGGGAGGGAGCCAAACCGGCAGCTTCGATTCCCCGGCCTGATCGAATCGGTCATGCGTGATGACGCTATGCGTCATTGCCGTCGAGGCGGGCGGCGCGGCACATTGGCTCATCGGGGCCTCGGGCTGCGTCCTGAACCGCCCAGGCCAGCCCCGTCTCGCCCCGTCCTCATCAGCCACGACCAACAAGATCCGGAGACCCGCGTGATGAACAAGCAACTGACGCCCTCGGTGCCCGCCCACGCCTTCAATGGCACCGCCGGCACCACCCGCCGCCGCACGCTGCTGATCGGCGCTGCCGCTGCAGCGGCCTCCGGCCTCGTCGGTGCACCACTCGCAAGAGCCCAGGGCACGGCGGCGGACTACCCCAGCAAGCCCATCCGCATCATCCTGCCCTTCACCCCCGGCGGCACCACCGACGCCCTGGCGCGCAGCATTGGTCAAAAACTGCAGGAGTACTGGGGCCAGCCCACCGTCATCGACAACCGCCCCGGCGCCGCCGGCTGGCTGGGCATCACGCAGATGGCCAAGTTCCCGGCGGATGGCTACACCATTGGTCTGACGATCTCCAACATCATCTACGCCCACGCCCTCTACTCGAAGCTGCCCTTCGACATCCAGAAGGACTTCGAGCCCGTCTCGATGATCTCGCGCTCGGCCGTGGCGCTGGCCGTGGCGGCCAACTTTCCTGCGAACACGCTGGAGGAATTCGTCGCCCTGGTGAAGAAGAACCCGGGCAAATACAGCTATGCCTCCTTCGGCCAGGGCACCTCGGCCAACATCTTTGGCGAAAGCCTCAACCTGGCCGCCAAGCTCGACCTGGTGCACGTGCCCTACAAGGGCGCCGCGCCCATGGTGACCGACCTGCTGGGCGGCCAGGTGTCGTCGGCCATCCTGGACACCGCCTCGCTGCGCCCGCACATGCTAAGCGGCAAGATGAAGGTGCTGGCCATGACCGGCAGCCAGCGCGCCCAGGGCTTTGCCAACGTGCCGACTTTTGCCGAGCTGGGCTACCCCGGCTTCGAGCCAGTGGGTTTCTTCATGGTGCTGGCGCCGGCCGGCACACCCAAGGACATCACCCGCAAGCTGTCCGACGGCATCGCCCGCGCCATCAAGTCCGACGACCTGCGCGCCAAGATCCTCGACTACAGCCAGGAGCCGGTGGGCGGCACGCCCGAGCAGCTCGCCCAAGCCATCCGCAGCGACGGTGAGATCTTCGCCAAAGCGATCCGCACGGCCAACATCAAGGTCGAGCAGAACCAGTGATGGACCGCAAGCACCCTGCTGCTCGCGGCCCGCTCGCCGGCCTCACCGTCGTCGACCTCTCGACGGTGGTCTCTGGCCCCATGGCCACCGCCCTGCTGGCCGACCAGGGCGCCGAGGTCATCAAGGTCGAGAGTGCAGCCGGCGACCTCACCCGCAAGATCGGCCCGGTCAAGGGCGACACGACCGGCCTGTTCGCCGCGGTGAACCGCGGCAAGCGCAGCATCGTGCTCGACCCGCGCCAGCCCGAGGGCCTGGTCGCCCTGCGCCAGCTCATCGCGCGCGCCGACCTGCTGGTCGAGAACTTCCGCCCCGGTGTGATGGAACGCCTGGGCCTGGGTTGGGAGACGCTGCACGCCCAACACCCGCGCCTGGTGATGCTCTCCATCACCGGCTTCGGCAGCAGCGGTCCCTATGCCGGCCAGCGGGTGTACGACACCGTCATCCAGGCCGTCTCGGGCATGGCCGACGCCCACCCCGACGAGCAGACCGGCGAGCCGCACCTGCTGCGCACCCTCATGTGCGACAAGGTCACCGCACTCACCGCCGCCCAGGCCGCCACCGCTGCCCTGCTGGCGCGCGCGGGCGACGGCCGCGGCCGCCATGTCGAGGTCAACATGCTCGACGCCGCGGTGGCTTTCCTCTGGCCCGAGGCCTTCTACAACCACGCCTTCCTGGACGAGCCGCCCGCGCCCGTGCCCGAATACGGCAGCACCCTGGCCTTGTGGCGCGCCAGTGATGGTTATTTCTCCCTCGTCACCCCGCAGGACGACGAGTTCGCCGCCATGTGCCGCGCCTTCGGCCACCCCGAGTGGACGGCCGACCCACGCCTGGCCACCATCCCCCTGCGCCGCCGCCACTACCAGCTGGTGCGCGACTGGGCCGAACCCATCGTCGCCACCCGGACCGTGGCGCACTGGCTGGAACGCCTGGCGGCCGAGGGCGCGCCGGCCGGCCGCGTCAACACCAAGGCCGAGTTGCATCTGGACCCGCAGGTACTGCACAACGGCACGCTGCAGGCGGTGGACCACGGCGAGCTGGGCCGCATCCGCATGCCGCGCGCCGCGGCGCGCTTCGACGGCCAGGCCGCGCCCCCGCTGCGGCCCGCGCCGCGGCTCGGCGAACTGCAGCCCGGGCAGCTGGACCAGCTTCTGCCCGGTTCAGCTGCCGGCCAAGGGTGAGCCAAAGCTGAGCCGCAACTGAGCCACGAACGAGCCGGGCCCGAGCCGCGCGCGATCGGCCCGCCGCGTGCCCGTTGCCATCGTCGCGCAGGTTCAGCCCGCCTGGACCAGCCAGGCCCGGGCGGCGCCGCTGAGTTCGCGATGCGCCTGGTCCAGCTGGGCCAGGTGCTGCGCGACGGCGGGGCCGCCGGCCTGCAGTTCACGCTCCAGTGTGGTGGCGGCCGCGTGCAGCGTGGTGAGCGCCAAGTTGCCGGCCTGCCCGCGCAGCTTGTGGGCGGTGGCCGCGGCCTTGGTGAAATCGCCGGCCTCGACCAGCGCCTGCAGCGCCGCGATCACGCCGGCGTGTTCCTGCACGAACTGGGCAAGCAGCTGCCGGAAGAAGGCGGGATCGCCCAGCACCAATGCCGCCTGGGCTGGGTCGAAACCGGGCAGCGCCGGCCAGCCCTGGGCGTCCATCGGCACGAGCACGGGCGCGGTTGCAGTCGCGGTCGCGGATTCGATTGCGATTGCGGTTGCGGTCTCGGTCTCAAGCGGCGGGTCGAGCGGCAGGGGCAGGCGGCGGTGCTGGCTCACATGCTGGCGCAGCAGCCGCACCAGGCGCGGCGGGTCGACCGGCTTGGTGAGCAGGTCGTTCATGCCGGCGGCCTGGGCACGCCGGCGCTCGTCGATGGTGGCGCCGGCCGTGAGGGCGATCACCGGCAGTTCGGCGTGGCCGGACATGCGCAGCTGGCGCGTGGTGTCGCAGCCGTCGAGGCCAGGCATCTGCAGGTCCATGAGCACCACGTCGAAGCCGTCGGGCGCCGCCTGCAGGGTGGCCAGGGCCTCGGTGCCCGATTCGCGCAGGGTGGGCAGCGCGCCTTCGCGCGCCAGGATGCGGCCCACCACGTCCAGGTTCATGCGGCTGTCATCCACCACCAGCACCCGCACCCCGGGCAGCCAGCGGCCCAGTTCGCTGCGCACCTGGGTGCAGGCCAGCAGCTGCTCAGGCGCAAAACCCTGCGCCATGGCGGCCTGGTTCACCGCGTTGAACAACGAGGAGGCGTTGACCGGCTTGGTCAGCACGCTGTCGGGCGCCGCAGCGCCGGCAGCCGCCCGCAGCGCCTCACGGTCGGCCGCGGTGACCATGACGACCGAGGGCATGGCCGCGTCGTCACCCAGGCGCTGCCTGAGCTGGCTCAGCGCCGCCAGGCCGTCGAGTTCCGGCATGCGCCAGTCCAGCAGCACACAGTCGACGGTTTGCTGCAGCTGCCGGCGCTGCAGCACGAGCTCGACCATGGCCTGCCCATGCGCCACGGCCTGCACCTCCCAGCCGAAACGCTTGGCCATGTCCACCAGCTTGGCGCGGTCGGTCGGGTCGTCCTCGGCCACCAGCACCTGCAGCGCACGACCACCCGGGGGCACGGCGGTCGCTGCCTGCGCCGTGGGCGCCACGCCAAAGGGCAGCTCAAGCCAGAACCGGCTGCCCTGGCCCGGTGTGCTTTCCACCCCGACCGTGCCCCCCATCAGGCCGGCCAGATGGCTGACGATGGACAGGCCCAGCCCGCTGCCGCCGTAGCGGCGCGCGGTCGACACATCGGCCTGGGTGAAGGGCGCAAACAGCCGCTGCACCTGCGCTGCGTCCATGCCCACGCCGGTGTCGCGCACCGTGAAACGCAGGCGCAGCGGGCGCTCCGGGCTCGGTGGGGCGTCGAAGCGCACGCTCAGCTCGACCTCGCCGTGGTCGGTGAACTTGATGGCATTGCCGATCAGGTTGATCAGGCACTGGCGCAGGCGGTTGCCGTCGCCCACCAGCACCGGCAGGCGGGCACTTGCCTGCTCCGGCAGATGCAGGGCCAGGCCCTTGCCGGCGGCCTGGCGGCCGAACATCAACTTCAGGTCGCGGAGGATGTCGCTCAGCACAAATGGGTGCGGGTCGAGCAGCAGCTCGCCGGCCTCGATCTTGGAGAAGTCGAGCACGTCGTTGATGAGGCTGAGCAGGTTCTTGCCCGCGGCCTCGATGGTGAGCAGGTCCTTGCGCTGCGGCTCACTCAGCTCGCTCTGCGCCAGCAGGTAGGCGGTGCCGATCACGGCGTTCAGCGGCGTGCGGATCTCGTGCGACATGGTCGCCAGGAAGGCGCCCTTGGCCCGGCTGGCCGCTTCGGCGGCTTCCAGCGCGTGGCGCAGCTGCGCCTCGTGCCGTTCCTGCTCCTGCAAATAGTGGCGGGTCAGCACATGGAACAGCTGGCCGACCAGCGCGGTGGACACCAGCACCACGAAGGCCCGCACCGCGAACGGGAACTCGGCCGGCGCCGTCCTGACCGCCAGCACCCAGGCCGCCGCGGCGACCAGCATCACGCTGCCGGCCGTGAAGACGCGGCGGTCACTCAGGATCAGCAGCATGGTCAGCGGCATGGGCAGGAAGGACACCGCCACCGCCCCGTTGACCAGGGCGGCAGCGGTGGCAGTGATCGTCAGTGCCGCGCCCAGGATGGCGCGCGCCCAGGGGCGCAGCTCCTGCCCCTGCAGCCCGCGGTAGATCTCGAAGCCGATGAGCGGCAGGCTCAGCACGACGCCGGTGACCGGCACCTGCCAGGCCAGGCCCGGCGTGGTGATGGCCACACCCGACAGCACCAGGAAGGCCACGGTGACCACGCACAGCACCACGATGCGGGCCTTGAGCAGGATGGTGTTCATTCAGGGTGCTGCGAGGGTGTGTGCAGGAGCAGGGCTTGCAGGGCAGGAGCTCAAGTGTCGGCGAAGCGTGGCGAGGCGCAGCGCGGCCCGCGCGCTGGCTAAGCCAGGGCCCACAATGCCGCGGCAAGCCGCCAGGTCGACGCCCAGGCCAGCCAGGGGCCCGACCCTTCGATCCCCTCCCCTACCCTCCCATCCCCTTCCCGCCAGCGAGCAGGACCAGCCCATGAACAAGCTCTTCTCCCTTGAAGGACGCATCGCCCTGGTCACCGGCGGCTCGCGCGGCATCGGCCGCATGATTGCCGAGGGTTTTCTGCGCCAGGGCGCGGCCAGGGTCTACATCTCGGCGCGCAAGGCCGAGGCCTGCGACCGCGCGGCCGCCGAGCTGTCGGCGCTCGGCCTCGGCCCCTGTGTCTCGCTGCCGGCCGACGTCTCCACACTGGCCGGCGCGCAGGCGCTGGCGGCCGAGATCAACGCGCGAGAGCCCAGGCTCGACATCCTGGTCAACAACGCCGGCGCCGCCTGGGGCGCGGCCTTCGACGAGTTCCCCGAAAGCGGCTGGGACAAGGTGGTCGACCTGAACATGAAGTCGCCCTTCTTCCTCACGCAGGCGCTGCACGGCATGCTCAAGGCGGCCGGCTCGGCGGATCGGGTGGCGAAGGTGATCAACATCGCCTCCATCGACGGCGTATCGGTCAACCCGCTGGAAACCTATTCCTACGCCGCCAGCAAGGCCGGCCTGATCCACTTGACACGGCGCATGTCGCTGCGCCTGATCCAGGACCACATCGCCGTCACCGCCATCGCGCCGGGCGCCTTTGCCTCGGACATGAACCGCGCCGCACGCGACCACGGCGACGACGTCGCCCGGCGCATCCCCGCGCAACGCATAGGCTGCTCCGAAGACATGGCCGGCGCGGCGATCTACCTGGCCTCACGCGCCGGCGACTACGTGGTCGGCGCCACCCTGGTAGTCGACGGCGGCGTGTCGCTCAGCCATGTGAGCCGGCCGAGCTGAGCCTTGCGGCCTGGGTTGGACGATTTCAGCCAGCCGACGAATCGCGACCGATCGCGCGGTGGACAATTTTTTGGCAAAGCTCAACGTGGAAACCTGCCCGGACGCGCACTACTGCGAGCGTAAGTTAGCCGCACTGGGACTGCAGCCCAAGCTCATCGTCGAGCAATTCGTGCGCGCCTACCGCGTGGGCGGCAAAGACGGACAAGAACGATGCGGCCGACGGCGCGGCAATATGCAAGTCTGCATTTCGGCAGAATTCCAGCGGCGGCAAGACCAACCCGCGCGCAATCACAAAACGGAACCACGACTACCTGTGCAACTTGCTGATCTAGGGCGGAAAATCTGCCATGCTGACTGCCCACCAACGCAGCGATCGCGTATCGCATTGGGTCACCCAACTCAGACTGGCAGCAGGTAAAATCAACTTTCCCTGAGTGAAACCCCGACGCAAGTTTGGCGACGAACGAATAGAGCTCTGCTAAATGGCTCATATCTTGGCCAGCGCAAGACCAAGGCGCAAAAAGGATTTTTGAAGATCGGCAGTCTGTTCCTGATCGTGATCCAGATTTACTGCGCACTGTTGGAAGAAGAGGTCGTATCGAGGACGTCAAATATCTGCCGAAGTTGTTATGGCTTGTGGGGAAGCACTTGTAAAGGGGTTAGCCGTCACTGCCATTCTTTGTCCTGCAAGTCAACCGCAACAGAGTCAAGTGTAATCAACCTAGAGGTGTCCACGTAATCCGACAGATCGATCAACCTTGGACCCTGGATGCCATAGGCAGAAACCTTGACGAAATTGGTATTACGTATTTCACCGCAGAAGAATCGTGTGCCGGTCGCCAACTCATAGCCACACTCTTGCTTGGCCTCGGCGATAGCCTTACGAATCCTATCATCAAAATCGCCATTGTCTTGGCCGTGGACCACGTCCTTTGTCAGGTTGTCGCCAGCCAAGGTAACGTCAACGACTAGCTGGGGCTCCATCACGGCGCGGACAGCCTTATTTTGATACATACCTACGAATCTATGTTCGGTGTATCCACGATCCGAGGGATGAAAGTAGACGCCGTTGCGAAAATTGAGATTGAAACTTTTCCCACATGGAACGACACGAAGTAGGAAACGGGCTTGGTCAAAAAGCTTCGCATCGTTGCAATATTCGGCATAGTCCTCGACAAGGTCCAGCATCTCGCTCTCATGCTCGCGAAATAGGGACTGGGTCGCACGACAGATGTCCTCGTAGGTGACGTTCTTGAAGATCACATCGGGATGAGAGTCTCGGAGCCTCGTCGCAACCGTTTGCGCAAGTCGAAACTCCTGAATCTTGGTAAGTAGAAGGAGCACCTTCTGGGATTCGCGACCGAAGGAATCTGCGTGGCGCAGCAATTGGTCTTCGCTAACGGCCGCATCTACCTTGGACTCAATGAGTATCTTGAAGCTCCGCTGCAGGATCGCTCCGTCAGGAACCGATGACATTGCCCGTTGTTGTTGCGCCACCTCGATACCAATTTCAATAGACTCACCCGTGAGATCAGACAGCAAAGTGGATGCTGCGCGCTGGGAGTAGGCTGCAATTCGCGCTATCAGCAATAGTGTGTTGTTGGTGACGGTGTTCTCCGCCGACGAATAGCGCTGGAAGTAGTGGATGCGGGACATGGTGCGGGCAATGTATGTGCCGGTTAATCGCGATAGGAACACCAATTACCGGACACCCCTTGGACAGATTCCAGCGGGCGCGATCCACGCACTGGGCTCTTGTCTTTCACCGCCGATGACGCTCCGTTATCGCGCTTCAATTGGGTACTTCGGTCAAACGGGAATCTTACCTCCGGGCGGACGCAAACCTGAAGTGCAAAACCTTGCCCAGACGGTAAGGTGTGAGCATGCCTATCAATATCGCTCGCAAAGAGCTGGCTTCCGCCGGAAACCCAGATGTGCTCCCATGCTCCTGCTAAATAGTGCGGGTTCTCCCCAAAAAATACAGTGGGGACGTACCCACCAGAAGTACTTGACAAAGAAAAGACCCAGCCGCGGATCGAGAATCGTCATTGCGACGACTCCAATAAGAAATACAGCTAATGAAGAGAAGACTTGTCCCAAGTCGACTGATTGCAAGATGGACATTATGTGGCGGTGGATTTGGCGAGTAATAAATTTAACATTGTAGTTAATCGAAAAATCCCGAAATGCGAAGCATGCCAGTATTTATATTGTTGGACGAATAGTTAGACTTGTGTATTGCGCCTAGCATTGCGACGCGTAATTGCCAATTCAAGCCTCTTGGGTTCGGTATAGAGTCGCTCAAGTAGTGTCACGGTGAAATCGAGAAGGTCTTCCGCATCATTCACACTTAGTAGTCCTGCGTGCGCACCGTCATTACCATCTTCTTTTACTGCGTGAGATAGATCTCTCAAGGTCTGAGGCAAAATTGAATTATCAAATAGCCACTGCACTCGAAGACCTAAACTTCTCCGGATTGTTGCATTTAATCCATTTTGATTGGATTCAGGCAAGAGTGCTGTAGTTGCATGGTCAACACATAATCGAAACATCGTGCCAGCTGCGTTGTAGCATTTAGCAGATAAACACTTCGCACCCTCTTCAAATGCCAAATGTATGTTTTCAGGCAAATGCTCTGGCGCAGGAGTACTTGCATTATCTAGCTCAGTGATTGCACGTTCAATATGCACATAATTATTCGCTGAGCCTAGCATCTTTTCTAACCCCAACTACAAGGACTTCCCCACGAACCGCAATAACGGCGGCAGTAATTTGACCTCCTCCTCAAGACCTCTTCTTCCAACGGTGCGCAGTAAATCAGGATCACGATCAGGAACAGACTGCCCATCTACAAAC
>JBEEJN010000086.1:0-12945 GCA_041169165.1 Pseudomonadota bacterium
AAACCCAGGCTGCCCGTCGCGTCGGTCGTGGCCTGCTCGACCTGCTTGCACAGCACCGCGATCGGCTTGCCGTCCGGCAGCAGTGCCGTCGCCGGCGCGCAGCTGGCCAGCGCATTGCCGGCGGTCGGATCCGGCTGGCCGTGATAGACAAACGTCGTCAGCTTGAGCGGCTCGGCCTGCCGCACCACCAGCTTCCAATCCGGGTGCCACTGCGTGCTGACCTTGCGGCTGCCCGCCGGCAGCGTCGCCCCAGCGGGCGTCACGCCAGTGCATGCCGCCGTGTTCGCCAACCCCTCGACACGAACCACTTCCAGATTGCGGCTCAGATCACTGCCGTAGCAACTCCGGTTGCCATTGAAATCGTCGCGCTGGCTGACGTTGCCATTCAGGTCATACGCCTGACTGCTGCTGGAGGCGGCACAGCCGCTGCCAGCCGGCTGGCTCTGCGACGTCATGCGCGGGCTGCCATTGATGGTCGTTCCCCCCAGGGTGGAGGTCTGATTGGAGGGGTCGGTGATCTGGACACTGGCCGGCACCGTCCACGTGTGATCACGCCAGACGATGCCGGCCGCCGCATCGTAATGCTCGTAGACATTCCACCCCGGGTAACCGGCCGGCCACGTCAGGGCATACTTTTCCACACCGCCGGCATGTTCGGTCGAGATCGCCCGGCCCTGCGCGTCATAAGAGAACTTGGCAAAGGCCGCATTGTTCTCATCGACGATACCCGTCAAGGCCCAGTTGTAATTGGGATCGGCATAACCAAAGCTCCGAGACAACAGATCCGGCCAGGTGATCTTGCTCAGCAAGCCTGCCGCCGTGTAGTCCAGCTTGGTCACCGAGGCGCCCGGCCCGATGACCCGAGAAATCATCGGCGCACTGCCCGCCACCTGCGTGTATTCGAGCGAAACGGTGCGCCCGAAAGAATCCGTGACCGTGGTCAGAAGTCCGACTTGCGGGGCCGTACTGGAAATCGTGCTGCTGTAGCCATAGGTCAAGCCCCCTCCGCCGGCATAGCTGATCGACAGCAGGTTGCCTTGCGGGTCGTAGGTCTCCAGCGCGTTGCGTTCGACATCCCGATAGTAATACCCGTTGTACAGGCCGTCGATCAACTGGAGCTGGTTGCTGCCGGTCGCATTCTGGGACACAAAATCCGTGCCGCCCGTGCGGGTGAAGGTACTCCACTGCCCCCCGCCCTGATTGACGGAAGCCAGCTGGTAACTGCCATTGGGCGTCAACCGGGCCGCCACACTTTTGTGCCATGAGCTGTACCAAGGAGCCGACACGGAAGGTGCAGAGGCGATCGAGAACACTTCGCCGCTGGCGGCAGGGATCTTGGCGACCGTGTTGTAGGTCAGCACGAATTCATCTTGCCCAATCGTGATGCCTGTCGGCACAGACTGGATCTTGACGCCCATCAGCGGAAAAATTGGATTGCCGACCCCCTGGTTGCCTTCCTTGGCCGCTTGGCAGGAGGATACTTTGGGTGGCGTAAAGAAGTACCGATCCGCAAATGACAGACAGCTGGTCTGACCGGCGTCAAAAAAATCCCTGTAAAACAATTTTCCGGACGGACACCGCATGGTGTCATAGCTGACCCACTCAGTCCCCGGTTCATTGAGTTTTCTGCTCGGAACAAAAACCTCTGAGGTCTCGACCACAGTCGACAGCACGCCGCCCATCTGGCTTTGATACGAATATGCTCGGCGGCAACCTGTCAGACCGCCCGGCATGCTAACGCCGCAGACTTTGCCCCCCGCCCAGGTCGGGTTGGCATAATGATAAAGATTGACCCAGAAATCCCTGTATTGGGTCAATTGCGTTTCCATGATGCCATCACTGATGATGCCGCATCCCGGTGCCATGTAGGAGTTGCCACTATCAAAGCTGTCTTGCGCACAAACCTTGAAAACACTCTCGCCGGTCGAGGCATGAACCCCGACGCTGCTCAGCAACAGTGAGGCCAACAGCAGGACGTCACCTGGTTTTTTTGTGCAAGGCATGGATTCAGCGTATTGGACGTGACAAAAACGGGCGCACCAAGATGGCTATACCCAGGGCAGAGGATTTCACTATATCGTGACAGCGCTCACACTCCATCGCCCCTCGCGGGGATTGATTTCCTGCATAGCCTGTGATAACAGCCCCAACCGGATGGTTGAATTCTTTGCGGCGGCGTCATTGGTTCGCCTATCTCGCCCCGACCGTCGGCACCTGTCTGAGCAGATGCATCGGGGGCAGCGGCGATCTCTCCTCAGAAATCATGGCGGTATGGTGACAAACTGCTGCGCCCCATGGAACCATGTGCCAGAATCGGCTCAAGCCCCCTGCAATGCCTCAACTAAATCGATAGCGCCGTGCTGTTGAGTACCGCCGAGTCCCGTCGCGGCACCGGTGCCGACGTGAGTCAAGCCGCTCGACGCCTGGGCCAGACCTGGCGCCCGGTCAACCGGCCAGTCACCTCGATCTGAGCGCAGGCTGGCCGGCAGTCCCGGTCGAAGCAGGCATGCTCAAGCGACCGCAGGCCCTGCGCGGACGCAGAACACGCCTGTCGCCTGACGCGCTACCTGGGCCAGAGGCCAAAAACTTAGTACCCGTTCTTTAAAAGTTAGGACCCGTCTAGCGCCCACGGCATTTCAGCGACTGGCCACCCGTGGCCTGACCGAGGACCATCGCGGGTCTGCTGCTGAGGCGGCTGAGTGTCGCCATCTGGGCTGGTCCGGATCGTCTTGAGGGCCAGGCCCAGCCGTTCGGGCAAGCCTCGCGCACGGGCCAGATTGTGGCCAGACCGGGCCATGGACCGCGCCGTCCTGCGACCACTCACCCGGTTCGTCTCATCAACAGCGCCAAGCCTGAGGCGCATGATCGATCGCTCTGGCAAAGGTCTCTGAGCCGATGCCATGACAGCCGTTTTCTCATCACAATATTCACGCTGGTCCAGCGGCACGCCACCAGAGAAATAACCAGGCTGTCAATTGACCTCGATCGCTAAAACCTGCCAAAAATATCCACTAACTTTTTTTCTGCGCCGATCAATTTTTCTCGAAAAATTCAAGGAGTCGCCTGGTTTTTTGAGGCCGAAGTACGGGGTTCATCGGCGCTTGAATTTAGGTTCTTATGCTATTTCCTTGTTTCCTTGTTGCTATCTCTTGGCCTCCTATTATCTCCTGGTCCCTTATGCTCTTCCCCATCAAGGAGAGTCAGGAGACGGGAAGGTAGTTCCAAGACTACCTTCCACAACGCCATGGAACTTGTTTTTCTCTACAAGATCCATCAATGCCTGTGATCCACAGATCACACGGTCCCTCCTTATAGCCCGCGAGACTGCTATGTTCGAACTCCAACACCTTCAAGAATCCAAAGAAGACTACGAAGAAACAGATCAGTTGCTGCGCGAATACGGAACAGCGATGATGGTCTTTCACCAAGACACACCGAAGAAAATAGTCAACAATTCCGATTACTCGTTCTTGAAGTTGATTCATCGGGTAGAGGATTTTGTCATTCGGCTGGCCAAATCCAAAGAAAACAGCTATTGCCATGTGGAGTTGGTTGACGACGTTTTGAATCACAATCTCCCCGAGGATGCTCAACTGGCCTTGATGCGACTCAGCCCACTAGGTGCTGCCTTTGTCAAGGCACCGCCCTCGGGCTTTATCACCATGTTCATGACCAGTCATCATTACAATCGACTCAGCCCCTATTTCGAGCTCTATCGCCTCGTCATGGCCAGGTATCCACTGCATCAGATTTTTCATCAATCTGATCTCTATAAGCATATCATCAAAAAAGAAGGTTTCTTGTTTCTCCCCAAGAAGCAACTGCAATGGTGCTGTGACCAAATCAATGAGATGCTGCGTGAACTCAAGGAAGCAGCCAATCGAGAAAAATTCATCAAGGTGGTGGCGGCGGCCAAGAAGCGTGCCGCCAAGAATTACAAGTCTTTCATGGACTACTTCGAATCCTTGTTTCAACGGCATGCAGACTTGTTGGTCATCCGCGTGGACCTCGGGTACGCCAAGGCAATGCCATTATTTATGTTCAGAAATTCCATCGAAGGTGTTCGGGAAAAAATTGCCTCGGCTCAACCCGATCGCCCGGCGACGCCTTTTGTTGAACAGGGTCAGGAGACCATCACTGCTAAAGAACCCAGCTTCCATGAGAATCTGCAGCGTGTCATGCAGGATCGCGATCAATTGATCAGCCATCTGAGAAAGCGCTACGGTAACGATCTGATTGGTTAT
This sequence comes from Pseudomonadota bacterium, assembly GCA_041169165.1. Taxonomy (GTDB): domain Bacteria; phylum Pseudomonadota; class Gammaproteobacteria; order Burkholderiales; family Burkholderiaceae_C; genus Sphaerotilus. The sequence goes on from JBEEJN010000086.1 coordinate 4,245, forward strand.
GCCTGGAAGCTGGAGCATGGCAATTACAAGGGTTTTCACGTTCATCTTGTGGTGATTCTGAATGGTGCCACCAAATCCTACGACATCAGTCACGGCCATGAGATCGGGGAGCACTGGCAGACGCAGATCACGGACAGAGGCACCTACTTCAATTGCAATGCCCAGAAGTCAAAATACCGATTTTGTGGGGTTGGTCCGCTCAATTATCGGGATCATGACTTGTGGCTCAAGATCGACAAGGTGGTCTCCTACATGACCAAGGTCGACCTGTACGCCCATCTCTATGTGGCAGAGCGCTTCGGCGAGCGTATTGGCCGCCAGGCCGCAGAGTGGGGGATTGATTTGTCCGGCGCCAAGAATTTCAACGGCATCGATCTGGATGCCTTCGATAACATCCAGCCCAAGCCATTCAAGGCCAGGATATTCGGCAAGGCGGGCCTGCCCAAGGACCAGCGCAAGACCGATCCATCGGATCAGACTCCACGCCGAGGTCGCCCTCGCCATGGCGATCTGGTCGGCTGGAAAGCCGTGTTGCGCCAGAAAAAAAAGTGGCCGGTACCTCAGGGCCAGGCAACGCCCCCAGCGGACGCTGCCTGGCCTGACAAGTCCGACCTGGTTTTATAAAGCCGTCGCCGCTGCTCACCCCAGCTGCTCATGGCGGCGACTCACCTTCTGCGCCAAAGACGGTCGAGTCTCGACCAGTGCAGCAGCGGCAGGAGATTTTTCGGCCGATTCGTCAGCCGATTCGTGGGCGTAGAACTCCTCCATGACCAGCGCCCCCTCTTCTTCGGATTCCTCGAAGGCGCCCAGCCCGTACCCGGCGCGAGCGGCCGCGTCGAGTTCGGCCTGCTCAAAGCCCGCCTGGTGCTGGCGTTGCCGGGCCGTCTCGATGGCCTGCGCCAGGCTGGTGCCGGCGCGCAGGGTCAGGTCGACGTAGTAGATCGGCGCCCGGTGGCTGGCGGTGGTGGACTTGCCGCGCAGGCGCAGCTCCAGCGGCAGGCCGGCCAGGCGGTCGCCGCAGATGGCCTGCAGGTAGCTCATGCGGGTGCTCAGGGTGCGGATGCTGTTGATGCCGGTGGTGCGCAGGATGAAGGTGCCGAGTTCATCGGCAGGGCCGTGCTCGGGGTCGATCAGGACATGCAGGCGGCCGTAGGGCTTGCAGCGGCCTCCCTGAGCCAGTTCGCAGCCGCTCGGCCCCGGGCAGGGCAGTTGCTCCAGGCCCGCCCCGGTCAGGCGCCGGCAGGTTTCGCCGTTGCCGACGCAGAGCGGCCGGCCGCTGTCGCGGTCGAACAGGCTGTAGTGGGCGCGCAGGTTCAGGCCCGGGTCGTTGAAGAGCAGCCGCACCGGCAGGCTGCGCAGCTTCGGCGGCGGGCCGTCTGGGGCTTGCTGGGCTTGGCGCAGTTGCTCGTCGAGCGGGTGGGCGATCCAGCCCTCGCGGTTCTGCACCTGGCTGGTGAGGGTGAACTCATCGTCTTTCTCGGGCAGGCGTTTGCCGTTCTTCTCGACCACCTTGCCGATCGAGATGCGCCCGATGACGGGCGGGGTCAGGGCCAATCCTTTGATCATGGCGGGTCTCCAAAGGGGGTGCCCGAGGGTCCGGGGGCGGACGATCGGGCGGGTGGATGGGGGCGTCAGCGCAGGCTGGCCGGCTGGACGAGGAAGCGGCGCTGGCCGGCGCGGGTGCGGGCGTAGCGCTGCAGCAGGTCCGGCTGCTCTTGCAGCAGGCGCTCGACATCGAGCTCGGTGCGGTCCTGGGTGCTTTTCCAGCTGATGGTGCCGTTCGGGAACAGCGCCCGCGCGGCCGCGCCGAGGCGGGCCTGCAGTTGCTGCTTGAGCTGGCTTTCTCGTTGCTGGATCTCGTCGAGTTGGGCGCGCACCTGCAGCAGGGCGCTGAAGGTGGCGGCGTGCTCGGGCTCGTGGCGCAGGTCGATGGTCTGCTCCTGGCTGCGCGGGTACAGGGCCTTGAGGGCCTGGGCGCATGAGTCGGAGCCATCAGTGGGCGGGGCCTCGCGGCGTTCGACCCGGCCCCAGAACTCGCGCTCCAGTTCGATCAGCTGGCTGATCATGACCTCGTCGCGCTCGATGCGGTGGATCTGCAGGTCCTGGCCGCAGATGAGCACGGCCACGTCGGCGGCGCGCTTGCCGGTGACGGCGAGTTGGTGCATGACCTGCAGTTGCACGTACTCGGGCACGCCGTCTTTCCAGAGCCGGGCACCGTTGAGGCCCGCGGTCTTGCATTCGAGGATCTGCACGTCCGCGCAGCCGAGCACCTCGCGGTCGAGGTTGGCCAGCATCCACGGCTGCTCGGGGTGCTGCAGCACGGCGTTGACGCGGCGCACCTGGCGGCCGGTGCGGCGGCCGTACTGGGTCGCGACCAGGCCTTCGAGGAAGCTGCCCCAGAACATCGGGCTGCGGTCGTCGTTCGGGTCGTCTTCGGGCAGGTGCTGGTCCTGGCCGGTTTTCTCCAGCCAGAGTTCGAGCGGCGAGCAGTAGGGGTTGAGGCCCACGGCAGCCGCGGCATCGGAGCTGCCGAGGCCTTGGCGGCGGATCTGCAGCCATTCCTCGCGCGTGAGGTCGAGGGTGCTGACGAGGCGGTGCGCGGCCCGGGCGCGGGCGCGTTTGAAGGTGGCGTCATCGATCACGGCGTTCATGTCGGTTCTCCTGAAACAAGAACGCCTCGGGGCCCCCGGATGAACGAGGGCCGCCGAGGCGGGGTGGGTGGGGTGGGTGCGAGAAAGAGCGGGGGTGGCCGAGGGCCATCAGGTCGCCAGTTGCAGGGCCTGATCCAGCGCGCGTTGCTTGAGGCTGGCGCCTTGGCCAAACCAGGCGCTGTCGAGGCGGTATTCCTGGCTGCGCGCACGCCGTTCGTGGTCGACGAACTCGGTGACGGCGTTGAGCAGGCCCCAGGCGGTGCCTTTGGCGGAGGCCAGTTCCGCGCCCCGGCCCTGGCCGTCGTAGAGGGCCTGGACTTTCTTGAGCGCGCGTTCGTTGGTCAGCGGGTTGTCGCCCCCGCTGTCCTCGCCCGGCTGGCACAGCACCTTGAGGAAGTAGTTCATCGCCTCATGGCTCTTGACCTTGCATTCGGCCAGGGTGCGCATGCGGTACATGAAGCTGTCCCACTGGGTGACGGCGATGCCGAGTTGGCGCTTGACCTGCAGCGCGTCGAAGCGGGTGTGGTGCGGCACCTTGATGGCACTGCTGGCCCCGTTGACGGCGATGGTCAGGGTGTTGTTGCAGACGACCCGCACGGTGGTCGGCGTGGCGGTGGTGGCCAGGGTGCCGTCGCAGGAGGTCGCCAGCAGCAGGTAGCCGTTGACGGTGTCGCTGCCTTTGAGGACGGCTTGCTGGCCAGTGCGCGCCAGGGCCCAGAACTTGCGCCCGCCCTTGAGGACGCCGGCGGTCTCCAGTTCGAAGCCGGAGACTTCGGTCAGGTCGCGGTAGAACTCCAGCACTTCGCGCGGCTGCACGATCTGGTAGCGCTGGCCCACCACCGACAGGGCCGCCTTGGTGTCGCTGCGGTAGAGCACCTTCTGATCGTCGAAGGCGCAGAGTTCCTGCAGTCGGCCGATCGTCTGCACGGCATATTGGACCGGGGCGGTTTCGATGGTCCAGTTCATGCCGGCGCGTTCAGCCCAGATGTCCAGGCTCTGGCGCGGAGGCAGTTGTTCGCCCAGGCCGTGCCAGGGGGTCGCGCCCACGTAGGCCATGCTTTGAATGAGGTGTGCCATAGGGTTCTTTCGTTGGGTTCAGGGGGCACGCTCACGCGCACCGATCCGGTCTGGTGCCGGTCGGTGGGTGCGGTGCCCGGGGGTGGCCAGCAGAGCCGGATACGCTCAGGCGTCCGGCCCGGCTCAGCGGGCGTCGGCAGGGGTGAAGATGTGTCCGCAGTCGCGGCATTCGCAGCGGCCCAGCACGTGGGTGTCGACGGCGTCGCCGGCACGTGCGCCCAGGCCGCCGCCGAGAGCGGCACCCAGCAGGCCCCCGAGGATCGCGCCCATCGGGCCGCCGGCGGCGCCCAGAGCGGCCCCACGCAGCGCACCGCTGACGCCACCGGCTGCACCGCCGACCAGGCCGATCGTGCCGCCGACACGGCGGCCCGTGCTTCGGGAGATCAGATCGGTCGATTCACAGACAGGACAGGTCAAGCTCATCACAAGGCTCCAGAAGAGTTCAGGACAGCGCCGCCCAGGCACGACGTCGACCTGCCCGTGGAGGGATCAGGTCGACGTCGTGCCACGCGGGCGACGGATGAATGGGTCGAGCATCGAGGACCGATGTCAACTCAGAGCAGTGATGTGTGATTGCGAAAATCTGCAATCCGGACGGCGGACCGCAGAGCACAGCCCAGTTCGGCTTATCCACCTGTTCTGTGGATAAGTGGTCCTGGCGACCGGGACAATCGTCGCCAAGTGCTTGATTTGAATGGGGGCGAGGTTGTTTGCCTAAAAATGAGGCAGGTGGGCTGGTTTTATCGCTGCTGCCCCGTCAGCCTCACCCGATCTACCTGGTATGGATCGGGCCGGCAACGCGCCAGTTCGATCCTGGTTGACCGATGCCCGAAGCAGCCAGCTGAGCGACGGTTCAGCACGGCGTGGTCATGCGGTGTGGCCGGGGTCAACGCCGCTCCGCAAGGGCCCGTTGTGGGAGTACCTCAACCACTGACTGATCGCAGTCACCGCATCATGAACAAGCTCACTGTCGCCCTGATCGCTTCGCTGTTCGCCGTTGGCGCCTACGCCGCTGACGCTCCGGCTGCCAAGGACAGCGCCGCACCGGCCACCGCTGCCACCTCGGCAGCCCCGGCCAAGGTGCAGCACGAGAAGAAGAAGGGTGACAAGGCCGTGGTGGCTGCAGCCAAGGCGTCGGAAGCTGCGGTCAAAGCAGCCCCGGCCCCCAAGGCTGAACACCTGGCATCGGGCAGCACGGCCAAGCCGGCCGTGAAGCATGAGGCGAAGCAGACCCATCAACCTGCCGCCGCGACGCCGGCACCGGCGGCTGCGAGCAAGTAAGCCGCCACGCGCGATCGAGTTTGAAGGCCCTGCGGGGCCTTCAGTGCTTCATTGGCTGTCAAACACGGTCGGCAACCTGCTCCAGTCGATGCAGGTTGTGCTGGCAGATCAGGTTTGGCTGAAGAAATAAAGATGCTTTTGTAGCCCCACAAACACCCGTCTTACCTGCTCCGGCTTGCCAAGGTCGGCGAATGCATCCTGCAGTGCATTGTGATATTTCAACCGCAGCAGCGGTGAAAGTTTTTCGCTGCCCAACTCATCCACCCCCTGCTGGACGTACTGGGCGAGCACGAAATCGACGAAGGCGCGTTGCTTGTCGGTGTAGTCGTGAGCGGCGGCGGCGCGTGCTTTGGCGGCGCGGGCCTCGCGTGACAGCGGGTTGGCGGCGAACGCGACATGAGCCAGCACGTCGTACAGATCGCTGTGCTGGGCATCGATGATCTGCTGCATCTCGGCCAGCGGCTCCTTGCCGAAGCCCTTTTCTGCCAGTCCGATCAGCAGCGTCTTGCGGGTGTCGGGGTCGCTCCAGATCTGGCGCAACTCATCCTCGTTCTGGAAGAACTCCGGCAGCGTGCCGTACAGGCTTTGCAGGAACTGCGCCGCTGACAGCGGCTTGCCATCCGGGCCCCAGTAGCTGGTCGCCGTCATGTTCTGGATCTTGCGCGCCTTGCCATCGGCCAGCTCGATCTGGAGCATCGGGGGCTTGGGCTGCGACGGCCCGGGCGGAGGTGATGATTCACCGTCTTCGCCGGGTGGCTGATCCTGGCCGCGCGTGCGGCGGCCCTGATGTTCTTCAGGCGGCGACGGTTCGCCGTCCCACGCGGGATCTTGGAAGTGCTGGTGAGCCTTCACGAAGTCATAGATCGTGAAATGGTCCTTGCCGTCATACAGCCGCGTGCCCCGCCCGATGATCTGCTTGAACTCGATCATCGAATTCACCGGCCGCATCAGCACGATGTTGCGCACGTTGCGCGCATCCACGCCCGTCGAGAGCTTCTGCGACGTGGTCAGGATGGTCGGAATGGTTTTCTCGTTGTCCTGGAAGTCGCGCAGATACTGTTCACCCTGCGCACCATCAGCGGACGTGACGCGCACGCAGTAATCGGGGTCAGGGTTCGGCCTGGGCTTGGTGTCGTTGATCAGATCGCGCACGACCAGTGCGTGCATCTGGGTCGCGCAGAAGATGATCGTCTTGTCGCGTGGGTCGAGCATCTCCAGCAGCAGCTTGACCCGGTAAGCCTCGCGCTCCTTGATCTCGATGTGGCGATTGAAATCCTTTTCCTGGTAGCGCCGGCCCTTCTCGACCCGGCCGGCGATGATCTTGTCATCCGGGGTGTAGACATAGTCATCCAGCGTGGTCGCGATCTGGCAGACCTTGAACGGCGTCAGGAAACCGTCGTTGACCCCTTCCTTGAGCGAGTAGACAAAGACCGGCTCGCCGAAATAGGCGTAGGTATCGGCGTTGTCGAGGCGCTTGGGCGTGGCGGTCAGGCCGAGCTGCACCGCCGGGGCGAAATACTCCAGGATCGCGCGCCAGCTGCTCTCGTCGTTGGCGCCGCCTCGGTGGCACTCGTCGATGATGATGAAGTCGAAGAAGTCCGGCGGGTAGTCGCCAAAGTAGGGCGAGGGCTGGCCGTCCTTCGGCGGGCCGCTCATGAAGGTCTGGAAGATCGTGAAGAACAGGTTGCCGTTCTTCGGTACGCGGCCCTTTTTGCGGATCTCGTCCGGCGCGATCCGCACCAGCGCATCGTCCGAGAAAGCCGAGAAGGCGTTGTAGGCCTGGTCGGCCAGGATGTTGCGATCGGCCAGGAACAGGATGCGCGGCCGGCGCGTTGGCTCGACCTCGGGGCGGCGCCAGTCGCTCAGGTTCCAGCGGCTCTGGAACAGCTTCCAAGCGAGCTGAAAAGCGATGAAGGTCTTGCCGGTGCCGGTCGCCAGGGTCAGCAGCACGCGGTCACGCCCGGAGGCGATCGCCTGCAGCACCCGCTCGATGGCGATGTCCTGGTAGTAGCGGCCCTGCCAGGTGCCGCCCTTGTCCTCGAAGGGCACCGCGGCGAAGCGCCGATGCCAGGTCGACGCCGCCGCCTGCTGCGCCCCGAAGGTCTGCGCCCACAGCTGCTCCGGGCTCGGGTAGGCGGCCACATCGCCCTCGGCGCCGGTGGCCATGTCGATGGCGCGGATCTGCTGGCCGTTGGTGGCGTAGGTGTGCCGCACGGCCAGCGTCCGGGCGTAGCGCTTGGCCTGCGCCACGCCCTCGGTGTAGTGCTTGTGCCAGGCCTTGGCCTCGACCACCGCCAGCTTGGTGTTGCGGTAGATCAGCACGTAGTCGGCGATCTCGGCCCGGCTGCGCTGGCCGCCGCCCTGCAGCCGGCCCTTGGTGATGGCGTACTCACGCAGGATGCGGCTGCCCTCCTGCACGCCCCAGCCGGCCGCCTTCAGCGCCGGATCGATGTGTTCAGCACGCGTTTGCGCTTCGTTCATGCTGTCCTTCCCTGCCGTGTCGACCGCACGGGCGCGTTGTCGTTTTGCGTTTAAATGACCAAGTCCTTGATTCTTCTGGTTTTATGCCTCTCCGTAGCGGTACCGGCAGGAGAGCGATTAAACAAGTTGTTGACGATGTCTCACGCCCAGAAGGGCAGATAGCGGGCGTAGCGGTTCGACGTGGTCTCCGAGTCGTCGATCTTGATCCACCCCGCATCCTTGGTCGCGCCGATCACCTGTGACACCGTCGCGGCCTTGTGCTCGCCCAGTTTGAACCGTTCGCGCAGAGATTGGTTCGACATGCGCTGGTTGCTGACGTAGAGCAAGCAGCAGTGCTGGTAGCAGGCGCGAACGCGGTCGCTCTTGCTCATGTCGGCGAAGTCCTGATGTGCGAACAGCAGCGCCGTGGTGCGGGTCTCACCGACCCGGAAGTCAGGCGCCGGCAACTGGTAGAACTCGGCCGAGAACACCACCTTGTCCACGCCGCTGCCCTTCTCCTCGCAGATGCGGAGCCGGCGCATCAGGTCGGCCAGGCGCTCGTTGCGCGAGCGGTACTCGTCGATGAAGCGCTCGACGCTGATCGGCGGAATGCCCGGGTTCGAGATCTCGACCCGGTCGCTGTACATCTCGATCATCACCGTGGCGCCGGTGGCGGTGAAGTCCTGGTGCACCAGCGCATTGGCGATCAGCTCGCGCAGCGCCTGCTTGGGGAACATCTTCACTTCCTCGCGCACCGCCTGCTCGATGAAGCGGTTCTGCGGCGCAGCCGAGTGCACGAAGTCCACCAGCCCGTCGAAGCCGACTGCGTAGCCGCGCGCTTCAGTCCGGTCCTCGCGGGTCCGCAGCTTGTTCGGGCCGTCGTAGATCACCACCCGGGGCGCCTTGCGGGCCAGCTCGGGCGCAAAGGCGTCCAGCCGCTTGGCCAGCAGCAACGCGGCCAGCCGCGTGATGCGCCACCCGCCCGCGCCGGCGCTGATCAGCCGCTCGCCGCCCAGCTTGGCCAGCACGCCGTCGCGGCTGGTCGGATAGGGCTGGTCGAGCAGTTCGAAGAAGCCCTGCGTGTCCAGCAGGGCCACCACCTCGTCGGCGCTGACCGGGGCGCAGGCGGGTTCCATCAGCCAGTCCGGGGCGCCCTCGGCAAAGATCTGCCGCAGCCGGTCCGGCGTCATCGGCACCAGATCTTCCCCGGCGCGCATCAGGTAGGCGCCCTC
>JBEEJN010000087.1:0-12933 GCA_041169165.1 Pseudomonadota bacterium
CACCCAGCAGATGCGCCGCCTGGGCGCCAGCGTGAGCTGGGACCACGAATACTTCACCATGGACGACAAGCTCTCGGGCGTGGTGACCGAGACCTTCGTGCGCCTGTACGAGGAAGGTCTGATCTACCGCGGCAAGCGCCTGGTGAGCTGGGACCCGGTGCTGAAGTCCGCCGTGTCCGACCTCGAGGTGGAGAGCGAGGAGGAGGACGGCAGCCTCTGGCACATCCGCTACCCCATCGAAGGCTCGGAAGAGGTGCTGGTGGTGGCCACGACCCGGCCCGAGACCATGCTGGGCGACACCGCCGCCATGGTCCACCCCGAGGACGAGCGCTACACCCACCTCATCGGCAAGCAGGTCAAGCTACCCATCACCGGCCGCCTGGTGCCGGTGATTGCCGATGCCTACGTCGACAAGGCCTTCGGCACCGGCGTGGTCAAGGTGACGCCGGCACACGACCAGAACGACTACCAGGTGGGCCTGCGCCACGGCCTGCCCATGCTGACCATCTTCGACCTCGAAGCCAAGGTCAGCGCCCATGAAGCCACCGACATCCCGGCCGCCTACGTCGGCCAGGACCGCTTTGCCGCGCGCAAGGCCATCGTCGCCCAGCTGGAGAGTGAGGGCCTGCTGGTCGAGGTGAAGAAGCACAAGCTCATGGTGCCGCGCTGCGCCCGCACCGGCCAGGTCATCGAGCCCATGCTGACCGACCAGTGGTTCGTGGCCATGAGCAAGGCCGGGGCGAACGGCAAGAGCATCGCCGAGGAAGCCATCGAGGCCGTCAGCTCGGGCGAGGTGACCTTCGTGCCCGAGAACTGGGTCAACACCTACAACCAGTGGATGAAGAACCTCCAGGACTGGTGCATCAGCCGCCAGCTCTGGTGGGGCCACCAGATCCCGGCCTGGTACGGCACGGGCGGTGAACTCTTCGTCGCCCGCAGCGAAGACGAGGCGCGCGCCAAGGCCGCGGCCGCCGGCTACACCGGCCCGCTCACCCGCGATGCGGACGTGCTCGACACCTGGTACAGCTCGGCCCTGGTGCCCTTCTCGACCCTGGGCTGGCCGGCGAAGACCATCGAGCAGGACCTCTTCCTGCCCAGCAGCGTGCTGGTGACGGGCTACGACATCATCTTCTTCTGGGTCGCCCGGATGATCATGATGACCAGGCACTTCACGGGGCAGGTGCCGTTCAGGCATGTCTACATCCACGGCCTGGTGCTCGATGCCCAGGGCAAGAAGATGTCGAAGTCCGAGGGCAATGTTCTGGACCCGGTCGACCTCATCGACGGCATCGCCCTGCCCGCGCTGCTGGACAAGCGCACGCAGGGCCTGCGCAAGCCCGAGACCGCGCCCAAGGTGCGCAAGGCGACAGAGAAGGAGTTCCCCGAGGGCATCCCCGGCTATGGCGCCGACGCGCTGCGCTTCACCTTCGCCGCCATGGCCAGCCTGGGCCGCAGCGTCAACTTCGACAGCAAGCGCTGCGAGGGCTACCGCAACTTCTGCAACAAGCTCTGGAACGCCACGCGCTTCGTGCTGATGAACACCGAGGGCCAGGACTGCGGCCTGATGGAGCACACCAAGGCCGAATGCAGCCCCGGCGGCAAGGCCCACGGCTACATGCGCTTCAGCGCGGCGGACAAGTGGATCAGCAGCGAGATCCAGCGCGTCGAGGCCGCGGTGGCCGAGGGCTTTGCCGGCTACCGCCTGGACAACGTCGCCAACGCCATCTACCAGTTCGTCTGGGACGAATACTGCGACTGGTACCTCGAGATCGCCAAGGTGCAACTGCAGCAGGCCAAGGCCGCGGGGGACGAGGCTTCAGCGCGCGCCACCCGGCGCACACTGATCCGCACGCTGGAGACCATCCTGCGCCTGCTCCACCCCATCACGCCCTTCATCACCGCGGCGCTGTGGGACAAGGTGGCGCCGGTGGCCGGGCGCAAGTCCGCCGACGAGTCCATCGTGCTGGCGGCCTACCCGCAGGCCCAGCCGGAGCGCATCGACCCGGCGGCCGACGCCTGGGTGGCGCGACTCAAGGCCGTGGTCGGTGCCTGCCGCAACCTGCGCGGCGAGATGAACCTCTCACCCGCCGAGCGGGTGCCGCTGGTGACCGACGGCGATGCCGCCTTCATCGCCGAGGCCGGCCCGCTGCTGCAGGCGCTGGCCAAACTCAGCGAGGTGACTGCCGCCGCGGATGCCGCCGCGTTTGCCGACGCCACGAAGCGCGCGCCGGTGGCCGTGGTGGGTGAACTGCGCCTGGGCCTGGTGGTGCAGATCGACGTCGAGGCCGAACGCGCCCGTCTGGCCAAGGAGATCACTCGCCTGGAAGGTGAGGTCAGCAAGGCCAACGCCAAGCTGGGCAACGAGAGCTTCGTGGCGCGCGCGCCCGCTGCCGTGGTTGCGCAGGAAAAGGAACGGGTGGCGGGCTTTGGCGCCACGCTGGAGCGCCTGCGCGGCCAGCTGGCCCAGCTCAGCTGACGCATCAGCCGGCCATCATGTCCCGTGACGGTCGGATTGAATTGAGACAACAGCCCGAACCCGGCCTTCGGCGGGCACCGGGACGGCCTGCGACACAACCCCGCTCGCCGCCGCACAGTGACGGCGGCTTCAGACGCCGGTGCGACGAAAGCCGCGCGGCGAAGTGGCGGTGTGATCCGCCGCTCCCACGTCGGTGGCGTCATCGTCAGCCGGCAGAGGCTCGCGGCCATCAAGCTGGTCAATCAGGGGCACGGGCGCCGAGCCGCCGGTGGCGGCCATGTGTTGTTGCTGGTGCTGCAGGTGCTGGCGGTGCAGTTCGGCGCTGCGTCGGCGCGGCGCCGGCCCGTTACGGGCGCCGTCCGGTGTGGTGCGCAGGATCTCGTCAACGCGACGCGCCACGCACCATGCGCTGCGCACGCGCGCTTCGCGCGTGTAGGCGGCCAGGCGCGGCGTGACCAGCAGGCCGCGCACGCCGTGCAAAGGCTGGCCGGCTTCCAGCAGGCCGGCACTGACGCAGTCCAGCCAGGCGGCGGTCATGCGGCCGCTGCGCAGTACCTCGGCCAGCACTTCCTCGTTGAACAAGGCCATGGGCGCAACGCTGACCAGCACTTGATTGGGCTTGCAGTGCGGCAGCGCCCGTTCACCCAGCAGGCCACGGTAACGGTTGTAGTAGCCCATCTGCACACACACCGCGTCGGCGTTTTCAAACAGTTCGCGCAAGCCCAGGGGCTGCACCCCCCAGCGGCTCCATTGGGCATCCGAGGCGTGCAGGGTCGGGTCGTAACCGACCAAGCGCGAGCCAAAGGGACGCAGCAGGTTGGCCATGGAGCGCGCCGTCGCCGTCATGCCCACCAGACCGACGCAACTGGAACTGAGTTCGCGCCCGGCGACCCGGCCGACTTCGCTCGGGCTGGGCCGCATCAGCGACAGCAGAGCGCCGAGCATGAATTCGGCCTCGGCCGGCGCGGCGGCATCGGTGCTGCGCACCACCTCGACGCCGGCCTGGGCGCAAGCGGCGAGGTCGATATTGTCCGGGCCGCCCACGATGCGGCCGATCGCACGCAGGCGCCTGGCCACATTGAGGGCGTCGAGGTCGACCCCGACGGCCGGCGGCAACAGCACGGCACGAGCACTGGCCAGCGCTTCGTTGAAGGCCTGGGTGTCGCGCGGCAGTCGCGGTGCATAGAACAGCTCGTGGCGAGCGTCCAGCCACTGCAGGACCTCGGCTTCGAGCGGTTCGACGATCAGTAGGTCCATGCGTTAGGCTGCCGGCGGATCAGAGAGGCGGGCGCAAATTCGCGCGCGACGAATGTTAATCAGATGCGCACAGTCCACCTGACGGAAATCTAGGCGGCTTTTGCGGTGGAATGCACAGGTCTGATCCGGCAATCCGCGAATTAACATGGGCTTGAAAGGAACCTTCCGCATGCAAGTCAGAAAAGCCGTTTTCCCCGTTGCCGGCCTGGGCACCCGCTTTCTGCCCGCCACCAAGGCGCAGCCCAAGGAAATGCTGCCGGTGGTCGACAAGCCGCTCATCCAGTACGCCGTCGAGGAGGCCTACGCGGCGGGCGTGCGCGAGATGATCTTTGTCACCGGCCGCCACAAGCGCGCCATCGAGGATCATTTCGACATGACCTACGAGCTGGAGGTGGCGCTGGAGCAGTCCAGCAAGACCGAACTGCTTGGCCTGGTGCAAAGCGTCAAGCCCAAGGACATGGAATGCATCTACGTGCGCCAGGCCCAGGCACTTGGGCTCGGCCATGCGGTTCTTTGCGCCCAGCGCCTGATAGGCAACGAACCCTTTGCCGTGCTGCTGGCCGACGACCTGATGATGGGCGAGCCGCCGGTGCTGGCGCAGATGGTGGAGCAGTTCCAGGATTGGCGCGCCTCCATCCTGGCGGTGCAGGAAGTGCCGGCCGAACACACGCGCCGCTACGGCATCGTCGCCGGCACCCTGGTGAACGACCGGCTGATGGACGTGAGCAAGATCGTCGAGAAACCCGCGCCCGAGGTCGCGCCGTCACGCTGGGGCGTGGCCGGGCGCTACATCCTCACCGCTGGCGTGTTGCACGAGATTGCCAATCAGCCGCGCGGCGTGGGCGGCGAGATTCAGCTCACCGACGGCATCGCCGCGCTGCTGCGGCGAGAGAAGGTCTTCGCCTACCGCTATGACGGCAAGCGTTATGACTGCGGCAGCAAGGATGGCTTCCTGGAAGCCAATGTCGAACTGGCGCTGGCCCACCCGCAACTGGGCGAAGGGTTTCGCAACTACCTGCGCCAACTCCAGCTCTGAGCCAGACACAGCGCCGGCCGGCACGGGCGCCGGCCTGACCGCAGCCTAGCGGCGGCGCAACAGGTGGATGTATTCGCCGTCAGCCAGGGTCTGCTGTTCGACCAGCTCGTTGCCGGTCTGCCGGGAGAAGGCCTGAAAGTCGCGGATCGAGCTCGGATCGGTGGCCAGCACCTGGAGCAACTGGCCGCTTTGCAGGTCGGCTAGCGCCTTCTTGGCCTTCAGGATGGGCAACGGGCAACTCAGGCCACGGGTGTCGATTTCCTTGTCGGCTTGCATCGGGGGCTCCAGTCTGTGGCGCGATTCTAGGTGTGAGGCTCGCCGGGCCGCAGCGCCCCGAGCAGGCCGGGCGGGTCCGCAGCGCCCGCACTTCGTCCAGAATCGCGCCCGCCCTTTCAAGCAGCCACCCATCCTATTCATGAACAGACATGACTGCGCCCGCCAGGCCGTCGACAGCCTGGTGCCCGGCCGAGGCTACGACCGTCGCCACTTCATGCGCACCACGCTGGGCAGCGGCTTTGCAGCGGCCGTTTCGCCGGTGACAGCGCAGACGGTGGTCCGCACCCCGTCCGAAGGGCTGGTGGTGGGTGAAGTCGACATCTCGGTGGATGGCTTCAAGCTGCCCGCCTACCGCGCCGCGCCTGCCGAACACAGCGGCAGCCTGCCAGTGGTGCTGGTGATCAGCGAAATCTTCGGCGTGCACGAGCACATCGCCGATGTGGCGCGGCGATTCGCGCACCAGGGTTATCTGGCCATTGCGCCCGAACTGTTCGTCCGCCAGGGTGACGCGGGCAGCTACGGAGAAATCGCCAAGCTTGTCGCTGAAGTAGTGTCCAAGGTGCCTGACGACCAGGTGATGAACGATCTCGACGCCTGCCTGGACTGGGCCGCAGCCCACGGCGGAGACACCTCGCGCAGTGCCATCACCGGTTTTTGCTGGGGTGGGCGTATCACCTGGCTGTACGCCGCAAACAAGCCGACGCGACAGCCGGCCGTCAAGGCTGCCGTCGCCTGGTACGGCCGTCTGGTCGGCGACGCCGGCCCGCTCACACCGCGCCAGCCGATCGATCTGGCGGGCGCGCTGCGGGCACCCGTGCTGGGCCTGTACGGCGGCAAGGATGCTGGCATCCCGCTCGCCACGGTCGAACAGATGAAGCAAGCGCTTGTCGACGGCAGCGCTGCGGCCAAACGTTCGGAATTCGTCGTCTATGCCGATGCGCCCCACGCCTTTCACGCCGACTATCGGCCCAGCTACGTGAAAGCGGCCGCCGACGACGGTTGGCAACGCTGTCTGGCGTGGCTCAAGACCCAGGGCGCGGCATGAACCAGTTGAGCATTGCTTCCAACAGGGTGACGGCGCCATGACCCTGGCGTCCATCATCATCGCCACCCTCGTGGGCGGCCTGCTCTCGGTGCTGATTGCCGCCACGCTCACGGTGACGGTGATCGGCCGCATCGTGCCGCACATGGTGAGCATCTCGGCCGGTGTATTGCTGGGCACCGCTTTGCTGCACCTGCTGCCCGAGGCCTTCGAAGGTCAGGTCGATCCGCACCGACTGTTCATGACCTTGCTGGGTGGGCTGCTGTTCTTCTTCCTGCTCGAAAAGGCCGAGCTTTACCGCCACAACCACCACCACGAGGGCGACCACCCCCACCACCACCATCACCACGGGTTCGACGCCGACCAGGCCGGCCGCGGCGGCTGGAGCGTGCTGGTGGGCGACAGCATCCACAACTTCTGCGACGGTCTCATCATCGCCGCAGCCTTCCTGGCTGACCCGCATGTGGGCCTGGTGACCGCCCTGGCCATCGCTGCGCACGAGATCCCGCAGGAGGTCGGTGACTACATCGTGCTGCTCAATGCCGGTCTGTCGCGCCAGCGTGCCTTGGTCTACAACGCCATTTCGGGGCTGGCCTCGGTCGTCGGCGGCGTGATCGGCTACTTTGCGCTGGCACAGTTCGAGGCCTATCTGCCTTATCTGCTAGTGGTGGCATCGAGCAGCTTCGTGTACGTGTCGGTGGCCGACCTCATTCCACAACTGCAGCAGCGTCTGAGCGCGCGCGAAACCATGTTGCAGATCCTCTGGCTCGGCCTGGGGCTGCTGCTGATTTCCCGCATCACAGGGGGCGCGCATCTGCATTGACCCGGCGCGCAGGGTTGCCGGGAGATTCGCGCGACGTCTGCGCGCAACACCCCAATTGCGGCGCCCGCAATTGGTAACACCCCGTCTGGCGTGAGTACGAGCACGGTCTCGATGAGGCCCGGCCGGCTAAACTGATCCGCTGTACATCGGGGATATGGTTTGAACGCGAATGACACGCGCCGGGATCGGCGCAAGTTGCTGCTCGGCGGCTTGGCCGCTGGAGCCGGCCTGGGTCTGGGCCTGACGCCAGTGGGCGCACAGCCGGCGGCGCCGGCACGGCCGCCCATCTTCGTGCTGAACTCGCTGGATGCGACGATCAGCGTGATCGATTCGGTCACCCATACCGAACTGCGCCGGGTACCCACCGGCAAGGAGCCGCACCACCTCTACCTCTCACCCGACGAGAAATCGCTGCTGGTGGCCAACGCCATGAGCGACTCGCTCACCCTGGTCGATCCGCGTACGGGCGAGATCCAGCGCACGATCACCGACATCATCGACCCCTACCAGCTCAAGTTCTCGCCGGACATGAAGTGGTTCATCACCGCGGCCAACCGGCTGAACCATGTTGACCTGTATCGGGTCTCGAACACCAATTCGCCAGGCGGCTTCGACCTTACCCTGGCCAAGCGGGTGCCAGCTGGCAAGACCCCCAGCCACCTGATGGTCGACTCGCGCAGCACGGTCATCTACGTCTCGCTGCAGGACAGCGACCAGCTCATGGCGATCGATCTGGCGACGCAGACGCCGCGTTGGACGGTGCCGGTCGGCAAGATGCCCGCTGATGTCTACCTGACACAGGACGACAAGACCTTGCTCGTCGGCCTGACCGGTGACAGCGTGGTCGAAGCCTACGACGTGAGCGGCGCGACGCCCAAGCTGATCAAGCGCATCCCGACTGGAGAAGGTGCTCACGCCTTCCGGGCCTGGGGCGACAAGCGCCATGTACTGGTGAGCAACCGCGTGGCCAACACCATCAGCCGCATCGACTCGCAGGCCCTCACCACGGTCGACACCTATCCGGCGCCGGGCGGTCCTGACTGCATGGACCTCTCGCCAGATCAGCGCTACATCTTTGTCGCGTCGCGCTGGGCGCGCAAGCTCAGCATCATCGACACGACGGCTCGCAAGGTGGTCAAGCAGGTCAACGTCGGCAAGTCGCCGCACGGCGTGTGGATGCTGGAGCATGCCGGCAGGCTCTGATCACGGCCGGGCATCGGCGCGTCAGCTCTCCTTCGCCGCCAGGCTTCAACACATCGGTCGATCGCAACTTCATTCGGCTTGGCGCATGGCCTGCGCGGCCGGTCTGGGACTGTTCGGCGCCCTCGGGTCAACAGGCGCGGCCGGATGCGACAAGCCGCTCTATCTCACGCTGGACACCGGCCACATGGGCGTAGCGCCTCTGATGGCCGAGGTGCTCCGGCGCCAGCAGGTCAAGGTCACTTTCTTTCTCGCCAACGAAACGACGCGGACCGGCGGCACCAGTCTGGACGAAACATGGGCGCCCTGGTGGCGCGAACGTGCCGCCGAAGGTCATCTGTTCGCCTCACACACCCTGGACCACGTCTACTGGCGCGCCGATCGCCCCGACGGCAGCTTCGACACCCAGGCCAGTTTTGGTCCGCGCGCCGGCCAACGCGTCGTGCTGACCACGTCCCAATACTGCGAGCAACTGTCCGCAGCCGCCCGGCGTTACGCCGAGATGACTGGCGCCAGCATGGCGCCGCTGTTCCGCGCGCCCGGTGGCAAGACCTCGCCGGCCCTGCTGGCTGCGGCCTCACGCTGCGGTTGGCACCATGTGGGTTGGAGCGACGCCGGCTTTCTCGGTGACGAACTGCCCAGCAACCGGCATCCCAATGCCGAACTGCTCGCCAAGGCGCTGCGCGATCTGCGCAGCGGCGACATCCTGGTCGCCCACCTGGGCATCTGGTCGCGCCAGGAAGTCTGGGCGCCGGTTGTGCTGGAACCGTTGCTGGCCGGGCTCAAGCAACGCGGCTTCTGTTTCGAGACCCTCGCCCAGCATCCGCGCTACCGCACGGCGATCGGGGCTGGCCCGGCCCCTCTGCACGCTCCGCCACCATGACCGGACTCTCGATCGACAACCTGCTGGGCTTGTTCGACCAGGCCCAGCAAACCCTGTTCGAGCAAATCGTCCAGCCGGTGGTGTTCGCCGCCGGCGGCGCTTCGCTGCTGGAAGACGCCTTCAACGCCACCGGCTGGCTGCTCGTGGGGCTGCTGCAGATCAGCGTCATGCTGCTGGTGATTGCGCCGTTGCAGCGCTGGCGGCCGATCGAAGCCGTCGTGGATCGTGCGGCGGTGCGCGAGGACGTGTTCTACACCCTCATCCATCGCCTCGGCCTGTTCCGGCTGTGCATGTTCTTCGTGCTCGATCCACTCTTCAGCAGCGTATGGGGCGAGTTTTCCCTCTACGGCGTGGGCAGCTGGCACCTGGATGCCTTGATCGCCGGCTGGTGGCCAGGTGTGACCGACACCGTGGCAGCGTCCTTCATCGTCTACTTGCTGGTGTTCGACCTGTTCGACTACTGGTTCCACCGCCTGGAGCACCGCTATGACTGGTGGTGGGCGCTGCACGCCGTGCATCACAGCCAGCAGCAGATGACGATGTGGACCGACAGCCGCAACCACCTGCTCGACGACATGGTGCGCGACATCGCCCTGGCCGTGCTGGCACGTGTGATCGGCGTACCGCCGGGCCAGTTCATCGCCGTGGTCGCCTGCACCCAGGTGATCGAAAACCTCTCGCACGCCAATCTGCGCATGAGTTTTGGCTGGCTGGGCGAGCGGCTGCTGGTGAGCCCGCAGTACCACCGCACGCACCACGCCATCGGCTTCGGGCACGAGTCCGACGGCAAGGGCACGCTGGGCGGACACAACTTCGCCGTGTTGCTGCCGATCTGGGACATCGTGTTCGGCACAGCCAGCTTCACGCCATCGATTGGCCCGACAGGCATTCGCGACCAGTTGCCGCAAGAGGGCGGGCGCGACTACGGCAAAGGCGTGTGGGCGCATCAATGGCTCGGCGTGTTGCGCCTCGTTCGCGGCTGCAATCCAGCCCGGCGGGAGTCGGCGCTCCAGGCCCACGACTGATCGCGGGCGCCTTGCCATCTGGCACGGCAGATCGCGGCAGCACCCCGCTGCCGGCCGGTCGCTGCAGCACCGTTATGCTGGTCGCATGAACAAGGTGCTCGACGCCTTCTGGCGTGCCGGCGTGTATAGCCTGCACCCGCGCGTCATCCTGATGTCCCTGCTGCCGCTGCTGCTCACCGCTGCGGCCGCCGTCGTCTTGGCCTGGTGGTTCTGGACCGATGCGGTATTGGCCGTGCGCAGCACGCTGGAACAGTCCGCCGCGCTCGGGCCGGCCCTGCGCTGGCTGGACAGTGTCAGCGGCGGCGCCTTCAGGGCCCTGGTCGGCCCGCTCGTCGTGGTGGCCTTGTCTGCGCCCCTGTTGCTCATCACGACATTGCTGCTGGTGGCCAACCTGATGATGCCCACACTGGTCGATCTGGTGGCCAGGCGGCGCCATGCGGACCTGGCACGACATCCAGGCGGTGCGGTCTGGGGCAGCCTGCTGCACAGCCTGACCAGCACAGCACTGGCCCTGCTGGTGTTGCTGCTGACCCTTCCCTTGTGGCTGATCCCGCCGCTGGCATTGCTGCTGCCGCCGCTCATCTGGGGCTGGCTGAGCGCACGCGTCCTGAGCTTTGACGCACTGGCCGAACACGCCAGCACCGACGAACGGCGAACCTTGCAGCGCCTGCACCGCTGGCCCTTGCTGGCCATGGGCGGCGTGACCGGCTACCTCGGCGGCGCACCGTCGCTGCTTTGGGTGGGCGGCGCCCTGGCCCTGCCCCTGCTGCCTCTGTTGACGGCGGTCTACGTCTGGGCCTGCACCCTGCTGTTTGCCTTCTCGGCGCTTTGGTTTGCCCATTACTGCCTCGACGCCCTGGCCGAACTGCGCATGTCCAAATGTGAGCACAGCAGCGGCGGCGACAACCTCGCGCCGCTTCAGCAGGCGCCGCAAGCCACAACAGTGGTGAAGCGTCTCAGCAGCCCTTGACCCGCCACTCGACTCCTACCCACTGCATACGGCCCCGACATGCAATTCGGCATCCTCATCATCGGCGACGAGATCCTCTCGGGAAAACGGCAGGACAAGCACCTGCCACGCACCATTGAACTGCTCGCAACTCGCGGCCTGGCGCTGTCGTGGGCGCGTTATGTCGGCGACGACCGCACGCTCATCACCGCCGCCCTCAGGGACGCCTTTGCCTGTGGTCATGCGGTGTTTTCCTGCGGCGGCATCGGCGCCACGCCGGACGACCACACGCGCCAATGCGCGGCGGCGGCGCTCGACCGACCCCTCGAACTTCATCCGCAGGCGCGCGACCTCATCGAGGAACGCATGCGTGATGTTGCTGCCGAACGCGGCGAAGTCTGGCAACCCAACCGCCCTGACAACGTGCATCGGCTCAATATGGGCGTGTTCCCGCAAGGTGCGCGAATCATCCCGAACCCGTACAACAAGATCCCTGGCTTCTCGGTCGACGAGGTGCATTTTGTGCCCGGCTTCCCAGTCATGGCCCACCCCATGATCGAGCATGTGCTCGACACCCGCTATGCCGCGCTGCATGGCAGCGGTGTCGTGCAGGAACGCTCGGTCATCGTCTACGGAGCGATGGAGGCCAGCCTCACGCCCCTAATGGAAGCGATTGAAGCCGCCCACCCAGATGTCAAGGTATTCAGCCTGCCCAGCGTCGACCATCCGGTGCATGGCCGCCACATCGAACTCGGTGTGAAGGGCAAGAGCGCCATCCTGGACCCGGCTTGGTCAGACCTGCTGCACGGGCTGAACAAATTTGGTGCCACGCTGGGCCCTGAAATCGTGCGATGAAGCGCACAAAAATGGTGCAAATAATTCATCACTCGCGTCCAAGCCTGACTTGGGTGATGGATCAGAGCCGAGGCGGCGGCCACAGCTCCCGTCGCCGCACCGGCGACGGGCACGGGCATGCTTTCTGCTAAATTCCCGGGCGCTTCGAACCCGGGGGTTCGATCAGCCTGCTCTCTCTCTTCAATTCCGCATTCGCTAGGAGCCACTGATGGCAAAGACTGTCGCCGACGTGATCAAGATGGTGAAGGACAACGAAGTCAAGTTCGTTGACTTCCGCTTCACCGACACCCGCGGCAAGGAACAGCACGTGAGCGTGCCTGTGTCCGCTTTCGACGAAGACAAGTTCTCCTCGGGTCACGCCTTTGACGGCTCGTCGATCGCCGGCTGGAAGGGCATCGAAGCCTCGGACATGCTGCTCATGCCCGATCCCAACACGGCCAACATCGACCCCTTCTTCGAAGAGCCGACGCTGATCCTGACCTGCGACGTGGTCGACCCCGCCGACGGCAAGCCTTACGAGCGCGACCCGCGCTCGCTGGCCAAGCGTGCCGAGGCCTATATGCGTTCGACCGGCCTGGGCGACACCGCCTACTTCGGTCCGGAACCCGAGTTCTTCGTGTTCGACAGCGTGCGCTGGGGCGCCGACATGTCCGGCTCCTTCTGCTCGATCGAGTCGGAAGAAGCGGCCTGGAACACCGGCAAGGACTACGAGCACGGCAACAAGGGCTTCCGTCCCAGCGTCAAGGGCGGTTACTTCCCTGTTCCCCCGGTCGACAGCGGCCAGGACATGCGCTCGGAGATGTGCCTGATCCTCGAATCGATGGGCATCCCGGTCGAAGTGCACCACCACGAAGTGGCCAACGCCGGCCAGATGGAAATCGGCACCAAGTTCAGCACGCTGATCCAGCGCGCCGACTGGGTCCAGCTGCAGAAGTACATCATTCACAACGTGGCCGGCGCCTACGGCAAGACCGCCACCTTCATGCCCAAGCCCATCGTCGGCGACAACGGCAGCGGCATGCACGTGCACCAGTCGGTCTGGAAGGACGGCAAGAACCTGTTCGCCGGCGACGGCTATGCCGGTCTGAGCGACTTCGCGCTGTACTACATC
>JBEEJN010000088.1:0-10819 GCA_041169165.1 Pseudomonadota bacterium
CGCTGATGCGCGAGTTCGGCCTGGACGAGACCATGCTCACCGAAGAGGAAGTCAACAAGCGCCGCCAGGAGCTCAAGACCCTCATCAAGATGGGCAAGACGCGGGGCTACCTGACACACCAGGAGATCAACGACCACCTGCCGGAAAAGCTGGTCGAGGCCGAGATCCTCGAAGCCATCGTCTCGATGCTCAATGACATGGGCATCGCGGTCTACGAGCAGGCACCCGATGCCGCGACGCTGCTGATCAGCGGCAGCAACACCAGCACGGCCACTGAAGAGGAAGCCGAGGAAGAGGCCGAGGCGGCACTGTCGACCGTCGACAGCGAATTCGGCCGCACCACCGACCCGGTGCGGATGTACATGCGCGAAATGGGCACGGTCGAACTGCTCACGCGCGAAGGCGAAATCGAGATCGCCAAACGCATCGAAGGCGGCCTGCAGTCCATGATGCTGGCTATCTCGGCCTCGCCCATGACCATCGCCGAGGTTCTCGAGATGGCCAACAAGATCCGCGCTGGGGACGACCAGATCTCTGCCGTGGTCGACGGCTTTGTTGCCGCCGATGAGGCCGACGACTACGTGGCCGAGGAAGACTTCGACGAGTTCGATGAGGAGGACGACGACGACGGCAATGGCGGCTCCAAGGCTCTGACGAAGAAGCTCGAGGAACTCAAGACACAAGCGCTGGTGAAGTTCGACGCGCTGCAGGTCGACTTCGACAAGATGCGCAAGGCCTACGAGAAGGAAGGCTACAAGTCGCTCTCGTACAACAAGGCGCAGGAAGCCATCAGTGCTCAGCTGATGACCATTCGCTTCACCGTCAAGACCATTGAACGCCTGTGCGACCTGCTGCGCTCGCAGGTGGACGATGTGCGCCGCTACGAACGCGAACTGCGCAAGATCATCGTGGACCGCTGCGGTGTGCCGCAGGAGCAGTTCATCAAGGCCTTCCCGACCAACACGCTCAACCTGGCCTGGGCCGAGGGCGAGATCGCCGCGGGCAAGCACTACAGCGCCATCATGGGCCGCAACCTGCCGGCCATCCAGGAACTGCAGCAAAAGCTCATCGACCTGCAGGCGCGCGCCGTGGTGCCGATCGAGGACCTCAAGCAGATCAACAAGCGCATGAACGAGGGCGAGGCCAGCTCGCGCGAAGCCAAGCGCGAGATGATCGAGGCCAACCTGCGCCTGGTGATCTCCATCGCCAAGAAGTACACCAACCGCGGCCTGCAGTTCCTCGACCTCATCCAGGAAGGCAACATCGGCCTGATGAAGGCGGTGGACAAGTTCGAATACCGCCGCGGCTACAAGTTCTCCACCTACGCCACCTGGTGGATCCGCCAGGCCATCACGCGCTCGATCGCCGACCAGGCGCGCACCATCCGCATCCCGGTGCACATGATCGAGACGATCAACAAGATGAACCGGCTGAGCCGCCAGCACCTGCAGGAGTTCGGCTTCGAGCCCGACGCCCCGACGCTGGCCGAGAAGATGGAGATCCCCGAGGACAAGATCCGCAAGATCATGAAGATCGCCAAGGAGCCGATCTCCATGGAAACGCCGATCGGTGACGACGACGATTCGCACCTGGGCGACTTCATCGAGGACACCAACAACGTGGCCCCGGCCGACGCCGCCATGCAGGCCGGCCTGCGCGACGTGGTGCGCGAGATCCTCGACAGCCTGACACCGCGCGAGGCCAAGGTGCTGCGCATGCGCTTCGGCATCGAGATGACGAGCGACCACACGCTGGAAGAAGTCGGCAAGCAGTTCGACGTCACCCGCGAGCGCATCCGCCAGATCGAGGCCAAGGCGATCCGCAAGCTGAAGCATCCCAGCCGTTCGGACAAGTTGCGGACATATCTCGACAATCTCTGACCGATTCCTCCCTTGATGCAGGGTAGACCACCGGGCGGCCTGCGCGATTTCCAGGCTTGCCTCACGCATTCACGTGGCGGATGTCACGCCGGGGCAGGCTAAACTTAAAACCATGACGCAGTCGGTCACGTGCACTGTCCTTTTTGCCGATTTGCGCGGCAGCACCTCGCTCTATGAAAGCCTGGGCAACGCCGAGGCAGCGTCCGTGGTCACGAACAGCGTGGCCGTGGTGGCCAAGGTGGTCGAAAACAACGGAGGCAGGGTGATCAAGACCCTGGGCGACGGACTGATGGCGGTATTTCGCCTGCCGCATCCCGCCGTGCAGAGCGCCGAAGAGGTGCACGATGCGCTGGAGCGCATGCTGGGTGCTCCGGGCGCCGCACGCGGCCCCAATCTGCGGGTCCAACTCGCCATGGCCCACGGCGAGGTGATCGAGGTGGGTGGCGACTGTTTCGGCGACGCCGTGAATGTCGCGGCGCGGCTGCTTGACCACGCTGGCGATAACGAAACACTGGTCACCGCACAGACGCTGGTGCCACTGCCGGCCGATGTACGGCAACGCTTTCGGCGCCTGGAACGTCTGCACCTGCGCGGCCGCATGGAGCCGGTCGAGGTCTGGCGCCTGGAGGCCAGGCGCGGCTTCGATTCCATGTCGACCATGTTCGGCGAAGCCTCGCCGGCGGCTGCGCCTGAGGGCATCCGACTGTCGGCCGATGGTGTATCGCGCATTCACACGGCGCGCAACCTGCCGGTCATCCTCGGGCGCAGCCACGAGGCGTCGTACTGCATCGATGACAGCCGGGTGTCGCGCATGCACTGCCGCATCGAATGGCACGGCGGCACCTTCCAGCTCACCGACCTGAGCTCCAACGGCACCTTCGTGCGTTACGGCCGGCAGGCCGAGATCGTCACCTTGCGGCGTGGAAGCTGCACCTTGCATGGTCGCGGCGTGATCTGCCTGGGCATCAATCCCAGTGTGTCGGACGCGCCGACGGTTGCCTTTGAGGTGCTGCGTTTCGACGATACCGACCCGCCGCCACTGGCCTGAGACGCCTGAGGCGCAGCGGGCAGGTGGCGCCGCTGTCTGCGCCACCAGGCACAGCCCGCCGCAGCCCGCCCAGCGTCATTTGGCGCGGCATGGCGGCACCCCATCCACCGCAGGACCCTGCTCATGAAGCCGATCGGCACCCCCCTGTCCCCCCAAACCCTGCGCGTCATGCTGCTGGGCAGTGGCGAACTCGGCAAGGAAGTGCTGATTGCCCTGCAACGCCTGGGCGTGGAGACCATCGCGGTCGACCGTTACGCCGATGCACCGGGTCACCAGGTTGCCCATCGGGCCCACGTGATGGCGATGAGCGACGCGGCGCAGCTGCGCCGACTCATCGAGACCGAGCAGCCCGACCTGGTCGTGCCCGAGATCGAGGCGATCGCCACCGCTGAACTGCAGGCGCTGGAAGCTGAAGGCAAGGTACGCGTCATCCCCAATGCCCGTGCCGCGCGCTTGACGATGGACCGGGAGGGCATCCGCCGCCTGGCCGCCGAAACGCTCGGGCTGGCCACCAGCCCCTATGTCTTTTGCGACACGCTGGCACAGTTGCAGGCCGCGATCGACGGTGCGGGTCAAGAGGCGGCAGATGGCAGGCCAGCCATCGGCTACCCCTGCATCGTCAAGCCCGTGATGTCCAGCTCGGGCAAGGGACAGAGCAAGATCAATGGCCCGGCCGACGTTGCCAAGGCCTGGGAGTACGCGATGTCCGGCGGACGCGTCAGCCATGGCCGCGTCATCGTCGAAGGGTTCATCGACTTCGACTACGAGATCACGTTGCTGACCGTACGTGCCCTGGGCGCTGACGGACAGGTCGAGACCCACTTCTGCGAACCCATCGGACATGTGCAGGTGAACGGCGACTATGTCGAGAGCTGGCAGCCACAGCGCATGTCGCCGCTGGCGCTCGAAAGCGCGCGCGCGATTGCCGCCGCCGTCACCGGTAATCTGGGCGGGCTGGGTCTGTTCGGCGTCGAACTCTTTGTGAAGGGCGACAAGGTGTGGTTCAGCGAGGTCAGCCCTCGCCCGCATGACACCGGGATGGTCACCATGATCACCCAACGCCAGAACGAGTTCGAGTTGCACGCACGGGCCATCCTCGGCCTGCCGGTCGACACGCGCCTGGCCAGCCCGGGCGCCAGTGCGGTCATCTACGGTGGAGTGGACGCCAAGACGCTGGTGTACGACGGCGTAGCCGAGGCGCTGCGCGTGCCCGGCACCGAACTGCGCCTGTTCGGCAAGCCGGAAAGCTACGTCAAGCGCCGCATGGGTGTCGCTCTGGCCTACGACACCGACGTCGACATCGCCCGCAGTCACGCCAAACATGCCGCAGCGTGCGTGCGTCCGCGTGCCATCGATGCCGACTGACACCCGCATCGCACTCACCGCCCCAACGTCCTCGACTCATCCGCGCCTCGCGCGCCCTGTCTACCCCTCGCATGCGCTACGCCCCTGAGCCGCCCCATCAACACGGCCAACCCGCCCGCATCGGCGTGCTGCTGGTCAATCTCGGCACGCCGGATGCCGCCACCGCACCGGCGGTTCGGCGCTACCTGGCCGAGTTTCTGAGCGACACCCGCGTGGTTGAATTGCCACGTCTGCTCTGGCTGCCCATCCTGCACGGCATCGTGCTGCGCGTGCGCCCGGCCAAGTCGGCCGCCAAATACGCGAGCATCTGGACCGCCGATGGCTCGCCGCTGGCGAAGTGGACCGTGGCCCAGGCGCGCAGCCTGCAGCAGGTGGTTGGTGAGCGTTATGTGGTGCGGCATGCCATGCGCTACGGCCAACCCGCCGTGGCCCAGGAACTCGACGCACTCAAGGCCCTGGGCTGCAACCGCATCCTCATCGTGCCGCTGTATCCGCAATATTCGGGCACCACCACGGCCAGCGTGTTCGATGCGGTCAGCAGTTGGGCGCAACGCACCCGCCATGTCCCCGAGATGCGGCAGGTCAATCGCTGGCACGACGACCCGGCCTATATCGAAGCCTTGGCCGGCAGCGTCCGTGCCCACTGGCAGGCCAGCGGACGCACGGGTCATCTGCTGATGAGCTTTCACGGCGTGCCGGCTCGGACGCTCGAGTTGGGTGACCCCTACCACTGCGAGTGCCGCAAGACCGCGCGCCTGTTGGCCGAACGGCTTGGGCTGGGCGCGGACGCGTGGAGCCTGAGTTTCCAGAGCCGCTTCGGCAAGGCCAAGTGGCTGGAGCCATCGACCGACGGGACGTTGGCCGCCCTGGCGCGGCGCGGCGTGGCCGACGTGCAGGTCATCTGCCCCGGCTTCGTTGCCGACTGCCTGGAGACGCTCGAAGAGATCGCCATGGAAGGCCGCGAGACGTTTATGCAGGCAGGTGGTACGTCATACGACTACATCCACTGTCTGAACGACGCACCAGCCTGGATCGATGCCCTGTGCGCTCTGGTCGACCGGCACACCCAAGGCTGGCACCCAGCGACAGGCGGCGATGGCGACCCTGCTGCATTGGCCGAATCGCGCGCAAGGGCGCTGGCTCTCGGCGCATCGGCATGACCCGTGGCCGTTCCTGTGCCTGACGGGCACGGCACTCATCCCGGTTCAAGCTTGAAACACAAGACGCCGTCCAGTGCTGCCGCCAGTGCCCCGCACGACGAACTGCGCAGCATCCGACTGGACAAGTGGCTGTGGGCCGCTCGCTTCTACAAAACACGCAGCCTGGCCAGCGAGGAGATCGCGCGCGGCCGCGTGCAGGTGAACGAGCAACCCGCCAAGCCTTCGCGCGAGGTCCGATTGGGCGACGTGGTCAGCCTGCGCCAAGGCGACTGCCCCGTGCATCGGCAGGTGAAGGTACTCGGCTTGAGCCACGTACGCGGGCCCGCACCGATCGCTCAGGCCCTGTACGAACAGTCCCCCGACAACCTGGCGGCCATTGGGGCCTGGGTCGAGCAACGCCGCATCGCGCCCGAACCCGCCCACACCATCATCGCTGGTCGACCAACCAAGCACGCGAGGCGCGAACTCACGGACTGGCAGCGCTGGAGTGCGTCACTCGACGACGACTAAGCCACGGACGTGCGGCCTTTGTCGTCCGGTGTCGGCCTCGGCCGGGAACGCCGCCAGGATGCCTGCGCAAGTCGATCCGACCTCGCGCCTGTCCTGGCTGGCGCTCATTCCTTCTTGATCTTGGTGGCGCGCAGCACCAAGGTATCTCCGCTGCCGGAGAACACGCCTTCGACATCAAGCGGCATGTCCAGGATCAGTTCCGTACCGTCCTTGGGCGAACGCGACCGGAAGTAGGTCAGGCTGTCATAACTGACCTTGATGGTCGTCTGGGCCGAGACGGCCAACTGGAAGGTGCCAGCGCTGGCCGTGTTAGTGCTTGGCAGACTGCCGACGACTGTGCCCACGCGTTCGACCGTGGTGCCGGCCGTCGTAGGCTCGACATCGCACTTGATCGACGTGGCGTCCACACCTGCCGCTGTGGTGTTGCCTTTGACCTGCACATACATGCCGTTGCCGAGCTCGGTGCTGCCGCTGCAGCTCTTGAAGTCCGGCACCAGGGTCAGCGGCACCGTCACCTGCACGCTGCGCACGCTGAAGGTGGCGGGCTGCTTGGTCGTCGAGGTCTCCACGGCCTTCACATAGCTCAGGATGTTCCCGATCAGTTCTGCGTCGCCACCCGAGCTCAGGTTTTCATCCTTGCGCAAACTCACAGAACTGGCCTTGAACACTGCCCCGGATGTTGTGGCAACAGAAACTCCACGCACCCGAACATAAAAGCCGTCCTTAAGTGACACGCTGCTGTTGAGGTTCGTGTTCGCGTAGTCCACCGTCACACCATTGACGGCAAATGTTTGCTTGATCGAATCGAGACCGGTGATATAGCCGCCGAGGTAATCATCCACCTTGCTCGTCACTGGAGCCGAGTCAATGTGAAGCCGGGTCGCGACAAACTGCGCCTTGGAGCTGTCGTAGGAACCAAAAACTGCCACGTTTTGACCGAGCGCCAAAGCCTTGTAATCCTTGGTCTGATTCTTGGACACAGCGGTCAGATCAACCAAAAGGTCACCAATTCGCGCGCTTGGGGAGGTACTCGGGACCACTTTTACGATGCCGCGCGCCATGTCGCCGGTCGCCAAGGATTCCTCGATGCGTGTGGCAACGAGGCCGTTTGCACCCTGAATTGCGTGAACTTCAACTCGAGATCCGGGAGACAGGCTGGACGTTGGGTCGACACTTTCATCGATGACAGTCACAGGCCCTTGCAATGGATCTGTGTTGATGTTCACGGCGAGCCCCAATACGCGAATGCTGCTACCAGAGGTCCCCACTGAATAGACGCTGGCTTGGCCAATAAACGTCGGCAACAAAGTAATGTTTTGTGCAACACCCTTCCCCTGGACCGACCCGGAGAACGAGAAAGACAACTGCTGACCCAGCTTGACCTCGGACTTCACACCCCCTGCACTGTCGTCCGCCGCGCTACGCGCAGCCTTGACGGTCGCCGTGCTGTCATCGAAATGCACGCCGTCCACGACGACGCTGCCAAAGCCCGTCACGGTGCCGCTGGCCACGCCCTGGTTGGCCGCCCCAGTGCCATTGGTGCCGACGCCGCCGCCGCCGCAGGACGCCAGCAGCGCAAGGGCCAAAAAGCCTGCGAGCAGCCACAAAGAGGCCAGGCGGGGTGGACGCTGGCGCAGGCGCAGCGGCAGATTCAGGACGTCACACTTCATCGAGAAATACTCCAGGATCGAATACTGGCGGAGCAATGAGGGCCCATGCTGCTTGCCACTCACGACAGGTCCTCAGGCGGACTCGGCACTCGCTCGTGGTAGTAATAAACGCCAAACCGCATGCGTGAATTGGCGTGTGGATCATTGGTGTCGAGTTCGACGCGGTCCGTCGCTGACTTCACCATCACGTCGAATGATTTGCTCCACAACTGGCGGGCAACATTCTGCAAGGCCTGCACGGAGGCCACGCTCAGACCGTCGGCGTAAACGCTCTGTTCGAGATATTTTTGCTGGTCTGGGCGGGTGAGGTTGTGCACGGCTGCCGCCAGGTGGTCGGCCGAGTTCACCGCCAGCGTCTGCGAGGCATTGGTATGGCGGGGGTCTGCCACGAAACGGTCGGTGGACAACACGACCAGATCGCCGTCGGCGTGCACGAGGCCCAGCCGTTGCAATTCATCGAGCAGAGTGCGCGGATGCACGTCGCTCGACACTTCGCGCGCCAGTGCCTCGAAGCTGGGCGCCGGCCCGACACGCGGCAGACTGCTGCGCGGGCGCTGCACCGGCTCGCCGTGTTCGTCCACTGACTGCTCGCGAAAACGCAGGTCGGTCAGCCAGCGCGTGAATAACATCGCCGCCGGGCTGGGGTGGTACACCGCATGGGGAACGGCATCGCTGCCCAGGGTGCGCACATCCTTGCGATGCACGCCGGACAAGACGCTCAGGGCCGAATCGGTCACCTTGCTGCCGCGTTCTTCCAGCTCGCGACGGGCTTCGGCCAGAAACACGCCCTTGAGCGCCTGCGCCACCGGACCATACTGCACACCACTGCGCATCAGCCAGCGCACCAGCGGAGCCAGCACGATGAGCGACTGCTCCAGCGTCAGTTCCGCCCGCGATTCGCCTTGCCCGCCGGGAACGGAATCAGAGGGAAGACTGCTCATGATGACAACTTGAATCCATAGCTGGGATTATTTCCCACTTATAGTCTTTGTCAAGATGAAGTGGCTTGATTGTCCACTGCCGACACTGAAAACGGGCACGGCACGGAATCTCCGCTTCGCCCTGTTGAATTGCGTGAAACATTCACGCATTTGTGCAGCGCCAGCCCTCTTGAAGTCGGAACCACCGCCCCAAGTTGAGCGCGACCTTGGCAATTCAGCAACGCTTATCGCGCTGGCCGACCTCGAACACCATGTCCGACACCACAGAAAAAGCTCAGACCGACGCATCTCAGACCACGCCCGCCGAGTCTGAGGCCCAGACGCCCGACCCGCTGGCCCGTCTGGCCGAACTCGAAGCCAAGAATCTGGAACTCGCTGACGCCTATTTGCGCGCCAAGGCTGAGGCCGACAACACCCGACGTCGTGCCGAGGAGGAAATCGCCAAGTCGCGCAAGTTTGCGGTCGAGTCCTTCGCCGAGAGCCTGCTGCCCGTGAAGGACAGCCTGGAGGCCGCCGTCGCCAACCAGAGCGCAGGCAAGGTAGCGCCCGAACAGGTGCTGGAAGGCGTTCAACTCACCCTGCGCCAACTCGTGCAGGCTCTTGAGCGCAACAAGGTGCTCGAGGTCAACCCACCCTCAGGCACCAAGTTCGACCCCCACCAACACCAGGCGATCAGCGTCGTGCCGGCCGACCAGGAACCCAACACCGTGGTGATGGTGCTGCAAAAAGGCTATCTGATCGCCGACCGTGTGCTGCGGCCGGCGCTGGTCACGGTAGCGGCAGCGAAATAAGGCGGCGGACCAAACACCGCAAGGGCACGCGCCATACGCATCGCCCTGTGACCCGACCTCAGACATCGACACCGGCCGCCCCTTGAAAGCCGCCGGTTGATCCACAACTCGACTGCAACAAGACATTTCGGAGCATCTCATCATGGGCAAGATCATCGGCATCGACCTCGGCACCACCAATAGCTGCGTGGCCATCATGGAAGGCAGCAGCACCAAGGTGATCGAGAACAGCGAAGGCGCACGCACCACGCCGTCCATCATTGCGTATCAGGACGACGGCGAGATCCTCGTCGGCGCGTCGGCCAAGCGTCAGGCCGTCACCAACCCGAAGAACACGGTCTATGCCGCCAAGCGCCTGATCGGCCGCAAGTTCACCGAAAAGGAAGTGCAGAAGGACATCGACCTGATGCCCTACAAGATTGCGCCGGCTGACAACGGCGACGCCTGGATCGAGGTGCGCGGCAAGAAGCTTGCGCCGCCGCAGATCAGCGCCGAGGTGCTGCGCAAGATGAAGAAGACCGCCGAGGACTATCTCGGTGAGGACGTGACCGAGGCGGTGATCACGGTACCGGCCTATTTCAACGATTCGCAGCGTCAGGCCACCAAGGATGCCGGCCGCATCGCCGGCCTGGACGTCAAGCGCATCATCAACGAGCCGACCGCTGCCGCACTGGCGTTTGGCCTGGACAAGCACGGCAAGGGCGACCGCAAGATCGCGGTGTATGACCTGGGTGGCGGCACCTTCGACATTTCCATCATCGAGATTGCCGACGTCGACGGCGAGATGCAGTTCGAGGTGCTGTCCACCAACGGCGACACCTTCCTGGGCGGCGAGGACTTCGACCAGCGCATCATCGACTACATCATCGGCGAGTTCAAAAAGGAACAAGGCGTCGACCTGTCCAAGGACGTGCTGGCCCTGCAGCGCCTGAAGGAGGCGGCCGAGAAGGCCAAGATCGAACTCTCCAGCAGTGCGGAGACCGACGTCAACCTGCCCTACATCACGGCTGACGCCACCGGCCCCAAGCACCTCAACATCAAGCTCACCCGCGCCAAGCTGGAAAGCCTGGTCGACGAGCTGATCGAGCGCACCATCGCGCCCTGCCGCACCGCCATCAAGGACGCCGGTGTGTCGGTCTCGTCGATCGACGATGTCATCCTGGTCGGTGGCATGACCCGCATGCCCAAGGTGCAGGACAAGGTCAAGGAGTTCTTCGGCAAGGAGCCGCGCAAGGACGTCAACCCCGACGAGGCCGTCGCGGTCGGTGCCGCCATCCAGGGCCAGGTGCTCTCGGGTGACCGCAAGGACGTGCTGCTGCTCGACGTCACCCCGCTCTCCCTGGGCATCGAGACCCTGGGCGGCGTGATGACCAAGATGATCGCCAAGAACACGACCATCCCGACCAAGTTCAGCCAGACCTTCTCCACCGCCGACGACAACCAGCCGGCCGTGA
>JBEEJN010000089.1:0-9932 GCA_041169165.1 Pseudomonadota bacterium
CGCTTCGTCGAGGACGACTGGGAGAACCCCACGCTGGGCGCCTGGGGCCTGGGCTGGGAGGTCTGGCTCAACGGCATGGAGGTGACCCAGTTCACCTACTTCCAGCAGGTCGGCGGCATCGACTGCAAACCCATCACCGGCGAAATCACCTACGGCCTGGAACGCCTGGCCATGTATCTGCAGGGCGTCGAGAACGTCTATGACCTGCAGTTCGCCGACGGCCTGAAATATGGCGACGTCTATCACCAGAACGAAGTCGAGCAGTCGACCTACAACTTCGAGCACAGCAACGTCGAGTTCCTGCTCGCGGCCTTCGGCGCCCACGAGGGCAATGCCCAGCACCTCATGGCCCAGCAGCTCGCCCTGCCGGCCTACGAGCAGGTGCTCAAGGCGGCGCACACCTTCAACCTGCTCGACGCCCGCGGCGCCATCAGCGTGACCGAGCGGGCCGCCTACATCGGCCGCATCCGCAACCTGGCGCGCAGCGTCGCCGCAGCCTATCTCGACAGCCGCAAACGCCTGGGCTTTCCCATGGCGCCCAAGGCCTGGGCCGACGAGGTGATTGCCAAGCTTGATGCCGAGGCCGCCAAGGCCGCCGCTGCCGCCGCCGCGAAGCAGGACTCCAAGAACAACGACAAGAAGGCCGCCTGAAGCCATGACGACCGCCACCGTGAACAACCTGCTCGTCGAACTTTTCGTCGAGGAACTGCCGCCCAAGGCGCTGAAGAAGCTCGGCGAGTCCTTCGCCGCCACTCTGGCCGCCAGCCTCAAGGCCCAGGGCCTGGCGGGCGCCGACGCCGTCGTCACCCCCTTTGCCTCGCCGCGCCGCCTGGCCGTGCATGTCACCGCCATGGCGCCCAAGGCGGCCGACAAGGCCCAGCAGACGAAGCTCATGCCCGTGGCCGTGGCGCTGGATGCCGCCGGCAACGCCACGCCCGCGCTGCTCAAGAAGCTGGCTTCGGTGGGCGCCGATGCCTCCGTCGTGCCCGGCCTGAAGCGCCAGATGGACGGCAAGGCCGAGGCGCTGTTCCTGGACAGCATCGTGCCCGGCGCCAGCCTGGCCGACGGCCTTCAGAAGGCCCTGGACGAAGCACTCGCCAAGCTGCCCATCCCCAAGGTCATGGGCTACCAGCTGGAAAGCGGCAGCGGGCCGGACTTCCAGCCGGGCTGGACCACGGTGAACTTCGTGCGCCCGGCCCACGGCCTGGTCGCGCTGCATGGCGCTGACGTAGTGCCCATCGCCGCCCTGGGCTTGACGGCCGCCCGCATCACTCACGGCCACCGCTTCGAGGCCACGGTCGCCGACATCAGCCTCACCGACGCCGACAGCTACGCCGCCCAGCTCGTCGACGAAGGCGCGGTGATCGCCAGCTTCGACGCCCGCCGCGCCGAGATCGTGCGCCAGCTCACCGAGGCTGCGGCCAAGGAAGGCCTGAAGCCCATCGACGACGAGGCCCTGCTCGATGAAGTGACCGCCCTGGTCGAGCGCCCCAACGTGCTCACCTGCCAGTTCGAACCCGAGTTCCTGGCCGTGCCGCAGGAATGCCTCATCCTGACGATGAAGGCCAACCAGAAGTATTTCCCGCTGCTGGATGCGGCGGGCAAGCTGACGCACAAGTTCCTCATCGTCAGCAACATCCGCCCGGCCGACGCCAGCGCGGTGATCGGCGGCAACGAGCGTGTGGTGCGCCCGCGCCTGGCCGACGCGAAATTCTTCTTCGAGCAGGACCGCAGGAAGACGCTGGAGTCGCGCGTGCCTGGCCTCGCCAAGGTGGTCTACCACGGCAAGCTCGGCAGCCAGGGCGACCGCGCCGAGCGTGTGCGCGCCATCGGCCACGCCATCGTCAACCAACTGCGCCTGGCCACCGTGCCCTACACGGTCGACGCCAAGGACGAGTTCGACGTGCTCGACAGCAAGGTGCAGCAGTCCGCGCGTCTGGCCAAGACCGACCTGCTGACCGACATGGTCGGCGAGTTCCCCGAGCTGCAGGGCATCATGGGTGGCTACTACGCCCGCGCAGAGGGCCTGCGCGACGGCGTGGCCATCGCCATCGAGGACCACTACAAGCCGCGTTTTGCCGGCGACGCCTTGCCGCGCAACCACACCGGCACGGTGCTGGCGCTGGCCGACAAGCTCGAGACCCTGGTCGGCCTGTTCGGCATCGGCCAGCTGCCCAGCGGCGACAAGGATCCCTTTGCCCTGCGCCGCCACGCCCTGGGCGTGATCCGCATCCTGGTCGAGAAGAACCTGCCGCTGGACCTGCCCGAGCTGCTGGCCGGTGCCGTGCCGGCCTTCGGCGAGCTGATCGAGAACCCGAGCGCCCAGCTCGCGGAGTTCTTCCGCGACCGCCTGGCCGTGGCCCTGCGCGACCAGGGCTACAGCGCCCAGGAAGTCGACGCCGTGCTGGCGCTGGAACCCGCCCGCCTGGGCGACATCCCGAAGCGCCTGGCGGCGGTGCGCGCCTTCGCCGCCCTGCCCGAAGCTGCGGCGCTGGCTGCGGCCAACAAGCGCATCGGCAACATCCTGAAGAAGGTCGAGGGCGAGGTGCAGGCTGGCGTCGACGCTGCGCTGCTGAAGGAGCCGGCCGAGGCCGCGCTGGCCGCCGCGCTGGCCGAGGTCGGTCCCGCCGCCGACCGACTGTTCGAACAGCACGACTACCAGGCCTCGCTCAAGGCCCTGGCCGCCCTGCGTGCGCCGGTCGACGCCTTCTTCGACGGCGTGATGGTCAACGCCGAGGACGCCGCCCTGCGCGCCAACCGCCTGGGCCTGCTCAAGACCCTGCATCAGGCCATGAACCGCGTGGCCGACCTGTCCCGCCTGGCGAGCTGATCGGACGGCCCGCCGGATGCATTCCTCCCACCGAGCGCATGTGATGAAACTCGTCATCCTGGACCGCGATGGCACCATCAACGAGGACAGCGACGACTACATCAAGTCGGTCGACGAGTGGCAGCCCCTGCCCGGTGCGCTGGAGGCCATCGCCCGCCTGAACCAGGAGGGCTGGCATGTGGTGCTGGCCACCAACCAGAGCGGCCTGGGCCGCGGCCTGTTCGACATGGCCACGCTCAACGCCATGCACCTGAAGATGAACGGCCTGCTGGCCCAGCACGGCGGGCGCATCGACGCGGTGTTCTTCTGCCCGCATGCGCCCGAGGACAGCTGCGACTGCCGCAAGCCCCGGCCCGGCCTGTTCGAGAAGATCGCCGAGCGCTACGGCGTCGAGCTGGCCGAGGTGCCGGCCGTGGGCGACGCCCTGCGCGACCTGCAGGCCGCGGCCAGCGCCGGCTGCCCGCCCCACCTGGTGCGCACCGGCAAGAGCAAGCACCTGGACGACGCCGGCATCAAGCGCATGCACGAGCAGGTGCCCGGCCTGACCGTGCACGCCGACCTGGCCGCGTTTGCCGAGGCCCTCATTGCCGCCCAGCCCGACGGCAGCCAGCGCAGCCCCGGCGCCAACCATTGACACCTGTCGTCCACGGCGCGTCGTGTGCCGTCCTGACGCCACATTCCTTCCGCTCCACCGACCAGGTGCTTCACTGATGTTCGCCCGCTTGCGTTCCCTTGTCTTCCTGCTCTGGCTCATCGTCACCGTGGTGCCGTACGCGCTGGTGGTGGTGATCGCCTCGATCGTCATCAAGGGCACGCCGCTGTACTGGATGTGTGCCCACTGGCTCAAGATCTCGATCTGGGGCGCCCGCGTCATCTGCGGCGTCAGCTGGCGCGTGCAGGGCATGGAGAACGTGCCCGACGCGGCGCATGGCACCGACGCCGTCATCCTGGCGCCCAAGCACCAGTCGACCTGGGAGACCTTCGCCTTCCCCATGCTCATGCCGCATCCGCTGGCCTATGTGTTCAAGCGCGAACTGCTGTGGATTCCCTTCTTCGGCTGGGCCATCGGCCGGCTGGACATGGTGCACATCGACCGCGGCCGACGCAGCGAAGCCTGGCGCAAGGTGGCCGAGCAGGGCCGCCAGTACATGGCCAAGGGCAGCTGGCTCATCATGTTCCCCGAGGGCACACGCACTGCGCGCGGCGAGCGCGGCGACTACAAGACCGGCGCCACCCGGCTGTCCATCACCACCGGTGTGCCGGTCGTGCCCATTGCCGTGACCTCGGCGCGCTGCTGGCCGCGCAAGAGCTTCGTGCTGCGCCCGGGCGTGATCGAGGTGTCGATCGGCCGGCCCATCTCGCCCGAGGGCCGCCGGCCCGACGAGATGATGAAGGAGGTCGAGGCCTGGATCGAGGCCGAGATGCAGCGCCTGGACCCCGAGGCTTACCCGGCTGGCGCACCCAGCGCGCCCCCGGCTGCTGTGGCCTGACGCCGGCCGGCACCCCGACCCGAACGGCATGCCCGCCCCAGCGCCGTCCGCCTCGGCCCAGCTTGCGCTGGCCTTCGACCTGCCGGCGCCTGGCCCCGCGCCAAACACTGCGCCGACCGCCGCACCGACCCCGGTGACGCACCTGTCACGGCCGAGCCTGCCGCCCACCGGCGCACCCGCCCACCCGCAACGCGGCGTGTCGCCTGTGGCCGTGGCTACGCGGCCCATCGTTGCGCCAGCGCTGTTCCGCCATGCCCGGGCCAACCGCGAGCTGCGCCTGGGTGAACATCTGGTGGCCTATGAACTGCGGCGCGCCCGCCGGCGCAGCATCGGTTTTGTCGTCGGCACCGAAGGCCTGTCGGTGAGTGCGCCGCGCTGGGTCGGCCAGGCCGAGATCGACGCCGCGATGATCGGCAAGGCGGGCTGGATCGTGCGCAAGCTGCTCGACCAGTCCGAACGCCTCAAGCGTGTCGCCGCCGCCCGCATCCCGTGGGGCGATGGCGCCGAGCTGCCCTACCTCGGCGCGCCCGTGCGGCTGAGCCTGGATGCGCGCGTGAGCGGCGTGGTGCTGGCCGCGCCCGCGGCCGAGCCGGGGCTGCCGCGGCTGCTGCGCGTCGGCCTGGCCGCCACGGCTGAACCGGCACAGATCCGCGACGCCGTGCAGAGCTGGCTGCAGCGCCAGGCCCGCGCCCTGTTCGACGAGCGCTGCCGGCTGTACGCGCCGCGCCTGGGCGTGACGGTCAAACGACTCTCGCTCAGCTCGGCCACCACGCGCTGGGGCAGCGCCAGCAGCAGCGGCGCCATCCGCCTGAACTGGCGCCTCATCCACCACGCGCTGCCGACCATCGACTATGTCGTCGCGCACGAGCTCGCCCATCTGCGCGAGATGAATCACAGCCCGGCGTTCTGGGACGTGGTGCGCTCGGTCATCCCGGACCTCGACACCCACCGCGGCGCACTCAAGGACGAGACCCTGCCGGTGTTCGACTGAGCGGAGCCCCGGGGCAGCGCAAGGTGCGAGCGATGTCACGCGCACGCGCCCGACGGTGACGGTGCCGGCCGGCCACGCGGCGCGTTGCGCCTATGCTGCGCGGTCTTGAGTCCCGCGCCTGCCGACCCCACCATGACCTTCTCCACCCGCTACGCCGCCACCCTGCTCAGCCTGGCCGCGATCTCGGCCTTGCCGGGGTGCGCGTCCCAGCCCGACGCCGTGGCCACGACCTCGGTGCCGCCTGCGCCCGCCACTGTTCAAGCTGCTGCCCCGTCAGCCAAGGCCGCCGCCGCCCTGCCCGCCGCCGTCACCCAGGCCCGCGTGCGTTTCCACAACCCCGCGCCGCGCACCGGCCCGGGCGGCTCGACCTTCGGCGCCCGCCACGGCGGCCTGGTGCTGAGCGATCAGGGTGTGGACATCGAACTCGACGCCCAGCCCGACCAGCTCGACCTGTGGCTGCGCGAAGCCGACAAGGACGTCGACCTGAGCGGCGCCACCGGCCACATCACCCTGCTCAATGGCGTGGACATCAAGGACGCCTACCTCGACCCCAGCGACGACAAGCAGCGCCTGACCCTGCGTGGCGAGTACAAGCTCATGCACGGCACCCGCATCGTCGTGCGGGTGACCCTGGCCGACAAGCGCCGCCTGAACGCGCGCTACCTGGTGGTGATGCTGCCGCCCAAGGCGAGCGCACCGGCCGCCGCCGCTTCGGCCGGCTCCTGAGACGCTGCACCCGGCCCGGCGCCCCAGCCTCCGCCGCCCGGGGTCTCGATCACGAAGACGTCGCCGGGCTGCATGGCTACCGAGCCCAGCGCGCCCAGCGTCTCGACGCTGCCATCGGCCCGCTCGACACGGTTGAGGCCCGGCGCCCCGGCCGATCCGCCCGCGCCGCCGAAGGCGCCGTGCATCCGGCCGTTGCTGAGGACGGCGGCGTTCATCGCTTCGAGAAAACGCAGCCGCCGCACGCCGCCGTCGCCGCCCGGCCAGCGCCCGGCGCCGCCCGATCCGGGGCGGATGGCGTAGCTCTCCAGCCGCACCGGAAAGCGCAGCTCCAGCACCTCGGGGTCGGTCAGGCGCGAATTGGTCATGTGGGTCTGCACGACGCTGGTGCCGGCAAAGCCGCCGGCATCACCCGCCAGTGGCCGGCCCGCGGCGTCGAAGCGCCCGCCCGCACCCGAGCCGCCCGAGATCGTCTCGTAGTACTGGTGGCGCGCGTTGCCGAAGGTGAAGTTGTTCATCGTGCACTGGCTGGCCGCCATCACGCCCAGGGCGCCGTACAGGGCGTTGGTGACGCAGCTCGAGGTCTCGACATTGCCCGCCACCACCGCCGCGCCCGCGGCCGGGTTGAGCATGCTGCCCTCGGGCACGACGATCTCCAGCGGCTTGAGGCAGCCCGCGTTGAGCGGGATCTCGTCGTCCACCAGGCTGCGAAAGACGTAGAGCACCGCGGCGCGCGTCACCGAGCTGGGTGCGTTGAAGTTGCCGGCGAGCTGCGCGCTGCTGCGGCTGAAGTTGATGCGCGCGCTGCGCGCGGCGTGGTCCACCGTCACGGCCACGTGGATCAGCGCGCCGTTGTCCAGCGTCAGGCTGAACTCGCCGTCCTTCAGGGCGGTGATGACGCGGCGCACCGCCTCCTCGGCGTGGTCCTGCACATGGCGCATATAGGCCACCACACGGGCGCGGCCGAACTGTTCCACCATGGCCAGC
Organism: Pseudomonadota bacterium; assembly: GCA_041169165.1. Taxonomy (GTDB): domain Bacteria; phylum Pseudomonadota; class Gammaproteobacteria; order Burkholderiales; family Burkholderiaceae_C; genus Sphaerotilus. Next base: position 7,022 of record JBEEJN010000089.1, read on the forward strand.
AGCTCGCGCGCACCCTTGGTGTTGGCGGCGATCTGGGCGCGCAGGTCGGCGATGTTCTGCTGCGGGTTGCGCGCCGGCCAGGGGCCGCTGGCCAGCAGCTCCAGCAGCTCGGCTTCGCGCAGGCGCGGGCCGGCGGGTGTGGCCTCGACGAGCTTGAAGTTGTCCAGGCACACACCTTCCTCGGCCAGGGTGGTCGAGAAGGGCGGCATGGAGCCCGGCGTGATGCCGCCGATGTCGGCATGGTGGCCGCGCGAGGCGACGAAGAAGGCCGGCCTGTCCTCCAGGGCGCCGTGGGCGGCGCTGCCGTCGGCGAGTACTGGTGTCGATCGGGGCAGGAAGACCGGGCTCACCACCGTCACGTCGGGCAGATGGGTGCCGCCGTGTGAGGGGTCGTTGAGCGCAAACACCTCGCCGGGCCGCATGACCGGGTTGCGCTCGATGACGCTCAGGATGGACTCGCTCATCGAGCCTAGGTGCACCGGCATGTGCGGCGCGTTGGCGATGAGCTGGCCGCGGGCGTCGAACAGGGCGCAGGAGAAGTCCAGCCGCTCCTTGATATTGACCGAGCTGGCGGTGTTCTGCAGCGCCAGACCCATCTGCTCGGCGATGTTCATGAACAGCTTGTTGAACACCTCCAGCAGGATGGGGTCGGGGCGGGCGTCGGCCGCTTCGTCCGCAGCGCTGCTGCCGGCGCCATGCCGGCGCAGCGGCTGCACACGCGTGAGCAGCAGGCTGCCTTCAGCCGGTCCCGCCAGCACCTGGGCGCGCCAGCCGGGCTCGACCACCGTGGTGGCGTGCGCCTCGGTGACCAGGGCCGGGCCGTCCAGCCAGGCGCCGGGCGGCAGGGCGGCGCGTTCGTGCAGGCAGGCGTCGTCCAGCCAGCGGCCGGGCGCGTCGGGGCGGGTGTCGTGCGGGTCGGCGGCGTACAGGCGCACCCGGTCGTGAGGCGTGGCGGGCTGCGGCGCCAGGGCCACGGCGGCGGGCGTGGCATGCGGCTGCAAGTCGGCAGGGGCGGCATCGGTAGATGCCGGGCTGGCCTGACCGTCCAGGCCGGCGCCGCGCGACAGCGCCTCCATCACCACCGCCTCGATCACCAGCGGCTTGTCCGGCATGAGAAAGGCATAGCGCTGGCGGTAGGCCGCCTCGAAGCGCTCGCGCAGCGCCGCCAGGGTGTCGGCCAGGGTGGCGGCGGCGTCATGGGCGGCAAACGTGCCGTGTGACGCGCCGGGCAGCGGCCAGTCCACCGCCAGGGCGGTGTCGGTGCCCTGGTAGCGCAGGTGCAGGCGGCGGCGCCGGTCCAGCGGTGCATCAAGGGGCAGGCCCTGCTCGTACAGCTCGTCCAGCGCGGCCTCGACCGAGCGTTCACGCAGCACCACCCGGTCGGCCAGGCCCATACCGTAGGCCGACAGCAGGCCGGCCAGCGGGTGGATGAGCACGCGCTGCATGCCCAGCGCGTCGGCCACCGCGCAGGCGTGCTGGCCGCCGGCGCCGCCGAAACACTGCAGGGTGTAGCGCGTCACGTCGTAGCCGCGCGCCACCGAGATGCGCTTGATGGCGTTGGCCATCTGCGCCACGGCGATGCGCAGGGCGCCGGCCGCCACCTCGGCCGGCGTGGTCAGGCTCTGGCGCAGCGTGGCGGGTGCCGCACCGCCGGCGCTGGCGGCTGCATGGGCCGCCTCGTCGAGCTGCCGCGCCAGGGCGGCAAAGCCGCGCTCCACCGCGGCGCGGTCCAGCGCCTGGTCGCCGTGCGGGCCGAACACGGCCGGAAAGTGATCGGGCTGGATGCGCCCGAGCAGCACATTGGCGTCGGTCACGGTGAGCGGGCCGCCGCGCCGATACGCCGCCGGCCCGGGCAGGGCGCCACCCGACTGCGGGCCCACGCGCAGGCGGGCGCCGTCGAAGCGGATGATGGAACCGCCGCCGGCCGCCACGGTGTGGATGGCCAGCATGGGCGCACGCACGCGCACGCCGGCCACCTCGGTGTCGAAGGCACGCTCGAAGGCGGCGTCGTCGGCCGTGCGTGGGGCCTGGGCGTCGGCCGCACCGGCCTCGTCCGCCGCATCCGCCGTCACCGCGCTGTAGTGCGACACGTCGGTCGAGGTGCCGCCCATGTCGAAGCCGATCAGGCGCGTCTCGCCCGCCGCCAGCCCGGTGCGCACCATGCCGACGATGCCGCCGGCCGGGCCGCTCAGGATGGCGTCCTTGCCGGCGAAGCGCTGTGCCTCGGCCAGCCCGCCCGAGCTCTGCATGAAGAGCAGCGCCACCCCCGGCAGCTCGGCCGCCACCTGCTCGACATAACGCCTGAGGATGGGCGAGAGATAGGCGTCGACCACCGTGGTGTCGCCGCGCCCGACCAGCTTGATGAGCGGGCTGACCTCGTGTGACACCGAGACCTGGGCAAAACCGGTCTCGCGGGCGATGCGCGCCGCGGCGGCCTCGTGGGCGGTGTGGCACCAGCCGTGCATGAAGACGATGGCGCAGGCGTCCAGACCGCTGGCGCGGGCGGCCTGCAGGTCGGTGCGCAGGCGGGCTTCATCCAGTTCGCGCTCGACTTCGCCGTGGGCGCCCACACGTTCGTCGGCCTCGATCACCTGCCTGTAGAGCAACTCGGGCAGCACGATCTGGCGCGCGAAGATGTCCGGCCGCGCCTGGTAGGCGATGCGCAGCGCGTCGCGAAAGCCCTGGGTTATCACCAGCACCAGCGGCGCGCCCTGGCGCTCCAGCAAGGCGTTGGTGGCCACGGTGGTGCCCATCTTCACGCACTCGACCTGGGCCGCGTGGGCGGGGGTGAAGGGCTCGCCGGGGGCCAGGCCGAGCAGGCGACGCACACCTTCCACCGCCGCGTCGGCGTAATGCTCGGGGCTGGCGCTGAGCAGCTTGGCGGTGGCGAGCGCGCCGTCCGGCCGGCGGG
>JBEEJN010000090.1:0-9921 GCA_041169165.1 Pseudomonadota bacterium
CGGCGGTGGTGGGCGATGTGGAAAGTGCGGTCGACCTCGGCCGCATGATGCAGGACCTGCCCGCCGTGGAAGACCTGCTCGAAGCCGCCGACGACGCGCCCATCATCCGCATGCTCAACGCCCTGCTCACGCAGGCGGCCAAGGACGGCGCAAGCGACATCCACATCGAGCCCTACGAGCGCAGCTCGGCGGTGCGCTTCCGGGTCGACGGCACGCTGCGCGAGGTGGTGCAGCCCAACAAGGCGCTGCACGGCGCCCTCATCTCGCGCCTGAAGATCATGGCCGAGCTCGACATCGCCGAAAAGCGCCTGCCGCAGGACGGCCGCATCAGCCTGCGCATCGGCGGGCGCGGCGTGGATGTGCGGGTCTCGACCCTGCCCGGCGTGCACGGCGAACGCGCGGTATTGCGGTTGCTCGACAAGGGCGACGCCAAGTTCAGCCTCGAATCGCTGGGCATGAGCGGCGAGACGCTGACGCGCTTCGACAACCTCATCAAGCAGCCGCACGGCATCGTGCTGGTCACCGGGCCGACCGGTTCGGGCAAGACCACCACGCTGTACGCCGCCCTGGGCCGCCTGGATACCAGCACCACCAATGTGCTGACGGTGGAGGACCCGGTGGAGTACGAGCTGGCCGGCATCGGCCAGACCCAGGTCAACGCTCGCATCGACCTGACGTTTGCCAAGGCGCTGCGGGCCATCCTGCGTCAGGACCCGGACGTGATCATGATCGGCGAGATCCGCGACTTCGAAACCGCGCAGATTGCCGTGCAGGCGTCGCTCACCGGCCACCTGGTGCTGGCCACGCTGCATACCAACGACGCCGTCAGCGCCGTGACCCGGCTGACCGACATGGGCATCGAGCCCTTCTTGCTCAGCAGCTCGCTGCTGGGCGTGCTGGCGCAACGCCTGGTGCGCAAGCTCTGCCCGGCCTGCAAGCGCCCGGCTCCGGTCGATCCGGACCGCCCGCGCGGCGCGCAGCGCTGGCAGGCGGTCGGGTGCGAGGCCTGCGGCAAGAGTGGCTACAAGGGCCGCGCCGGCATCTACGAGCTGCTGGTGGCGGATGACACGCTGCGCAGCCTCATCCACGGCCGCTCACCCGAATCGCAGCTCTTCAGCGCCGCCGAAGCCGCCGGCCTGCGCACCATGCGCGAGGACGGCGAACGCCTGGTGCGTTCCGGCCTGACCTCGATGGAAGAGTTGATGCGCGTCACGCGCGAGTAGGCCGTTCCGCGACACCATGCCTGCCTACCGCTACGAAGCCCTGGACGCCGACGGCAAGACCAGCAAGGGCCTGCTCGACGCCGACAACGCCAAGGCAGTGCGCAGCCTGTTGCGTGCACGCGCCCTGGTGCCGCTGGACGTGCAGCCCGTGGCGCAGGACGGCGGCGACGCCGGCAGCGGCCCGGCCCTGCGCGGACGGGCCTTCAACGCCACCGGGCTGGCAATCTGGACCCGTCAGCTCGCCGGCCTGGTGAGCGCCGGCCTGCCGCTGGAGCGCGCCCTCACCGCTCTGGCCGATGAGGCCGAACAGCCGCGCCAGCGCGAGTTGCTCGCCCACCTGCGCGCCGAGGTGAACGCCGGCGCCAGCTTTGCGCATGCGCTGGCGGGTGCGCCCAAGGAATTCGACGACATCTACCGCGCCGTGGTGGCTGCCGGCGAGCAGAGCGGCCAGCTCGGCCGCGTGCTGGAAAAACTGGCCGATGACCTGGAGGAGCGCCAGGCCCTGAAGGCCAAGCTCATCGGCGCGGCGCTCTACCCGGCCATCGTGTCGTGCGTGGCCATCGTCATCGTGATCTTCCTGGTCAGCTATGTGGTGCCGCAGGTGGCGGCGGTGTTTGCCGGCAGCAAGCGCGCCCTGCCGGCCCTCACGGTGGCCATGCTGGCCATCAGCGAGTTCGTGCGCCACTGGGGCTGGCTGGTCGCCCTGGCCTTGGTGGCGGCCATCGGCGCGCTGCTGGCCGCCCGGCGCAACGAGGCCACCCGCATCGCCCTGGACGCCACCTGGCTCACCCTGCCCCTGGTCGGCAAGCTGGCACGCGGCTACAACGCCGCACGTTTCGCCGGCACGCTGGCCATGTTGGCTGGCTCGGGCGTGCCCATCCTGAAGGCCTTGCAGGCAGCCGGCGAGACACTCAGCAACCGCGCCATGCAGGCCGACGCCGAAGATGCCCTCATCCGCGTGCGCGAAGGGGCACCGCTGGCCTCGGCCCTGGCCGCCAAGAAACGTTTCCCCGGCCTGCTGGCCATGTTCGCCCGCCTGGGTGAACAGACCGGCGAACTGCCGCTCATGCTGCAACGCGCTGCCACGCAACTCGGCGCCGAGGTGCAGCGCCGCGCCCTGCAGATGGCCACCATCCTGGAGCCGCTGCTCATCGTCGGCATGGGCGCCATGGTCATGCTCATCGTGCTGGCCGTGCTCATGCCCATCATGCAGCTCAATACCTGGGTGAAGTGACTCAAGTCCAATGATCAGGGACTGTTGAGCGGGCCCGCAGCAGCCCCGACGGTGCCGCCGCGCCGTCAGCCTGGCGTGCCGGCGCCGTTGATGCCGCGCCGCAGCGAGGCGCTATCGGCGATCACCGCGTTCATGCGATCCAGGATGGAGAACAGCGCCTCGATGCCGTAGCCCGCCACGAAGGCCAGCACAAAGGGCCAGGCAATGGCGGACGTGGCCACCGCGTGGCTGCCCGGCTCGGAAATCGAGAACCAGCCGATCATGATGCCCGCCATGCCGCCCAGGGCGATGCGCATCAGGGTCGGCATCGGCCCCATGGCCGACTGGCGGATGTCGCCCACCCGGCGCATCAGCCACAACATCGACCCCAGCGTGCCGTAGAAGAAGGGCAGGTACCACTCGCTGCGCAAGGCGATCCTGTCCTTCACCACCAGCACCGCGTGCACCAGTTGCGGCACGATGGGGCCGAGGTCGGCCGCCAGCCCGTTCTGCAGCTTGAGCTTGAAACAAAAGGTCCGCAACTCGTCGGCTGCCATGGTCTGCATCCAGGCCGGCCACTTGCGCCATTCGATCGGCAGCTCCAGATCACCGTTGGTGGCGGCATGACAAAAGCCCTCGGGTATGCCGTTGCCGCTGACCTGCATCGGCCGGGCCTGTAAGTTGGGTGACGCTCCCAGCAGCAAGGTCCTGAGCCCGTCGACGACGCGCCTGAGGTCGAAGGGCAGACCCGTCGACGCCTCGGCGTGTGACGGCGCCAGTTCCTCGGCCAGGCCGCTCAGGGAGACCAGCTCGGCCGTGAGCTTCTGCAGTTCGGCCACCTTTTCGAGATAACGCTCGCGCACCGTCTCGGGCTGCTTGGCCACTTCGAGCGGGCGCTCGAACAGGACCATGCGCTGCAGCGCCGCGACCTTCTGTTCGGGGTTTTCGCCCTGCACCCGCTCGACCCGGGCGATGAAGGTCTGGTCGTAGCGCAGGGCCTGCATCAGGTAGCCGATGACGAACAGCAGCACCAGCGCGGTGATCGACAACAGCAGTTGCAGTCGGCCCGTCAGCGTCCGGTTCTTCTGCGACAGCGGGTTGTTGTCGAAATGCAGGTCAGCCAGCGTCATCGGCTTGATGAGCTTGACCATGGCCTCCAGCGCATCCCGGATGGCCGTCAGGTCGGGCTTATCCTGGCGTTCCAGCGCCTCGTCGGCGGCGCGCAGGGCGGACAGCGCAGAGACGTCGACCGAGATGCCGGCGTTGATGGCGTAGTCGACCACCTCGCGCAGGCTGGCGAGCAGGTCGACCTTATCTCCCAGAGCGGGTTCGGCACGACTCATTTCAGTCGCTCAACCGAGCTGGCCCTTGACCGGGCCGTAGGGCGAAGGACAGGTGCACGCACCGCCCGGCTCGCCAGGCTGACTGGCCCAGCACCAGAAACTCGGCGTGACGCAGACCGTGCCGGGCGCGTGGGGCGGCATCTGCGCCACGGCCAGCAGGGGGGCGGCGAACAGAGGCAGCGCCAGCAGAACGGCGACAAATCCTCGCCCGGGTTTTCTCATGGTGACTCCTTGGACAGGGCAGCCCGGCAGACATGGGCGCCGAACCGATTGCAGCGGATCGTACGGCGGCCCCGGAACAGGCACAACCCGAGCTTGCCGGCACCTTGGGCACTGGCCGGCCCGGTTCGGCGTACCTCATTCCGACCGGCCCGTGCAGCGCAGCGTGACACAGTGCCGCAAGCGGGTTGTCTTGTTCACTGCCCCAGGGCGTCACACAGCATGTGCGGGGTATTGCTGGCTTTGATTCGGGGTTGGCCTGAGGCATGCTTTGCTTCAATGCAAACGCAACTTGTCGGATGGCAAGGTCCATCGGCAGGTCGGCGCAGTTTCGACGGATTTGACGACGGAGCACGGCATGAGCAGCACCACGAACAGCAGCAAGAGCACCGAATTGGTCACCCTCTCGCACGGTGGTGTGCATCAGCAGGGGCGCCGACCGATCTCGTCGGCCATCCCGATCGCGCGCATGCGCAGCGTCTACCGCACCGCCGAGGTCGAGAAGCGCCTGGACAAGCTGCCCGGCAAGGACCACGAACAATTGCGCGCCACCTACGAGCGCATGCTCGAGAAGGGCCCGGAACGCTTCCAGGTCAAGCCCAGCGGCCTGCCGTCCATGGAGCACCTCTACGAGGAACTACCCAACTTTCATGTCGTGCTCGATGACGTCAAGCGCCAGCTCGCGCTGTGCGAGGACAGTCGCGACGCGCTCGAACTCACCCCCATGCTGCTGCTCGGCCCGCCCGGCGTGGGCAAGACCCATTTCGCGCGCGAGGTGTCCAACCTGCTGGGCACCGGCATGGGCTTTGTGTCGATGAGCTCGCTCACCGCCGGCTGGGTGCTCTCGGGCGCCAGTTCGCAGTGGAAGGGCGCCCGCCCCGGCAAGGTGTTCGAGACGCTGGTGGACGGCCAGTACGCCAACCCGGTGATGGTGGTGGACGAGATCGACAAGGCCAGCGCCGAACACGCCTATGACCCGCTCGGGGCGCTGTACAGCCTGCTGGAGCACGACACCGCCGGCAGCTTCATCGACGAGTTCGCCGAGGTGGCGATCGACGCCAGTCAGGTGATCTGGGTCGCCACGGCCAACGACGAGCGCGCCATCCCCGAGCCCATCCTCAACCGCATGAACGTCTACCAGGTGCAGATGCCCGACCGCGAGGCGGCACGCCGCATCGCCCTGCGCCTGTACCAGCAGATCCGCGCCAGCCATGACTGGGGCAGCCGTTTTGACGAGATGCCGGGCGACGACGTGCTCGACAAGTTCGCCGAAATGGCGCCGCGCGAGATGCGACGCGCCTGGATGACCGCCTTCGGCAACGCCAAGCTCGGCAAGCGCGACCGCGTCGAGCCGGCCGACCTGCCGGAAAGCGCCGCCGGCAAGCGCAGCAGCATCGGCTTCGTGCACTGAGTGGCGCCTGGCTGCAGGCTCACGCCACGAGCCAGCTCGCGGCCTAAGATGGCCGCATGCCCATCACCCTGGACGGCCGCCTGGTCGTCGCCATCTCCTCGCGTGCGCTGTTCGACTTCGAGGAGGAGAACCACCTGTTCGAAGCCGGTGACGACCGGGCCTACATGGCGCTGCAAAACCAGCGCCTGGACCGGCCGGCGCCGCCCGGCGTGGCGTTTTCGCTCGTGCACAAGCTGCTCGCCTTCAATCCATTGACGGGCGTCGGTGACGCTCATGAACCGTTGCTCGAGCCCCGCGTGGAGGTGGTGATTCTGTCGCGCAACGACCCGGTGTCGGGCCTGCGCGTGTTCCGCTCGGCCCAGCACTACGGCCTGCCCATCCAGCGTGGTGTGTTCACGCGCGGCGAATCGCCCTGGCGTTACCTGCGTCCACTGCACGCCAACCTGTTTCTCTCGGCCAACGAGGCCGACGTGCGCCAGGCCCTGACCGCCGGTGTGCCGGCGGCGCGGGTGTTCCCGCAGTCCACTCACGCCAGCGACAGCCATCCGCACGAAGTGCGCATCGCCTTCGACGGCGACGCGGTGCTGTTTTCAGACGAAGCTGAGCGCGTCTTCCAGTCGTCCGGTCTGGCGGCATTTCAACGTCACGAGGCCGAACACTCGCTGCACCCGCTGCAACCCGGGCCCTTCAAACCGCTGGTGGATGCGCTCAAGCGCCTGCAGCAAGCGGCCAGTCCGACCATGCGGTTGCGCACCGCCTTGGTGACTGCGCGCAGCGCGCCGGCTCACGAACGCGCCATCCGCACCCTGATGGACTGGCAGGTCGAGATTGACGAGGCCATGTTCCTGGGCGGACTGGCCAAGGGCGAGTTCCTGCGTGAGTTCGAGCCCGATTTCTTCTTCGACGACCAGACCGGCCATGTCGCCAGCGCTGCCGCCCACCAGGTGCCGGCTGGTCATGTGGCGGCCGGCGTGTCCAATCTCTGACGCAGCGGGTGTGCCAGCGGCTCAGCGCGTGCCCATGGTGTCCTGCAGCCGGCGCTGCAGCCCCGCCAGGTCGAGCACGCGCAGGCCACCGTACTCGATGCGGATCAGCCCCTCGGCGGCCAGTCTGCGCAGCGCTTCGTTGACGCGCTGGCGCGACAGGCCCACCAGATAGGCCAGCTCCTGCTGGGTGATGCGCAGCACTTCACCCACGCCGGGGTAGAGCACCGGGTGGAAGAGCGCGGCCAGGCTGCGCGCCACCTTGGTGTCCGGGTCGTTCAGGCGGTCGATCTCGCGCGCCGCGATGAACTGGCCAAGCCGTTCGTTGAGCTGGTTCATCACGTAGCGGTTGAAGCCGATGCTGCGGTCCAGCAGCCACATGAAGCTGCGGGCGGGCAGGCCGGCCACCACGCTCTTTTTCAGCGGCTCGATGTTGTAGCGGTAGACCTCGCCCTTGAGCAACGTGCCCTCGCCGAACCAGGCGCCGGGCGGCACACCGGTGAAGGTGATCGACGCGCCCTGGCTGGAGTCGTTGCTCATCTTGAGCATGCCGTCCAACACGCCGAACCAGAAGTTGGCCGGCCGGCCGATCTTGCAGACGAAATCGCCCTGCGCGGCGTCGGCGACGCGCAGATCGGCCTCCACCTGGGCCCGGTCGGCCGTGTCCAGCAAACGCAGCCAGGGCACCTCGGCCAGTTCAGACGCGGTGGCAGCGCGGGCACGCTGCAGCAGCGCTGGCAGGGTCCGCCCAGCCAAGGCTGGTGCAAGCGGCGCGATGTTGGCGGGTGTGTGCATGGACGGCATGACCGTAGGGAATTTCGGCTCTGGCAGCAACGTCGGCCACCTGAACCTTGCTTTGCTTCGTTCATGGCAGCGTCCTGATGGGATCTCGCGCCAGCCGTCACATCGCCACAGTGAGAGGCTCATGCTGACAGGACGCCGACAAAACGCCCCTAATCTGACCCGGGAATATCCCCCCAGGGTTGACCCGTAGATTGTCGTCGCAACGACAACATGACGTCAAAGTGAACCCCTAGCATGCGCCACCGGTCAACGATCGCGTCTGGCGGGTCGGCACATTCGGCAGCCCGCTGACGTGTACCACCGCCAACCTAGAACAGGAGCCCGTGGTGTCCACCACTTTTGCCCGTCTGATGCTCGAACACGCCGCCCAGCGCCCGCAGGCGCCGGCCCTGCGTGAAAAGGTCTATGGCATCTGGCAGACCACCACCTGGGCCGATCTGGCCCAGCTGGTGCGCCACCTCACCCACGGCCTGCACCAGGCCGGCGTGAAGCGCGGCGACCACCTCATCATCGTGGGCGACAACCGTCCGCGCCTGTACGCCGTGATGCTGGCCACCCAGGTGCTGGGCGCGGTGCCAGTGCCGCTGTACCAGGACGCCGCCACCACCGAGTTCGTCTACCCCATCAACAATGCCGACGTGGCGTTTGCGGTAGTGGAGGACCAGGAGCAGGTCGACAAGCTGCTGGAGATCCGCGAGCAGTGCCCGCAGCTGGCCCGCATCTGGTACGACGATCCGCGCGGCCTGCGCAAGTACGACGAGGCCGGCCTGGGCTCGCTGGACGAACTGGTCGCCGCCGGCAAGCTGCACCGCCAGGGCCACGCCGGCCTGTTCGATGCCGAGGTCGCGAAAGGCCAGCCCGGCGACGAGGCGGCCATGTTCTTCACCTCGGGCACCACCGGCAACCCCAAGGGCGTGGTGCACACGCACGCCTCGCTGATCGACCGCGCCCGTGCCGGCGCCAAGTTCGACCACCTGACCAGCGCCGAAGAGGTGCTGGCCTATCTGCCGCCGGCCTGGATCGGCCAGAACTGCTTCAGCTACGCCCAGTGGCTGGCCTGCGGCTATGTGGTGAACTGCCCCGAGTCGGGCGCCACGGTGACGATCGACCTGAAGGAGATCGGCCCGACCTACTACTTCGCGCCGCCGCGCGTCTTCGAAGGCCTGCTCACCAGCGTCATGATCCGCATGGAAGACGCCGGCAGCCTGAAGAAGAAGCTCTTCCACCACTTCATGGCCCTGGCCAAGCGCGTCGGCCCGGCGCTGATGGACGGCAAGCCGGTCGGCCTGCTCGACAAGCTGAACTACAAGCTCGGCGACCTGGCCATCTACGGCCCGCTGCGCAACACCCTCGGGTTCAGCCGGGTGCGTGTGGCCTACACCGCCGGCGAGGCCATCGGCCCCGACCTGTTCACCTTCTATCGCTCGATCGGCATCAACCTGAAGCAGCTCTACGGTTCGACCGAGACCGCCGTGTTCGTCTGCCTGCAGCCCGACGACCAGGCCAAGGCCGACACCGTGGGCGTGCCCATCGAGGGCGTGCAGATCCGCGTCGAGGCCAATGGCGAGGTGATGGTCAAGTCGCCCGGCCTGCTCAAGGAGTACTACAAGAACCCGGCCGCCACCGCCGAGGTGCTGACGGCCGACGGCTGGTACCACACCGGCGACGCCGGCTTCCTCGATGCCGGCGGGCATCTGAAGATCATCGACCGCGCCAAGGATGTCGGCCGGCTGGCAGGCGGCGCCAACGACGGCGCCATGTTTGCGCCCAAGTACGTCGAGAACAAGCTCAAGTTCTTCCCCTTCGTGAAGGAGGCCGTTGCCTTCGGCGACAAGCGCGAGAAGGCCTGCGCCTTCGTCAACATCGACATGGAAGCCGTGGGCAACTGGGCCGAGAAGCGCAACCTGCCCTACGCCGGCTACACCGACCTGGCCGGCAAGGCCGAGGTCATCGCCCTCATCGCCGACTGCGTGCGCCAGGTCAACGCCGACCTGGCCCAGGACGACAAGCTGGCCGGCAGCCAGATCCACCGCTTCCTGGTGCTGCACAAGGAACTCGACGCCGACGACGGCGAGATGACCCGCACCCGCAAGGTCAAGCGTGGCTACATCGCCGACAAGTACGCCGTGCTGGTCGACGCCCTGTACGGCGGCAAGACCGAGCAGTTCATCGAGACGGCGGTGAAGTTCGAGGATGGCCGCAGCGGCAGCGTCTCGGCCACGCTCAAGATCGTCGACGTTCCCACCTACCCGGCGGTTCGCCGGGCTGCCTGAGTCCCTCCCATCATGCTCATGACAGCACCGGCCGGCCTGGCCACCCCTGACGCCAGCGGCAGCGGCAAGAAGATCGGCGACGTCATCCTGGACGTGAAGAACATCAGCCTGCGCTTTGGCGGCGTGAAGGCGCTCACCGACATCAGCTTCAACGTGCGTGAGCACGAGGTGCGCGCCATCATCGGCCCCAACGGCGCGGGCAAGAGCTCGATGCTCAACTGCATCAATGGCGTGTACACGCCGCAGGAAGGCTCGATCACCTTTCGCGGCAAGACCTTCGCGCACATGAACTCGCGCCAGGTGGCCGAGATGGGCGTGGCGCGCACCTTCCAGAACCTGGCGCTGTTCAAGGGCATGAACGTGATCGACAACATCATGTCCGGCCGCAACCTGAAGATGAAGGCCAACCTCTTCCAGTAGGCCATCCGCTGGGGGGCGGCCGAGCGCGAGGA
>JBEEJN010000091.1:0-9886 GCA_041169165.1 Pseudomonadota bacterium
CCTGGGCCGCGTGGGCGTGGGTGAAGGGCTCGCCGGGGGCCAGGCCGAGCAGGCGACGCACACCTTCCACCGCCGCGTCGGCGTAATGCTCGGGGCTGGCGCTGAGCAGCTTGGCGGTGGCGAGCGCGCCGTCCGGCCGGCGGGCGACGATGTCGGTGAAGGTGCCGCCGCGGTCGATCCAGAACTGCCAGCGCGACGTCGGGCCGAACGTGGCGGCGGATAGTTGGCTGGACGGGGGGGTGGGCATGGGTGGCACGGTCATCGTCGGCATAGTCGGCAACGTCATGAGGGGCACGACCTTACGCGAAACGCCCACCCTCAGCGCCAGCGGATCTCCACCACCCGCTGCCCCACCAGTGCCGAGCGTTCCCATCCGAGCAGTGGCAGGTGGGCGCCCAGGGCCAGGGACAGGGTGCTGCCGGCCAGTTGGGTGAACGGGCGGGCATCGCCGGGGCGGCCGCTTTCCGGCAGCTCGAACAAGGCGCGGAACTCGCGCACGAACTGGCGTTCGCCCGGGCGCGGGCCGGGGCGCTGGGCGTGGAAGTCCACCCGTGCCGGCGCTGCGTCGCCAGGCAGCGGCGGGTTCAGCGCCATGTGGCCGCCCCAGTGAGCGTCCGGGCTGGCACCGGCCGGCCGGCTCTCGTAGGCGAACAGTTCGTAGGACCCGTCCTGCGGCGGCTCGGCGGTGGCGCCGCTCATCGAGGGCACGAACAGGCCGTTGCCCGGCTCGCCGCGTTGCACCTCAGCGGCCCAGCCGGGCGAGAGCGAGCTGGCCAGGCTCAGGCTGGCCTCGCTGCCGGCCGGCAGGGTGAGCACGAGGTGGAAGGGCGCGGCGCGCAGCTCCAGCCGGGCGCCGTCGACCAGGGGAAAGACCCGGCCGTCCTGCTCGATGTGGACGGCAAAACGCCAGCGCGGCGAGCTGGCGGCGGCCTGGCGCATCAGGTCCTCGGCCCAGGCGATCAGCTCGGGTCGCTGACTCTCGGCCGCGGCGTCGACCAGCGTCGTCAGCTGTCCGTAGGCGCCGCGGTTGCGGTCGCGCCAGGGCAGCGGGCTGGCGCCGGCCTGGAGCAGCCGCTCGGCCAGGGCGCGCTGGCCGCGGGTGGCTGCCATGTGCAGCGGGGTGATGCTGACCTCGGCCGCGCCGTCGGGCGAGGCGCCCAGGGCGAGCAACTGCTCGATCAGGTCGAGCGGTGGGCCCGGCTGGTCGTCGCTTGTTGGCGGACCGTTGGTGGCCGCGCCGGTCGGCCGCTGGGCTCCGGTTCCTGCCGGGTTGCCTGCGGCGTCGCGCACTACATCCGTCAGCACGGTGGTCGTGGCGGCGGCGTAGTGCGGGTCGATCTGGTCGACGCGGGCGCCGGCGTTGAGCAGGGCGGCGAGCATGAGGCGCCCACCGGCGCGGTCGCCGGCGTGGTGCGCCAGGGCCAGCGGGCAGCCCAGGAGGCCGCACAGATTGGGGTCGGCGCCGCGCGCCAGCAGGGCGCGTGCGCTGTCCCAGCGGCCGGTGAACAGGGCCTCGGTGAGCGGCGTCATGTGGTTGGCGTAACGCACATCGGGGTCCAGGCCAAAGGCGGGCAAGGCCTGGATCTGGGTTGCCAGCGGCGCCCGCCAGTAGGCGAGGCGGGCGCGCTCGCGTTCGTCGGCGAGCAGGACGGCCGGCTCGGCCAGATGACCCTGGGCGATCCAGCGCCGGGCGCGGCGGGCGAAGTCGGCGCTGTCGGCCGGGGCCACGCGCGTCGAGGTGCTGACACGCTCGATGATCAGCCAGTGCGGCGCGCCGCCACTGCGGTCGGTGACGCGCACCGGGCGGCTGCGCTGGCCGTCGCGGTACAGCTCGGCCACAGTCAGGCGCAGGGCCGGCGGCAGGTCGAGCAGGCCGTCGATGTGGCGTGTCACATGCGGCCAGCGACCATCGTCCCAGCGGCTGACGCTGGCTCGGCGGGCCTCGGCCTCGCTGTCGGCGTCGACGATGCGCAGCGTGTAGGCGTACCGGCCCACGCCGTGCTCCCAGGCGCCGAGCAGGGCCAGGCGGGCCGCCTCGCTCCAGCCAGGTGGCTGCGCCGCAGGCACCTGCGGCTGGGCGCACACGGCGGCGAGTTCAGCGTCTTCCACACTGCCGAAGACCGGCACGAACCAACGCAGTTCGGCCGCGCCAGCCTGGGCGCGGCTGGCGGTTTCGGCGCGTTCCCATCGTGCGCAGCGCGCCGCGAGCCACAGCTCCTGGGCGCCGAAGCGGGTGCCGCGCACGCGGTAGCGCAGCCGCTGCTCGTCGGTGCCTGGCAGCGGCTCGACCGAGGCCAGGTCTAGCTGCTGATGGGGCCAACTGCGCCGCTCCACCAGCGTGAGCCAGCGCGCGGGGGGGGCGGCCGGTGCGGCGACGGCGCGGCCGTCCGCCTGGGCCTGCGCAGCAGCTGGCGCGGCGACGGCGAGCAGGGCGGTCAGGCTGAGCAGGCGGGCAACGGCCAGGGCCAGAGCCATGGCCGCCGTGCCGGGGCGCAGGCCGCCGCCGCCCGGCATCACCTCAGACCGTCAGGCCGCCGGCCACTTCCAGCACTGCGCCGTTGATGTAGCTGGCCTCATCGCTGGCCAGGAAGGCGTAGGCATTGGCGATCTCCTCGGGCTTGCCCAGGCGCTTCAGGGGCACATCGTCGCGCATCTGGGCGACGATCTTCTCGGGCATGGTGGCCAGGATGGGCGTGTCGATGAAGCCCGGTGCCACGGCGTTGACGCGCACGCCCTTGGGGCCCAGTTCGCGGCTCCAGGTCTTGGTGAAGCCGATGACGCCGAACTTGGACGCGGCGTAGTTGGTCTGGCCGAAGTTGCCGTAGATGCCCACCACGCTGCTGGCGTTGAGGATGACGCCGGCACCCTGCGCCACCATGGTGTCGGCCACCGCCTGGCTGCAGTGGAAGACGCCGCGCAGGTTGACGTCGATGACGGCGTCGAACTGGGCCTCGGTCATCTTGACCAGGCGGGCGTCCTTGGTGATGCCGGCGTTGTTGACCAGCACGTCGATGCGGCCGTGGCGTTCCTTCACTGCCAGCACCATGGCGTCGATCTGGGCGCGGTCGGTGACGTTGACGACAAAGCCCTCGGCGCGCCCGCCGCTGGCGGCGCCGGCTTCCAGGCAGGCCAGCACGGCGGCGTCGACCGCCTCGGCCTTGATGTCGCAGGCGATGACGGTGGCGCCTTCGCGGGCGAACTTCAGCGCGGTGGCCAGGCCGATGCCCTGGGCGGCGCCGGTGACGATGCAGATCTTGTTCTGGAGCAGCTTCATCTGGGTCTGGGAAAGGTTGGTGACGATCGTCGTGACGGAAGGGAAGGGGGGCGGTTCGGTGCGGGCTCAGGCCAGTCCGGCAAAACGCAGGATGTGCGGCAGGTGCTGCTCGAAGTCGCTCAAGGCGTGGTCGCCGCCGTCCAGCAGCGTGAGCTGGGTGTCGGCGTAGCGGGCCGACATCTCGCGCCAGTCCAGCACCTCGTCGCCCTGGGCGATGATGGTGCAGTAACGCTGCGGCTGGCTGACAGGGCCGGGCTGCAGGGCGTGCAGCTCGTCGATGTAGCTGGCCTGGAAGAAGATGTGTTGCGCAGGGTCATGACATTGCGGCAGCTCGCCGATGTATGTCGCCAGGTCGCGCGCCGGAAACACCGCCGGGTTGATGAGCACCACCCGGCAGGCCGGCCCCAGGCACTCGGCCAGTACGGTGGCGTACCAGCCGCCGAGCGAGCTGCCCAGCACCAGGGTGCGTTCGACCGGCCAGCCGGCGACGGTGCGGCGGATGAGCTCGACCGCCGCGCGCGGCGATGCCGGCAGTTGCGGGCAGGCCCAATGGAGGTGTTCGTCCTCAGGCCGGCCGGCGTTGTGCTCGGCCACCCAGCGCGCCATGCGTTGCGCCTTGAACGACAGCGGCGAGGAGCGAAAGCCGTGCAGGTAGAGCAGGTGGGTGGGCGCGGGCAGCGCCCGGTCTGCCGCGTCGGTGGGGCGGGAGCCGGCGTCCATGTTCATGTCGACGCGCTCAGGCCGGGGTTGCCGCCGCGGCCGCAGCCTCGGGCAGGGCGTCGTCGCGTGCCTGCAGGGCTGCGATGAGCTTGCCGTGGATGCCGCCGAAGCCGCCGTTGCTCATGCACAGGATGTTGTCGCCCGGCCGGGCCAGGCGCACCAGGCTGTCGACCAGGCGGCGGATGTCGTCGTACACGCGTGCCTGGGCGCCCATGGGCTTCAAGGCCTCGGCGGCGTCCCAGTCCAGGTTGGCGCTGTGGCAGAAGGCCAGGTCGGCCTCTTCCAGCGCCCAGGGCAGCTGCGACTTCATGCTGCCCAGCTTCATGGTGTTGGAGCGCGGCTCGAAGACGGCCAGGATGCGCTCGCGGCCGGCGCCGCCGCCGTTGGTCAGGTTCTCGGCCTGGTCGAGCTTGCGGCGCAGGCCGTTCACCGTGGTGCGGATGGCGGTGGGGTGATGGGCAAAGTCGTCGTAGACCTTGATCGTGCCGCCGTTCACCGCCACGCTGCCGCGCAGTTCCATGCGGCGCTTGACGCCCTCGAAACGCGCCAGCGCGGCGCCTGCCTGTTCGGCCGTGATGCCCAGGGGCTCGACCGCGGCGATGGCGGCCAGCGCATTGAGCTGGTTGTGCTCGCCCACCAGTCCCCATTCGACCCGCGCCACCTTGAGGCTGCCGCGCAGCACGTCGAAGGCATGCGGCTCGCCGCGTGCGCGCAAGGCGCCGGGCTCTTCCTTGCGCGCGCCGAAGTGCAGCACCGGCGTCCAGCAGCCGTGCGCCAGCACGCGCTTCAAGCTGGCGTCGCGGATGTTGCACACGATGCGCCCGGCCGCCGGCACGGTGCGCACGAGATGGTGGAACTGGGTCTCGATGGCCTCGACGTTGGGGAAGATGTCGGCGTGGTCGTACTCGAGGTTGTTCAGCACCAGCGTGCGTGCGTGGTAGTGGACGAACTTGCTGCGCTTGTCGAAGAAGGCGGTGTCGTATTCGTCCGCCTCGATGACGAAGGCTGTGCCGATGCCCAGCCGCGCCGAGACGCCGAAGTTGCCCGGCACGCCGCCGACCAGAAAGCCCGGCTGCTGGCCGGCACATTCGAGGATCCAGGCCAGCATGGCGGTGGTGGTGGTCTTGCCGTGGGTGCCGGCGACCGCGAACACGTGGCGGCCCAGCAGCACATGGTCGGCCAGCCATTGCGGCCCGCTGACATAGGGCAGGCCGGCGTCCAGGATGTGTTCCATGAGCGCATAGCGGCCGTCGTCGCTGCGGCCCACCACATTGCCGATCACGAACAGGTCGGGCGCGTGGTCGAGCTGCTGCAGCTGCTCGATGCCATAGCCGTTGATCAGCTCGATGCCCAGGGCGCGCAGCTGGTCGCTCATCGGCGGATAGACGTTGGCGTCGCAGCCGGTCACCTGGTGGCCGGCCTCGCGCGCCAGCGCCGCCAGTCCGCCCATGAAGGTGCCGCAGATGCCCAGGATATGAATATGCATGAAAACGATTCTACGAAGGGGGTGGTCGGCGCCCGCCCCGGGCAAGCCCCCGGGCCACGGCCGCCGGTGACACCTGACCGTGACACCCGCCCGGTCCGGCCGGCGGCTGCGTCGAGCGGGCAGAACTTGTCCGGCGTCAATGTCACGCCGGGCGCGGCCCGGTTCAATCATGGTCCACACCAATCCGGCGCGTTGCTGCGCGCCCCAGCCCACCATGCGTATCGCCCTGCTCACCGGCGGCGGAGACTGCCCCGGCCTCAATGCCGTCATCCGCGCCGTCACCAAGTCCCTCATCCGCCAGTGCAACGCCGAGGTCTGGGGCGTCGCCGACGGCATGCTCGGCCTGATCGAGCGGCGCGGTCGGCCGCTCGCGTGGGACGACGTGAGCGGCATCCTCGCCACCGGCGGCACGGTGCTGGGCACCAGCAACTCGTCCAGCCCTTTCAACGTCGGCGGCGTGGACAAGTCGGCCGAGGTGATGGATTACCTCCGCAAGGAGCTGCGCATCGACGCCCTGGTGGCCATCGGCGGCGACGGCACGATGACCATCAGCCATGGCCTGGAAAAACTGGGCCTGCCGATGGTGGGCGTGCCCAAGACCATCGACAACGACATCCACGGCTGCGAGCGCAGCTTCGGCTTCGACACCGCCGTGGCCACGGTGACCGACGCGCTGGAGCGGGTGACCACCACCGGCCAGAGCCACGGCCGGGTGATGATCGTCGAGACCATGGGGCGTTACGCCGGCTGGATCGCGCTCGAAGCCGGCCTGGCCGGTGCGGCCGACGTCATCCTGCTGCCCGAGATCCCGTACAGCGTCGAGGCCATCGCCACCTTCTGCCGGGAACGCGAGGCACGCCGCCGTCACACCGTGATCTGCATCGCCGAAGGCGCCAAGCCGGTGGGCGGCGAGCTCACCGTGGCCGGCCGGGTCGAGGTGGGCGGCGACCCCATCCGCCTGGGCGGCGTGGCGCACGCGCTGCGGGCGCAGTTGCAACCCCACCTCAAGAGCGAGGTGCGCGCCACCGTGCTGGGCCATGTGCAGCGCGGCGGCAGCCCGACGCCCTTTGACCGCGTGCTGGCCACCCAATACGGCAACGCCGCCGCCGGCCTGCTGCTGCGCGGCGAGTTTGGCCGCATGGTGACACTGCAGGGCGGCCAGCTCACCAGCATCCCGATCGACGAGGTGGCCGACAAGAACCGCGGTGTGTCGAGCGACGATCCGCTGCTGGCCTGTGCGCGCCAGATCGGCGTGATGCTGGGCGAATGACGACGGCGCGGCCGCGGCGCTGACCGCCCGGGTGGCGCTGGCTATCATCCGCCGCCCTTTTTTCGCCCGCCCGCTGGTCGCCCGCGCGGTCGCGCGCCTGCCCCGCCCCCGACCGCCATGACCCTGCCGCTGCCCACCGCCACCGCGCCTGACCCGAGCCACATTGCCGGGCCGGCCTACCGCCCGGACGTCGACGGCCTGCGCGCCATCGCGGTGCTGGCGGTGCTGGGTTTCCACGCCTTTGCCGACTGGCTGCCGGGCGGCTTCGTCGGTGTGGACGTCTTCTTCGTCATCAGCGGCTTTCTCATCACCAGCCTGATCTCTCGCGAGATGGCGCGCGGCGAGTTCACCTTCGGCCACTTCTACGGCCGGCGCACGCTGCGCATCTTTCCGGCCCTCATCGTCGTGCTGCTGCTGGGCTGGGGCGTGGGCTGGATCGCCCTGACCTCCAACGAATACGGCAAATACGGCAAATACATGGCCGGCGGCGCCGCCTTCGCCGACAACTTCATGTTCTGGCGCGACGCCGGCTACTTCGACAGCAAGGCCGAGGTCAAACCGCTGCTGCACCTGTGGTCGCTGGGCATCGAGGAGCAGTTCTACCTCGCCTGGCCGGTGATCCTGCTGGGCCTGCGGCGCTGGCGCGACGGCGCCCTGGCGCCCGCGCTGCTGCTGCTGGCGGCATCGCTGGCCTACAGCCTGTACAAGGTGAGGCTGGACGTGGTGGCGGACTTCTATTCGCCGCTCACGCGTTTCTGGGAACTGCTGGCCGGCGCGACCCTGGCCCTGTGGCAGGCCGGCCTGCGCGACGGCACTGCCTCGGCCGCCAGCGTGCGCTTGCAGGCCGCGCTGAACCGCGCCGGGGCGCCGCTGGGTGCGGCGCTGCTGGTGGCGGCGCTGCTGTGCATCGACCCGGCGCGCGCCTTTCCGGGCGCCTGGGCGCTGCTGCCGGTGACCGGCGCGGTGCTGCTCATCGCCGCCGGGCCGCAGGGCGGTTGGGTGTCGCGGCTGCTCAGCCATCCGCTGCTGGTCGGCATCGGTCTCATCAGTTACCCGCTCTACCTGTGGCACTGGCCGCTGCTGAGTTTTGCGCGCATCTTCAACGGCCACACGCCGCCGGCGGGTGTGCGTGCGCTGCTGCTGGCGGTGGCCTTCCTGCTGGCCTGGCTCACCTACCGCTGGATCGAGCGCCCGCTGCGTTTCGGGCTGCCGGGGCGGCGCAAGGTGCGCTGGCTGCTGGTGGTCATGGCGATCACCTTCGGCCTGGGCCATTGGGTCAGCCGCGGCCACGGCATGGCCTGGCGCCACGAGGACAAGCTGCAGGCCAGCCCGCAGACCATGGTCATCGGCGCCGACCGCGACAAGCTGCTCGCAATGTGCGACCAGCTGCCTGCCGAGCGCTCGGACAAGATCGACTGCTTGCAGAAGTTCGACCGCCGCGGCCCGCGCTGGGTGGTGCTGGGCGACAGCAAGGCCGAGGCGATCTTCTACGGCCTGGTGCGTGAATCACCCGCGTCACTCAACTGGACGCTCATCGGCGGGCTGTCGCCGCTCAATGTGCCGCCGTGGTGGGCGGCGGTGCAGGCGCGCATCCTGGCCGACCCGGACGTGCAGGGCATCGTGCTGGGCAATGCCTGGCGCGGCCTGACGCGGGTGGTCGACGACACTGATCGGCCGATTCACGAGCCCGACGCGGCCGCCCAGGCGGACTGGCTGCGCCGTCACGAGGACTTCTTTGCGCCCTTCCTCGCCGCCGGCAAGCGGGTGGTCATGCTGCGCGACAACCCGACCTTGCCGGACCCGAACGACTGCATCGCCGGTGACATGACGAGTGTGCCGGGCCTGCGCCAGCTGCTGCGTCGGCGCGAGAACCCCTTGTGCGAACTGCGCCTGAGCACCCATCTGGAGTGGACGCGCAGCTACGACGCCTTCCTGGCCGAACTGCATCGACGCCACCCGCAGGTGCTGGTGTATTCGCAGCTGCCCCTGCTGTGCGACCGCGCCAGCGACCGCTGCCCGATGCATCGTGACGGCGCCTTCCTCTACAGCTACGGTGACCACATCTCGGACGCTGCCAATTCACCCGTGGCGCGCGACATGTTCCGCCAGGGGCTCTTCGACCTGACGGCGCGCTAGGGATGGTCTGATGAATGCCCCGTCGCCCGTGTTATTCCAGCCGATTTGAGAAGCACCGAGCGCCGGGTGGCCGTTTCGAAGGCCATTCAGCCCTTGCAGTCAGATTTCGGGCGCACTCATGCCCCGACACCAATCAGCTTGCGCCGCGCCAGCCACAGCTTGGCCAGTGCGAACAGCGTCGTGAGTTGCGCGGTGTTCTTCTTCAGCCCGCGATACCGCACCTTGGTGTGGCCGAACTGTCGCTTGATGACCCGGAACGGGTGCTCGACCTTGGCCCGGATGCTGGCCTTGATCTTCTCGACCTGCTCCTTGAGCGCGTGCACCGGGTTGGTCTTGTCCAGTGCCTTGCGTTTGCCGGGCTTCATGGCCACATGCCACTGAACCCCTGTCCGGGCGTCGGGTCGCTTGTGCGCGCCCTGGTAGCCCGAGTCGCCGAAGGCATCGGTTTCTTCGCCGTGCAGCAGCGAGTTGGCCTCGGTCACATCGTTGACGTTGCCCGAGGTGCCGCGCACGGTATGCACCAGGCCCGAGTGCGCATCCACGCCGATGTGGGCCGTCATGCCGAAGTGCCACTGCTGCATGAAGTGGATGCGCAGCATCGTCTCCACAGAAGACGGCGGGCGCCCGCGCCGGCCTTCAGGGGCATGCGGGGCGATCAACTCCACCAGCGCCGCCCAGGGCACCACACGGTTCATCTCGTTCAGGAACTCGCGCTTGCGCGTCTTCCTCGTCGACAGGTCCAGTCCCAGATCGGCTTGCTTCAAGGCTCATAGGGTCGCTGGCAGATCAACGGGCCGCAAGCACATCGCGGGCGGCCTTTTTCAGACCTTCCCTAATCCATTACAAGGACTTCCCCACAAACCGCTATAACGCCGGCAGTAATTTGACCTCCTCCTCAAGACCTCTTCTTCCAACGGTGCGCAGTAAATCAGGATCACGATCAGGAACAGACTGCCCATCTACAAACGGCCTTTTGCGCCTTGGTGTTGCGCTGGCCCAG
>JBEEJN010000092.1:0-8762 GCA_041169165.1 Pseudomonadota bacterium
TGGGGTCGAAGGCGCCATGCCACTTGCAGAAGTTGATCATCTCCTGGTAGATGCGGGCGAAGGTCGATTCCGGCATCACGGCCTTGACGTCCTTCAGGCGGCCGTTGGCGTCCCACATCTTGCCGCCGTTGCGGATCATCGCCGGCATCGAGGCGTCGACGATCACGTCGTTGGGCGAGTGGAAGTTGGTGATGCCCTTGGCCGAATCGACCATGGCCAGCTCGGGGCGGTGTTCGTGGCAGGCGTGCAGGTCGCGCTTGATCTCGTCCTGCTGGCTCTGCGGCAGGGTGGCGATCTTGTTGTACAGATCGACCATACCGTTGTTGACGTTGATGCCCAGCTGCTTGAACAGGGCGTCGTGCTTCTCGAAGGCCTCGCGGTAGAAGATGCGCACGCAGTGGCCGAACACGATGGGGTGCGACACCTTCATCATGGTGGCCTTGACGTGCAGCGAGAACATCACGCCGGTCTTGCGCGCGTCCTCGATCTCCTTTTCATAGAACTCGAGCAGGGCCTTCTTGCTCATGAACATCGAGTCGATCACCTCGCGGTCGAGCAGGGAGACCTTCTCCTTGAGCACGATGGTCTTGCCACTCCTGGTGAGCAGCTCCATCTTGACGTCGCGCGGACGGTCCAGCGTCATCGACTTCTCGCCGTGGTAGAAGTCGCCGTGGTGCATGTGCGAGACGTGGGACTGCGAAGCCTGGCTCCACTCGCCCATGCTGTGCGGGTTCTTGCGGGCGTATTCCTTCACCGCCTTGGGCGCGCGGCGATCCGAGTTGCCCTCGCGCAGCACCGGGTTCACCGCCGAGCCGGTGCACTTGCCGTAGCGCGCCTTGATGGCCTTTTCCTCGTCGGTCTTGGGCGCCTCGGGGTAGTCGGGCAGGGCGTAGCCCTTGCCCTGCAGTTCCTTGATCGCCGCCTTGAGCTGGGCCACCGAGGCGCTGATGTTGGGCAGCTTGATGATGTTGGCGTCCGGCTGCAGCGTCTTCTTGCCCAGTTCGGACAGGGTGTGCGGCACCTTCTGCTCGTCACTCAGGTAGTCGGGGAACTCACCCAGGATGCGCGCGGCCACCGAGATGTCGGCCGCCACCACGTCGATGCCGGCCGGCTCCGCAAAGCTGCGGATGATGGGCAGGAAGGAGTAGGTCGCCAGCAGCGGTGCTTCGTCCGTCAGCGTGTAGATGATCTTGGATTTATCAGCAGGCATGGTGTCTTCCTCTTTTGAAGGACATGGGGGAGGTGAAACGACTGTATTCGATGTCGGGCGCGCGATTTTGGAGGCTGTTCCTTCCGCGCATTTGACAAAACGCCAACTGAGCCGCGAAACACGACCCCCTGCTCGCCGGCAGGGTCGGCCGACGCAGCGCCACGGATGAACCGCAACTGCCGGCTCAGCGAGGTCAGTTCAGCTTGTGTCGACATAAGACAAATCGCCCTGTGCGTGACACCCTGCCAGGAGCAAGCCGGCAGGCCCGCGGCCAAATTCCGGGTCAGCGCGTCGACAGCGTGGAGAATCGCCCCATCCGAGGCCTCCCCCTACGCGGCCCGCCACCGGCCCCCACGATGCGCGACACGTCTCCAGGCTCCACCCTCGCCCAGCCCGTCCAGGCCGCCAGTGCCCCGCCCGTCAGCGCAGGCTGCCCCGGCCAGGCATGGGCCAAGTGGCCTCAGGTGCAGGACTGGTGCGACCTGCTGGCTGCGGTCGACATCGGCTCCAACACCATCCGGCTCGAAATTGCGCGCTGCGTCGGCGGCCGCTACGAGTCGGTGGACTATCTGAAGGAAACCGCCCGCCTCGGCGCCGGCCTGGACGCCGAGCATCGCCTGGGCGGCGCGCCGGCCGAACGTGGTCTGGCCTGCCTGGCGCGCTTCGGCCAGCGCCTGGCTGGCCTGCCGGCCGCCCAGGTCAGGGCGGTCGCGACCCAGACCCTGCGCGAAGCCAGCAATCGCGAGGAATTCATCGCCGCCGCGTCGGCCGCGCTGGGTTATCCCATCGAGGTGATCTCGGGTGACGAGGAAGCGCGCCTCATCTACCTGGGCGTGGCGCGCCAGCAGCCGGGCGATCTGCGCCGCTTGGTGGTCGACATCGGCGGGCGCTCGACCGAACTCATCCTCGGCCAGGGCCACCGCATCTTTGCCGCCGAGAGCTTCGGCGTCGGCAGCGTCAGCCTGTCGCGCCGTCACTTTGCCGACGGCGTGTTCAGCGCCGCCACCTTCGGTGCCGCGCGTCAGGAAGCCTGGAACGCCTTTGCCCCGGCGCGCCATCACTTCGCCCGCGAGACCTGGCAAGAAGCGCTCGGCTCGTCGGGCAGCGCCTCGGCGGTGTCGCAACTGCTGCGGGCCAACGGCCACCCGGACGGTCTGATCACGCTGCAGACCCTGGACTGGTGTCTGCAATGCTGCCTGCAGGCCGGGTCCGCCCATGACCTGCATCTGGCCGGGCTGGAGCCTGATCGGGCCCCCATCATCGGCGGCGGTCTGGCGGTGCTGCTGGCGCTGCTGGAACTGTTCGACATCGAGTGCCTGCATCCGGCCAAGGGAGCGCTGCGCAACGGTCTGGTCTACGACCTGCTGGAACGCCAAACCAGGGGTTGACCGGCGCCGGCCCTTGGCCAGCGGACAGGTCATTCAGGCCAGGCGGAACACCGCGACCGTCTGCACCAGTTCGCGCGCCTGCGCTTCCAGGCTGGCCGTGGCCGCCGCCATCTGCTCGACCAGGGCGGCGTTCTGTTGCGTCACCTGGTCCATCTGCGAGATGGCCTCGACCACCTGCCCCAGTCCCACGCTCTGCTCCTGGCTGGCGTGGCTGATCTGGCCGACGATGTCGGTCACCTGACGGATGCTGGTCACCACCTCCTGCATGGTGCGGCCCGCCCGGTCGACCAGGTCGGTGCCCTGCTCGACCCGTTCCACGCTGGCCTGGATGAGCGACTTGATCTCCTTGGCCGCAGCCGCCGACCGCCCGGCCAGCGAACGCACCTCGGCCGCCACCACCGCAAAACCGCGCCCCTGCTCGCCAGCGCGGGCGGCCTCCACCGCGGCATTGAGGGCCAGGATATTGGTCTGGAAGGAGATCGCATCGATCACGCCGATGATCTCGGCGATGCGATGCGAGGATTCATTGATGCCGCGCATGGTCTGCACCACGTCGGCCACCGCCCCACCGGCCTGGGTCGCCACCCCCGAGGTATCGAGCGCCAGCTGGTTGGCCTCACGGGCGCGTTGGGCGTTTTGCTGCACCGTGCCATTGAGCTCCTCCATCGACGCGGCGGTCTGCTCCAGCGTGCTGGCCTGGTGTTCGGTGCGCGCCGACAGGTCGCTGTTGCCCTGGGCGATTTCCTGGCTGGCGGTGGCCACGGCGTCGGACGCCTTGTGCACCTGACCGACCACGCCGGCCAGGCTGTCCTGCATGTGCTTGAGCTGCGCCATCATGCTGTCCTGGTCGCCCGGCGCCAGCCGGATGGTCTGACTCAGGTCGCCCTTGGCCACGCCCTGGGCCAGCGCCACCACCTCGTGCGGCTCGGCACCCAGCCGACTCAGCGCTCGGCGCACGATGAGACCGATGGCCACGAACAGCAGCACCTGCAACGCAGCCTGCCCCAGCCACAGCAGGGCGTTGATGCGACGGATCTCGACCACGTCCTCCTGGATGTCCACCGTCACGCTCACCGCGCCCAGCACCGTCCCCTCGTCCACCCCGTGACAACTCAGACAACGCGAGGCGCGATATTCCTTGCGGGCGATCGACGGCAACACCGCGCGCAGCGTCGCCGTGCCCTTGCCGTCATCACCCAGCTGAAACTGCGGCTGGCCGCTGCTCAACGCGGCACGGTCCAGCGCATCTTTCGGCTGTTCCTGCGGCAAACCCGCGCCAAATTCATCGTCGATACCCTTGGCGCGCACCACGCGCAATTCAAGCAGCTTGTCGGAAACTCCCAGGCGCTGGATGAACAAGGCCCGGCTGCGGGTATCGCTGATGACGTCCTTGGCGTCGATCTTGATTTCCATGAAGGTATTCAAGCCGTTGTTGACGCCGTCCGCAATGGTGGCGGTCCGCTCCTGCGCAGCCGCCATCGCGCGATGTTCGAGCTTGCCGGCCACCCATTGCTGGACGGCCAGCAGGATCAGCAGAAGAAAAGCCTGTATGAGTATCTGCAGCTTGCGCTGCAGGGCCAGGGTTTGCCACCACGCAGAAATAGTCATCTTGTCCACACTTTCCTGGCTGCCAACCTGCCGGACCATCCCGTCGAGATAATCCAGGGCATATTCCCAGGCATTTACAGCCTAGTTGCCCGGCGGCGAGGCCCGCTTGATCGCCCGCAATATATCGACAGGCCTGTCGGCGCAATCAAGGGAAAAGCTGCCCGAAAGCCGCGGCGGCACCCGGCGCAGCCCGGGGCTGACGACCCACGGCGCAGACTTGAACCCGGGCGCGCCGGCGGCGGGCGCAGGCATCACGCCGGCGCAGCGCCAGGACTTCAGCGAAGGTCGCCGTCGCTGGCGAGCAGGCGACTGATGTCGTCGGTCGTTTCTTCCAGCTGCACCATGCTGGCCTGGCGGGCACCCAGCGGGTCGCGGTTGAGCAGCGCGGTCAGGATGGCCTTGTGACGCGGCAGGGACAGGGCATGCGTGTTGGGCACGGTGCTGCTGAGCTTGATGGACTCGCGCAGCGCCAGCGACAGCATGTTGCCGATATAGGCCAGCAGGTCGTTGCCGGTGGCCTCGGCGATGCGGCGATGAAAAGCCACATCGGGCTCGAGCAACTGCTCGGGCGTGGTGGCCGCCTCCATGCCGGCATAGGCGTGAGCGACGGCCTGCAGTTGCGCCGGCGTGGCCGCCCGCGCGGCCAGAGCAGCAGCGGCCGGCTCGAAGATGCGTCGCACGGTGAACAGGGTGTCGACGAAATCCTGCTGCGGCTGGCTCTGGATCAGCCAATACAGGACGTCGGGGTCGAGCAGATGCCATTCGGCGCGCGGACGCACGAGGGCCCCGGCGCGCTGGCGCGACACCACCAGGCCCTTGGCCACCAGCACCCGGGTGGCCTCGCGCAGCACCGGGCGGCTGACGTCGTAGGCCTCGCACAGCGTGGCCTCGGCGGGCAGGCGGTCGCCGGGCTTGAGTTCGCCGGAGACGATGCGCATGCCCAGGTCATGCACGATGCGCCCGTGCATGCTCTTGCGTTCGCGCGGACGGCGGTAGTCGTGCTCGGCCGGCGCGGCGAGGGAGTCCATCGACGAAGACGCCGTCGCGTTCAGCGCTTGTTGCGGTTGTAGACGTCGACGAACACCGCCGCCAGCAGCACCAGGCCCTTGATGACCTGCTGGTAATCGATGCCGATGCCCAGGATGGACATGCCGTTGTTCATCACGCCCATGATGAAGGCGCCGACCACCGCGCCCACCACCTTGCCCACGCCGCCCGAGGCCGAGGCGCCGCCGATGAAACAGGCAGCGATCACATCCAGCTCGAAACCCAGCCCCGCCTTGGGTGTGGCCGTGTTCAGGCGCGCCGCGAACACCAGGCCGGCCAGCGCAGCCAGCACGCCCATGTTGACGAAGGTGGCGAAGGCCAGGCGGTCGGTCTTGATGCCGGACAGCCGCGCCGCCTTCTCGTTGCCGCCCAGGGCGTAGATGCGCCGGCCCACGGTGGTGCGCAGGGTGACGAAGTCGTACACGACGATGAGCACGGCCATCACCACCAGCACGTTGGGCAGGCCCTTGTAGGTCGCCAGCAGGCCGGTCAGCGCCACGGTGGCGGCGGCAAACACCAGGCCCTTGATCCAGAAGAACAGTGCCGGCTCCACCTCCATGTCATGCTGAAGTGCTGCCATGCGGCCGCGCCACTTGAACACCAGCATGGCCACGGCGGCCAGCGCACCCAGCACGAGCGAGAACAGCTTCAGGCCACTACCGCCGCCCAGCGGATCAGGCAGGAAGCCCGAACTGAGCAGCTGGAATTCGGGCGGAAACGGTCCGACCGACTGGCCCTGCAGCAAGGCCAGCGCCAGCCCCTTGAACACCAGCATGCCGGCCAGGGTGACGATGAAGGACGGGATCTTGACGTAGGCCACGAACCAGCCCTGCGCCGCCCCGATGACGGCACCGGCGATCAGGCACAAGACGGAGGCAAGCACGAAGTTGATCTCGTGCTGCACCATCAGCACCGCGGCCATGCCGCCGATGAAACCCGCCACCGAACCCACCGACAGGTCGATGTGACCGGCCACGATCACCAGCAACATGCCCAGCGCCATGATGACGATGTAGCTGTTCTGCAAGATGAGGTTGGTCAGGTTGAGCGGCTGCATCAGCGTGCCGTCGGTCATGACCTGGAAGAAGGCCATGATGGCCACCAGGGACAGCAACATGCCGTAGTCGCGCAGATGGCTGCGCAGGAAGGCCAGGGGATGCGGAGCGGCTGCGGCGGTAGCCTTGCCGGCCGTGGTGGCGCCGGTCGGGGTCGTCATGTCAATTGCTCCCGGAGGTGACGATGGAACGCATGATCTTTTCCTGCGTCGCTTCCGCGCCGCTGAACTCGGCCACGAAGCGGCCCTCGTTCATGACGTGGATGCGGTCGCACATGCCCAGCAGTTCAGGCATCTCGGAAGAGATCATGACGATGCACTTGCCCTGCTCGGCCAGTTCGGCCATGAGGGTGTAGATCTCGAACTTGGCGCCGACGTCGATGCCGCGCGTGGGTTCGTCGAGGATGAGCACCTCGGGCTGCGAGAACAGCCACTTGCTCAGCACCACCTTCTGCTGGTTGCCGCCCGACAGGTTGCCCACCTGCTGGAAGACGCTGGCGCAGCGGATGTTCATCTTCTTGCGGTAGTCGCTCGCCACCGCGTATTCGCGCCCTTCGTCGAGCACGCCGCGGCGCGACACCGCCGGCAGGTTGGCCAGGGTCACGTTGCGCACGATCTCGTTGTCCAGCACCAGGCCGTAGCCCTTGCGGTCCTCGGTGACATAGGCCAGGCCGTGGCCCACCGCACGCTGCACCGTGGACACATCCACCGGCTGGCCCTGCATCAGCACCTGGCCGCTGATGCGCTGGCCGTAGGAGCGGCCGAACACGCTCATGGCGAACTCGGTGCGCCCGGCGCCCATCAGGCCGGCGATGCCGACAATCTCGCCGCGCCGCGCCTTCAGGGTCACGCCCTTGACCACCTGGCGTTCGGGGTGCAGATGGTGGTGCACGGTCCAGTCGCGCACCTCGAACACGGTCTCGCCGATCTTCGGCACACGGCGCGGGTAACGGTCGGCCAGCTCGCGACCGACCATGGCCTGGATGATGCGGTCCTCGCTCACCTCTTCGCGCCGGCAGTCCAGCGTGGTCACCGTCGTGCCGTCGCGCAGCACGGTGATGGCGTCGGCCACCTTCTTCACCTCGTTGAGCTTGTGGGAGATGAGGATGCAGGCAATGCCCTGGGCCTTCAGGCCGAGCAGCAGCTCCAGCAGGGCGTCGCTGTCGCTCTCGTTCAAGCTGGCGGTGGGCTCGTCCAGGATGAGCAGCTTGACGTCCTTGGCCAGCGCCTTGGCAATCTCCACCAGCTGCTGCTTGCCCACACCCAGATCGTCGATGAGGGTGGTGGGCGCCTCGTGCAGGCCCACCTTGGCCAGCAGCTCGCGTGTGCGGGCGTTGGCGCCGTGCTGGTCGATGACGCCCAGGGGGCTGGCCATCTCCTGGCCGAGGAAGATGTTCTCGGCGATCGAGAGCAGCGGCACCAGGGCCAGCTCCTGGTGGATGATGATGATGCCCAGGTGCTCGCTGTCGGCGATATCGCGGAAGCGCCGCGCCTGGCCCTCGAACACGATCTCGCCGCTGTAGCTGCCGTGCGGGTACACGCCGCTCAGCACCTTCATCAAGGTGGACTTGCCGGCGCCGTTCTCGCCCACCACCGCGTGGATCTCGCCAGGGCGCACCGCCAGACGCACATCGTCGAGCGCCTTCACCCCCGGGAAGGTCTTGGTGATGCCCTGCATCTCCAGAAGGATGTTGCTGCTGCTACTGGTGCTGCTGTCCACGCCTGTGGTCTCCTGCGCGCCGGCCGGCATGCCTGCGCCTGTCCTGTCACCCGTGGCGATGTGCCGTGTGTCGGTCGAACGATGTTGTCGTCGACGCATGCTGCCGGGCATCAACCGGCCAAGGGCACGGCCGGCAAGGCCCATGGCCTACGCGGCAGCAGCATGCGTCGACGGCAGGGGCGACCTGTCGGTCGCCCCGCCGCGTCAGCCTGTGGCGACAGGCTTACTTGATCTGGCTTTCCTTGTAGTAGCCGCTGTCGATCAGCACCTTCTTCCAGTTGCCCAGATCCACGCTCACCGGCTTGAGCAGGTAGCTGGGCACCACCTTCACGCCGTTGTTGTAGGTCTTGGTGTCGTTGATCTCGGGCGCCTTGCCGCTCATCATGGCGTCGACCATGTTGGCGGTGACCTTGGCCAGATCACGCGTGTCCTTGAACACGGTGGAGTACTGCTCGTTGCGCAGCATGGACTTGACCGACTGCACCTCGGCGTCCTGGCCGCTCACCACCGGGCAAGGCTGGGCGGCGGTGCAGTAGCCCACGCCCTTGACGGACGACAGGATGCCGATCGACAGGCCGTCATACGGGCTCAGCACGGCGTGCACCTTGTCCTTGGTGTAGAAGGCCGACAGCAGGTTGTCCATGCGGGCCTGGGCCACCGCGCCGTCCCAGCGCAGGGTGCCGACCTTGTCCATGCCCATCTGCTTGCTGCGCACCACCAGCTTGCCGCTGTCGA
>JBEEJN010000093.1:0-8203 GCA_041169165.1 Pseudomonadota bacterium
AGAACGGTCTGGGCATCTTCGACACCCAGAGTCCGTCCGACGTGCTGCGCCACCCCATCGGCCGCACGATGATCGAGCAGAGCGTGACCAAGATTTTCCTCGCCAACCCGGAAGCGGTGCGCGAGGAATACGTCGTCGGCTTCGGCCTGACGCTGGCCGAGTTCGACATCGTGCGCAGCCTCGGCGCGCAGGGTGGCCGGCGCTTCCTGGTCAAGCAGGGCCACGCCAGCGCGATCTGCGAGCTGGACCTCGCAGGGCTCGAGGATTTCATCACCGTGCTCTCGGCCACCACCGACAACGTGGCCCTGCTCGATGCCGTGCGCGAACGGCATGGCAACGATCCGTTTCAATGGCTTCCGGTGCTGCTTCGTGAGGTTCAGGATCGGAGGTTTCGTACCTCCAGGAGAGCCGCATGAATGCCGTTCGTCATCTCCTCGCGCTGGTCGCGTTGGCACTCGCCGCCACCACCGCAAGCGCCCAGTTCGTCAAGGGCAACGAGGCCGTCAAGGTGATGCCTGATGGCACCAAGAAGGTGGAGACGCCCCCGCTGCCATCCACCACCCTGGGCGCTCCCTGCGCCGCAGACAACCCTGCCTGCACGGCGAGCGGCTGGCGAATGGTCGAGACCACGGACGGCCTCCGTGAGTGCACCGAGATCTACGCACGTCCGGGGACTTGCCGACCATCAACGTATGGGACGGAGAAGCGGCCGCGCCTGTGGATCGTCAAGACACGCGGCCAGTGGATGCAGTGCCAATTCCCCGACATCAGCAGCAAGTGTGTGAGTACCAAAGCGCTGCCCTACAGCGCCATTCAGTGATCGAGGTGACGCCATGTTTTCTTGGGTGGGATCCCAGTTCGATGGAGTGCTGAACATCTACGTGCTTGGCGTCGTATCGGCCTTGATGACCGGGATCGCGCCCATCGCGTTGACTGCCATGACGCTCTGGGTTGCGCTTTACGGCTGGGCAGTCCTTCGCAACGAGGTATCGGAGACCTTGCCAGTGTTCATGTGGAAGGTCTTCAAGATCGGCCTCGTTCTGGCCTTCGCGCTGCAGTCGGGCTTCTACATCAGCAACGTGTCCGACACCGCGAATGCGCTCGCGACTGGCGTGGCTACGACCTTCCTGCCGACCGTCGCCAATCCGGCAACGATTGCGACGCCCTACGCGATCCTTGATGCCTTCAACGACAAGGCGAGCCAACTGGTGCTCGACTTGTTGAAGGAGGCCGGGATCATGCGACTTGACCTCGTCTTCGCGGCGGTGGTCACTGCATTCGGCAACGTCATCTTCCTGTGCATAGCGCTCTTCGTCATCACGCTTGCCAAGGTCTTCCTGACCTTCGTTATTGCGGTGGGACCGCTGTTCGTCCTGTGCCTCGCATGGCGACCGACCGCTCGCTTCTTCGACAGCTGGCTGTCGATGGTGCTGAACGCAGTGGTGCTGACCTGGTTCGCATTCTTCGCGCTCGGGCTCAGCGCCTACATGGGTGACGCACTGGTTCAGGCAATTCAGGATCAGGGCGGCTTCCTCGGCCCGACCTTCAACGTCGTCGGCGAGAGCCTCAAGTACTGCATCGTGATGATCCTCATGGCGATCATCTGCTTCCAGGCCCCAAGCCTCGCCTCTGCCCTCACCGGCGGTGCCGCAGTCCAGCAGGGCATCCAGATGATCCAGAACGCCATGATGGTTTCGGGCCTGCGCTCTGCATCCTCCGCACGGGGGGCCGGTGCCGCAGGTGCAGCCGGCGGAGTCGTTCGGGCCGGTGCTGGCCTGCCCTACGAGGCGGGCCAAGCCACGGGTGCCGCTGCCGCGGCCACCGGTCGCGCAGCAGGAACCATGGCCGCCGGAGCCGGCGCCGTGGTCCGCCAGGGTTACGGCGCGGTGCGAACCGCTGCCTACAAGCTCGCCGCCCTCCGCGGCCGAGCGTAGTCATCAACCAGTTGAAGGAGCGTGAGATGAAGAATCGTCTGAAGGCCGCTGCCGCCGCCGTCCTCGTTGCCGGAAGCCTTGGCGCCGGGAGCGCCCGCGCACAGGGCATCCCCGTCATCGACATCGCCAACCTGATCCAGACCATCCTGCAGGTCCTGAACGATGTCACCGAGATCAGCAATCAGGTCCAGCAGATCACCCAGCTGCAGGACCAGCTGAACAGCATCAACGGCATCCGCAACCTCGGCAACGTCTTCAACAATCCGATGCTGAAGAACTACGTGCCGGCCGAGGCCTACACGTACCTCAACGCAATCAACACGTCGGGGTACTCGGGGCTGAACGGCACGGCCAAGGCGCTGCGCGACGCCGGCATGGTCTACAACTGCATGGACCTGAGCGGCGACGCCCGCACCACCTGCCAGGCCACGCTGGCCCAGCCGTACCAGCAGAAGGGCCTGCTGCAGGACGCGATGAAGTCGGCGGCCGGTCGCCTGTCGCAGATCCAGTCGCTGATGGGCCAGATCAACGCCACGTCCGACCAGAAGGCAGTGCAGGAGATCCAGGCCCGCATCGGCGCCGAAAATGCGCTGCTGGCGCACGAAATGTCGCAGGTGCAAATGCTGCAGGGCATGGCCGACAGCGAGGAGCGCATCGCACGGTCGCGCGAGCGCGAGCGGCAGTACCAGATGCTAGTCCGCACGGGCAAGGTGGCCGACTACTTGCCATAGCCGGGTGCCCTGATCCTCGAGCCCTGAACCGCTGCGCCGGAATCGCGGCGCAGCCCCACGGAGGTTCCTCATGAGTGCCGTCCTGACGCCAG
This sequence comes from Pseudomonadota bacterium, assembly GCA_041169165.1. Lineage (GTDB taxonomy): Bacteria > Pseudomonadota > Gammaproteobacteria > Burkholderiales > Burkholderiaceae_C > Sphaerotilus. The sequence goes on from JBEEJN010000093.1 coordinate 2,758, forward strand.
GAAGAGCCGCTGCATTGCCGGATCGCCCACGCGACACTGGCAAGGCGGCCGCTGAGACGACCGCGATCGACGCCAACCGTGCGTGGGAAGTCGACCGTGCGCTGATGCTGGAACGCTCGGAGCGCCGCGCCTGGTGGGTCGCCATCGCTGGCCTAGTGCTGGGCCTGATCGGCATCGCGGCGGTGTTCGTTCAGGGCCCGCTGCGGCGCGTCGTCGAGATCCCCATCGTCGTGGACCGCGTCACCGGCGAAGCCACGATCCAGCAGCGCCTGGCCGTCGAGACCATCCCGCCGATGGAGGCACTCGACAAGCACAACCTCGCCACCTTCGTGCGAGCACGCGAGGGCTACAGCTGGATGTTCCTGCAGCGCGACTTCGACCAGGTGGCCCGCATGGCGGTGCCGGCCGTCTTCGCCGACTACAACCGCCAGTTCGAGGGCGACGCTGCGCTGCAGAAGAAGATCGGCGCGGCCGAGGACTGGCGCATCAACGTCATCGGCGTGCGCCTGGCCGCGTCCGGGCGCGCCGGCAACAAGGGCGAGGCGACGGTCACCTACGACAAGGTGGTGCGGCTGACGGATCGCAACCTGCCCGAGGTCACCACGCGGCACGTCGCCAGCGTCGTCTTCCAGTACCAACCCAAGGTGCTGGCCAAGGAACGCGACCGGCTCGAGAACCCGTTCGGCTTCGTCGTCACGGCCTACCGGTCCGATCCCGAGATCAACACGCCCGCGCCGGGGGCCAAACCATGAAGGCCTTGGCCTGGCTGGCAGCGCTGGGCTGCGCGGCACTCTGCAGTGGCGCAGGCGCCGCACCCGAGCCTGCCGATCCGCGCCTGCGTGAGGTGGTCTACGACCCGCGCGCGGTGGTCACCGTGCCGGTCAAGCGCGGCGTCGTGACGCTCGTGGTGCTCGATCCCGACGAGTCGATCACCGAGGTTGCGGCTGGCCTGGGTGGCGACTGCACCAAGGCCGACGCTGCCTGGTGCGTGGCCGCGCAGCCCGGTGGGCGCAACCTCTTCGTCAAGGCCAAGAGCTCGGCCAGCGCCGCGAACAACCTCGCGGTGGTCACCGACCGTCGCACGCACACCTTCCGCTTCGTGGTCCTGGCCGATGGCGATCCGAAGCCGCCGGTTTACCGGCTCGTGGTCAAGGCACCGCCGCGCCCGGCGCCGCCAGCGCGCCTCGCCCTGCGCGAGGACGTGCCGCTCGTCGCGCTGCCGGTGGTGCCGCCGCCTCCGCCGCCGCAGCAGGTCGTCGCGGAACGCCTGCAGGCGAAGCCGCTGGTGATGAACACGCAGTACTCGATCGCCGAAGGCACAGGCTCGCAGGACATCGTGCCAACGCTGGTCTACGACGACGGCCGCTTCACCTACCTGCGCTTCCCCGGCAACCGCGAGGTGCCAGCCGTGTTCCACGTTCTGGGCGACGGCAGCGAGACGCTCGTCAACGCGCGCATGGAAGACGACCTGCTGGTGGTCGATCGCGTCAGCCGCAAGCTGATGCTGCGTGCCGGACAGGCTGTCGTCGGGCTCTGGAACGAGGCCTTCGACCTGGACGGGCGGCCGCCTGGCGACGGCACTACGGTCCCCGGCGTGCAGCGCGTCCTTAAGGCCGATGCCGGTGGCAGCAACGCGCCAACAGGCGCCCGGAAGGGAGCGACACCATGACGCAGGACCCTCGCGAACACGAGCCCAACGTGGGCGCCGATGGGGCGGCTGACGGCAACGCGATCTCGCCTCTGCCGGGCGAACCCGGCATTCCCAACGTCGCGGCCCGTCAGCGCGTCTCGATGTCGAAGAAGGGGCTGCTGGCCGTGGCGCTGTTGATCGGCTCCATGGTCGCCGTCGCTGCGTACACGGTCCAGCGAGTCTCGGCCAGCGGCAAGAAGGCCGACGAGGCCGAGTCCAAGCTGGTGAAGGACAAGCCAACCGCGGCCACTTCAGAACCTCGCCGGCTGGAGATGCCGCCGGCCCCGACCGCCAGTGCTGCGGTGGCCGCCGCGCCGCGCATCCCGTCACTGACACCCACGGCCGACGAACTGGCCGAGCCCATCGGAGTGCGGCGCACCGGATCGGGTGCACCCGCCTCGGGTGGCCCGAAAGCGGTCCCACCGGAGGATGCCCCCGTACTGCTGGTCACTTCCCGGCCCGGGGCCCTCCCACCGCCGGGTGCCTCCACCCGAAGGGCGGATGCCAGTGCGACCTCCGGCGATGGAGCTTCGCCCTCCGAAACCGCCGAGCCTAACGATCCGGTCGCGGCAACGTCCCGCAACCTGCAGGGCTACCAGCGACAACTGCAGGGCATGCTGGAGAGCCTGACCAAGACCGCCGCGATGGCCACCGGCCAGGCGACGGGCACCATGCCATCTGGGGCACTCCTCGGTGGGCCTCCGGCCGCTGGCACCCCACCCGTCGGAGCGCCCGCCGCCGGAGGGGGCCTGTTCGGGGGCCAGCTTCAGGGGTCCTCCACCCCGAAGGTGGCCGCCTCGATGCTCGGCAACCGCAGCCTGACGCTGCCCAAGGGCACGGCCTTCACCTGTGCGCTGAAAACCAAAGTGATCAGCGCCACATCGGGCCTCGTCGGCTGCCAGGTCCAGCGCAATGTCTTCAGCGACGACGGCCGCGTGCTGCTGATCGAACGCGGCTCGCACCTCGATGGCGAATACCGGATCGCCTCGGTCCGTCCCGGCACGGTCCGCATCCCCGTGCTGTGGACGCGGATCCGCACGCCGCTGGGCGTGACGGTGGACATCGACTCCCCCGGCACCGGCCAACTCGGCGAGTCCGGCATCGACGGCTACGTCGACAACCGCTGGGGCGAGCGCATTGGAGCGGCCATGCTTCTGTCGCTCATCGACGACTCGGTGAAGCTGGTCATCCAGAACCAGGCCAGCGACCGTCAGGCCGACACCATCGTGTTGCCGTCAACAACAGCCAACACCAGCAAGCTGGCCGAGAAAGTGTTGGACAGCACCATCAACATCCCGCCGCTGATCTACCAGAACCAGGGCGGCATCGTCGGCATCTACGTCGCCCGCGACGTGGACTTCTCGTCGGTGTACGAGTTGAAGCCCACGGCCAGCGCACCGGCTCGCGAGGGCACGCCATGAACCAGCACGCCTGCGAGCACGAGGAGCTTGGCGATGGCTGGTGCGGCGACGCCACGTCGGTGGTCGAGTTCCTGCGCCCACTGCGCGACCAACTCGATGCGCCCGGCGTGCTGGAAGTCTGCGTGAACCGGCCCGGCGAACTGCTCGTGGAGACGGTGCGCGGCTGGCAGACCGTGCCGGCGCCGGAGATGACCCAGGAGCGCTGCCTGTCGCTGGCGACCGCCGTGGCCACCTTCTGCGACCAGCAGGTCAACCAGGAACGGCCACTGCTCTCGGCCACGCTGCCCAGCGGCGAGCGCATCCAGTTCGTCATCCCGCCGGCCGTGCCGCGGGGCACGGTGTCGATCACGGTGCGCAAGCCGTCGCACCTGATCAAGCGGCTCGATGACTTCGAGCGCGAAGGCCTGTTCGAGCGCACCGCCACCGTGACGCGCACCCCGAACGCGGAACTGCTGCCCTTCGAGCGCGAACTGGTCGAGCTGAAGGACGCCGGCCGCTACGCCGAGTTCCTGCGCCTGGCCGTACGCAAGCACCAGACCATCGTCGTCAGCGGCAAGACCGGCTCTGGCAAGACCACCTTCATGAAGGGCCTGGTCGAGGAAGTGCCGAAGCACGAGCGACTCATCACGATCCAGGACACGGCCGAGCTGACGCTGCCGAACCACCCGAACGTGGTGCACCTGTTCTACAGCAAGGACGCCCAGGGCACGGCGCGCGTAACGGCCAAGTCGCTGCTCGAAGCCTGCCTGCGCATGAAGCCCGACCGCATCTTCCTGGCCGAGGTGCGGGGAGACGAGTGCTTCTACTTCGTGCGCCTCGCAGCCTCGGGCCACCCGGGCAGCATCACCAGCGTGCACGCCGGCAGCTGTGCGCTCGCCTTCGAGCAGATGTCGCTGATGATCCGCGAGACCGGCGCAGGTGGTGGCCTGCGCATGGACGAGATCAAGTGGCTGCTCAGCGTCGTCGTCGACGTGATCGTGCAGTTCGATCGCGACGAGCGCGGGCGCTTCATCTCCGAGATCCTCTACGAGCCCCGGCGCCAGCGGCTCGGGCGTTGGGATCAGCAGGCGGCCGCGACATGAGCAGCGTCGCGGCTCTTCCGTTCTCAGCCTGGCCCACGGGCCGCAAGGTCGCAGCAGGCGCCTTTGCCGTCATCGGCTACGCCGGGCTGGCCTGTGCGGCGGTCTACGTGGCCGGTGTGCTGTTCCTGGTGCTGAACAAGGCGAACCCGAAGCAGGCGCAGCTTACGAGCATCGTCCGCTACTGGGACCTGTACGCCGACGATGCCCAGCTACGCAAGAAGCTCCAGCTCGCGATCGGCGTCTCTGGGTTCGGCCTGCTGGTCCTGCTGCCCGCCGGGCTGGTCGCCGCCGCGCGGCCACGGCGGGCGCTGCACGGCGATGCCCGGTTCGCCAGCCCGGCCGAGGTCGATCGCGCGGGCCTCACGGGTGGTGACGGGCAGCCGGGCATCCTCATCGGTCGCCACCGGGGGAAGTTCCTCTCGCTGCCTGGCCAGCTCTCGGTGATGCTGTCCGCGCCGACCCGCAGCGGCAAAGGGGTCGGGGTGGTGATCCCGAACCTGCTGAACTGGCCCGACTCCGTCGTGGTGCTCGACATCAAGGGCGAGAACTACGACATCACGGCCGGCTACCGCGCGGCGCACGGCCAGGCGGTCTATGCCTTCTCGCCTTTCGACGAGGACGCGCGCAGCCACCGCTGGAACCCGCTGACTGCGGTTCGCTCCAGTCCGCTGCACCGCGTGGGCGACCTGCTCACCATCGGACAGGTCTTCTTCCCCAACGACGGCGGCGGTACCTCATCCGAAGCCTTCTTCAACGACCAGGCGCGCAACCTGTTCCTGGGCCTGGGCCTCGTCCTCCTCGAAACCCCCTCGCTCCCTCGCACTATCGGCGAGATGCTGCGCCAGTCGTCGGGCAAGGGCCGGTCGCTGAAAGATCACCTGAGTGGTCTGATCACCCAGCGCCGCGAAGAAGGCAACCCGTTGTCGGACGAGTGCGTCGATGCCCTGCAGCGCCTGCTGTCGAACTCGGAGAACACGCTGTCCAGCGTGGTCGCGACCTTCAATGCACCGCTGACGATCTTCGCGGATGCGGTGGTCGATGCGGCCACCAGCGCCGACGACTTCAAGCTCGAGGACGTGCGCCGCCGCCGCATGTCGGTCTATGTGCGCATCCCGCCGAACCGGCTGGCCAACGCCCGGCCGCTGCTGAACCTGTTCTTCTCGCAGCTTGTCAGCCTGAACACGCAGGCCCTGCCGGAACAGGACCCGACGCTGAAAGTGCAGTGCCTGCTGGTCAACGACGAGTTCACGGCG
>JBEEJN010000094.1:0-7898 GCA_041169165.1 Pseudomonadota bacterium
AGACGATGCCGGATTCATCCAGGCGCGAGAGCTGCTGTTCGCTCAGGTTGGGGATGTCGCGCGTGATGTCCTCGGGACCGAGCTTGGTGTCGCGCGCCATGACCACCAGTTCCTCGATGTGGATCGAGGTGTAGCGGTCTTCGGCGACGACGCGTTCGCTGATGAGGATCGAGTCCTCGAAGTTGTAGCCGTTCCAGGGCATGAAGGCCACGAGCATGTTCTGGCCCAGGGCGAGTTCGCCCAGGTCGGTCGATGCGCCGTCGGCGACCACGTCACCTGCAGCCACCAGGTCGCCGCGCTTGACGATGGGGCGCTGGTGGATGTTTGTGTTCTGGTTGGAACGGTGGTACTTGATGAGGTTGTAGATGTCGACGCCGACTTCACCGGCCACGGTCTCGGCGTCGTTGACGCGGATCACCACCCGGTTGGTATCGACGTAGTCGACGATGCCGCCGCGACGCGCGGTGACGACCGTGCCGGAGTCGACCGCGGCGACGCGTTCGATGCCGGTGCCGACCATGGCCTTCTCGGGGCGCAGCGTGGGCACGGCCTGACGCTGCATGTTCGCACCCATCAGCGCGCGATTCGCGTCGTCGTGCTCCAGGAAGGGCACGAGCGAGGCGGCCACCGACACGATCTGGGTCGGCGCCACGTCCATGTACTGGATGCGCTCGGGCGAGGTCAGCACCGATTCACCGTGTTCACGTGCGGACACGAGTTCGTCGGTCAGCGTGCCCTCGCCGTTCAGCGTGGCGTTGGCCTGGGCAATGACGTATTTGCCTTCCTCGATGGCCGACAGGTAGTCGATCTGGTCGGTGACCTTGGAATCGACCACGCGGCGGTAGGGCGTTTCCAGGAAGCCGTAGTCGTTCAGGCGGGCGAACAGGGCCAGCGAGTTGATCAGACCGATGTTCGGGCCTTCCGGCGTCTCAATCGGGCAGACGCGGCCGTAGTGCGTCGGGTGCACGTCGCGCACCTCGAAGCCGGCGCGCTCGCGGGTCAGACCGCCCGGGCCCAGGGCCGAGACGCGACGCTTGTGCGTGATCTCGGACAGCGGATTGGTCTGGTCCATGAACTGCGAGAGTTGGCTCGCCCCGAAGAACTCCTTCAGCGCCGCGCTGATCGGCTTGGAGTTGATCAGGTCGTGCGGCATCAGGGCTTCGGTCTCGGCCTGGCCCAGACGCTCCTTGACGGCCTTCTCGATGCGCGCCAGACCCGAGCGGTACTGGTTCTCGGCCAGTTCGCCCACACAGCGCACGCGGCGGTTGCCGAGGTGGTCAATGTCGTCCACCTCGCCGTTGCCGTTGCGCAGGTCGACCAGGATCTTGACGACGTCGAGGATGTCCTCGTTGGACAGCGTCATCGGGCCGGTCGACTCGCCGCGGCCGACACGCGCATTGAACTTCATGCGGCCGACGCGCGACAGATCGTAGGTGTCGTCGCTGTAGAACAGGCGGTGGAACAAGGCCTCGACTGCATCTTCGGTCGGCGGCTCGCCGGGACGCATCATGCGGTAGATGGCGACGCGGGCAGCAAGCTGGTCGGCGGTTTCATCGGCAGCCAGGGTCTGGCTGATGTAGGCGCCCTGATTGAGCTCGTTGGTGAACAGGCACTGCAGCTCCTTCACGCCGGCGCCACGCAGCTTCTTCAGCAGGGTGTCGGTCAGCTCGTCGTTGGCCTTGGCCACGATTTCGCCGGTGTCCGGGTCGACCATGTTGCGTGCTACCACGCGGCCGACGAGAAAGTCCTCGGGCACGCTCACGAAGCGGGTGTCGCTCTGTTCGAGCTGGCGGATGTGGCGCGCAGTGATGCGCTTGTCCTTCTCGACGATGACGTTGCCGTTCTTGTCGGTCAGGTCGAATCGAGCCACTTCACCCTTGATGCGGTCCGCCACGAACTCCATCTGCGCGCCCGAGTCCATCAGGCGGAAGCTGTCGAACTTGAAGAAGTTGGCCAGGATCTGCTCGGGGTTCAGGCCGATGGCCTTGAGCAGGATGGTGACCGGCATCTTGCGGCGACGGTCGACGCGGAAGAACAAGATGTCCTTGGCGTCGAACTCGAAGTCGAGCCACGAACCACGGTAGGGAATGATGCGGGCGCTGAACAACAGCTTGCCGCTGGAGTGCGTCTTGCCCTTGTCGTGCTCGAAGAACACGCCTGGCGAACGATGCAGCTGACTGACGATGACTCGCTCGGTGCCGTTGACGATGAAGGAGCCGTAGTCGGTCATGAGCGGCACTTCGCCCATGTAGACCTCTTGCTCCTTCACTTCCTTGACGACCTTGTTGTGCGAAGTCGAGGCTTCGCGGTCATAAATGATCATCTGCAGGCGAGCGCGCACCGCGGCAGCGAAGGTCAGACCGCGCTGCTGGCATTCCCGGGTGTCGAACGCAGGCTTTGCCATGCTGTATTCGAGAAACTTCATCTCGACATAGCCGTTGTGCGACGTGATGGGAAATGCGCTCAGGAAAGCGGCCTGCAGCCCCTCGGGCTTGCGCCGAGCCGGTGGCACCTCCTTTTGCAGGAAGGCCACATAGCTGTCCTTCTGCATGGTGAGGAGATAAGGAACGTTGAGAACGCTCTCGCGCTTTCCGAAGCTCTTGCGGATGCGCTTGCGCTCGGTGTAGCTGTAGGGGGTAGCTTTCGCCATCTATCACTCCGTGTCGAGGCGCGCGGCCGGGCCGAGGCTGCGCGGAAGTTCGACCGATACATGGGCGACTGGCACCAGGCTCGCGTCACGCGCAACACACGGTGACGGCCTGAAATTTGGTGGCTGGCCACTACCAGCCGCTGGCGGACAACCGGGGCATTGCACCCCAGTCCGACCAAACCGGTTCTCTGCAGTCGGTTCAGAGAACACTTGAAAAGGGCCGCGACTGTAACGCGTTGGCCTTTTCAGGTGGTCTCAAGGGCCATGCCGGCCCTCGACGCACACAAGCTCAAAGCACAAAAGGCCGGCGGCCCGTTCAGAGCCGCCAGCCTCGTGTGGGCGGCTGCGCTTACTTGAGCGCAGCCTTGGCGCCAGCTTCTTCCAGCTTCTTCTTGCCGGCTTCGGCGTCGGCCTTGGAGATGCCTTCCTTGACGGGCTTCGGAGCGCCATCAACCAGGTCCTTGGCTTCCTTCAGACCCAGGCCGGTCAGCTCGCGCACAGCCTTAATGACGCTCACCTTGTTGGCGCCGACGTCGGTCAGCATCAGGGTGAACTCGGTCTGCTCTTCAGCAGCCGGGGCAGCAGCGCCGCCGCCGCCAGCAGCCGGGGCAGCCATGGCAGCAGCCGACACGCCAAACTTCTCTTCGATAGCCTTGACCAGATCGTTGAGTTCCATGACGGACATGCTGTCCAGGGCGGTCAGAAAAGCGTCTTTATCGAATGACATGATGAGATCCTAGAAACGGTATGAGTGAAATCAAGCGGCGGCGGCTTCGGCCGGCGCGGCCTCGGCAGCAGGACCGGCCTTCTTCTCGGACACGGCCGCAACAGCGCGGGCGAACCGGGAAATCGGCGACTGCATCAGACCCAGCAACTGGGCCAGCAGCACTTCCTTGCTCGGGATGGAGGCCAGGGACTTCACGCCATCGGCGCTCAGTGCCTTGCCCGCGTACGAGCCACCCTTGATGACCAGCTTGTCGTTGATCTTGGCAAAGTCGGCGACCACTTTCGCGGCTGCCACAGCGTCTTCGGAAAAACCGTAGATCAGCGGGCCGACCATCTGGGCACCAGCCGACTCGAACGGGGTGCCGGCGACAGCACGACGCGCCAGGGTGTTCTTCAGCACATGAAGATACACACCCTGAGCACGCGCCTGCACGCGCAGCTTGTTCAGGTCGGCGACGGTGAGCCCACGGTACTCGGCCAGCGCGAGCGTCTGCGAGCGGGCCACCTGGGCCGTCACTTCCGCCACCACCGCTGCTTTTTCGGTGCGATTGAGACTCAAGGTCTACTCCTTGGAAACGTGCCCCCGACAGTCGCCTGGGGCACACCTGGTTTCAGCGACCTTGCCTTCTAGAACCTGGCTCCGCGAGGAGCCCATCCTGTCGGGCGGGACCGCCATCTGCGCTGGCTGTCGACGCCGTATGGCGCAACGATTAAGAGACGGATTGCACGAGGCAATCCACCCCACCAGCGGTCTTGGATGACCCGACAACGCCCTGCGGCTCGGTCGGCCCACCAATTCTGTTCAGCGCCGCGCCAGACTCGCGCGGCACCAGCCATTGATCGATCAGCTCGGCGCGGTGCCAGCGGTGATGCTGGCCACGTCAACGCGCACGCCCACACCCATGGTGGACGACACGGCGACCTTGCGCAGGTACACACCCTTGCTGCTGGCCGGCTTGGCCTTGCTCAGCGCGTCCAGCAGAGCCTGCAGGTTGCCCTTGAGCTTGTCGGTGTCGAAGGAACGACGACCCACGGTGCCGTGGATGATGCCGGCCTTGTCGACACGGAACTGCACCTGGCCCGCCTTGGCGTTGCGCACGGCAGTAGCGACGTCGGGCGTCACGGTACCGACCTTCGGGTTGGGCATCAGGCCACGCGGACCCAGGATCTGACCCAGCTGACCGACGATGCGCATCGTGTCCGGCGAGGCGATCACGACGTCGAAGTTCAGGTTTCCGGCCTTGACCTCGGCGGCCAGGTCGTCCATGCCGACCACGTCGGCGCCAGCGGCGCGGGCTTCCTCAGCCTTGGCGCCCTGGGCGAACACCGCCACCCGCTTGGTCTTGCCGGTGCCGTTGGGCATGACGACAGCGCCACGCACGACCTGGTCGGACTTCTTGGCATCGATGCCGAGTTGCACAGCGACGTCGATGGACTCATCGAACTTGGCCACGGCGTACTGCTTGACCAGGCCGATAGCCTCGTCGATGGAATACAGCTTGGTCGTCTCGACCTTGCCCACTTGGGTCTTTTGACGCTTGGTGAGTTTCGCCATGTTCAGACTCCTTCAACGACCACGCCCATCGAACGGGCAGAACCCGCGATGGTCCGCACGGCAGCTTCCAGATCGGCAGCCGTGAGATCCTTCATCTTGGTCCTGGCGATTTCCTCGACCTGAGCACGCGTGAGCTTGGCGACCTTGTCGGTGTGCGGACGCGGCGAGCCCTTGTCGAGCTTGGCGGCCTTCTTCAGCAGCACAGTCGCCGGAGGCGTCTTGATGATGAAGGTGAAGGACTTGTCTGCGAAGGCGGTGATGACCACCGGCAGCGGCAGACCGGGTTCCACACCTTGGGTCTGGGCGTTGAACTCCTTGCAGAACTGCATGATGTTCAAGCCTCGCTGACCGAGCGCAGGACCGATGGGGGGCGACGGGTTGGCCTTGCCGGCCGGAACCTGCAGCTTGATATAGCCGATGATTTTCTTTGCCATGACTGGCTCCTCGAGTTCAAACGCCTCACGACAACCGGACCTTCCCGCGAAGGCACCAGCTACCGATCAGCTCCTCGTCCTGGACCCGCAGAAGTAGACGGATGCCGGCGCCGGGTCCAACCCGCCAACATCCCGATTCAAGGCCGCGTGAACGATCGCGTCAGACCTTTTCGACCTGATGAAAATCGAGTTCGACCGGTGTAGCCCGCCCAAAAATTGTCACCGACACCCGCAACTTGCTCTTGTCGTAGTTGACTTCCTCGATCGAACCGTTGAAGTCGGTGAACGGGCCCTCCTTGACACGTACCACTTCACCCACCTCCCACTCGACCTTCGGACGCGGCTTTTCAGTGCCTTCCTGCATCTGACTGACGATCTTCATGACCTCGTCTTCAGAGATGGGCACCGGGCGATTCTTGGCGCCGCCGACGAAGCCGGTCACCTTGCTCGTGTTCTTCACAAGGTGCCAGCTGTCGTCGTCCATGACCATTTCGACCAGGACGTACCCCGGGAAGAAGCGGCGCTCGGTCACTGCCTTCTTGCCGTTCTTCATCTCGACCACTTCTTCAGTCGGGACGAGGATGCGACCGAACTTATCGGACATACCCGAGCGATCGATTCGCTCGCGCAAATTCCGCTCTACCGCCTTTTCCATCCCGGAATAGGCATGCACCACGTACCAGCGCAACACAGCAGGCGGGGTGCCGGAATGCAAATCGGTGCTCATCATTTCCTTCTGCGCCGACTCAGCGCTTCCATCCGAGGATCAAATCGTAAAGCGCCCACTCGAGGGTCTTGTCAGTGAACCACAGGAACAACGCCATCAACACAACAAACGCAAACACATAACCCGTCATCTGCATGGCTTCCTTGCGAGTTGGCCAAACGACCTTACGCAACTCACGCACCGACTCGCGCCCGTAGCCCAGCAAGGCTTTACCAGGCTCTGCCGCAAAGAAAACAGCAACAGACGAACCCAACAAGACCAGCAGCGCGCCCCACTGGGCATAAACACCTTGAGCAGACAAGGCGTAATAGGCAACCAAGCCCGAAAGCAGAAGAGCAACCGCGACGCCAAGTTTGGCCTTATCCGACCCAGTGGCAACAGTTTCAACAGGTTGAGTGCTCATACATTCTGGGCGAACCCATTCGTGTTTCTATCAAGACTGCGGCCCGCAGAACGATTTGCGTTCGGCGGGCCGGCCTTCGTTACCAGCTACTACTTTAGATGCTCTGACCTAAAGCCTTAGGTGGCAGGGGCAGAGGGAATCGAACCCCCAACCTTCGGTTTTGGAGACCGACGCTCTGCCAATTGAGCTATACCCCTGCAGCCGTTAGCAGCTTATTCGATGATCTTGGCCACGACGCCGGCGCCGACGGTACGACCGCCTTCACGGATGGCGAAGCGCAGACCTTCTTCCATGGCGATCGGGGCGATCAGCTTGACGGTGATCGACACGTTGTCGCCCGGCATCACCATTTCCTTATCCTTTGGCAGCTCGATGGCGCCGGTGACGTCGGTGGTGCGGAAGTAGAACTGCGGGCGGTAGTTGTTGAAGAACGGGGTGTGACGGCCACCCTCTTCCTTCGACAGCACATAGACCTCGCCGGTGAAGTGCGTGTGCGGCTTGATCGAGCCGGGCTTGCACAGCACCTGGCCGCGCTCGACGTCTTCACGCTTGGTGCCGCGCAGCAGGATGCCGACGTTGTCGCCAGCCTGACCCTGGTCGAGCAGTTTGCGGAACATTTCCACGCCGGTGCAGGTGGTGGCCTGGGTGGCGCGGATACCGACGATCTCGATCGATTCGCCGACCTTGATGATGCCGCGCTCGATACGGCCGGTCACGACGGTGCCGCGGCCGGAGATCGAGAACACGTCCTCCACCGGCATCAGGAAGGCGCCATCCACCGCACGCTCGGGCGTGGGGATGTAGCTGTCCAGCGCGTCAGCCAGCTTCATGATGGCCTGCTCGCCCAGTTCGCCCTTGTCGCCTTCCAGCGCCAGCTTGGCCGAACCCTTGACGATGGGGGTGTCGTCGCCGGGGAAGTCGTACTTGGACAGCAGCTCGCGCACTTCCATTTCGACCAACTCCAGCAGTTCGGCGTCGTCCACCATGTCGGCCTTGTTCAAGAAGACGATGATGTAGGGCACGCCGACCTGGCGGCTCAGCAGGATGTGCTCGCGGGTCTGGGGCATGGGGCCGTCGGCGGCCGACACGACCAGCACGGCGCCGTCCATCTGGGCGGCACCGGTGATCATGTTCTTGACGTAGTCGGCGTGGCCCGGGCAGTCCACGTGGGCGTAGTGACGGTTGGCCGTCTCGTACTCGACGTGGGCGGTGTTGATGGTGATGCCGCGCGCCTTTTCTTCCGGCGCTGCGTCGATCTGATCGTAGGCCTTGGCCTCGCCGCCGAACTTCATCGACAGCACGGTGGTGATCGCTGCAGTCAGCGTGGTCTTGCCGTGGTCGACGTGGCCGATGGTGCCCACGTTGACGTGCGGCTTGGTACGCTCGAATTTGCCTTTTGCCAT
>JBEEJN010000095.1:0-6796 GCA_041169165.1 Pseudomonadota bacterium
GGTCTGACCGAGCGCTGATCTCGTGAAAGCGATCGGCGCAATTCAGAATGCGTTTTCTGAGCGGCGACTGGTCGTCCGGCCCGGTCGAATAAAGAATGAGCTCAAACTGGTCCTTGCGGATGGATTCGAGCGTTTCGACCAGCAGCATCGAGGTGGCGTGATGGTGGAAGTCGGCCGACAGCAGCCCGATCCTGATCTTGCCGGCGGGCTTGGCGAGTGCCGGGCGCTGGTCGGCCGGCGCAATCGGGACGGGCTCGAACCGGATCGCCAGTTCAGCGGCCCAGCGCAGCAGGGCCGGATCGTCGGTCAGCGTGATCAGGCAGAAAGGGTTGATGCCTGACAACATCAGGCGCTCTTGCGCCGGGTCGTCACGCAGCAGCCCGATGCATGCGGACAGGCGCTGCAGATCCAATTCCTGATCGGGCCAGTCGCAGGCCCAGGCGCTGCAGTGCGCGGCATAGAGTGCAGCGCCCAGGGATCTGGAATCGATGTCCAGCACAGTGCGGAAGCAGGTGGCCGCCTCGGTGTACAACTGCTGCGACAGCAGCACCAAGCCCATTTCCATCATGATGAGAACGCGCTGCTTGGCGGTGCAATCCGGTGCTGAGATCGCGTTCAGGAACGACAGGATCGCTTCTTCAGCGCGTCTGAGCTTGTGCAGTGCCTGTCCCTGGAGTCGGTGCCACTCCACATCCCGGGCGGTCGCGGCATCGAGCTGTCCGAGCACCTGCAGGCTTTCCTCGGGCTGGTTCTGCGCACGCAGCATCTCGGCCAGCATGCGGCAGACCATGATGTTGCCGCGATCCAGGTCGAAGGCCTGCCGGGCGCTCTGCCGAGCCGGCTCATGCAGAGCCAGCTTCTGTTGACTGCTGGACAGGTTGATCCAGTAGAGCGACTCGGCGGGGGCTTCCTTGCAGGCGATTCCGAACTGGCACACCGCTTCGTGGTGCTGGCCCCGCTTGGCGTACTGAACCCCCAGTCGCCAAGCCTTGTCGGCGCGCTGCCGTGCAGCCTTGCCCGCTCTTTCCGGGTGAGCGATGCCTGAGGATCCCGTGTGCATGCCATGTACTCGCGTGAGGGGCGCCATCATCGGCACTTGCGCCCCACTCTACTGATCCGTGGTGTGCGCGGAGCCGCGAAAAGGCTGAAAAAAAGTGCTCAACTTCCGGCTTGTTGTGCCGACGGACGGGTTCGACGGGCATCTGCGAACTCGCTGCGCATGGCCCCTAAAGTTCCTCGGAGCCGGGACGATAAAGTCACCAACGGACTTGCAAGAGCGGTCTGTGGTCCGGTTAGCCGGATGATGCTTCAGGGCGATGGCCGCAGGAGCATCTGAACCAGCTAGCGCCGGGCGAGAGGGGGTGGCGAGCCAAGCCGCCACTTGTTTTCGACGGCGTCTTCAGCCGGTATTTAGGATCTGTAGGAGTCCATCATGAGCTCGGTCAACACCAACCTGATTTCGATGAACGCGCAGCGCAACACCAGCGCCTCGCAATCGGCCCTGGCCACCTCGATGCAACGCCTGTCTTCGGGCCTGCGCGTCAACTCCGCCAAGGACGACGCCGCCGGTCTGGCGATCTCGGAACGCATGAATGCCCAGGTCAAGGGCATGAACGTCGCGATCCGCAACTCGAACGACGGCATCTCGATGGCTCAGACGGCTGAAGGCGCGCTGGGCAAGGTCGGTGACATGCTGCAGCGCATGCGTGAACTGGCGGTCCAGTCGTCGAACGACACCAACGCTGCCACCGACCGCGACTCGCTCGACAAGGAATTCGGCGAACTCGCCAAGGAAATCCAGCGCACGCTGGGCGGCACGACCTTCAACGGCAAGGCCATCCTCGGTGCCAACGCCGGCACGACGACCATCCAGGTCGGCGCCAGCACGACGGTCAACGACACGATCGATCTGGTCACCACCAACATGGTCGGCGATGCCGCAGTCACCGCCGTGGCCGGTACCGACCAGACCGGTGCCGGTCGCTCCACCATCGACAGCACCAAGACCAATGCGACGCTGAAGACCGTGATCTCCGCGATCGACACCGCGATCGACAAGATCAACTCCGAACGCGCCACGCTGGGTGCTTCGCAGAACCGCTTCGAGTCGGTGATCTCGACCCTGCAGGTCGCGGTCGAGAACCAGACCGCTGCCAAGAGCCGCATCACTGACACCGACTTCGCGGCGGAAACCGCCAACCTGTCGCGTGCCCAGGTGCTGCAGCAGGCCGGCAACGCGATGGTCGCGCAAGCCAACCAGCTGCCGCAGCAGGTCATGACCCTGCTGCGCTGAGAGTCGGCCGCCAGCCAGGGGTCCGGCAGCGATGCCGGCCCTGCGCAGAGTGCTGAAACTCCTTGAAAGGCCACCCCTCGGGGTGGCCTTTGTCATGCTGTGGCGAGATGGAACTGGCCGGGTTTCGCTGCCCATTTCAAGCGATTCGGGCCACTGGGCCGTCGCGACAATCCTCCCAACAGATCTCGCCAATCACCCTTCAACGGCGGGGATCTGGGGTCCGGAGCGCAGGCCGGCCGATCTGAGTCCTGAGGGCTCAGTGGCAAGTCTGCGGTTCATTGCCGGGCGAAGACGGCGTCCGCCCGTGCGGACGACCGGCTAGGCCGGCGCACCCGCCGGAGTGTCAAGCATGCTGCTTTGAGGAGTGATTGAAAATGCCCCAAACCATCAATACCAACCTGATGTCGATGAACGCTCAACGCAACATGAGCGGTTCACAGGCCAGCTTGGCCACGGCGATGCAACGCCTGTCGTCGGGTCTGCGTGTCAATTCGGCCAAGGACGATGCCGCCGGTCTGGCGATCGCCGAGCGCATGAATGCCCAGATCAAGGGCATGAACGTCGCGATCCGCAATTCGAACGACGGCATCTCGCTGGCGCAGGTGGCCGAGGGCGCGCTGGGCAAGGTCGGCGACATGCTGCAGCGCATGCGCGAACTGGCGGTGCAGTCGTCCAACGACACCAATGCGCCGACCGACCGCGACTCGCTCGACAAGGAATTCGGCGAACTCGCCAAGGAAATCCAGCGCACACTGGGCGGCACGACCTTCAACGGCAAGGCCCTGCTGGGTGCCGGTGCCACGACCCACACCTTCCAGGTCGGTGCCAACACCACGGTCTATGACACCATCGACCTGACCACCGCCAACATGGTCGCCGATGCCAGCATCACCGCCGTGGCCGGCACCGATCAGACCGGTGCAGGGCGCGCTACCATCGACAGCACCAAGACCAACGCGACGTTGAAGACGGTCATCACCGCGATCGACACGGCGCTGGACAAGGTCAACTCCGAGCGCGCCACGCTGGGTGCGACGCAAAACCGTTTCGAAGCCATCATCTCGACCTTGCAAGTCGCGGCCGAGAACCAGGCAGCCGCCAAGTCGCGCATCATGGACGCCGACTTCGCGGCGGAAACCGCCAACCTGTCGCGCGCCCAGGTGCTGCAGCAGGCCGGCAACGCGATGGTGGCGCAGGCCAACCAGCTGCCGCAGCAGGTCATGTCGCTGCTGAAGGGCTGATTGCGGTTGCCGCCGGGCGGCAGCCCGGTGCCTTGTCACGGCGCCTGATCGAGGGCTAAAGTATGGCTCCAGTCGGCCGATGAACATCGAAGGTGCGGTACGGCGTCTCCGTGCCGCACCTTTCGTGCTGATGCGGCACGATTCCGGAAAAAGGCAGGTGTGCCATGGCAACCATCAGTTCCATCGGTCTGGGCAGCGGCCTGGACGCCAATGCGATCATCACCCAGTTGATGGCGATCGAGAAGCAGCCGCTCACGCAGATGCAGACGGCGGCCACCAAGCTGCAGGACACGCTGTCGTCCTACGGCAAGGTGCAGAGCTACGTGTCGGCGCTGCGCGATGCGGCCGCATCGCTTGCCGGCAGCAGCCAATGGGGCCAGGTTGCGACGACCTCGGGCGACAGCACGGTCTTCAGCGCCGCGCCCTCGACCAGCACGACCCAGGCCACGCCTGGCAGCCACAGCGTCACGGTCGACAAGCTCGCCAGCGGCCAAACGCTGTTCAGCAAGACCTACGCCTCCGCCAACGACGTGGTCGGTGGTGGTTCGCTGACGATCACGATCGGCGGTGTCGGCACGGTGATTCCGATCGATGCCAACCCGGGCACGCTCGCCTCGATCCGTGACCAGATCAATGCGGCCGGCATCAGCGTCAAGGCCAGCATCGTCACCGACACCTCCGGGGCGCGCCTGATCATGCGTTCGACCGCGACCGGGGCGTCGCAGTCTTTCACGGTGTCGGTGGCCGACAACGATGGCGACAACACCGATGCCGCCGGCCTGTCGCTGCTCGGCTATCCGCCCACGGCGATCGGCGCGCCGACCGAGGTCATGACCCAGGCCCAGCCGGCTCAGGATGCATCCGTCACTGTCGATGGCGTGCCCGTTTCCTGGTCCACCAACACCCTCACCGACGTGATCCAGGGCGTCAGCCTCAAGCTCAACAAGGTCAGCGCCACGCCGATCGACCTGACGGTCGCGCAGGACACCACCTCGATCAAGAAGTCGATCACCGATTTCGCCACCGCCTACAACAATCTGGCCAAGTACCTGACTGACCAGACCTCCTACAACGCCGCGACCAAGACCGGTGCGCTGCTGCAGGGCGACTCGGCCGTCAACGCGCTGCGCACGCAGATGCGCAGCATCGTCATGGATACCTTCGGTGGCGCGTCGGCCACCTTCACGCGACTGGCCCAGATCGGTCTCGATCCTCAGACCGACGGCACGATCAAGATCAACAGTACCAAGCTCGACACGGCGCTGACCAATCCGACGGCGGTGCAGACGTTGTTTGCAGCCACCGATGCGTCGGGGCAGGCCAATCTGCAGGGCTTCGGCGTGCGGCTGAAGGCTTGGGGCGACACGCTGCTGGGCCTCGATGGCGCGATCACGACCCGCACCAACAGCCTGCAGACCCAGATCCGGGCCAACACCAAGCAGCAGGATGACTTCAACACGCGCATGACGGCGGTCGAGAAGCGCATGCGGGCGCAGTACACCGCGCTCGACACGCAGATGAGCAAGCTCAACGCGCTGTCGACCTACGTCTCGCAGCAGATGGCGGTTCTGACTGGTAGTACCAGCACGACCAGCACCAAGGCCTGAACAGGACAGCGCGGCTCAAGTTTTGCCGGGTCGGGGTCGATAAGACACTCATCCGCAATACATCACGAGATCGCGCTGCCATGTTTGCCACCTCCACCTTCTCACGCTCCGCCTCAAGCCTGCAGATGTCCGGCCTGTATCGTCAGGTCGGCGTGGAAACCGGGGTGGCGGCGGCATCGCCGCACCAACTGGTGCAGATGCTCTTCGACGGCCTGCTGGAATCGCTGGGGCATGCCCGTGCGGCGCTGCGCGAACAGCAGGTCGAGGCCAAGGGGCGCGCCATCACGCGGGCAGCGCGGATACTCGACGAGGGCCTCAAGTCGGCGCTCAGTCCGGCCGGTGGCGAACTGACGCAGAACCTCGACAGCCTGTACGGCTATGTGGCGATGCGCCTGATGCAGGCCCATCTGCACAACGATGATGCCGCCCTGGCTGAATGCCAGCGCCTGATCCAGCCCGTGCGTGATGCCTGGGCCGAGATCGGTGCGCAGGTGCAGGCCTGAGTCGTCCTGCCAATCCGAGTGGGCGCCGAGTGGGCGACAACATCATGAACAACACGCTTCTGCAGTATTACGAGGCCATCGAGACCGCCAGCCACGAGATGCTGGAGGCCGCACGTGCCGGTGACTGGGATCGCGTGGTCAAGCTGGAGGGTGCCTGCGCGGTGCTGATCTCGCAGCTGAAGCACGCGGCCCAGCAAGGTGATCTGGGCACCGAAGAACAGCAGCTCAAGTCACGCATCATGCAGCGCATCCTGCTCAACGATGCCGAGATCCGCTATCTGGCCGAACCCTGGCTGGAGGATCTGGACCAGATGCTGGCGGGCAAGCCGCGCAACATCGTTCACTGAGCGGCGCATGGGCGGCAGGTCGCTCAGACCTGCATGTTCATGATGTCGTTGTAGGCCTGCACCATGCGGTTGCGCACCTGCAGGGCGGCCTGAAAACTGATCTGGGCCCGCTGCATCGCGACCATCGTCTCTTCGAGGCTGACGGTCGGACTGTCGGTGGCGACCTCGCGCTGCATCTGCTCGGCGGAGTTCTGCATCGTGCTGACCGAACGCAGGCTGCCGGCGATGACCTGGGAGAAATCGGTCGTGGCGTTCTGGCTGCGCACGCGTTCGGCCACCTGCGGCATGCCTGCGCGGGCGGCGGCCTGGGCGAAGTCGAAGGGCTTGAGCTGGATGTCCATGATGCGGCACTCGGTCGGAGATCCGGCCCTGCGGCCGTGGATCGGGATGTGCCGGACTTTAGAGACGCGCACAAGAGCCGATGAGCGGAAGTGCGCCGAGGAAAGGCCTGTTTTCGGGCCATGGTGCAGCGCGGTGGCGCCGAATACTCCGTAGCGTTGGGATCCGGGTTTGCCGGTCCCGAGATGCCTGCCACGGACATGGACAACGCTGCCGCCCTTCAACCGCTGAACGCCAATGCCGTCGCCGCAGCCGGTTCGCAGCCGAACGCCTTCCTGGCGCGTCTGTCCGCTCTGCCGCTCGGTCGCAAGCTGCTGCTCGGTGGCGGCCTGCTGCTGTTGCTGGGGGCCCTGGTCGCCTCGCTGATGTGGGGCCGCGCCGACAGCTACAAGGTGCTCTACGCCAATCTGTCCGACAAGGACGGCGGCGCCATCATCGCCCAGCTCTCGCAGATGAACGTGCCCTA
>JBEEJN010000096.1:0-5994 GCA_041169165.1 Pseudomonadota bacterium
ACCGACCGCGCAAGGTCCTGGGTTTCCGTACCCCCCGCGAGGTCTATACCGAACTGGTCGAAAAGCTCCGCGCTCAACGCAGCCCTTCTTCAACTCAGGACGTTGCACTTCAGACTTGACTCCGCCACTTCATCCAGACGGATGCGGCGTTTCCGGTCGAGCATTTCTGCTTCCGGGTGTCGGAGGAGCGCTTCGATGCCATCCTGGCCCGTCTGCGTGCAGCCGGCATCGGGGTGCGCAGTGATGTGGGCGGTCCGGTGGACGGGCAGATCAATACCCGCTTCGGCGGTCGCATGGTGTACTGGAACGAGCCGGAAGGGCATCAGTGGGAGATGCTGACGGTGAGTTATGCGCGACCCGCCTAGCCCGCATACTTCTGCCCCGCGCCCCTTATCAGGAGTTGTCCATGGCCTACGACGAATATCTGGCCGGCCGCATCCGCAAGGCCCTGACCCATGCGCCCGGCATCACGGAGAAAAAGATGTTCGGCGGCGTTTGTTTTCTGCGCCACGGCCTGATGTTTGCCGGCGTCACCGGCAGCACGGTGATGGCGCGTATCGGCAAGGCGAACTACGAGGCGGCGCTGGCACGCGAACATGTGCGGGTGATGGATTTCACCGGCAAGCCCATGGCCGGCTATGTGTTTGTCGACGAGCCCGGCGTGGCGACCGAGACCGAACTGAAGTCGTGGCTCGACCTGTGCATCGACTTCGTCGCCACCTTGCCGCCCAAGCCGGGCCTATGAGCGCGGTGGTGACCCGGTCCACACCCCGTGAATGGTCGCGCCGGCTGGCGATAGCCCCGGCGGGGCGGCACCTTGTATCGACGAGAGGACGGCCATGAACGAAACACTGGAACGCCTGGTCCGGACACTGGATCTGGCTGCGCCGGATCGTGAGGACCTCAGCTTGGCGTTCGGCCACGCCTGCGTCGCCAGGGTGCAGCACCTGCTGGAGGAGCCCGAGGTGCTGACCTGTCTGGCCACTCTGGGCGCATACGTGCAGGGTCGAATCGATCGTGCGCAGTTCGATGCCGCCGTGGCGCACGCCGCCCGGCTGGCCAGTCAGCACCCCGGCTCGAAGTCCATCGACGGCTGCGGCCACGCCGCGGTGTCGGCCACCTATGCCGTGGCCAAGGCCCTGGCCGGCCAGGCCTTGCAGGCTGCCGAATACGCCGCCTATGCCGCCGTGTATGGCGACGGTGGTTATGGCGCGGTGGCGCACCGCGAGTCCTTCCAGCCTGAATTCGACTGGCAGTGTGACTGTCTGGCCAGGCTGGCTGCGGATTTCCGGCGCGTCCCTGCCAGGAGCTGACGCATGGCCATCGAGATCGAGAGAAAGTTTCTGGTGCTGGGCGAGAGCTGGCGCAGCGCCGCTCGGCAGACGCCGTATGTCCAGGGTTATCTGAATCGCGACCCCGAGCGCACGGTGCGGGTACGCATCGAGGGCGACGTCGCCCGCCTCACGGTCAAGGGTCGCAGCCGCGGGGCCACGCGCGCCGAGTTCGAGTACCCGATCCCGGTCGACGACGCGCGTGCGCTGCTGGCGCTGTGTGATGGGCCGCTGGTCGAGAAGATCCGCCACCTGTGGACCGGCAGCGACGGCCTGTGCTGGGAGATCGACGAGTTTCTTGGCGCCAACGCTGGGCTGGTGGTGGCTGAACTCGAGCTGGAGTCCGAAGATCAGCCCTTCGTCCGGCCGGCCTGGCTGGGCCAGGAGGTGACCAGCGACGCGCGCTACTTCAACGCCAGCCTGGCGGTCAGGCCCTGGTCGACCTGGTCGAACCCGTCGCCTCGGTAGGCCCCGCCGACACGGAAGTCCTTGACGATCCGCACGACACGCCGTCCTTCACCAGGCCCAGCTCGATCAGGCTGGACGCACAGTCGACGATGCTGTCCTCCACCGGCCGGGTGGACCAGCCGAGCACGGCGCGCGCATGGTCGGCGCTCTGGTGGCGCACCGAACCCAGTTCATGCATCACGCTGCGCGCCACGGGGTTGAACAGCGCAGCCGCCCGCACCAGCCAATCCGGTAGATCGCGCCGGGTGACCCGTCCGGCGTCCTCGGCGCCCAGGCGGCTGCGCAGCACCTCGGCCACTTCGCGCAGCTTGAGGAAGCGGCCGTTGGCGATGAAACGCTCGCCCGCCAGGCCCGGTGTGACGAGGGCGCGCACATGCAGTTCGGCCAGGTCACGCACGTCGACGACGCCAAAACCGACGTCCGGGCAGGCGCGCAGGCTGCCGTCGAGCAGCTTCCTGATGATGACCACCGAGGCCGAGTAGTCGCGGCTGCACACCGGCCCGAACACCACCGCAGGGTTGATGCTGCAGAACTCCAGGTCCGGCCCGCCCTCGGCGGCCACCCAGTCACGCGCCGCCCTTTCGGCCACGGTCTTGCTGCGCACATAGGGTGTGATGCGCTGCGGGTGGTCGAGCACGGTCCAGTCCGCCTCGGTGAAGTGGTGCACGCCGCGGCCGCGACCGTAGGCGATGGCGGCCACCGAACTGGTCATGACGAAGCGTCTCACCCCGGCATCGCGGGCGGCGCGCAGGGCGCGCAGCACGCCGTCGCGCGCCGGCACGACCAGCTCGTCGGCATGTTTCGGCACCCCCGCGGGCACCGGCGACGCCAGATGCGCCACATGGCTGCAGCCGCGTGCGGCGTCGGCCCAGCCGGCGTCGGCGGTGAGGTCGGCGGCAAAACACCTCAGTCGCGCGTCGTCCACCGCGAGCAGCCGGCGCAGTTCGGCCTCACGCGCCAGGCTGCGCAGGGTGGTGTGCACGGTCCAGCCCTGGCCGACGAGCTGGCGGATGAGAAAACCGGCGATGTAGCCGCTGCCGCCACTGACCAGCACGGTGCCGGGTGGGGTGGCGGGCGCGGCGACCGGTGCCATGGCGACGTCAACGGCGTGGATGTGGGCAACGTGCGGTATGGCAGACACGGCTGGGGCAACTGGCATGGCCTGGAGTATCGGGTGGTGGATGGCGAACGGTGGGGCCAGGCTGGCGCGCCGCATGAAGCACACCGGGCGCGACGGAGCGTCGTATCAGGCCAGCGTCGCCTGCCGCCAGAGCCACATGACGAACAGGCCCAGCAGCAGCGCCCACACCAGCAATACCGCCGCGCCGGCCCACAGCCAGCGTGGCAGGCGCTCGCTGCTCAGGCGCGCCTGGGCCAGGCACAGCTGCCACAGCGGCGCCGGTGCCAGGCGCACCGCCAGCGCCAGGCCCAGCGGCACGAGCAGCAGGTCGTCAAGCTGGCCGATGAGGGGGATGAAATCCGGGATCAGGTCGATCGGGCTGGCGACATAGATCAACACCAGCGCCGCCACCGCCCTGGCCGGCCAGGGCGTGGCCGGGTGACGCAGCAGCTTGGCCAAGGCCAGCAGGCGGACGGCCAGGTCGGCCGGGGCGAACCGACGAAAAAATCGCTTGAGTGCAGACATGGCAAAGAGGACTGGCCCTGGAACCGCGCCGCCGCCGGTGCGGCCGGTTCGCAGCGCCAGGATGTGACACCCGTGTGGCAGGCTGGATCGCTGGCCTGGCACACAGCGCCAGCGTGGCGCAATGTTGCGTCAATCCGCACCCTGCCATCCCAGGGATAGCCAGCATGAAGTGGGCATCAGGCAGGGCCGGTCCGCGCCTGCACGGCACCGGCACGGGCATTGCAATGAGGGGGCCACGGTTGGCGGCACGGTGCAGTCCTGGTGTCGGCAGCCTGCAGCTCGACCGCTGGGCTGCGCCTGAGTTTTTTCCTTCCACCTCGTTTCATCCCGGTCCGGCCGCGGCGGTGCCAGCGCCTCACCCGTCCGTTCCATCCAGGAGTCCGCATGTCGCCCCGTCACCCCCAGATCCTGTCCCACGCCCTGGCCGCCCTGGCCCTGGGTCTTGCCGCCAGTGCGCCGGCGCACGCCGCGGCCGATGGTGACGCCGTGTTCAAGCAGAACTGCGCCATGTGCCATGTGCCGGGCCTGGCCAACTCGCCCAAGCTGGGCGACAAGGCCGCCTGGGCGCCGCGCATCGCCCTGGGTCGCGCTGCGCTGCTCAAGTCGGCCATCGAAGGCAAGGGCGCCATGCCGCCGCGCGCCGGCAACCCCAAGCTGACCGACGAGGAACTGGCCGCGGGCCTCGATCACATGCTCGCTGCGGTGAAGTAAGGCCGGGGCGACGCCCGGGCTGCGCCGGGTGTTGCGTGACGTCGGCCGGGTGGCCCGCCGACGGTTCTGGCCGTCCGGTGGAAGCCCTGCGATGGCCCGGAGATGGCAGATTCCGGAGATGGCCGGGGGCGACCCGATGGTCGCCCATTGTTGATGTCAGCGGCGCGCGCTGCATCCCCCAGCATTTTGTTGCGAGCGGCTGCAGGTGCCCGACCTGCGTCGGGCGCGGGCGGGTTATCGTCCGCGTCGTCGGTCTGCACCCTGCGTGAGACCGGCGTCTGCACCGACCATGATCCACCTGCTCAATCTGCTCGCCGCGATCGCCCTGCTCGTCTGGGGCACACACAACGTGCGCACCGGAATGCTGCGCGTCTTTGGCGAAAACCTGCGCGGCGTCTTGTCGCACAGCTTCAGCAACCGCTTCAGCGCCATGCTGGCCGGCGTGGGCGTGACCAGCCTGGTGCAGTCGGCCACGGCCACCTGCCTGATCGTGGCGTCCTTCGTCGGCAAGGGACTGGTCGCCACCACCGCGGCGCTGGCCGTGATGCTGGGTGCCGACGTGGGCAGCGCGCTGATGGCGGTGGTGTTCAGCTTCGACCTGACGTGGTTGTCGCCGCTGCTCATCTTCGGTGGCGTGGTGCTCTTCATCTCGCGCCAGAACAGCACCGCCGGACGCATCGGCCGGGTGCTCATCGGCCTGGGGCTGATCACCCTGGCGCTGCAGCTCATCGTGGCGGCGACCCGCCCGCTGATCGAGGCACCGGCCATCCGCGGCCTGCTGGTGGCGCTGCCCAACGACGTGCTGCTCGACATGCTGGTAGGCGCCACCCTCACGGTGCTGTCGTATTCCAGCCTGGCCATCGTGCTGCTCACCGCCACCCTGGCGACCTCGGGCCTGGTGCCGGTGCCGGTGGCCCTGGGCCTGGTGGTGGGTGCCAACCTGGGCAGCGGTCTGCTGGCGTTGCTGGCCACCAGCGGCTCGCCGCCCCAGGTGCGCCGGCTGCCCATGGGCAACCTGCTGTTCAAGGCCATCGGTGCGCTGGTGGCCATCCCTTTCCTGCCCGAGGTGAACGCGCTGCTGCGCCAGAGCAACCTGCAGCTGCACGAGCAGATCGTCACCTTTCACCTCGGCTTCAACCTCGCGCTGGCGCTACTGCTGATCTGGGGCACCGGTCTGATCGGCCGCACGGTCGACCGCCTGCTGCCCGACGGACCCAAGTACGCCGATTCGACCCGGCCACGCCACCTCGACCCCTCGGCGCTGGCCACGCCCTCGCTGGCCATCAGTTGCGCGGCACGCGAGGCGCTGCACCAGGCCGACATCGTCGAGACGATGTTGCGCGGCATCCTGCCGGTGATGCGCAACAACGACCTCGAACTCGCCGAGCAGTTGCGCAAGCTCGACGACACCGTCGACGAGCTCTACAGCGCCATCAAGTTCTACCTGACGCAGATCTCGCGCGAGGCGTTGAGCGAACGCGAGAGCCGGCGCTGGACCGACATCGTCTCCTTCACCATCAACATGGAGCAGATCGGCGACATCATCGAGCGCGTGCTGCAGGACATCGAGGACAAGAAGATCCGCAAGAACCGCCGCTTCAGCGACGCCGGCATGGCCGAGATCTGCCACCTGCACGAGGCCCTGATGGCCAACCTGCGCCTGGGCATGAGCGTGTTCCTGGACGGCCACGTGCGCGACGCCAAGCGCCTGCTCGAGGAGAAGGCGCGCTTCCGCGACCTCGAGCACGGCTACGCCGCCAGCCACATCGCACGCCTGCAGGACAACACCGCGCAGAGCATCGAGACCAGCTCGCTGCACCTGGACCTGATCAGCGACCT
>JBEEJN010000097.1:0-5434 GCA_041169165.1 Pseudomonadota bacterium
CGAGATCGCCGACGAGGTGTCGGTGTTCCGTGACGGCAAGTACATCGCCACCCGCAAGTCGAGCGAGGTGACGCGCGACGACATCATCCAGATGATGGTCGGGCGCGAGATCACGCAGATGTTCCCCAAGGAGGAGGCGCCGATCGGCGACGTCGTGCTGTCGGTGCAGGACCTCGGCGTGGAGGGCATCTTCTCGGGCGTGAGTTTTGATCTGCGCGCCGGCGAGATCCTCGGCCTGGCCGGCCTGGTGGGCTCGGGGCGCAGCAATGTGGCCGAGGCGCTGTTCGGCGTGGTGCCGGCCACCACCGGCAGCATCCACATCGGCGGCAAGCCGGTCAGCATCGACACGCCGTCGGACGCCATGCAGCAGGGCATGGCCTTCCTGACCGAAGACCGCAAGGACACCGGTTGTTTCCTTCTGCTGGATGTCCTGTCCAACATGGACATGGCGGTGCTGCAGCACGACTACACCCGCTTCGGTTTTGTCGACGGCGCGCGCCTGCACGCCGACTGCGAAGCCATGAGCCGCACGCTGCGCGTGAAGACACCCAGCCTGGACGAGGTCATCCAGAACCTCTCAGGCGGCAACCAGCAGAAGGTGCTGATCGGGCGCTGGCTGCTGACCAGGCCGAAGATCCTCATCCTGGACGAACCGACGCGCGGCATCGACGTCGGCGCCAAGGCCGAGATCCACCGCCTCGTGAGCCAGCTCGCGGGGCAGGGCGTGGCGGTGCTGATGATCAGCTCCGAGATGCCCGAGGTGCTGGGCATGAGTGACCGCATCCTGGTGATGCACGAGGGTCGCATGACCGGCATCGTCGAACGCAAGGATGCGGACCAGGTCCGCATCATGGAACTGGCCTCGCACTGAGGCCCAACAACAAGATCTACCGGAGACGCACTCCATGGCCCTCATCCAGCAGAGCGTGGGCGCTCAATCGATGACCTTCAAGCCGCCGCGGCGCAAGTGGCCGCCCGAGCTGAGCATCTTCCTGGTGCTGATGGGCATCTGCGCCTTCTTCGAGGCCATCGGCTGGGTCGTCATCGGCCAGAGCTTCGTGCTCAACCCCGAGCGGCTGCAGATCATCATCCTGCAGATGGCGGTGATCGGCATCATCGCCGTGGGCGTGAACATGGTGATCATCACCAGCGGCATCGACCTGTCCTCGGGCTCGGTGGTGGCGGTGGCGGCGGTGGTGTCGGCCAGCCTGGCGCAGGTGTCGGACTTCCCGCGTGCGGTGTTTCCGCAACTGACCAATCTGCCCATCATCTGGCCCATCCTGGCCGGCATGCTGGCCGGACTGGTGGTGGGCGTGATCAACGGTGCGTTGATCGCCTACACCGGCATTCCGCCCTTCATCGCCACGCTGGGCACCATGGTGGCGGCGCGCGGCTTTGCCAAGTGGTTCACCAACGGCATGCCGGTGTCCATGCTGACCGACGACTTCGCCTGGATAGGCTCGGGTGCCAACCCGGTGGTGATCTTCCTGGTCATCGCCGCCATCTTCCACATCGTGCTGCGCTACACGCGCTTCGGCAAGTTCACCTACGCCATCGGTGCGAACCGTCAGGCGGCTGTGGTGTCGGGCATCAACGTCAACCGCCATCTGGTGTGGATCTACATGATCGCCGGCCTGCTGTCGGGCATCGCCGGCACCGTGACCGCCTCGCGGGCCATCTCGGGCCAGTCCGGCATGGGCGTGATGTACGAGCTCGACGCCATCGCCGCGGTAGTGATCGGCGGCACCTCGTTGACCGGTGGCCTGGGCCGCGTCACCGGCACGGTGATCGGCGTGCTCATCCTGGGCGTCATGACCTCGGGCTTCACCTTCATCCGCATCGACGCCTACTACCAGGAGATGGTCAAGGGCGCCATCATCGTCGCCGCCGTGGTGGCCGACATGTACCGCAACCGCAAGCGCCGCAGCTAAGGCAGGCGCCGCCACGGTCAGACCGACCTTGAATGGGCCCGCGGGGGCCCGTTGCACTTTCGCGGGGCCGCGCGCCACATCCGGCCTGCGAGCGGCTCGGTGAGCGCGCCAGGGTGCGGTCCGGGCCGCGGCGGTGCTACACCCTCACACGTTCTCGGGCGTATACACGTCGAAGGGCTGCGGGTACTGGGCCGCCACCAGGGCCGGGGCGCCGGCGGCAATCTGCTCGGCGGCCCGCAGCATCATGGTGACTGCGGTGGCCGAGATGCGCGCCAGCGGCGTGCCGAACACCAGGTCGATGACACCGTCGACCAGCGCCTGGCGGCGTTCGGCGGTCAGCTCGGTGCACACGGTGACCACATGACGCGGGTGTTCGCGCAGCGCGCGCAGGATGCCCGGCACGCCACCGCCGGCCACGTACAGGCCGTCGAGCAGGGGGTGGCGGGCGAGCAGCTCCTGCGCCGCCTCGTAGGCCAGGGCCTCGTCCTCCAGGTTGACGCGGGTGTCGAGCACGCGAAACTGCGGCGCGTGTTCGCGCAGGTAGGAGCGAAAGGCGATCTCGCAGGTCTCCTGCCCCAGGTAGCGGTGGCTGCCGACGAACACACCGACCTCGCCGCCGCCCCCTTCGGGCCGGGCGATGCGGCTGATGGCCCAGGCCGCCGTGCGCCCGGCGTGGCGCGGGTCCACGCCCACATAGCCGGCGCGCAAGGGCGCACTCAGGTCGGACAGCAGCGTGAACACCGGCTTGCCCTGCGCCGCCAGCTCCTCGATCGCGGCGCTGACATGGGGATGGTCGACCGCCACCACCGCCACCGCATCGCTCAGCGTGCCCATGTGGCGCAGGCGCTGCGCAATGGTCTGCGGGTCGATCTCGTCGATGAACTCCACCACCGCCACGCAGGCCTGCGGCGCATGCGCGGCCGCGGCGGCCGAGACCTCGCGCGCAAAGGCCTGATAGAAGGGGTCGCTGCGCTTTTGCAGGCAAAAGCCCAGGCTGCGCAGCGGCGCGCGCTCGCGCACACGCTCGCGCATCAGCGCCGCGCCGTGGTAGCCGATACGTTCGGCCGCGTTGATGACACGCAGCGCGGTGGCGTCCTTCACCGGCAGGCGGCTGTTGAGCACGCGGTCGACAGTGGCGGTGCTCACGCCGGCGGCGGCGGCGACCGCGGCGATGGTGGGGCGACGGCTCATGCTGATGCAAGAAATGATGGAAAACGCTGGCTGACCTTGATGGTATCTGATGCGAAATGAGGTCGATTTCTTGTGCCAGATCATCCCTCACCCTAGGATGCTGCCCAGCAGGCGGGGCTGTCCTGGCCTGATGTAAAAACATCAAATGGATGATGGAGACATGAGCAACACGCTGCTTGAACCCTTGCCGGGCCGTCGCTTCGATGGCGTCGAATACCGCCTGGTCGGTGGCGCGGGTGAACACGCCCAGGCCGCCGGTCTGGCCAACGCCGACTGGTACAAGTGCGCCGTGCCCCGGCCGCTGATGAAGGCGCTGATGCAGCGCAATGACGCCCGCGCCATCCGCGACACCTTGCTCTGGTACGCCGCCATCGCCGCAGCCGGTGTGCTGGCCGCAGCCAGCCTGGGCAGCGCCTGGGCCTGGCCGGCCTTCCTGCTCTACGGCGCGCTGTACTGCGGCCCGGCCGATTCACGCTGGCACGAGTCCAGCCACGGCACGGCCTTCAAGATGCGCTGGATGAACGACGTGCTGTATCAGCTCGCCTCCTTCCAGGTCTTCCGTCGCCCCACGGTGTGGCGCTGGAGCCATGCGCGCCATCACACCGACACCCTGGTGGTGGGCCGCGACCCGGAGATTGCCGCCAAGGTGCCGACCAACTGGTGGTCCTTGGCCGGCGCGCTGCTGGCGCTGGGCCATGTGCGCGGTGAACTGCGCAAGCTCGCGCTCAATGCCATGGGCCGCATGGATGCCGACGAAGCCACCTTCGTGCCCGACAGCGCATGGCCCAAGGTGTACGCCGAAGCGCGTGCCTGGGTGGGGCTGTATGCGCTGCTGTTCGCCGGCTGCTGGATGGCGGGCACGGCGCTGCCGCTGCTCTTCGTCGGCCTGCCCAGCCTGTACGGCGCCTGGCTCTACCTCTTCTTCGGCCTGACCCAGCACGCCGGCCTGCCCGAGAACGTGACCGACCATCGCCTGAACTGCCGCACGGTCGAGATGAACCCGGTGTTCCGCTTTCTCTACTGGAACATGAACTACCACTGCGAGCACCACATGTTCCCCATGGTGCCCTACCACGCGCTGCCCCAGCTGCACGAGGCCATCAAGGCCGACACCCCGCCGGTCTACCGCTCGACCATCGAGGCCTACGCCGAGATCCTGCCCGCCCTGCTGCGCCAGGCGCGCGACCCGTCTCACCATGTGCGCCGCCCCGTGCCGGCGGCGCCTTGACCGACCCATCCACCCCCCCCCACCGAACGGGCAGGAGACACCCGCCACACCGCCATGGATGGACGCCGGCGCCTTTGCCGACATCGACGACGAGATCGTGGCCCGCAGCGTCTGGGCGAACAGTTTTTTGCAGTCGCAGATCCCGCACGGCCGCCAGCACCTGTGGGCTGTCCGTGCGCTGGCGCTCAAGGCGCTTGAGCAGTCCGCGCGCCCTGAAATGCGCCGGACAGCTTGGCCCGGCAGCAGGTGCTCGGCCTGCTCGACGACCCGGCGGCGGCGCAACCCGTCCACGACATCGGCCTGGCCGCCACCTTCGAAGGCGCCATCGGCACCTCCGTGCCGCTCTGGTCCGGCGGCCCCGTCTCGGATCCGCCCTTCACCGGCCGCTACACCGTGCGCGCCCTGGCCGACGGCCGCTGCACCCTGGCCGGCCCCATGATGACCGGCATGACCATGAACTTCGGCCCCAGCGCCCTGCTGGAAGCCGACGGCATCCTCATCGCCGTCGTCAGCGGCAAGGCCCAGCTGCTCGACCGCCAGATGCTGCGCATGCTCGGCGTGCAGCCCGAAGCCATGCGCCTCATCGTCGTCAAAAGCAGCAATCACTTCCGCGCCGACTTCACCCCCATCGCCAGCGAAGTGCTGGTGGCCAAGGCCCCCGGGCCGATGGCGGCGGATCCGGGGGATTTGCCTTGGAGGAAGTTGGCGGCGAACATAAGAGCCAGGCCCTGAGGACGCGACTGCGCCAACCTCTGATCGCCAAACGCAACACCCACCACAGTCGCCCTTGGCGGAGCCTCACAAACCTTACAGAATAGGCCCGTCACGCCGCTTTTTGCGGCAAATTTAGGGAGCTTGAACATGGCCGCCAAAGGCAGGGAAATTCAATGGCGACAAAGACTTACGGCGGCGAGGCCGCACCCGATTAGCACGACAGTTGCCGTATTAGGCGACGTAAGCTTGTCGTCCAAAACACGTTGAACTAAACCGCTGACGCGGTGGCTGCCTGCCCGGTAGTCACCGCGTTTTTCGTTGTGGTCAATGCCTTGCCGGCCCAGTCGGGTGGGTCAAGCCTTCGGGCTGG
>JBEEJN010000098.1:0-4878 GCA_041169165.1 Pseudomonadota bacterium
CAGGTACATGGCCAGGCGTTCCAGGCCGTAGGTGATCTCGCCGGTGATGGGCTTGCAGTCGATGCCGCCCACCTGCTGGAAGTAGGTGACCAGACCTCCCAGCCCAGGCCCCAGGCGCCCAGCGTGGGGTTCTCCCAGTCGTCCTCGACGAAGCGGATGTCGTTCTTCTTCAGGTCGAAGCCCAGGGCCTCCAGGCTGCCCAGATACAGGTCGAGGATGTTGGCCGGCGCGGGCTTGAGCACCACCTGGTACTGGTAGTAGTGCTGCAGGCGGTTGGGGTTCTGGCCGTAGCGGCCGTCCTTGGGGCGGCGGCTGGGCTGGACGTAGGCGGCCTTCCAGGGCTCGGGGCCCAGGGCGCGCAGGAAGGTGGCGGTGTGGCTGGTGCCGGCGCCGACCTCCATGTCGTAGGGCTGCAGCAGGGCGCAGCCCTGGCGGTCCCAGTACTCCTGAAGGCGAAGGATGATTTGCTGGAAGGTCAGCATGTGCGTGGCGCGTCGCCCGGGCGAAGGGGCGGCGGTGGTTGGGTTCTTCGATGGGCGGACAGCAGCGCGGGGCGATCGGCGCCAGGGCCGGGGGCCGCTGGACGGGCAGACACGGCAGCAGCAGCCAGCTCGCTCGTCCAGAGGGCGGGTGATTCTAGGTGGCGGGTGTGCGCCGGCTGCCGTCAGCCCGGGGGCGGCGCCTGCGGGCCCTGCAGCGCCGCCAGATCGGCCGGGGTGCCAACGTTGGCCCAGCGCCCGTCGTGGCGCACCACGGCGATGCGCCCGGCCGCCATGGCCTGGTGCAGCAGCGGGCCGAGCGGCGCACGCCGGCCCGGCGCCACGCCGTCGAACAGCGCCGGTTTCATGAGGGCGAGGTTGGCATAGGTGAGGCACGTCATGGCGGTGGTGGTGGTCGCAGCGGCGTCCGCCGCGCGGCCGGACCGGCCCAGGGCTGCGCCTGGCGCCAGGTCGGGGCGCGGCGCGCCCAATGCGAAGTCGCCCGCCGGGTGATACGGCGGGTTGTCCACCAGCCAGAGCAGGGCCAGCAGTTCGCTGGCCGCGAAGCGTGTGGCCAGGGCGGCGTCGAAGACGTAGTCAGGCGCCCAGATGTCGCCCGAGACGGCCCAGAACACCGGCCGCTCGCCCTCGGCCAGCCAGGGCAGCACGGTGGCGATGCCACCCGCGGTTTCGAGCGCCGCACCGTAGGCCGCGCCTTCGTGTGAATAGCGCAGGGCCGTCAGCCCCAGTGAGCGGCCGTCGCCCAATGCGGCGGGGAACTGTTCCTCCAGCCAGGCGGTGTTGACGACGACTTCGGTGACGCCATCACGCGCCAAGGCAGCCAGATGGTGCTCGACCAGGGCACGACCCCGGACCTGCAACAGCGGCTTGGGCCGGTGGTCGCTCAAAGGCCGCATGCGTTCACCGCGGCCGGCGGCGAGCACGATGGCACGAGGTGGCGGAACCAGGGCAGCAGCGGGCGTGTCGGGCATGCTGGCAGTTTAGGGTTCACATCACTGCCACGTCTCCCCCACGGCGGCGCCTGCAGGCGCCGCCGGTTCGGCAGGCAGGACACAGGACGCGGGTCCTGTGTCCTGTCCGGCCTCAACCCAGGCCGATGGGCGCCGGCGCGATGCGCACGATGCGACTGAACAGCGCCTCGTATTCAGCCGGCGGGGCATGGCCGGTGAGTGGATCGCGATTGGCCGCAAACGCTGCATCCAGTCGCATCCAGTCGGCCTCGGTGAGCACCTTTTCGGCCAACGGCAGGATGACGTCTTCCTCCAGCCGCATGTGGGCGCGATAGAAGTCGAGGTAACGGATGAGTGCGGTCTCGAAGGCTGCCTGGCGCGAACTGCCCAGCATCTCCCAGGCCAGCAGGGCGTGTTCGAGGTTGCGGATGGCGGCTTCGCCGGCGGCATGGTCGCGATCAAGACGGTCCAGGGCCTCGTCGGCCTCGTTGCTGCGCTGACGCACGAGCGGGAACAGCAGGTCGCTCTCCTGACGGTGGTGCAAACGCTCTGGGAATTCGTCGATGTAGAACAACATCGCACGCAGTACCTCGAAGTCGCGCGCGCCGGCCACATGGCCGCTGCGGCGCTGCTCGGCCAGCATCAGGTTGAGCGAACTGAGCATGGCCGCCAGGGCCTGGTGTTCGGCATGGATGATCTTGATCGCAGGATGGGACATGGCGGGCTCCGGCATGAAGGTCGACGCCTTCGATAGGCTTGCCACTAGCGTCGCAGCTTGGCCGCCCGGACGGCTTGATGCGCGTCAAGCCCTTTGTGGCGCGCAGGCGGAGTGTGAGCACCTCGCCGGACGATGCGGTCGGCAACGGGCGATGGCGCAGCCGTAAAATCCGCCGCTTTTCCCACGCTGCGCCGTCCCGCCTAGCCCTGGGCGATCCGCCAGCGCCTCACGTCCGGCTACTCCTGCGCCGGGCGCATTTTGTCCAACGCGACCCGCTCACAGCGACCCGACATGGCCGACCTCGCCCCCACGCCCGAACAGCTCGACACCCCGGCCAGCGTTGCCGCCCCCGCGGCCGCCGCCACCCTGGCCGATCAGGCCAACGCCATCCGCGCCCTGGCCATGGATGCCGTGCAGCAGGCCAATTCCGGCCATCCGGGCGCCCCCATGGGCATGGCCGAGATCGCCGTGGCGCTGTGGCAGCGTCACCTCAAGCACAACCCGGCCGACCCGCGGTGGGTGAACCGCGACCGCTTTGTGCTCAGCAATGGCCATGGCTCGATGCTGATCTACGCCCTGCTGCACCTGAGCGGCTACGACCTGCCGATCGAGGAACTGCGCAACTTCCGCCAACTGCACAGCAAGACGCCGGGGCATCCGGAGGTGGGTGTCACGCCGGGCGTGGAGACCACCACCGGCCCGCTGGGCCAGGGCGTCAGCAATGCCGTGGGCATGGCGCTGGCGGAAAAGCTGCTGGCGGCCGAGTTCAACCGCAGCGTGGACGGCAAGGACTACGCCGTCGTCGACCACCACACCTACGCCTTTCTGGGCGACGGCTGCCTGATGGAAGGCATCAGCCACGAGGCCTGCGCCCTGGCCGGCGCCTGGAAGCTGAACAAGCTGATCGCCCTGTACGACGACAACGGCATCAGCATCGACGGCAAGGTCGCGCCCTGGTTCGCCGACAACACCGCGCTGCGTTTTGTCGCCTACGGCTGGAACGTGCTCGGCCCGGTGGACGGCCACGACATCGATGCGGTCGACGCCGCCATCACCCAGGCGAAACAGAGCACCGACAAGCCCACGCTGATCATCTGCAAGACCACCATCGGCCAGGGTTCGCCGAATCGCGCCGGCACCGCCAAGGCGCACGGCGAGCCGCTCGGCGCCGAGGAGATCCGCCTGACGCGCGAGGCCATCGGCTGGAGCGCCGAGCCCTTCGTCATCCCCGAGGCCGTGGCCGCCGCCTGGAACCACCGCGCGGCCGGCGCCGCCGCCCAACACGAGTGGGAGGAGCGCCACGCTGATTACGTGCGCGATTTCCCCGAGCTTGCCCTGGCCTTCGAGCGCCGCATGGCGGGCGACCTGCCGGACAACTTCGCCCAGATCGCCGTCGATGCGGTGGCCGCCGCCCACGCCAAGGCCGAGACCGTGGCCAGCCGCAAGGCCAGCCAGCTGGCGCTGGAGCACTTCACCGCCGCCCTGCCCGAGCTGCTCGGCGGCTCGGCCGACCTGACCGGCTCCAACCTGACCAACACCAAGAGCACGCCGGCGCTGCGCATGGACAGCCAGGGCGCGGTTGTGAAGACCGCTCTGGCCGAAGGCCAGGAGGCGGTGATCGGCCGCCACGTCAATTACGGCGTGCGCGAGTTCGGCATGGCCGCCATCATGAACGGCGTGGCCCTGCACGGCGGCTACATCCCCTATGGCGGCACCTTCCTGACCTTCAGCGACTACAGCCGCAATGCCATTCGCATGGCCGCGTTGATGAAGCTGCGCGTGGTGCACGTGTTCACGCACGACTCCATCGGTCTGGGCGAGGACGGCCCGACCCACCAGAGCGTGGAGCATGCCGCCAGCCTGCGCCTCATCCCGGGCCTGGACGTCTGGCGCCCGGCCGACACCACCGAGACCGCCGTGGCCTGGACCCTGGCCCTGGCCAACAAGCGCCGCCCCAGCGCCTTGCTGCTGAGCCGCCAGAACCTGGCCTACGCGCCCAAGACCGACCCTGAGCTGATCACCCGCGGCGCCTACGTGCTGGCCGAGCCGGCCGAGGTGGGGCTGAAGAAAAAGGCCAAGGCGGTCATCATCGCCACCGGATCGGAAGTGCAGCTGGCGTTGCAGGCCCAGGCCGAGCTGGCCAAGTTCAAGATTCCAGTGCGCGTTGTCTCGATGCCCAGCACCACGGTGTTCGACCGCCAGGACGTGAGGTACAAGAAGGACGTGCTGCCCAAGGGCCTGCCGCGCGTGGCCGTCGAGGCCGGCGTGACCGACTTCTGGTGGAAGTACGGCTGCGACGCCGTCATCGGCGTGGACAGCTTCGGCGAATCCGCCCCGGCCGTCGTGTTGTTCAAGCATTTCGGGCTGACGGTGGACAACCTCGTCGCCACGGTTCGCAAGGTGCTGGCCGGCTGATCGCGTCCGGTTCGCCACGTCACAAGGTTCTCGCGAAGTAACCCGGACCGCGTCACACTGGCAGGCTGTCTGGTCGACAGCGGCGCTGCCGGCGCGCGCGGGCCCTGCCCAATGTTCCCGTCTTCAACCCAGGAGTCAGACATGACCATCAAGATCGGCATCAATGGTTTCGGCCGCATTGGCCGCATGGTGTTCCGCGCCGCGGTGCAGAACTTCAACGACATCGAGGTCGTCGGCATCAACGACCTGCTCGAGCCCGACTACCTGGCCTACATGCTCAAGTACGACAGCGTGC
>JBEEJN010000099.1:0-4645 GCA_041169165.1 Pseudomonadota bacterium
CAGCCGCTGCTGTACCAACAATCCGAGCTGCGTGCGCTCCTCGATACTCAGGCTTGAATACTGCTGTCCCATCGGCTCAAACTGTTGATTGCATTGGTTCGTTGCACTTCAGTTTAGAGTCCGCCAGGTAACCCGTGCGACCGTCGGCGTGTCCGGCACCTTGGTCGTCGGTGCACCTCCTCAGCTTGCACACAACTTTCTCTCGCCTGCGCTCCCTCGCTTTGCCGCGGCTCATCCTGATCTTGACCTTGATGTGCGGGTGATCCATCGAACGACCGATGCAGACGCCGAGGCAGTCGACGTATTTCTACTGCACGGATGGCCGGAGCCACAAGACCTCGTACATCGCAAACTGGGCCATGCCCGAACGGTTGTCGCTGCCACCCCAAACTACTGGGCGCAGCATGGCCTGCCACAACATCCTGTCGACCTGACCGCTCATAACTGCCCCCTCGTCCGCAATCCAGCCGGAGCTTTGCTGGACCTATGGGTATTTGAACGCAATGCCGAGCGCGTAGAAGTAAAAGTGGATGGGTGGTTGCGAAGCAACGACCGAGAGTTGGTGCTGGCCAATGTCCTCGCTCATCAGGGAGTAGGACGATTCAATGTCCTCACGACACGTGCGTATCTCAACAGTGGCGAACTTGTGCCGGCATTGATTGATTGGGAACTCCATGGCGGGCCTCCGCTGAACCTGTTATTCCGGGCCAACCATCGACGCACGCCCAAGGTACGCTGCTTTGTCGATTTTGTAATGACGCTGGTCGAGGAGCACGAGTCGTCTGGCGGACTTGCCGGTAAACGCAACCTGGTCGAGCGCCCTGTCTGGCACGGACTGCGTCATGGTCTGGCGTCCATGGCGGTACGTACAAATGAACGTGACAAGGCCGCGCCTGGCAGTGGCAAGCAATCTGCGAAACATCAACGTGTCGAAAAATCACCGAATGACTTGGCACCGTGACTTAACGAATGGCGTCGCACTTCTGTCGGATGAGACGCTGCCCAGCAGCCGGACAAGACGCCCATGAATACGAGGCGCTCCATTATTATTAACGTAACTCGGTCGAGTCGAACTATGAGCAAGGCTGCGTGCTACAGCGCGGTGTTCAATTACGCACGCCTAGGTTTTCACCCTGCAGCCGCCGTTTCAATCTGGCGCCGCAAGAACCCAAACACCCGCTCGTCCTGACAGAACGCGACATTGAAGCGCATCCAGCTGCTGGGGGCCATGTCGGGTGCAAACAGGTGGCCGGGGCCGAGCATGATGTCGCTTTCGGTGGCCTGGTTGGACAACACCGCTGCATCAAGCAGGCGCGGGTGGCGCGCCCATAAAAACATGCCGGCCTTGGGTTCGGTGAAAAGCTCGAAGCCCAGGCCGGCGAGTTGGCCGGCGACGCGACCATGGGCGTCGGCCAGGCGGTCGCGCAGGGCTTTCAAGTGTTTGCGCCAGCGGCCTTCGGTCAGGGCGCCGTGGATCAGGCGTTCGCTGAACTCCGACGATGTCAGGCCCGAGATCATCTTGAGCTGGGCCAGGTCCTCGATCAGGTCGGGGTGCGCCACCATGAAGCCCACGCGCAGGTTGGGCGACACGGTCTTGCTGTAGCTGCCGATGTAGATGACCCGCGCCAGCTGGTCCAGGCTGGCCAGCGAGGGGCGCGGTTCGGGGTCGAGGTCGGCATACAGGTCGTTTTCCACCACCAGCAGGTCGTGTTTTTCGGCCAGTTGCATCAGGCGGTGCAGGTGGGCCAGCTGGGCCACCGATCCGGTGGGGCTTTGCAGCCGCGGCTGGGTGAAGAACACGCGCGGGCGGTGCTGAATGATGAGCCGCTCCAGCGCCGCCAGGTCGTAGCCCTGGGGTGTGCGCGGCACGCCGATCAGCTGGGCGCCGGCAAAACGCAGGCAGAACAGCAGGTTGGCGTAGCCGGGGTCGTCCACCAGCACGGCGTCGCCGGCGCGCACCAGGCGGCGCGCCGCCAGGTCCAGCGCCTGGCTGGAGCCCTGGGTCAGCAGCACCTGGGCGGGGCTGACGCTGATCTCCTGCTCGGCCATGCTGGCCTGGATGAGTTCGCGCAGCGGCAGATAACCCTTGGGGTCGCCGTAACCGCCCAGGTCGACGCTGTCGGCGGCCGCCAGGGCACGCAGGCTGCGCCGCACGCCGTCCTCGAACAACCAGTCGCCCGGCAGCCAGCCGCAGCCGGGTTTCAAGCCCAGGTGGCGGTTCTCGAAGATCTTGCGCAGATACCAGCCCGAATCGAAGCTGTAGCCGCTGCCTGCCGCCGCACCGGCCGCGCTGGCGCCGGCTGCGGCGCGCTTGCGTACAAAAAATCCCGAGTGCGGCCGCGAGACCAGATAACCCTGGGCCACCAGGCGGTCGTAGGCCTCGACCACGGTGAACACGCTGACCTGCTGGGCGTGGGCGAACTGGCGGATGGACGGCAGCTTGGTGCCCGAGCGCAGCGCGCCGTCGTCGATGAGCTTGCGCAGGCCGTCGACGATCTGGCTGACCAGCGGTAATGACGATTCGAGATTGACGGTGAACATGCGCGAAACAGGAGGGACACACACGCCCTGTCCGGCCGTACCGGCTGTGCTGGTGAACCGGCCTGCACAGTGCGCCGGACACGGACTGAGTCTGTACATGGTAGCCAGGGCCGCTCGGCACCTATATTGCGATATCGGTGCCGGCCGCCGCCGCCGTGCCGCGCCCTGTGCCTCCCGCTGCGCTGCGGGCCCGACCTCTGCCCCTGAAGGACCTCGACGACCATGCAACGTGAACCCCACGCCACCAATGCCGCGCTCATGGCGCGCCGCCGTGCCGCCCTGCCCTCGGGCCTGGGCCAGACCTATGACGTGTTTGTCGATCGCGCCGACAACGCCGAGGTGTGGGACGTGGAAGGCCGACGCCTGATCGACTTCGCCGGCGGCATCGCGGTGCTCAACACCGGCCACCGCCACCCCAAGATCATGGCCGCCGTGGCCGCGCAGCTGGAAAAATTCCATCACACCTGCTTCCAGGTGCTGGCCTACGAGCCCTATGTGGAACTGGCCGAGCGCCTGATCGCCAAGACGCCGGGCGACTTCGCGAAGAAGGCCTTCTTCCTGTCCAGTGGCGCCGAGGCGGTGGAAAACGCCGTCAAGATCGCCCGCGCGGCCACGAAACGCCAGGCCGTCATCGCCTTTGGTGGCGGCTTCCACGGCCGCACCCTCATGGGCATGGCTCTGACCGGCAAGGTCGCCCCCTACAAGGCTGGCTTTGGCCCCTTTCCGGCCGAGGTCTACCACGCCAAGTTCCCCAACCCGCTGCACGGCATCAGCACGGCGGACGCCATCGCCTCGCTTGAAGGCATCTTCAAGTACGACGTCGAACCGGCGCGTGTGGCCGCCATCATCCTGGAGCCGGTGCAGGGCGAAGGCGGCTTCTACATCGCGCCGCTGGACTTCGTGCGTGCCCTGCGCGCCCTGTGCGACAAGCACGGCATCGTGCTCATCGCCGACGAGGTGCAGACCGGCGCAGGGCGCACCGGCACCTGGCTGACCTGCGAGCAGTGGGTGGCTGCGGGCATAGCCGCGCCCGACATCGTCACCATGGCCAAGTCCATGGGCGGCGGTTTCCCGATCTCGGCCGTCATCGGCCGCGCCGAGCTGATGGACGCGCCCGGCCCCGGCGGCCTGGGCGGCACCTACGCCGGCAGCCCGATCGCCTGCGCCGCGGCGCTGGCCGTGCTGGAGGTGTTCGAGGAAGAACAACTGGTGGAACGCAGCCGCGCCCTGGGCGTGCGCCTGACCGATGGCTTGAAGCTCATCGCCAGCAAGCACCGCGAGGTGGGCGATGTGCGCGGCCTGGGCGCCATGATCGCCATCGAGCTGTTCAAGGGCGGCGATCTGGCTCAGCCCGACGCCGAGCTGACCAAGCGGGTGTGCGCCGAGGCCCTGGCGCGCGGTCTGGTGCTGCTGAGCTGCGGCATCCACGGCAACGTCATCCGTGTGCTGGTGCCGCTTACCGCCAGCGACGAGCTGATCGAGGAAGGCCTGGCCATCCTGGCGGCCAGCT
Source organism: Pseudomonadota bacterium (assembly GCA_041169165.1). Classification (GTDB taxonomy): domain Bacteria; phylum Pseudomonadota; class Gammaproteobacteria; order Burkholderiales; family Burkholderiaceae_C; genus Sphaerotilus. Next base: position 4,052 of record JBEEJN010000099.1, read on the forward strand.
TCGATGCCGCCCTGGCCTGACCTGAACGAGCTGATGAGCTGACCGCCATCCCGGGCCGGCGCAAGGCGGGGCTAACCCCCGCCTGGCCGGGCCGGGCGAGCGGCTATAAAACGCGCCGTCATGCGCCGCTCATGCACCGGGCCTGGGCGGCCTGTTTGCCTGCCTGCATCCAACCGATTTTTCGAGGATCCCTCCCCATGGCCAGCCACGCGAAGTTCCAGTGGAACGACCCCCTGCTGCTCGACGACCAGCTCAGCGACGACGAACGCCAGGTGCGCGACGCCGCGCGCGCCTACTGCCAGGACAAGCTGGCCAGCCGGGTGACCCTGGCCTTCCGCAACGCCGAGACCGACCCGGCCATCTTCCGCGAGATGGGTGAGCTGGGCCTGCTGGGCCCGACCATCCCCGAGCAATACGGCGGCGCCGGCCTGAACTATGTCTGCTACGGCCTGGTGGCGCGCGAGGTGGAGCGGGTCGACTCGGGCTACCGCTCGATGATGAGCGTGCAGTCCTCGCTGGTGATGGTGCCCATCAACGAGTTCGGCACCGAGGCGCAGAAGCAGAAGTACCTGCCCAAGCTGGCGACCGGCGAGT
>JBEEJN010000100.1:0-3885 GCA_041169165.1 Pseudomonadota bacterium
TCTGGGGCAGCAAGTTGGGCGTGCAGTTCTCGCTCTCGCTGGTGGCGCTCAAGGCGCTGCCGGTGGTGATCCTAGGTGGCCTCACCTCGGTGCCGGGCGCCATCATCGGCGGGCTCATCATCGGTGTGGGCGAAAAGCTCAGCGAGGTCTACATCGGCTCCCTGGTGGGCGGCGGCATCGAGATCTGGTTCGCCTACGTGCTGGCGCTGTTCTTCCTGCTGGTGCGGCCGCAGGGATTGTTCGGCGAGAAGATCATCAACCGGGTCTGAGCCCCGCCCAGAACAAGAACATCGGAGTCCCAGATGCTTTACCGTGAGAACGGCCAATTCAAGACCAGCTACGGCGCCGACCAGCAGGTCTTCCCCATCCGCCAGGACCGCATCGCCATCGGCCTGCTGCTGGCCTTCGCCATCGTTGCCGTGCCGCTGCTGGCACCGGAATACCTCTTCCGCGCCATCCTCATCCCCTTCCTCATCCTGTCGCTGGCCGCGCTGGGGCTGAACATCCTGGTCGGCTACTGTGGCCAGATCTCGCTGGGCACCGGCGCCTTCATGGCGGTGGGCGCCTATGCGGCCTACAACTTCCAGGTCCGCATCGACGGCATGCCGGTCATCGCCTCGCTGCTGCTGGGCGGCGTGTGCGCCACCGGCGTGGGCGTGTTGTTCGGCATCCCGTCGCTGCGCATCAAGGGCCTGTACCTGGCGGTGGCCACGCTGGCGGCGCAGTTCTTCACCGACTGGGCCTTCCTGCGCATCAAGTGGTTCACCAACGACTCGTCGTCGGGTTCGGTGAGCGTGGCCGGCCTGAACGTGCTGGGCCTGCCGATCGAGACGCCGATCCAGAAGTACCTGTTCTGTCTGGTCTTCCTGATCGTGTTCGCCATGCTGGCCAAGAACCTGGTGCGCGGCAACATTGGCCGCGAGTGGATGGCCATGCGCGACATGGACGTGGCCGCCGCGGTGATCGGCATCCGCCCGGTCTACGCCAAGCTCACCGCCTTTGCGGTCAGCAGCTTCATCGTTGGCGTGGCCGGCGCGCTGTGGGGCTTCGTGCACCTGGGCTCATGGGAGCCGGCAGCCTTCTCGATCGACCGCAGCTTCCAGCTGCTCTTCATGGTCATCATTGGCGGCCTGGGCTCCATCATGGGCAGCTTCTTCGGCGCGGCCTTCATCGTGGTGCTGCCCATCTTCCTGGACAACCTGCCGCTGTGGCTGGGCGTGCCGATCGACACCGCGCTGGCCTCGCACCTGACCTTCATGATCTTCGGCGCCCTGATCGTGTTCTTCCTCATCGTTGAACCCCACGGCCTGGCCCGGCTGTGGTCGATCGCCAAGGAAAAGCTCAGGCTCTGGCCTTTCCCTCACTGACACCGACGGCATGGGCCCAGGCCCATGCTCCATTTACTACGCCCGGGCTGGCAGCGGCAGACCGGAAGCGACCGAGCACCGCTGTGCAACCCATCACCCCCCACCGGAGGCAGACATGACACTGAAATCCCTCGCCCTCGCCGCCGCCCTCATGGCTGCCGGCCTCAGCTCCACCCTGGTCAGCACGGGCGCCTTGGCCCAGGCCAAGAACGCCGCGGCCGCAAAAGAACAGTTCTTCCCCGTGCTGGTCTACCGCACTGGCGCCTACGCACCGAACGGCGTGCCCTGGGCCAATGGCTATGTCGACTACCTCAAGTACGTCAACGCCAAGGGCGGCCTGAACGGCGTCAAGTTGACCTTCGAGGAATGCGAGACCGGCTACGCCACCGACAAGGGCGTGGAGTGCTACGAGCGCCTCAAGGGCAAGGGCGCCACGGTGTTCCAGCCGCTGTCGACCGGCATCACCTTCGCGCTGACCGAGAAGGCCCCGGCCGACAAGATCCCGCTCATCACCGCCGGCTATGGCCGCAGCGAGTCGCAAGATGGCGGCGTCTTCAAGTGGAACTTCCCCCTGCTGGGCACCTACTGGGTGGCCGCCGACGTGCTGGTGCAGCACATCGCCAAGAAGGAAGGCGGCCTGGACAAGCTCAAGGGCAAGAAGGTCGCCCTGGTCTACCACGACAGCCCCTACGGCAAGGAGCCCATCCCCCTGCTGCAGGAACGCGCCAAGCTCAACGGCTTCGATCTGCAGCTGCTGCCTGTGACCGCGCCTGGCGTGGAGCAGAAGTCCACCTGGCTGCAGATCCGCCAGAGCCGCCCGGACTACGTGCTGCTGTGGGGCTGGGGCGTGATGAACTCGGTGGCCCTGAAGGAAGCCGTGGCCACCGGCTACCCGCGCGAGAAGATGTACGGCGTGTGGTGGGCCGGTGCCGAACCCGACGTGAAGGACGTGGGTGACGGCGCCAAGGGCTACAACGCCGTGACCATGCAGCACGGTGCCGAGCCGGGCTCTGCCGTCATCAAGGACGTAATCAAGCTGGTGCACGACAAGGGCCAGGGCACGGGCCCCAAGGACGAGGTCGGCCAGGTGCTCTACATGCGCGGCATGGTCTCGGCCCTGCTGGCGGTGGAAGGCGTCAAGCGCGCCCAGGAGAAATACGGCAAGGGCAAGGTCATGACGGGTGAGCAGGTCCGCTGGGGCCTGGAAAACCTGGCGCTGGACCAGAAGAAGCTCGATGGCCTGGGCTTTGCCGGCGTGCTGCGCCCGGTGAGCACCAGTTGCTACGACCACCTGGGTGCCAACTGGGCCCGCGTGCACACCTGGGACGGCGCCAAGTGGACGTTCACGTCCGGCTGGCTGCAGGCCGACGAGCAGATCATCAAGCCCATGGCCCGCAACGCCGCCGACAAGTACGCCGGCGAGAAGAAGCTGACCCGCCGCGAGTCGGGCGACTGCCAGGGGTAAATCGGGACCGAGCCGAGTCCCTGCGGACTCGGCTCAGCCCGATTTACCAGCGAGGCCTGCCGGCCTCGCCGTGGGGAGCGCCCCACACCTTTCCTTCCGGGCCCCACGCGGGCCCTCGCTCGAACGCGGCGCGCCGCGTTCGAGCGAGACGACCCAGCCCCCAAGGCACACCATGAGCGCAGCCACCAACAACATCCTCCTGAACGTCAACGGCATCGAGGTCATCTACAACCATGTCATCCTGGTGCTCAAGGGCGTGAGCCTGCAGGTGCCCGAGGGCAAGGTGGTGGCCCTGCTGGGCGGCAACGGCGCCGGCAAGACCACCACGCTGCGCGCGGTGAGCAACCTGCTCGCCGGCGAGCGTGGCGATGTCACCAAGGGCAGCATCGAGCTGCGCGGCGAACGCATCGAAAAGCTCAGCACCAGCGACATGGTGAATCGCGGTGTGGTGCAGGTGATGGAAGGCCGGCACTGCTTCGCCCACCTCACCATCGAGGAAAACCTGATGACCGGCGCCTACACGCGCACCGACGGCAAGGCCGCGGTCGCCCAGACGCTGGAGAAGGTCTACAACTACTTTCCGCGCCTGAAGACGCGCCGCACCAGCCAGGCCGCCTACACCTCGGGCGGCGAGCAGCAGATGTGCGCGATCGGCCGCGCGCTCATGGCCAACCCCAAGATGGTGCTGCTCGACGAGCCCAGCATGGGCCTGGCGCCGCAGATCGTCGAGGAGGTGTTCGAGATCGTGAAGGACCTCAACACCAAGGAGAAGGTCACCTTCCTGCTGGCCGAGCAGAACACCAACATCGCGCTGCGCTACGCCGACTACGGCTACATCCTCGAGAACGGCCGCATCGTGATGGACGGCGAGGCCAAGGCCCTGCGCGAGAACGAGGACGTCAAGGAGTTCTACCTCGGCATGGGCGGTGGCGACCGCAAGAGCTTCAAGGACGTCAAGAGCTACAAGCGCCGCAAGCGCTGGCTGGCCTGAGGACGCATGTCCGAAGACTGGGGCTTCGCGCCGCCGCCGTTCCAGCCCGACGAGGGCCTGCA
>JBEEJN010000101.1:0-3786 GCA_041169165.1 Pseudomonadota bacterium
CGCGACTCCGGACGAGTCCAGCTCAGCGCCGCTTTAGTTAAGGCTTGTGTGACACCTGCCCTCGCGCAGGCAGTCGCACACCATCGCTGCGTCCGGGCAGGTGTTGCATAAGCCTCGAGGGAGGAAACCGCGGCGAACGCCACGGAGGTCGTTCAGCGCAGCGGCTATGGCGATTGGATCGCGCGGGCGTCGCATTTGTGCAGCGTGCGGTTGTCCATTGACGCGATGCCGATGACCGAAGGCCCCCAACGGCATGCCAGTTGTAGGCTGCAGCAGTTTGGCGCGGGGTCACCAGACGTGGCGTTCGAGCAGCGCACGTAGCCGTCCACCAGACGCCACGCTCGGCGCCAAGTTGATCGGTGTTGATGCTGCCCGTTCATGGTGTTGGCGGCGCTCTGATCGAGCAGTCACGAAAGAAGACACGCAGCACCGTCATCGCCAGGCCGCAGTGCGCGCATACGAAGGTCGGCGCCGGTGAAGCTGACGCATCGTTGGTTGTCGCTTCGTCCGGGGTCGGTGCCACCTGCAACAGCTGGCGCGCGAGCGCCAGGTCGTCGCGCCGATTACTGTTGGCCAGCAGCCCGTAGTGCCGGATCCGATGGAAGTGCGGTGGCAGCACATGCAGCAGGAAGCGACGCATGAATTCCTGCGGGGTCAGCGTCATCGTCTTGTGACGCGTCTTGCCCTTGGCGCCATTCTTGGCCCGGTAGTCCTTCCAGCGGAAGGTGACGCCGCGCTCGTCCATCGCAAGCAGCCGGCTGTTGGAAATGGCCACGCGGTGCGTGTAGCGCGACAGGTAGGCCAGCACCGCCTGCGGCCCGGCGAACGGCCGCTTGGCATAGACCACCCACTCGCACTGGCGCAGCGGCGCGAGCCACGCCTTGAAGGCCACCGGCTCGGCCAGCGCTGCGTGCTCGCCGAAGAACTTGAGCGCGCCGCCATCGTGCAGCCGCTGCAGTTCCTCCACGAAGCGGCGCCTGAACAGCCTTGAGAGCACGCGCACCGGCAGGAAGAACCCCGGCCGGCACGCGACCCAGCGGGAGCTGTCGGGCGAGAGCCCGCCGCCAGGCACGATGCCGTGCACATGCGGGTGGTGCGTCAGCGCCGAGCCCCAGGTGTGCAGCACCAGCGTGGCGCCAATGTTGGCGCCCAGGTGCTTCGGGTCGGCCGCAATGCGCTGCAGCGTCTCAGCGGCCATGTCGAACAGCAGCCCGTACAGCGCCGCCTTGTTCTGGTACGCGACGTCGGCAATGGGCGCCGGCAGCGTGAAGACCACGTGGTAGTACGCCACCGGCAGCAGATCGGCCTGGCGCGCGTCCAGCCAGCGCTTGGCCGCGTTGCTCTGGCACTTGGGGCAGTGCCGGTTGCGGCACGAGTTGTACGAGACCTCGTCCAACCCGCAGCCGTCGCAGCGCAGGACGTGGCCGCCCAGTGCCGCCGTGCGGCACTGGGTGATGGCTGACATCACCTTGAGCTGGGCCAGGCTCAGGTGACCGCGCTGGGCCTCGCGCCAGGCGGGTCCGTGGGCTCGGAAGATGTCAGCGACCTCCAGGGCAGGTCGCCCCTGCACGACGGCGTGCCGCTACTGCGCCGGTGGCTGGGGTGCAGGCTCACCCGTGGGTCTGTCGGAGGTGTGATCCAGGGGACTGATGACCCGGCGCAGCAAGTCGGTGGCCACGGCGGCGTACAGCGTGGTGGTGTCCAGCCGCTTGTGCCCGAGCAGCACCTGGATGACGCGGATGTCGACCTTCTGCTCCAGCAGGTGGGTGGCAAACGCATGGCGCAGGCCGTGCGGCGTGATGCGCTTGTCGATGCCGGCCGTGGCGGCGGCCAGGTGCACGGCGCGGTTGAGCTGGCGTGCGGTCACGTGGTCGGTGGGGTCCAGGCCCGGGAACAGCCAGCCACCGTGGCGGATCTTGCCCTGGGCGTGGCCCAGCTTCCACCAGGCGCGCAGCCGCTCCAGCAGCACGGGGCTGAGCATGGCGTAGCGGTCCTTGCGGCCCTTGCCTTGCTCCACGCGCAGGGTCATGCGCTCGCCGTCGATGTCGCCGACCTTCAGCGACACCACTTCGCTGACGCGCAGGCCTGCGCCGTACGCCACAGACATGGCGGCCTGGTGCTTGAGGTTGGGTGCGGCGGCGATCAGGCGGCCGACCTCCTCAGGGCTCAGGATCACCGGCAGCTTGCGCGGCACAGCCACGTGCGTCATCTTGAGCATGAGCTCAGGCCGGCACAGCGTGATGTCGAAGAAGAACTTCAGCCCGGTGATGGTGGCGTTGATGGTGACCGGGCCGGTGCCGGTGTCCACCAGATGGAGTTGGAAGCGACGCAGGTCGTCGGCGGTGGCCGTGTGAGGCGAGCGGCCGAGGAAGGTCGCGAGCTTGCGCACGGCGCGGATGTAGCCCTCCTGCGTGTGCTCCGCGAACTGGCGCATGCGCATGTCCTCGAGCATGCGCTGGCGCAGCGGCGAGACGGCCGCGGAAGGGGTCGGGGTGGAGACGTCCATGATCCTGCTCCTGTCGGTGACCGAGGCGGATTGCCTCGATCGCCAACATCGCAGAGTCACGGGTGAAACGGACCGCCACCAACCTGGCCGGAGCGACTACCGCGCGAGCGGTTTAGTCCTTCGGCAGAAACCAGTCGCTCGCGCGGCAGTCTCACCCAAGGTGTCGAAGCAGGTCAACGCGCATCGGCGCCACTCGCCTCGACGAAGGCGGGCGCGCCAGCGGCACCGCACAGGCCGCCGCCCAGGGGCCGGGCGCGCGAGGCGGGGCGAGACTTCGCCACCCGAGCCGCACCGGCCGTCGCAGACGCCGCGCAGACGCTGCGCGACAGCGGCACCTTGCCACCCGGCGTCACCAATCCCGAAGTCATGTGGCGGGCCCGCAGCGGCTCTTTCCATACGCCCGCCGAGACCGACTGACAGACTGCGTACGAGGAAAATCTTCGCATAGCGGTGCGAGTTCCCGCGGTGGCGATGTAGGCAGGGGTATGCGCGGCGCACCCCTGCTTCGGGGCCGCAGACGCTGGGGTGCCCGTCGGTTACCCCAGTCTTTCGAGCAGGCTGTAGCCGCAGGAGGCGTTGACATCGGGACGCCTTTGCCGGGTAATGCCTCTCCGAAGATCTGGAGGTGCGGCGATGGCAACCACCAACCCTACGGGCCGCGCCGGTGGCCCGCGCGAGATCATGCGCTACGTCCGGATCCGGCAGTCCGGCATCATCGATATCGCTCAACGGGTCGCCGCGTCCCCCAGCCTCAAGGGCATTTCCGCTGGGTCGGTCGCGGTGCGCAAGGCCTGGGCCCGGGCGCAGCTGAAATCCGGCCACTTCGTGCAGCGATTGTCCGACCTGCGCTTCGACTACCTGGCATATCTCGGCGATCCGGATCCGCTCGCAGGCGCCATGCCGACACGTGCGTCGCTGAAGGACCCCAAGGCATTCGCCGCGGCCAAGGTGGCTTCGGACGCAGGCTACCGCGCCGACCTCGAGGACTGCCTGGCCTCGGTGTTCGCGTCCAAAGTCCTCGATGACGAGCAGGCGGCGCAGGCCGCGGCACGGGTGCTTGCCTTCGTCGAACGATTTCCCAACCTGGACAAGGCGCAGGACGCGGGCCCCTATCCCTACCCCGCTCTGCGGCGCATCCAGTTCCATCCGTCGGTCGCCGCGAAGCCGCCGGCAGGGCCGGTCACGGACTCCCGCGAACAGGCCCTGGACGAGCTTGCGCAGCTGTCGAAGAACCTCGACCTGCTTTGGCGCGCAAAGAACGGGCTGATCGTGCAACGCAA
>JBEEJN010000102.1:0-3575 GCA_041169165.1 Pseudomonadota bacterium
TGGCGCCCTGGCGCATCGTCAGGCGGCTGATCTCGAACACCGGAAACCAGTCCTGCTCGTTGTAGTAGCCGGTGTGATCGCCGTACGGACCTTCGAGCGCGTGCAGGTAGCCGCCCTTCTCCTTCAGCGGCACGCCGTGCTCGCTCAGGCCTTCGAAGCCGGGCTCGGCGGTCGGAATGTGCCCTTCCAGCACGATCTCGGCGCTGGCCGGCACCTGCAGCATCAGGCCACCCTCGCCGACGCTGCTGTCGGCCAGTTCGGTGCGGCCGCCGCGCAGCAGGCCGGCGAACTGGTACTCGGACAGGCTGTCCGGCACCGGCGTCACGGCGCCGAGGATGGTGGCCGGGTCAGCCCCCAGCGCGGTCACGACCGGGAAAGGTTTGCCCGGATTGGCGAGCGCGAACTCGCGGAAATCGAGCGCGCCGCCCCGGTGCGCCAGCCAGCGCATGATGGTCTGGCGCGGCCCGATGACTTGCTGGCGGTAGATGCCGAGATTCTGGCGCGTGCGCGGCCGCGGCACGCCCTGCGGACCGCGCGTCACGACCAGCCCCCAGGTGATCAAGGGCGCCACGTCGCCGGGCCAGCAGTGCTGCACCGGCAGACGCCCGAGGTCGATCTCGCTGCCCTGCAGGATCAGTTCCTGACACACCGGGCGGCGCACCAGGGACGGCTTCATGTCCCACAAAGTGCGCGCCATTTGTAACAACCGGCCGGCATCCTTGAGGCCCTTCGGCGGCTCGGGCTCCTTGAGGCTGGCCAGCAGTTCGCCGATCTGGCGCAGCGCGCCCAAGTCAGTGGCCCCCATGCCGAGGGCGACCCGCTCAGGTGTGCCGAACAGATTTGTCAATGCCGGAATTGCGTGTTTGACCCCCTTGGTATGAGGGGCATCGAAGAGCAGCGCAGGGCCTTTGTCACGCAGCGCCCGATCGCTCAACCAGGTCATTTCCAGCTCGGTGGAGACGGGCTCCGTGACGTGGATCAATTCTCCGCGGGCCTGCAAGGAACTGAGAAAATCGCGCAGATCGTGGTAGTTCATCACAAAAACAAAATAAAACAAGAATTTCTAAGTGTTGACCCGTTATTTGCAGGCCGCCTAGAATCCGCTCGTTTCGTCGAAACCAGGGGTAACCCGTAGACGCCATCGCGTCCGGTGCCTCTGCCAGTTCCGTCGCACTGCACACCCTTCCGAGGCGCTGGTCTCATCCGTGCAGTCAGCAGTCTCGAGCGACGGAGATTATCCGTGGTGCCCCTGCTCAGCCAGACGGCGCCAACCTGTGATCAAGAAAGGAGTGTTCATGCAAGCATTCCAATCGTGGAAGCGCGTGCAGTCCGCCGTGCTGGCGTCCGTGCAGATCTTCCTGTCGGACCTCGGTGATGGTCTGCTGGCGGTGAGCCACAACTCGCTTGCACTGCTCGGCATGACCGTGCTCGGCACCATCGCGGTGCTGGGCAGCCACGCCGATGTGCGCACCGCCCTGGAAGACCAGGCCCTCGACTGGCTGCAGACGCGTCAGGAAGCACGCCTGCTGGCCGATGGCGAGGAGTTCTCGCCCGAGGATCCGCTCGCGGTCGACCGGGCCACCGCCGCCGACCCGTCGCGCCTGTCGCGTCAGCAGGCGGCCGTGGCGCAGTGGCTCTCGCGCCGCTACCGCGTCGCGCCCGAGCCGGTCAGCCGGCTGGTGCAGGAGGCCTGGACGGTCGGCCAGCGCACCAAGCTGGAGCCGACGCTGATCCTGGCGATCATGGCGATCGAGTCGGGCTTCAACCCCTTCGCGCAGAGTCCGGTCGGAGCGCAGGGCCTGATGCAGGTCATGACCCGCGTGCACGACGAGAAGTACGAGCCCTTCGGCGGCAACCACGCCGCCTTCGACCCGGTCACCAACCTGCGTGTCGGCGTCGAGGTGCTCAAGGAATGCATCAGCCGCGCCGGCTCGCTCGAAGGCGGCCTGAAGTACTACGTCGGTGCCGCCAACCTCGATGACGACGGCGGCTACGCCGTCAAGGTGCTGGCCGAACAGGCCAACCTGCGCCAGGTCGCGCAGGGCCGCAGCGTGCCGGTCTCGGTCAAGCTGCCGAGCACCGCCAACGGCGGCACCGCCGGCAACGAAGGCACGAACGACAAGGCCGCCGAGCGCAACGACCGCCTCGCGCTGCGCTGATCCGGCGCTTTCCGTTAAACTCGCGGCGCTGCGCAACTGGCGTTGGGGTGGTCTGAAGCCCGATCCACGGGATCGGCGACCGTCCGAGGTGGTGTACCACCGGGGAGCGCAGCGGTCAGGTGCCGATGCTTGCACCGACCTGTTTGCCGTGCGCCTGGGCAGCCCTCGTTGTCGGCCGCCCGTCGCGCGGACAACGCCGGGCGGGACCCGTCATCACCACGAGGACTGCCGCATCATGTTTGACCGCGCCACGCACACCCTGGCTGCCATCGACCCCGAGCTGACTGCCGCGATCGAGGCCGAAAACCTCCGCCAGGAAGAACACATCGAGCTGATCGCCAGCGAGAACTACACCAGCCCGGCCGTGATGGCCGCGCAAGGCTCGCAGCTCACCAACAAGTACGCCGAAGGCTATCCCGGCAAGCGCTACTACGGCGGCTGCGAGCACGTCGACGTGGTCGAGCAGATGGCCATCGACCGCGCCAAGGAGCTGTTCGGCGCCAACTTCGCCAACGTGCAGCCGAACTCCGGCTCGCAGGCCAACCAGGCGGTCTACTTCGGCCTGCTGCAGCCCGGCGACACCATCATGGGCATGAGCCTGGCCGAAGGCGGCCACCTGACCCACGGCATGCCGCTGAACATGTCGGGCAAGTGGTTCAAGGTCGTCAGCTACGGCCTGAACGCGGCCGAAGACATCGACTACGACGCGATGGAGCGTCTGGCCCACGAACACCGCCCCAAGCTGATCATCGCCGGTGCCTCGGCCTTTGCGCTGCGCATCGACTTCGAGCGCTTCGCCAAGGTCGCCAAGGCCGTCGGCGCCTACCTCTGGGTTGACATGGCGCACTACGCCGGCCTGATCGCCGCAGGCGTCTACCCGAACCCGGTGCCGCACGCCGACGTCGTCACCACGACCACGCACAAGACGCTGCGCGGTCCGCGCGGGGGCCTGATCCTGATGAACGACGAGGCGATCGCCAAGAAGATCAACTCGGCGATCTTCCCCGGCATCCAGGGCGGCCCGCTGATGCACGTCATCGCCGGCAAGGCCGTGGCGCTGAAGGAAGCCCTGTCGCCCGAGTTCAAGACTTACCAGGAACAGGTGGTCAAGAACGCCGCCATGATGGCCGATACGCTGACCGCCCGCGGCCTGCGCATCGTCTCCGGCCGCACCGAAAGCCACGTGATGCTGGTCGACCTGCGCCCGAAGAACCTGACCGGCAAGGAAGCCGAGGCGCTGCTGGGCCGCGCCCACATCACCTGCAACAAGAACGGCATCCCGAACGACCCGCAAAAGCCGATGGTCACCAGCGGCATCCGCCTGGGTTCGCCGGCCATGACGACGCGCGGTTTCAAGGAAGAACAGGCCCGCCTGGTCGCCAACCTGATCGCCGACGTGCTGGAAGCGCCGAACGA